>NZ_JAVYJG010000007.1:0-534505 GCF_032621675.1 Pseudomonas sp. zfem003 | reverse complement strand
CGAGAATGGCTGCTGCGAAGTGCTCGCGGTAGCGAAAAAGATAGAAAAGTGCGACTGACTTGAGTGTTTTGGATCGAGTGGCCGCTTTCAAAATCGGTAGGCGCTGAATTCAGCCAGAAATGCATGGCTACTTCAGACCATCCCTAAAGTCAGTGTCCACTCAGCGCGGGACAGACCAACCCGCGAAGAAAGCTCGCAGTAGTATGCCCGATTACGCTGAAATATTTATAACCCCAAGAGCCGACACAGCAGCGCTATGCAGCTGCCATCAGGTGAATTTGATAAGCGCTTTTTACAGTGTTTGGAGAGAGTGTATTTAAGGGGGCAACTCAGGACAAGCCTCTCGTTAGAAAACAAGTTACTAAATTAGGCCCCTCTAGTGAAACGGGGACTCTATATCGTAAATCTCATCTACCCCACTTTTTACCTCCTTCAAATCTGTATATCTCAACATCCTCCACTGTTCCGTACTTGGGGTGTCGGCCGGCATCATCGGATTACGCGGTATCCTCCTTAAAAAATAAATCCTCTGATGCGCCGGGGTAGAAGCATCCTCAACACCGGCCACTAACTCCTCCAAGCTATGAGGATACCCATACTCTCCTTCACGCCTGAGAATTCGTCCATCTTCATACGCCAACTTGTAGGCATCTATTGCCATTCGGATTTCCCTTAACGCCCTGCGTAGTTCTCGCTCTTTTTCTCGCTCGCGCTGCACCATCATCAGAGGAAAACACAAGCTGGCGATCAAGCTGATGATTGCCAATGAAACGACCAACTCAATGTAGGTAAACCCGTAGGGTCGTCGACTAACGCTCTTCATCCCATCTCAGTTCCTGAAGAGAGTCCAGTGGCAAATAGCGAAACACTGCGTGATCCGCATAGAGCCCTTCCAGACGGTATTCATCACCAAGAAGATCCCCTTTCTTCAGAGCGACCGGCATATCTTGATAACGAACATAGAGAACCCGAGCGTTCTTTTCTCGCAGCATCCCCAAGTAGGTAACCGTTAGCGCAGGAGCACTGGGTGGAGGCGGTGGAGGGGGTAACTCAACAGGTGGGAGTGGCGAAGGCTCGTACACCGAACTAGAGACAGGAACAATCGACTCAACTGCAGGCAGCAGTATTATTCGACGCCAAGGATCTTCCTCTACCAAGGAGGTGCTATCCGCTCCGGATAGCACCTTGGGAGTTGCAGGACTCGATGTGTCTTTGCGCGGCGCACGCGGTGAGTCGTCGTTAGCATCACGAGTTGACCACCAGGCCAAGGCAACGCTGACGACCAGTAAACCAATCAGTTTTCGGGAAATCATTGAGGCTTCACCAACAACTCGAAATCAATGGTGCTGCCCATCATCATCCCGCCCCGTGAAGCACCTGATTGAAATGACCAACGCTTGAAGACAAGCGCGTCATTGTCCAGTAAAGCCAGCAGAATAAAGCGCTCGACCTTCTCTCTGTCACCTCGAAGCTGCAGTTTGAAGCCGCTGCTTAGATAGCTGGACGCCTGACGGCTACTTGCCTGAGTGCTGATTTTATCGACCTCTATGCCAGCCTCATTTGCAGCCTTGTAGAACGCTGCTGGCATCTTCTCCGCTTCGACAGCATTAGGAAGAAACGCCTGGAAACGAGCAAGCATCGCCCTGCTTTGGTTTTCGGTTTGCCTTTCTGGGCTTAAGACAGTTGGTTGCCTTGCAGCTATCTCGCGACCAAGTCTGGTTATTTCTCGCTCGTACGCGAGCACGCCGAGAACAACAACCACGTTGACGGCTAGACACCCTGCGAGCAGTAACCTGGAGAACAGATTCAAATCAGCCAGGCGATAGCACAACCACCACCGCCATCGGTACAAAACCTCAAGGGTCAAGTCGCTCTTCATTGCCCCTCTCCTATGGGGCGGATCCGAAGGCTGAGCAACGAGGCGCCATCAGGTGAACGCTCTTCTTGCCTGACCATGACCGAGCACTTGCTATCAGGTACCTGCCACATTCCCAGGTAACGAGCGGCCTCGTCCCGGGTTCCTGCAACCATACGCAACTCGATCCAGCCTGCAGCAGTATTCCAGTCCAAGCTATCTATCTTGACTGTCGAGTTTTGTCCCAACTGCAAGCAGTCCAGCCATTGCTGAACAGGTAGACTTATTTCTCGAGATACGCCAAGAACCTCTTCGCGTTGCCTCTGCAATTGAATATCTGGAACGAAGCGCTGCCCTTCTTCCGGAAGCAGCTGCCGACTGAGAACGAAAGCCTGCAACTCTTCTATCCGTGCCTGGCGCCCCTGAACATATGCGACAAACAAAAGGACCACTAGAAACGTCACGGCAAGCATCATCCATACGGCTCTCTGAACTCGAACAGCCCCTGAGAAATCCGCAACATAAATGAGTCTCGCGCTCATTCACCCCCCTTGAGAAATGGAGTAGCCAGCTCACCGCTGGCAGCTAGATAGGTCAGGTTTTGCCTGGGCTCATTCATCAGCACATCGAACTCGTCGTAACAGAACACACCCAGACTTTCACGATGAAACTGCCGGGCGATAGAGCGCTCCATTCGCTCCACAGCGGATACGCCTGAAACGTCATGGCGCTCACTGAAGACATCCATTACCCGGCGGTCTCTGCAGTAGAAGTAGGTGAAGGCGGCAGGCTCGGTCACCACGAGCCAGCATGAGGAAGCAGGCAGTTCCGTTAGGCAGAGCCCAAGGCTTGCCAGTGCATAGACCTGTACGCTGTCAGCGAACGAGCAGCCATCCCAGCACCCCGCAGCTTCGTACAATGCCGCCACAACTACTGGCAGGCCATAGGCAACGGGCCCAGCAACTCGAAAGACGCAGGGTGCATGCGAGCCCAATGCAGCACCCGCATAGGCGGAAGCGATTCCAATGATCTCCGACGGACTCGACATCAACGGTGAGAAAGGCAGGCAGAAAACCGAGCAAAGCCCCCCGGAAAGCTCGACGCGCAACCTACGCTCAGCGATGGTGCCTTGGGACATCCACCAATCCTGCAATCCCAGTGCAGCCGTTGCAGCTGAGTAGGAGGCAGCTGAGTGGCCCTCGCCTTTTTGTGGGACTATCCATTCTTCCGAAAGATATACGCGGGGGCTGGCCTGTCTACTCGGCAAACGTAACACGCGCCACCTCCTGCAAACTGGTAGCCCCATGGGCGGCACTCTCAAGTGCAGTGGCCCGGAGAAAACGAGTCCCCCTATCACGAACCGCAGCCTTCAGATGGGAAATTGGAGCCTGGGAAACAATCAGCTCCCGGATCGCATCGTCCATCACCATGAACTCGGCAATGGCCATACGTCCTCGATACCCCGTTCCACGGCACTGTGAACAGCCCTTGCCGATACGATAGACATGCCCCTCGATCAACTCTCTGGCCAGACCGCTCTGTTCAAGGAAATGGGCGTCCGGTGTCCAAGGCACTGAGCAATGTTCGCAGATACGTCGAAGCAGCCGTTGTGCGACCACTCCGTTAATGGCTGATGTCATGGCGTAGGCGTCGACGCCCATATGACGGAAACGCTGAATGACATCGAGGATGTTGTTGGCATGCACGCTGGTAAAAACGGTGTGGCCGGTCAGCGCCGCCTGGATAGATATGGCAGCGGTTTCCCCATCACGTATTTCACCGACCATTATAGTGTCCGGGTCATGGCGGAGGATCGAGCGCAGCCCCCTCGCAAACGTCAAGCCCTTGGCCTCGTTGACGGGAATCTGCAAGACACCTTCCAACTGATACTCAACCGGATCCTCGACAGTTACGATCTTCTCCTCTCCCGTCCTCACTTCGCTAATCAGTGAATAGAGTGTCGTGGTCTTCCCTGAACCTGTCGGTCCCGTGATGAGCAGCATTCCGTAGGGCTGCCGGGCCAATCTACGCAGGGTATTACGCGAATCAGCGTCGAAGCCCAGGCGCTCTAGGCTCAACCGTGCTTCTTCACCGGTCAGGTGTTTGCGATCCAGCACCCGTAGCACTGCATCCTCACCGAAAAGGCCGGGCATGATCGAGACCCGGATATCCACATCACGCTGACTGATTATTGCTCGGAACCGCCCATCCTGAGGGATACGGCGCTCTGAGATGTCCAGTTCGGACAAGACCTTGACGCGGGAAACAATCTGCTCGGCCAGCTCACGCCCACTGAAGTTGTTGACGACGACCAGCACGCCATCAAGGCGCAATCTGACAATCAGTCCCGAAGCCGTATTTTCCAGATGAACGTCACTGGCCTGGCTGTTCATGGCATCCAGGAGGATGGCGCTCAAACCTCTTACGGAGGGGTGCTCCTCCTTGAGCGACGCGACAGTGACGGTGACCGCAGGCATGCGCCCGCCCTCTACTGACTCATCGCCCATATCCTGGGTGATACGGTTCTTTTCTCCCCATGAGGACATGAAGTCATGGATCGTCCGCGAACAGGCGAGCACCACTTCATGCTCACCGCCTCCAAGAGCGCGCTCCAGCCATACGCTCAACAACGGGCGGTACGGGTCAGATAGCACGACGAGAAGACGGCCGTCAGGTTCTCTGACTGGCAGCAACTCCTTGGCCAGACACTCCTGCAGAGAAATGACGTCAAACGCTGGCTCCACTTCGTCCAGATGAGACTTGTAGAAGAATCGATAAGCCGCACGTTGCGCCACCGCTTCAAGCAGCAGCTCTTCAGGAACGGAAGTGACCGCCATCAAAGCAGCAACCGGTGAGCCCCCTGGCGCAACCTGATGATCAGCTAGCGCCTGCTCCACGAGAGCCTCGATCTCATTCATGGGCGCAGGCTCCCGGCCAACTCGAAAATAGGTAGATACATGAGCACCACGATGGAGCCGATCAAGAGGCCGATGAACAGCATCAACAGAGGCTCCGCCAACTTGGCCAGCCGTTCCAGCAGAAGAGCCAATTCTCGGTCATGGAAATCGGCGGCCTGCTCCAACATGCGAGGGACCTCACTACTGCGCTCTCCTGCCCGCAAGAGTCGCAAGGCTATAGGCGTCAGCAGAGAACTGCTGGATAGCGCTTCGCTCAACCGTTCTCCACGGTTGATGCCTTCTATCGCTTTGGCGAGCCGTAGCTGCAGCAACTCGGGAAGCAGCCCGCCTGCAAGCTGCATCGCCTCAGGGAGAGGAATCCCGCCGTCAGAGAGAAGGGCAAGCGACCGGCAATAGCGACTCACGCTGAAGGTATGCCAGTGGCGACCTATCACCCTGCTTTCCAGCAAGCGTCGACTGAGTGCCAGCCGAACCTCAGAGCTACGTATCAAGAACACCACCAGGCAGGGAATGGCCACAAGCCCCCCCCCTAACAACCAAGGATTGGCCTGAGCCCAAATCCCCCATTGCAGTAGCAGGCGAGCAGGAAGGGAAAGCTCGACATCGACCTGTTCGTAAATGGCACTGAAGCGCGGCACGAGATAGACCAGCAGAAACATCACCACCGCACTACCTACTGTTATCAATAGAAGTGGGTAGGTCACTGCACTGAGGAGCTTTCGCCTCAACTCACCCAACTGCTCGCTGTAAGTCAGGAAGCGTCCGATGACCCTCGGCAGATCACCGGTTCTTTCTCCTGACCTGATGGTCGCCACGAACAACGGAGGGAACACTTTAGGCTGCTTGGCAAAAGCATCCGACAAGCTTTCCCCTGTCTCTACACAACGCTTCAGCTCACTGAACACAGCGCGATTCGAAGGGTTGGTCTCCCTCTCCATCAGAGCGGTCAGAACTTCGATAAGAGGCAGCCCCGCCTCCAGCAGGGTCTTCAACTCATGACTGACAAGGTTGAGAGAAAAGCTGCTACTTCGCTCAGGAAGCCAGCTTCCCCCCCTGACAGGTCGAATGCGCAGGGCGGTCCAGCCCTCTGACTGCGCAATATGCTGTATTGCCTGCTCGCTATCAGCTTCCAGGCTTACTCGGCTTACCTGTCCGCCTGGCACCAGCTTGTCCACGTGATAGGTGGGCATTCGACTCACCAGACGATATCGGCGCTATCGCCGTCGCCGCCGGCTGTACTGTCCTTTCCTAGTGAACGTAGAAGAAAATCCTCGCCGGCAGGGCCGGGAGACTCATAGACATAGGGCGCTCCCCATGGGTCCAGAGGAACCTCCTTCCGCAGATAAGGGCCTCTCCAGCGGCTTTCTCCGGCAGGGGCACGAATCAACGCATCCAACCCTTGATGAGTAAGTGGATAGTGGCCTGTTTCAAGTCGATATTGGTCAAGTGCCTTGGCCAAGGCATCCATCTGCGCACGCGCAGTGGTCACTTCGGAAGTACCCAGCTGCTTGAACAGATTGGGGGCGACGATACCGGCCAGCAGGCCGATTATCACGACCACGACCAGCAGCTCCAGCAAAGTGAAACCGCGAGAAGCCGTAGGCGAAGAAATCATAGAGGGAACGCGCCTCATGGTAGGAATATGAACTCCCAATTGTTGTAGGTACCAGCACCGTCGAAGTGGCGGTACCGAGCTGGAAAATTAGCAACCTTGATCGGGCTCGCCATCGACCTGCTGCGCACGCCGATCAGGAAGCCCTGGCTATCCCGGATTTCATCGAAAGCCTCTTTCATGACAGGGTCCGGATATGCCTGGCGTAGATGCCTTGTCAATGTCAGCAGCCTTGTGTCGATGAGAAGATCGTCGACCGAACGAGGCATCTGCTTCACCTCCCCCGGAGAGGCTTTGTAGTAGCGCTCTATCGCAGAGCGGTACTGCTCACCAACCCAAAGTAACTCATCTTCCTGGAGCCTCTGGTTCTGAATTGACTGCATCTCCAGCAAACGCCCGATCCCCAGAGTAATGATGAATAAGGTTACGAGCGCCCACAGGAATGCAGCCCCTTTCTGGCCGCAGTCACCAATCGGCATAGCGCGATCCGTCCGATGCGACATCCGTAGCACCACTATGGATGTCATAAACACCGCTCCCTTCTTGAGGTGGGACCAGACGCCACGTATCAGCCCTACCCGTGATCGGATCAACGGGGATGGAGCGGAGATAGCGCTCCTCCACAAGGCGCTGAAGTGTATCGGGATAACTCCCCTTGTCTGCATGGAAATCATCGATTGTCTTACGCAGCATATGCAGGTTGTAAGTCAATGCTGTCTCCTTCGCCTTGTCTTCCTGGCTCAGGTAGCGAGGGGCTACCAATGTCAGCAGCAAGGCAATGACGGCAAGCACAACCATGAGTTCGATAAGGGTGAAGCCTCTACTTACCGCTCTCATACTCACCATTCCCTGTAGGGCACGCCATTACTGCCCCTGTCACTGGATGTCGAGTAGATGTCGAAGACATCACCCAGTGCTGCCGGTGAGCCTGGCGGGCTTTGGTAGGAGCGAATCCCCCAGAGCACTTCCTTGCTCTGTCCAGAAACAAAAGGATCTACAGGAATTGCCCGGAGGAAGAGTTGCCCACGCGCATCCCTGACTTTCGTCAACTCAGCGAGCTCTCGCGGGTAACCCGATTCCGTTCCCGATTTGAAAACACCAGAGCGGCTCGCCTCCCTGTAAGCATCCAACGCATCCCTGATATCCAGGAGAGCCTGTTTCAGCTCCGCCTCTTTCTGCCGCCTGCTCGCATGCTCGAGCAACGGAAACAGCAGAGTAGCGAGGACCGCCAAGGTAGCCATCACCACCAGAAGCTCTATCAAGCTGAACCCTGCTCGTTTCACGGCATGATGCTATCGATTGCGCCAGCCATCCCACCATCATCCAATGGCGCTGTCAGCATGATGGTCCTGGCCTGCCCTTGCACTCGTGGGGCTACACCAGGAGCAGTCTCAGGCTCTAGCCGTATATCCATCGCGCCTTCGGAGCTGCCGGCCTTGGCTCTAACACGAGCCACAGCCAGGACATCGTTTGCTCGGGGGGCTGAGCGCCTCTCTAAGTCGAACAGGATCGAGCCACGTCGAACTGCATGGGATAGTTCGGGCTCAGGCAGAATCTGTGTTACTGAAACGACCTCGAAAGCCGGCGAGTCGCTGCGCAGCTCAAACGTCAGAGGGCCGGTGAAACCACCATCCAGTGTCAGGGGAATGTTGAACTCCTGACCTGCGGTAACGGATTGGGGTATCGCCATGTCCAGTTGAGCAATCACTTCAGCTCCCCTGGGATTTACCTGCACCGCAGTATGCGAAAGAGAAGGCGTCGGCAACTCCTTCACAACTTGGCCCTGTGGCTGGCTCGTTAAAGGAGCTGGACGCTCGGTTTGATAGCCACTCTCACCCAGTGCAGGTTGAGAAAGTGAAAGTCGATCTTTGGTGCCTGAATAGAATTCGCTATCAAACGCATTGGGATAACTGGTATTCCTGACGATACGTGGCGTGATGAGCAAAACCAGCTCAGATTTCTTCTGGTTGTTGTTCTCGCTAGAGAACATACGGCCGAGCCATGGCAAGGACCCTAAGCCAGGAACACGGCTCTCGCTGTTGATTCCTTCGTTCTTGATAAGGCCCGCCAGTATCTGGGTTTCGCCATCCTTCAACTGCAAGGTGGTATTGGCCGTCCGAGTACCGATCTGGTAGGCACGCAAGCCGTTATCGCCAACTATTTCCTTGGCGATGTTGCTCACCTCCAGCATCACCTTCATCGCCACTTCATTGCCAGGATAGATCTCCGGCTCAACGTCCAACTTGATACCAACGTCCAGATAAGTGACTGATTGAGACTCGAAGCCCGATGTCTGGTTCAGAGTGCTGGTGATCACTGGCACCTTATCCCCAATCAGGATATTGGCCTTTTCTCGGTTGCGAACCCTGATCTGTGGTTTGGCCAGAATGTTCGCGCTACCCAGTGTGTTCTTCATATTGATAACGGCCAACGGGTCGCCCACACCGACCATGAAGGAATCAGAATTCAGATTCTTGAGTTCGCTCCAGCGTAACGTGCCAGCCTTCTTGTCCTCTCCCTGGACAGAAAGAGAAATACGATTCGGATACTCGATCCCAAGGTTGGACAGTGCATCGGTCGACACCTCGATAATTTCGACATCGAATATCACTTCCGGTGGCGCAATGTCATGCAGCGAAATGAGACGTTCTGCCGCCTCCAGCACTTCCGGTGTATCTCGAATGATCAGAGAGCGGGCTCGCTCGTCCACATACAGGTCCGCCGGCTTCAAGATACCGCGCAGCATCTCTGCCACTGCACTTGGCGTACTGTTGGCGATACGAAATGAGCGGGTATAGAGATCAGAATAGCGGCCACGCTTCTCTGGGCTATCGAGGAAGAGAAGTATGGTGTTCCTGTTCAGGACCTTCTTTTCCAGAGAGTAGGTCTGCAGGATGAACTCGAGAACATCCATGATCCGTGCATCAGTGACGAACAGGGTTACCTTCTTGTCCGCCGGAATATCCTGATCGATGATGAAATTCAAGCCAGCGCTGTTGGAAATCAGCAACAGCGCATCCTTCAAAGGAGTGTCTCGCAACTCCAACGACACGGTCCGATCCAGTCTCTTGTCAAGAAGAGACACTCGCCCCTCTTGTTGATACCGTTTCTCACGAATTCTTGCCTGCAGAGCTAGAGCATTTGCATTGGTAGGATTCTCAGACAGAATCTGACCAAGGTAATCGGAAGCAAGGGCAAAATTCTGAGTGTCAAAATATTTTTCAGCCCCTGTTAACAGCCCCTGCTGCCTGCGCGACTGCTCTATTGACTTCTGTCCGCTCTTGGCACGCTCATAACCTGGATCAATCAGCAAGGCCCGTCTATAGAGATCGCTCGCCCTCTCGAAATCGCCGTCTGAACGAGCGCGCTCACCCTGAGCCGTAAGCTCATTAAGCGTCAGATCGGTCAGCCGTACCAAGGCACCCTTATATACCTCACTTCGGGGATTACTCCGATACTTCTCTTTCAATAGAGCAAGAGCATCCTCATTCCGCCCCTCCCGCACCAATCTATCTACATCTGGATTGGATTCGGGAAGAGCGGAGCCGCACCCTGCCAGCGCAACGAAAATCAACACTAAACTGTAGCAGTTCAGTGCAAAATTTCTAAAAATAGAAATATTAGCGCTCACTAAAAATTACCGCAGACCTTCCACCCAACAAACAAAACCAAATAACAACTAGACGCCATAAAATCACCTGCGCACCACTTTACCATCCTCCAAACTAAATTCATCATAGCCATAAATAGCCGGTGAAAAACGTGTCAAACAAGAAATAACCACACGATAATTAACACCTGCCTTCAGCTTTTCTGCAATACGTGTAACCACCATCCCATTTCGAGACTCGCCATAGGTCACTCTACTTATCCCCTCCCCCCCCTCAAACGACCAAATAGTTCTCCAATCCCCTCCCCCTTGCTCCTCCTGAACAGCAAACCACTTAATATTTACCTTAGCAGCGGCTCCATCCAAGTCATAAAGACTAAAATACACCTCACCACTTTCAGAGCTCCTCGAAACAACCATCAACTCACGAGAGCATGAGCTCAGAAATATCAAGAAAAAAAATAAAAACGCTCTAGCATACATTGAAAAATCACAACCCAACATCAGATTTTTGAATCTTGCGCAAATATATATCCCCCATAATATCCCCCTGCTGCTCTATATTATAGCTATCAAATTTCTGCCCAACCTTATAGCTGTACGGATCCCAAATTCCCAACGTTAGAATTTTACCCGTATGCAGAAGAAACCCTCTACCCAACACACTTTTACCTTGTTGATGCTGCATAACATGCGCCATCTCATGTATGAATCGCCAAAGATCCTTAGTCTGCGCATCAGCCCCTAGCTTTGGCCAGTAAATATTTCCATCAGGCGCCATTACAGTATCGTCCCCCTGAAGAAACCAATACTTCTCACTAATTATCCGAACCTTAGAATAGTCTATTTTCTCGTCATACATAGACCTAGCAATTCGTATCTCATTATCTGTCAACGAGCGGCCACGTTTTTCGCCAGCGACATGAGCCTCATGATTAAACCTGTAGCCAACAGCAGCAATGACGGCGCCAGTTGCAAAATCCCCCCCGGAAAGTTCAGCAGCCACTCCACCGATGATGGCTGCATTGAACATATTCCCGGCAAAGGGCGCAGCAGCCGCGCTGAATGCGCCACTTATAAAACCAGATCTGAAGTCTCCCCCCAGTGCCTTGCTCATCAGCCCGCCACTCACTCCATGCAAAGCAATGTTGGCAGCGAACTGGCCTGCCGTCATCGGTAGAACCACACCATTCACGGTTGTTGATGTGACCGCACCTATGCCATTGGCAATACCTTGCGAGATAAGAGCCGTCGCGCCATTTATCGCTCCGATTCTCAACGCTTGGCTGGTTGAGGCGCCAAATGCCCTTGCTGAGTCATAACTACCAGCGGCATAGCATACGAAGTACGCGGGACCGCAGAAGATGGAACCAATTGCCACTTTTACTTGGCTCAGCTTGGGTCCAAGCGCTCGATCTACAGCTCGGTTTGGTGCTTCTGCTATTTTGCGGGCAATTTTGAAGCCACTGCTGATAGCACTGCCGAGCTTCTTGAACGCCTTCTTCAACGACCAATAGCCGGTCGGATCAGTGGCGTTGAGCGGGTTGTTCAGCACATAGCTGTAGCTGTTCAGGCCCTGGGTGGAGTACAGGGTGTCGATGTTCGGGTCGGCACTGATGAAACGACCGATCACCGGGTCGTAGATGCGCCCGTTCATGTGCACCAGGGTCATGTCATCGAGCATTTCGTGCCCGGTGAAGCCGTGGTGGGTGCTTTGCCCCAACAGGCTACCGGTGCCCGCCAGGTCGAAGGCCGGATCGCTGTTGCCGTCGAGCTTGCGGCGCTTGCCCCAGGCGTCATAGGAGAAGCGCTCGAGCAGCCAGCCCTGGTTGTCCGTGGTGGCGACGATGGAGCCCAGGTGGTCCTTGTGCAGGTAGCGTTCGTAGGGGGCGTTCTTGCCGACCTGGATGCCGCCCGAGGAGAGGCTGAGGTTGTCCAGCGAGCTGATGCTTTCGCTGAATTCGCTGCCCGAGCGCCCGACGATGAACAAGCGGGCGCTGTCGATCTGCGGCACCTGGGTCCGGTAGACGTAGCCCTGGGCACGCGACGTGCCCTTGGGGTAGACGTAGATGGCTACACCGATGTCATGGACGTCCATTTCCAGGGTGTAGCTGCTGTTATCAGCAAGGCTGCCCATGTAGTAGTAGGTCGACTGGCGTACGGTGCCATCGGGCTCGCGCAAGGCTCGCAGGGCGTAGAGCTTGTCGCCCTTGAAGAGCGCCCGGACGTCACGCAGGCCGTTGGCGCTGTAGGTCGGGCTGTTGATGTTGTCGAAACCGACGGCGAAGTAGCGGCCCCCGGAGGTGGCATCGGCGCCCAGATTGACGTCGACCTTGAGCTTGACGCCGTCACCGGTGGGCAGGTTGGTCGCGGCGGTAGTCACCGGCAGGACGGAGCTGCTGGAGTTGAGGGTCTTGACCAGCAGTTTCTGCCCACTGGCATCCCAGCTGAAGACGCCTGCCGGGTCCGCTGCGGCCGTCGGCAGTTGGAGGCCGGTGGTGCCGCTGGCGAAGTCCTGGGTGTATTTGCTGAGCTCCGGACCGGTGTCGAGGGTGACGATGGCGGCGACTGCTTCGCTGCCGGCATAAACGTGATGGGTGTATTCGGTGCTGGCGCCTTTCTTCTTGATCTCGAAGTGGGCACCGGAGTCCAGCCGCGGGTTGATGTAGAGACTGGTGGCACCGTCGGTGTGGACGTGCTTGATGCGCTCGAAGTCGGCGTCGTAGGTGAAGCTCTCGGTCTTGCCGTTGCGGGTCAGGCTCAGCGGTTTGTTGAAGGCGGTCCAGACGTAGTCGCGACCACCACCGGTGGTGACGTTGCCGTTGGCGTCGTAGCTGTAGCTGGCATAGGGCAGACCGCAGTTACCGTCAGCGGCGAAGCCGTTGCGACAGATGTCGGCCACCGCTTGCGGGTGGGCGGCGTTGTAGCGGTAATAGCCGACGTCGCTCTTGAAGAGGATGTTGCCGACCTTGTCGTACTGCACGGTCTGTGCGGCCTGGCCCAGCACGGTGGCGCTGGTCAGACGGTTGAGGGCGTCGTACTGGAAGGTTTCGCTGAGGTTGCTCAGGTAGTCGGTACGGCTTTGCAGATTGCCGGCATCGTTGAACTGGTAGACCTCGTTCTGCACGTTGTTGAAGGCGCCATTGTTACCCGACCACTGCCCGCTGAGCTGGCCGGTCTTGGCGTCATAGCTGCGGTTGACCACGATGCCGTTGCCCAGGGTGGCCTTGAGTACACGGCCCATGGCGTCGCTGGCATTGGCGCCCGCACTGTCGCTGATCTGCCAGTAGGTGCGCAGGCCGTCTTCGCTCTTGACCTTGGTCAGGAAGCCGAGGGCGTTGTATTCGTTCTTGTAGGTGAAGCCGGTGGGATAGGTGGTGCCCTGGATACGACCCAGGCTGTCGTAGGTGGTGCTCAGGTTGTAGCTCTGGTTGTCGACGGTGGTGGTGGTTTGTACCAGGCGACCCAGGCTGTCATAGCTGTGGGTGCGCAGGTAGCCGTTGCTGGCCGTGGCCTGGGCCAGCTTGCCCTTGCCGTTGACGGCGGTGTCGTAGGTCCACTGGCTGTTGAAGTCGGCGGCCTCGCGCTTGGTGATCCGCCCCAGTACGTCATAGCTGATGCGGGTGGTCTGGTTCTTGGCGTCGGTCTGGCTGAGCAACTGGCCCAGGGCGTTGTAGCTGTAGGTCCAGGTACCCTGGTTGGGGTCGTTGTCGGTCAGCTTGTTGCCGGCCTGGTCGTAGCTGTAGCTGCGCACCTTGCCGGCGGCGTCGGTGATGCTGAGCATGCGGCCCAGGGCGTCGTAGCTGTAGAGGGTGGTGGCTTCGTCGCTGCTGCCGAAACCTTCGGTGATACGCACCGGCTGGCTCTGCAGGCCGCTCTCTTCGACTTTCTTCTGGTTGAGTTCGTTGGTGTAGGTGGTCTTCAGGGGCGCATAGGCCACGGTGGTGAAGGTACCCTTGGGCTGGGTGGTCTTGATCACCCGGCCATAGACGTCGTAGTCGAAGCTGGTCCACTGCAGGGCCGTCTCGCCCTGGAAATAGGGCTCGGCGCTGCGCAGGACCTGCCCCTTGGCATTCAGTTCCTTCAGCCCGGCGATGACCCAACGTCCATCGATGGATTGCGCCCGCGAGTACAGGTCCCGGCGCAGAGCGTCGAAGTACACGTAGCTTTCCGGCCCCATGGGGGTGCCGGCGAGATCCGCAGCGCCCCCCGCTGGCAGGGCGTTATCCGGGTCCTTCACTACCACGGTCTTGACCGAGAACTTGCCCAGCGCGGGGCAGTTGCTGTCGCCGCTGCAGCTGGCGTAGGTGGTCAGGGTCTTGGTGCCATCCGGCCCCATGCTGGCGACGGTGCGACCCAGCAGGTCGTACTGGTAGCGAACCGTCAGGCCATTGAGGCCGGTTTCACTGAGCAGGTAGCCGTTGGCGTAGTCGTAGGTACGGCTGATCGTGTGCCCCAGGGCGTTGCTTTCGCTCACCGGGAACATGTGCAGGGTGCTGTCGTAGGTGGTGGTGGTCGCGCTCTCCGCTACGCGCCTGGCCGGGTCGCTGCTGAAGTCGGCCCGTACCGATTTGCGGGTGATGTTGCCCCAGGCATCACGCCCATAACCGGTCACGACCTTGAAGTCCGGGTTATTCGGGTTGGCGATCTCCTGGGCCACCATGCCCGTGGAAGCGTCATACACCAGCTTGGACAGGGTGGTGATGACGGAGCTGCCCTGGGTGTGGGTCGCCTTGACCGTGTCCACCTGGCCCAGACGCCAGTTGGCCAGGTCCGAAGGGTAATAGGTGTTCTCGTTGACGGTGGTCATGCTCTCGACCACCCCATCAGCCCGGACCACGCGCTGGCTGATGATCACCTGCGTCGGGTTGCCCTCGGCGTCATAGGTGTTCTCGAGGCTCTTGGTGACATGAGCGGTCGAGGTGTCCATCTCGACCCAGCCGGCATTCGCCGACAGCGTCCATCCCCCAACCACCGTGCAGGCGATCACGCTACGCAGAAAGCTCCGGCTGATGCTCATAACAGTCCCTGTTTCTTTATAAATAGTGAATTCGAATGGCGGGCCCAGGCAGCACTTACTGCGAGCTCTTCACCCAGTTGTTCTCGGCCGTCTGCCTGATGTAGGGCTGGTAGACCTTGCGGTCCGCCGTCGTCCCCGTCTCGCTGCTCTGCCAGTCGCTCACTTCCTGCGACAGCACCTCGCAACCCGTCCACGGCAATTGCGAAACGCCCGTGCAGCGCTGCTTCTGGCTGCGGTAGAGCGAGCCCGCCAGCGGGAACACCTGCTTGAATTCGTTGTATTCCAGTGCACCGGTCGCCGGGTCCATCGTCTCCATCCACTGGAAGCCCAGCGAGCCGTAGTCGAAGTGCGAGCGCAGGCCGCCGTAGCGGTACTGGGTCTTGCGGACACCGCCCAGGCCATCGGGATTGGTCAGTGCAGTCACCACTTGGTAAGGCACCTGCACATCCATCACCGGGAAGCTCGAACCGGTGCCCTTCTGATAGGCACTGCTATCCACCAGCGAACCGTAGGTGATGCTGGACTCAGTGAGGTCGGTTTTCAGGGACAGGATCTGATTGGGGGATTTGGACAAGCTCCGACTCAACCTAACGCCGTCACTTCCAAAGCCCAGAAGAGCGAAGTCGGAACTTCCAAAGCTCGGCACGAAATCCAGGTTGCCATTAGCGGTAGACGCAAAGGCAGGAACACATTCGGAGGTGTCCAGCCCACTTTTCTTGAACATGAATACCTGAGTGCAGCCAGCAGCGTTGACGCGTAAAATTTCGGCCTGACCATCCATATTCAGCTCGGAAACCATCTTAGGATATGAATACAAAGAGCTGAAAAAATTAGCAGGCTCCACCGTTCCCACCTTTTCAGGGAAGCGAACGAATCCGAACTCGGTTCCAACCTGAACTCTCGAATGAAAACCCGCCCCGGAGTTTATCGCAACAAATATACTGCTGGTAAATCCCCTATATCTCTGATTAACAGGGCATGCTTGGGGATCTTTAGGCTGCCCCTTATTCACCTCATGAGTAACCTGAAAACCAACAACATCCGGAAGCCCATCATCATTCACATCAACCAAAATTCGAGGCGCAACATTTTGATCCATCCAATATATAACAGTAAGACACCCCGTTGGCTTTTCTGTCTTCAAAGCCCAATTCTCTACAGACCATGGGGCATTCAATACAAAACCGCCCATAGTAGAAATAGATACATAAATGGCAGCCGAATGAAAACCTAAAATATCGGCTTTCCCATCACCATTCATATCGATGACTTGTCGCGGATAAACTTCGTTACTGGACCACCCCGCCGCCGTACCATAGGCATTCAAGTTGGAGTAAACCGGCGAACTCTCAAACCGGTCCCGCTTGTTCAGCGCCACCATCACCTGGCTACTGCTGAAACCCACGATATCCAGCAGTCCATCGCCATCCACATCCGCGAGCTGACGCGGATAAGTATTCTGATCACTCCAACCACCGGCACTGACGCCATAGGCCGCAATCCACTTGGCGGGCTGCTGGAAACCCTCCCCCGTCGACAGCGACACATACACCCCATCACCGGCAAAGCCCACGATGTCGGCCAGCCCATCCCCGTTGATGTCCACCACCATCCGTGGGTACTGGTTGTTGTTCGCCCAGCCGCCCGCGTTCACCCCGAAGGACGTCAGCTTGTTCACCGGCGTGGTGAACCCCGTCTCGGTGCCAAAAGCCACATGCACCCCATCGTTGAAGAAGCCCACGATGTCCGGTCGGCCATCACCGTTCACATCCGCCAGCTGACGCGGGTGCACGTTCATGTCGCCCCAGCCCTGGTTCGCACCAAAGGCAGCCAGCACCAGCTGCGGATCGCTCATTCGCTTGCCCGTCGCCGGGTCCTTGTCATAGCCATACTGGCTGTCCACCGACAGGCAGTTGGCATCCGTACCATCCGGGCAGTACTGCAGCTTGGTCAGGTTCGACAGTCCCGCACCGGAAGCGGTGTAGGTCAGCTTGTAACGCGCGCTGTTGGCATCGTTGCTCACGCCCAGCAGGCGATAGCGGATGGCCGGCCGTATCCCGGCCCCCAGGTACATCGGGATCGGGTCCGGGCGCACCGTCGCCTCGCCCCAGTCGAAGGTGATGGTCCGTGCCGGCGCACTGCCCGCGTTGGCGTTGCCGCTGTACTGGATGCGCTTGGGGTAGCTGACGTTCGAATCCTGGATGTAGCTGACGGTGTAGTAGTTGCTGAAGCGGTCACTGACCTTGCTCAGCGACCAGGCATAGGGCAACGACGTGGCGCTTCCACTGGGCGTGACCAGCACGCGGCTGTCGGCACTGTTGCCGAACTCGATTACCTCGCCGCTCTTTTTCCACACCTTGAACCAGGACGAAGCACTGCCGAAGTCGCCATACCCGACGATCTTGGTAAAACTCTCGATCTGCGTGCGGTACTCGGCACCATCGGCGCCGTAGGCGCTGCCGCTCTTGAGGATCAGCCGCTGGCCATCCAGGCACAGCCGGTCATTGGCGGTCAGGCTGGTGATGCCATCGTCGATGCCGTCGATGGTCTTGTCCCGCGGACAACGACCGATCTGCGACAGACCACCCAGGGTCCAGCCCATGCCCAAAGGACCGTTACCGGCCTGGCTTGAGTAGTTAATGGAAAGGGAAGGCTTGATCACCCCAGGTGGGGTGATCAGCGACAGGCTGTAGTTCGCCGCACCGCTGGCGGATACCGACAACTCACCACTCAGGGAAGAACCGACTAACTGGGCAGCCATGCAATTAACTGAAACTAAACCGAAATAAAAGATCGAGAAACAGCGCCAACGCGAGAAGCTTAACCACATAATGCTCACATCCATTCCACAAAATTTTCAAATTTTTAATCTTATTCATTAAAGAATTATTACGAGACCAAAAAACGTCCCCCTCCTTTAAGCACTGCATATGGCTAGGCCATTTTTTCGAATCCAGAAGTTATCCTCCAACCCGTGTCAGGCGGAACCCCAGCCCGGCCAACGCAGTCCAGAACATGGCGAGGCCCGTGCAGCGCGACTAGCTTTGAGGGTCTCCGTCCGTGTACCGGCCCCCGCCGTGTGGGCCAAAGGAGAAGCAGATGCCCTCGTTGGATAGCCTGAACAGCCGCCGCACCCTGGATGTGGACGGCAAGACCTATCACTACTTCAGCCTGCCGGAGGCCGCCAAGAGCCTCGGCAGCATCGACAAGCTGCCCCTGTCCCTGAAAGTGCTGCTGGAGAACCTGCTGCGCTGGGAGGACGGCAAGACCGTCACCCGGGACGACCTCGATGCCCTGGTCGCCTGGCAGAAGGAGCGTCGCTCCGACCGGGAGATCCAGTACCGCCCGGCACGGGTGCTGATGCAGGACTTCACCGGCGTGCCGGCGGTGGTCGACCTGGCCGCCATGCGCGATGCCGTGGCCAGCGCCGGGGGCGATCCGCAGAAGATCAACCCGCTGTCGCCGGTGGACCTGGTGATCGACCACTCGGTGATGGTGGACCGCTACGCCAGCCCCGAGGCCTTCGCCCGCAACGTGGAGCTGGAGATGGCCCGCAACGGCGAGCGCTATGCCTTCCTGCGCTGGGGCCAGAGCGCCTTCGACAACTTCAGCGTGGTGCCGCCGGGCACCGGCATCTGCCACCAGGTGAACCTGGAATACCTCGGCCGCACCGTCTGGACGCGGGAGGAAGACGGCCTGACCTACGCCTTCCCCGACACCCTGGTGGGCACCGACTCCCACACCACCATGATCAACGGCCTCGGCGTGCTCGGCTGGGGCGTCGGCGGCATCGAGGCGGAGGCGGCCATGCTCGGCCAGCCGGTGTCGATGCTGATTCCCGAGGTGGTCGGCTTCAAGCTCAGCGGCAAGCTGCGCGAGGGCATCACCGCCACCGACCTGGTGCTGACGGTCACCCAGATGCTGCGCAAGAAAGGGGTGGTGGGGAAATTCGTCGAATTCTACGGCGACGGCCTGGCGGAACTGCCCCTGGCCGACCGCGCCACCCTGGCCAACATGGCGCCGGAATACGGGGCCACCTGCGGCTTCTTCCCGGTGGACGAGGTGACCCTCGGCTACCTGCGCCTGTCCGGCCGACCCGAGGCCACCGTCAAGCTGGTGGAGGCCTACTGCAAGGCCCAGGGCCTGTGGCGCAACGCCGGCGACGAGCCGCTGTTCACCGACAGCCTGGCCCTGGACATGGGCACGGTGGAAGCCAGCCTGGCCGGCCCCAAGCGCCCGCAGGACCGCGTCCCGCTGACCCGTGTGGCCAGGACCTTCGACGACCTACTCGCCCTGCAGCCCGCCCCTGCCGGCACCGGAGGCCAGACCCGGCGCGGCACGGCCGAGTACCAGCACGAGGGCCGGAGCCACCGCCTGGAGGACGGCGCCGTGGTGATCGCCGCCATCACCTCCTGCACCAACACTTCCAACCCCAGCGTGATGATGGCGGCCGGGCTGCTGGCGAAGAAGGCCGTGGAGAAGGGCCTGGCGCGCAAGCCCTGGGTGAAGAGTTCCCTGGCCCCCGGCTCCAAGGTGGTGACCGAGTACTTCGCCGCCGCCGGGCTGACCCCGTACCTCGACACCCTGGGCTTCGACCTGGTGGGCTACGGCTGCACCACCTGCATCGGCAACTCCGGGCCGTTGCTGGAACCCATCGAGCAGGCCATCCAGCAGGGCGACCTGACGGTGGCCTCGGTGCTCTCCGGCAACCGCAACTTCGAAGGCCGCGTGCACCCGTTGGTGAAGACCAACTGGCTGGCCTCCCCGCCCCTGGTGGTCGCCTATGCCCTGGCCGGCAGCGTGCGCCTGGACCTCAGCCGCGAACCCCTGGGTGAGGACCGCAACGGCCAACCGGTGTACCTCAAGGACATCTGGCCCAGCCAGCAGGAGGTGGCCGAAGCCATCGCCAAGGTGGACACCGCGATGTTCCGCAAGGAGTACGCCGAGGTCTTCACCGGCGACGAGACCTGGCAGGCGATCCAGGTGCCAGACGCCGACACCTATGCCTGGCAGGGCGACTCCACCTACATCCAGCACCCGCCGTTCTTCGCCGACATCGGCGGCGAACCGCCCAGGGTGACGGACGTGCAGCGCGCCCGCATCCTCGCCTTGCTGGGGGACTCGGTGACCACCGACCACATCTCCCCCGCCGGCAACATCAAGGCCGACAGCCCGGCCGGGCGCTACCTGCGCGAGCACGGCGTGGAGCCGGCCGACTTCAACTCCTACGGCTCGCGCCGGGGCAACCACGAGGTGATGATGCGCGGCACCTTCGCCAACATCCGCATCCGCAACGAAATGCTGGGCGGCGAGGAAGGCGGCAACACCCTCCACGTGCCCAGCGGCGAGAAGCTGGCCATCTACGACGCCGCCATGCGCTACCAGGCCGAAGGCACGCCGCTGGTGATCATCGCCGGCAAGGAATACGGCACCGGCTCCTCCCGCGACTGGGCGGCCAAGGGCACCAACCTGCTGGGGGTCAAGGCGGTAATCGCCGAGAGCTTCGAGCGCATCCACCGCTCCAACCTGGTGGGCATGGGCGTGCTGCCGCTGCAGTTCACCGGCGGCATCGACCGCAAGCGCCTGGGCCTGACCGGGCGCGAGCGGATCGCCGTCCTCGGGCTCAGCGGCGTGGAGCTGCGCCCGCGCATGGACCTGACCCTGGAGATCACACGCGAGGACGGCTCCCACGAGAATGTCGAGGTGCTCTGCCGCATCGACACCCTCAATGAAGTGGAGTACTTCAAGGCCGGCGGCATCCTCCACTACGTGCTGCGCCAGCTGCTCGCAGCCTGACCTGTAAGCGGCCCGGAGCCCCGCAAGGGCTCTGGGTCGCTGGCTGGCAGGAAACTTTCCCGACGGCGACACGACACAAACTGTTTACACTGCACGGCAAAAAATGGCTCAACTTTGGTTCACCAGAGCCGATACCCGCCTCAAGCCTTGCGGAAGAACAACATGAGAAACAACCAACCGGTTACCCAACGCGAAAGGACCTACCCCGCCGAGCAGCGCCTCATTTCGACCACGGACGGCAAGGGTGTCATCACCTACTGCAACCAGGCCTTCGTCGATATCAGCGGCTATTCCAGGGAGGAGCTGATCCACGCTCCACACAACCTCGTCCGCCACCCGGACGTGCCCCCCGCCGTGTTCGCCCACATGTGGGCCACCCTGAAGAAGGGCCGGCCGTGGATGGGCATCGTCAAGAACCGCTGCAAGAACGGCGACCACTACTGGGTCAACGCCTACGTCACGCCCATCTTCGAGGGCAGCCAGGTCACCGGCTACGAGTCGGTGCGGGTCAAGCCCACCGCCGAGCAGGTGCGCCGGGCCGAAGCGCTCTACGCACGGATCAACGCCGGCAAGTCCGCCATCCCCAGCCAGGACCGCTGGCTGCCGGTGCTGCAGGACTGGCTGCCGTTCATCCTCATCAGCCAGATCGGCTTCTTCATCGGTGCCTGGCTGACCTCCCACTGGGGCTTCCTGCTCGCCGCGCTGCTCTCCGTGCCCCTCGGGCTGATCGGCCTCGCCTGGCAAGGGCGAGGCATCAAGCGCCTGCTGCACCTGGCCGAGCAGACCACCTCCGACCCGCTGATCGCGCGGATGTACACCGACAGCCGGGGCGACCAGGCCCGCCTGGAGATGGCCTTGCTCAGCCAGGAGGCACGCCTCAAGACCTGCCTCACCCGCCTGCAGGACACCGCCGAGCACCTCACCGACCAGGCCCGCCAGGCCGATGCCCTGGCCCACAACAGCTCCGACGGGCTGGAGCGCCAGCGCCAGGAGACCGACCAGGCGGCCACCGCCGTCAACCAGATGGCCGCCACCACCCAGGAAGTCGCCTCCAACGTCCAGCGCACCGCCGACGCCACCCAGGAGGCCAACCGCCTCACCACCCAGGGCCGGCATGTCGCCGCCGAGACCCGCGCCGCCATCGAGCGCCTATCGCAGTCGGTGATCGAGACCAGCGAGACCGTCGCCCGCCTGGCCCAGGACAGCAACGAGATCGGTGGCGTGGTGGACGTGATCAAGGGCATCGCCGACCAGACCAACCTGCTCGCCCTCAACGCCGCCATCGAGGCTGCCCGTGCCGGCGAAATGGGACGGGGCTTCGCCGTGGTGGCCGACGAGGTGCGCTCCCTGGCGCAACGCACTGCCGAGTCCACCGGGCAGATCCACCAGCTCATCGCCCAGCTGCAGAAGACCGCCGAGGAAACCGTGCGCACCATGGAGAACGGTCGTCGCCAGGCCGACGAAGGCGTCGAGCAGGTGCTGCAGGCCGACCAGGCCCTGGTGGGCATCAGCGAAGCCGTGGCCAACATCACCGCCATGACCGACCAGATCGCCGCCGCCACCGAGGAACAGAGCGCCGTGGCCGAAGAGATCAACGTGCGCATCGGCAGCATCGCCCAGCTCGCCGACCAGACCTCCGGCGAAGCCCAGCGCACCGCCCTGCTGAGCGAAGAGCTGGCCCACACCGCCCACGGCCAGTACTCCCTGGTGGACCGCTTCAACCGCTGAACCCCACCCGGTCGAAACGGAGCGCCCCAGGGCGCTCTTTTTCGTTGCGCCGCCCGCTCGCCGCCGCCCCTCCCTGGCCCGCTCGACCGGCACCGTACTGGTCTTTTCGCCGCAGATCCGCACCGGGTCGGGCCGCCGGCCTGAAGATTCCACTTGAACGTTCCCGCTTCGCCCCACTCACAGTTCGTATCCCGCTGCGCTCGCGTGGGCGCGGCAGTCTGACAAGGATGGGGAAACGGATGGCAACCCGAACGCCCACACTCGCGTTCTGCCTGGCGACGCTGGCACTGGCCGGCTGCGGCCAGGACACACCGCAGGAACACCTGCCCCGCGTACTGGTGCGCGAGGCCACCCGCACCGACTACGCCCCGCGCCCCAGCGTGGTGGGCGACATCCAGGCGCGGGTCGAGGCGCAACAGGCCTTCCGCGTCGGCGGCAAGATCATCGAACGCCATGTCGACGTCGGCGACCGGGTGCAGGCCGGCCAGGTCCTGGCCCGTCTCGACCCGCAGGAGCTGCGCACCCAGGTGGACAACGCCCGCGCCGCCGTCGCAGCCGAGCAGGCGCGGCTGCGCCTGGCCGAAGTCGACTTCAGGCGCCAGGGCCAACTGCTGCCCAAGGGCTACACCAGCCGCAGCGAATACGACCGCGCCCAGGCCGAACGCCGTGCCGCACAAAGCGCCCTGGACGCCGCCCTCGCCCAGCAGGCCTCCGCCGAAGACCAGCTCTCCTACACCGAACTCAAGGCCTCCACCGACGGGGTCATCACCCAGCGCAGCGGCGAGGTCGGCCAGGTGGTGCAGGCCACCCTGCCGATCTTCACCCTGGCCGGCGAAGGCGAGCGGGACGCCGTGTTCAACGTCTACGAATCGCTCTTCCAGGGCGACCATGGCGATCAGCCGGTCAGCGTCCACCTGCTCTCCGACCCGACCGTGCAGGTCGAAGGTCGCATCCGCGAAGTCACCCCCACCGTCGACGACCGCAGCGGCACGCTGAAGGTGAAGGTCGGCCTCGACCGGGTCCCTGCCGCCATGGGCCTGGGCAGCGTGGTGGGAGCCGAGCTGCCGCAGGCCGCGCAGCCCCGCGTGGTGCTGCCCTGGTCGGCGCTGTTCAAGCAGGGCCGGAGCCCGGCGGTGTGGGTGCTGGACGACGAGGACCGCGCCCACCTGCAACTGGTGAGCCGGGTCAGCTACGCCCGCGAACGGGTGATCGTCGGCGAAGGCCTGGCCGCCGGGCAGCGGGTCGTGGTGGCGGGCGGCCAGATGCTGCACCCCGGGCAGAAGGTGGAAGTGGCCCGTGACGAACAGGCCGCCGAGCCGGTGGAGCACAGCGCCAGCGCCGAGCCCCGCACCCGGACGGAGGCCCGCCCATGAAGCCCTGGCTGCCAGCCCTTGCACTGGCCGCACTGGCCGGCTGCTCCCAGGAGACGGACGAGGCCCCGGCGCCGCGCCCGGTGCTCTACGTCACCGTGCGCAGCGACGACGTCCACCAGGTCGGCCGCTTCGCCGGCAGCATCCAGGCCCGCTACGAGACGACCCTGGGCTTTCGTACCAACGGCCGCATCGCCGCACGCACCCTCAACGTCGGCGACAGCGTGGAAACCGGCACCCTGCTCGCCACCCTCGACCCCACCGACCAGCAGAACGCCCTGCTCAGTGCCCAGGGCGACGCCTCCCGCGCCGAGGCCGAGTGGATCGACGCCCAGGCCGACGAGCGCCGCCAGGCCGAACTGCTCGCCCGTGGCGTAGGCGCCCAGGCCAACCTGGACCGCGCCCGCACCCGCCTGAAGACCAGCCGCGCCACCCTCGACCAGGCCAACTCGGCGGTGCGCCGGGCCCAGGACCAACTGGGCTACACCGAGCTGCGCAGCGACATCGCCGGCGTCATCACCCAATGGCACGCCGAGGCCGGCCAGGTGGTGCAGGCCGGCCAGGAGGTGGTGACCCTGGTCCGCCCGGACGTGAAGGAAGCGGTGGTCGACCTGCCGGATGAACTGGTCCAGCGCCTCCCCGCCGACGCGCGCTTCGAGGTAAGCGCCCAGCTCGACCCGCAGGCGCGCACCACCGGCACGGTGCGGGAACTGGCGCCCCAGGCCGACGCCACCACCCGCACCCGGCGCCTGCGCCTGTCCCTGGGCGAGGCCCCATCCAGCTTCCACCTGGGCAGCACCGTCAGCGTGCTGCTCAGCAGCCCGGTCGCCCCGCGCACCCACCTGCCGGCCACGGCGCTGATCGGCGATACCCGCGCCACCGGGCCGGCCCAGGTCTGGGTGCTGGACCCGCAGGCACGCCAGGTGCACCGCCGCACCGTGGAGGTGCTGCGCAACCAGGACGGCAAGGTCACGGTCGGCAGCGGGCTGGCCGACGGCGAACGGGTCGTCAGCGCCGGCGTGAACAGCTTGAAAGAGGGCCAGGAGGTGAAGATGGACGAAGGAGCGCAACCGTGAGCGAGCAGCACAGGGACCGCCCGCGCGGCGACACCGGCAAGGCCGGCTTCAACCTCTCCGAATGGGCGCTGCGGCACCCCTCGTTCGTCTGGTACCTGATGGTCGTGTCGCTGGTGATGGGGGTGTTCTCCTACTTCAACCTGGGCCGCGAGGAAGACCCCTCCTTCACCATCAAGACCATGGTGATCCAGGCCCGCTGGCCGGGCGCCACGGTGGACGACACGCTGCTGCAGGTCACCGACCGCATCGAGAAGAAGCTGGAGGAGCTGGACAGCCTGGACTACGTGAAGAGCTACACGCGGCCGGGCGAAGCGACGGTGTTCGTCTACCTGAAGGACACCACCAGCGGCAAGGCGATCCCGGACATCTGGTACCAGGTGCGCAAGAAGATCAACGACATCCGCGGCGACTTCCCCCAGGGCCTGCAGGGCCCCGCGTTCAACGACGAGTTCGGCGACGTGTTCGGCAGCGTCTACGCCTTCACCGCCGACGGCCTGAGCTTCCGCCAGCTGCGCGACTACGTGGAGAAGGCCCGGCTGGACATCCGCAGCGTGGACAACCTGGGCAAGGTGGAACTGATCGGCGCTCAGAGCGAGGTCATCTACCTCAACTTCTCCACCCGCAAGCTCGCCGCCCTGGGCATCGACCAGCGCCAGGTGCTGGACAGCCTGCGCCAGCAGAACGCGGTGACGCCCTCCGGCGTGATCGAGGCCGGGCCCGAGCGCATCTCGGTGCGCACCAACAGCGAGTTCCGCTCCGAGGCCGACCTGGCCGCGGTGAACCTGCGGGTGAACGACCGTTTCTACCGCCTCTCCGACCTGGCGGACATCCAGCGCACCTACACCGACCCGCCCAGCACGTTGTTCCGCTACAACGGCCAGCCCGCCATCGGCCTGGCCGTGGCCATGCGCAAGGGCGGCAACATCCAGGAGTTCGGCGAAGCGCTGCGCCAGCGCATGGAGCAGATCACCGCCGAGCTGCCGGTGGGCGTCGGCGTGCACACGGTGTCGAACCAGGCCGAGGTGGTGGAGAAGGCCGTGGGCGGCTTCACCAGCGCCCTGTTCGAGGCCATCGTCATCGTCCTCGCGGTCAGCTTCGTCAGCCTCGGGGTGCGCGCCGGGCTGGTGGTGGCCTGCTCCATCCCGCTGGTGCTGGCGATGGTCTTCGTGTTCATGGAATACACCGACATCACCATGCAGCGGATCTCCCTCGGCGCGCTGATCATCGCCCTCGGCCTGCTGGTGGACGACGCGATGATCACCGTGGAGATGATGGTCACCCGGCTGGAACTGGGCGACTCGCTGCACGAAGCGGCCACCTTCGCCTACCGCTCCACGGCCTTCCCCATGCTCACCGGCACCCTGGTGACCATCGCCGGCTTCGTGCCCATCGGCCTCAACGCCAGCTCGGCGGGGGAATACACCTTCACCCTGTTCGCGGTGATCGCCGTGGCGCTGATCCTCTCGTGGATCGTCGCCGTGCTGTTCGCCCCGGTGATCGCCGTGCACATCCTGCCCAGGACGCTCAAGCAGCCTGAGGAGAAGAAGAGCCGGCTGTTCGGCTTCTTCGACCGCTGGCTGCAGCGGGCCATGCGCCGCAACCTGCTGACCCTGGTGGTCACCCTCGGGCTGCTGGGGGTGTCGCTGTACCTGCTGCAGTTCGTCCAGCAGCAGTTCTTCCCCGCCTCCGACCGGCCCGAGCTGCTGGTGGACCTGAACCTGCCGCAGAACAGCAGCATCGACGAGACGCGCCGGGTGATGGACCGGGTCGAAGCGCTGCTCAAGGACGACGAAGACGTCTCGCGCTGGAGCGCCTACGTCGGCCAGGGCGCGGTGCGCTTCTACCTGCCCCTGGACCAGCAGCTGCAAAACCCCTTCTACGGCCAGCTGGTGATCGTCGCCCGCGACCTGGAAGCCCGCGAGCGCCTGGCGGGCCGCCTGCGCGAACACCTGCGCCGCGACTTCGTCGGCATCAGCAGCTACGTGCAGCCGCTGGAGATGGGGCCACCGGTGGGGCGGCCGATCCAGTACCGCATCAGCGGCCCGGACGTGGACAAGGTGCGCGACTACGCCATGCAGCTCGCCGCCCTGCTGGACAGCAACCCGCACATCGGCGAGATCATCTACGACTGGAACGAGCCGGGTAAGGTGCTGCGCATCGAGATCGCCCAGGACAAGCTGCGCCAGCTGGGCCTCGGCTCCGAGGACGTAGCGCAGATGCTCAACAGCGTAGTCACCGGCACCACCGTGACCCAGGTGCGCGACGACATCTTCCTGATCGACGTGGTCGGCCGCTCCGGGCGCGAGGAACGCAGCTCGCCGGAAACCATCGAGAACCTGCAGATGGTCAACGCCAGCGGCACCTCCATCCCGCTCAAGGCCTTCGCCCGCGTCGGCTACGAGCTGGAGCAGCCGCTGGTGTGGCGGCGCGACCGCAAGCCCACCATCACCCTCAAGGCCAGCATCACCGACGACATCCAGCCCACCGACCTGGTGAAGGTGCTCCGGCCGGACATCGACGGCTTCGCCGCCAAGCTGCCGGCCAACTACCGGCTGGCTGCCGGCGGCACCGTCGAGGAGAGCGGCAAGGCCCAGGGGCCCATCGGCCGGGTGGTGCCGTTGATGCTGTTCCTCATGGCCACCTTCCTGATGATCCAGCTGCAGAGCGTGCAGAAGACCCTGCTGGTGGCCAGCGTCGCCCCACTGGGGCTGATCGGCGTGGTTGCCGCCCTGCTGCCCACCGGCACGCCCATGGGCTTCGTGGCGATCCTCGGGATCCTCGCGCTGATCGGCATCATCATCCGCAACTCGGTGATCCTGGTGACCCAGATCGACGCCTTCGAGGCCGAAGGCCGCTCCCCCTGGAAGGCCGTGATCGAGGCCACCCACCACCGCACCCGGCCGATCCTGCTGACCGCCGCCGCCGCCAGCCTGGGCATGATCCCCATCGCCCGCGAAGTGTTCTGGGGACCGATGGCCTTCGCCATGATCGGCGGGATCATCGCCGCGACACTGCTGACGCTGTTCTTCCTGCCGGCGCTGTACGTCACCTGGTACCGCATCCGGGAGGACTGACCGGGCCGGTGCGGTTTCCCCGGCAGGCTGCGATGGAGTTCGTAAAAGCGGCGGATGGCGCTGGGCGCCGGGCTGCGCAGACCCGGGGCCTGTGCTAAAAACCGCCCACGAACGCGGGTGCCGAGCCGTCGCCCGGCAACGCTGAAAAAGGAGCGACACCATGGGCATTTCCTCCAGGGCCATCCTGGCACTGGCACTGCTGCTAGGCGCAGGCAGCGCCACCGCCGAAGAGCCGACCGACACCGGCAGCCCCATCAAGGACTCGGCCAAGGCCGCCGTTTCTGCCGCCATCTCGGCCGGCAAGAACCTCCTTGGCGGCGCCTCCGAAGGCATCACCGAAGGCCGCCAGTCCGCCCAGGGCGCGGACGGCGCCCTGGTGATCTCCCAGCTGGACCAACTGGACGGCAAGATCGAGGTCCACCTGCTCAAGACCGAAGCCCAGGATGAGAACCTCAGTGTCCTGTTCGGCTTCAAGAACCTCACCGACAAGCCGATCCGACTGATCAACCTGACCTACAACGGCGCCCTGCTGGCCATCGACCAGGACGACTACTCCAGCAACCTGACGCCGATGGACAACCCCGAGGAAGTCACCGTCCCGCCCAAGACCGGTGTTCGGCAGAAATTCGTCTTCCAGGGTCCGGTGGAAGGACCCAAGACCGTGCGCCTGTGGGGCCGGGACTACCCCGTCAAGTAAGCCAGGCACGCCGACCTCGGAAGGCCGGGCCTGACCCCGCTTTCCCCGGAAATGCCCCATACCCGGACTGAAGTCCGGGCTACGCAGAGCCACGCCTGGAGGCTCGTGATGGAGGGGTGAAGCGCCGCTCACCCTACCCGTCTGGAAACGCCCCGTAGCCTGGGCTTCAGCCCAGGGATACACCGGACTGTGCCCAGGCACGGGCTCGGCGCCATCCCGGACTGAAGTCCGGGCTACGCAGGGCCACGCCTGGGAGTTCGCGGTGGTGGGATGAAGCGTCGCTCACCACACCCGCCTGGAAACGCCCGTAGCCTGGGCTTCAGCCCAGGGATGCGCCGGGCTGCTGCCGGGCACGAGGTCAGGGCTGCAGCGGGTTCTGTTCGCTGCACAGGTCCGGGTTGTCGTTCAGCACGCGGCGGATGCGGCCATTGTCGTAGTACGGCACTTCGGGGCAGTAACGCTGGCCGGCGGCGGTCTGCACCGGTTTCCAGGTGGTTTCCTCGGTGCGCAGCAGGGTCGGCGGCTGGCCGGGCGGCGCGGGTTTCCAGACCTCGATGTAGGTGCGTTCGAGGAAATTGCCTTCGTCCAGGTCGCAGGACGCGGGGTCGAGTCCGCGCAGGTGCAGGCGGCCGTCGTCGCCCTGCTCCACCCGGCTGCTGTATTCGATGAAACCGTCGCCGTAGCTGGGTATGACGTAGCACAGGCGCCGCTTGTCGCCGTCCATCAGCGGCAGCAGGTAGCTGCTGCGGGAGTCCACCTCCTGCACGTCGCCGTCCTGCCAGCGGTAGGTGGAAACGCCGTGTTCGCAGCAACTGGCGCGCCAGTAGGTGTAGACGATGCGGTGGACCGGATCGAACTCCGCCGAGCTGATGTCCTGCAGCATGGGCGGGGCGTCGACATAGCGGCCGGTGGCCGGGTCGTAGAGCCAGGTCTGGTGGGGGATGTTGGGGCCGGCCGGGAGGAACTGGGCGATGGTCAGGTCCGGCCAGCCGTCGAAGTTGGCGTCGATCAGCGAGGGCGTGAACATCCCGCAGGTGCCCTGGGACTCGGTGGCCAGGGTCTGCACCAGCTGGCCGTCCTTGTACAGGCGGATGGCCGAGACCATCGGCGGCGTGGGGCAACCGTCGCCCTCCTCCTCGGGCGGTGCGTCCGTCACCAGGCGCAGCTCGAAGGGGAAGCGCGCCTCCAACGCGTCCTCGGCAGCGGCCGGGCGCAGGGCCAGGGGCAGCGAGCGCTTGCCGTTGGGCGAAATCCAGGTGCCGGTCAGGCCCTTCTCCAGCGAGGTAATGCGCCAGGTCCCGGTCGCCACGTTGGCACGGCTGCTGTCGGACTCGCCCAGCTCGGCTCCCTCCCCGGCGATACGCCCGCTGAGCCTGAGCACGTCGCGCGTCTGGTTGCTGCAAGGCTGGTAGCAATACCGGCCGCGCAGGCCATCGGCCACCCGCTGCAGGGACACCTCCACCGTCTTGGTGCCCAGGGTGCCGACCCAGCTGCGGTTCCACACCGGGATTTCCACCGCCGGGGCCGACACCTCGTCCGCCCGGCCAGGCAGGGGCAGCGCCGCCAGCGCGAGGATCAGCCCGGAAACAACGCCACGGTAAGAAAGGACAACGCGCATGCAACCTCCATGTCGGCGGAATTGGGGCGCGCAGGGTAGCAGACCCGGCGCCCGGCCCCTGAGACCTGGGCGAGCAAAACCGCCGGCACGGTGCCCGTACCGACACACCCGGCAAGAACAGCGATCGTCACGGACGATCTGTTGCCAGCGACGCAACACAGGCCCCACTCTTGCGCATCGCCCCACAGGAGGCCCGTGATGGACCGTTTCCAGGAGATGCAGGTGTTTCTCGCCGTGGCCGAGGAACAGGGCTTCGCCGCCGCCGCGCGCCGCCTGAACATGTCGCCACCCAGTGTGACCCGTGCCGTGGCGGCGCTGGAGGAGCGCATCGGCACCCTGCTGCTGGCCCGCACCACCCGCAGCGTGCACATCACCGAGGCCGGCCAGCGCTACGTGGAGGACTGCCGGCGCATCCTCGCCGAGCTGGAGGAGGCGGAGGAATCCGCCGCCGGCAGCCACGCCACCGCGCGCGGCCAGTTGAGCGTCACCGCGCCGGTGCTGTTCGGCGAGCTGTTCGTCACCCCGCTGATGGTGGAGTACCTGGACCAGCACCCAGCGGTGCAGATCAAGGCGCTGCTGGTGGACCGGGTGGTCGCCATGGTGGACGAAGGCATCGACGTCGCCGTGCGCATCGGCCACCTGCCGGACAGCGGCCTCAACGCCGTGCGCGTCGGCGAAGTGCGCCGGGTGGTCTGCGCCTCGCCGGGCTTCCTCGCCACCCACGGCCGCCCCACCCACCCCACGCAATTGCAGGAGGCCCAGGTGGTGGCCTCGGCCAGCAGCCAGGCGCTGGGCGAGTGGCAGTTCATTGAAGAAGACCGGCCGCTGAACATCCGCCCCCAGCCGCGCCTGGTGGTCACCGCCAACCAGGCTGCGATCCATGCCGCCTGCCTGGGCTGGGGGCTGACCCGGGTGCTGAGCTACCAGGTGGCCGACAAGGTGCGCCGGGGTGAGCTGGAGATCGTCCTGGAGGCCTTCGAGCAACCGCCGCTGCCGATCCATGTGGTGTACCAGGGCGGACGGCGGATCGCCGCCAAGGTGCGCACCTTCGTCGACTTCTGCACAGAACGTCTGGCCCGGGACCCGGCACTGAACCGCAACCGGCAGCCCTGAACATGGACCGCCACGGGCAGATGCAGGCCTTCCTCGCCGTCAGCCAGACCCTGAGCCTGGCCGCCGCCGCCCGCCAGCTGGGGTTGTCGGCGCCCACCGTGACCCGCGCCATGGAGGCACTGGAGCAGCGTCTGGGCCTGGCCCTGCTGCAACGCAGCACCCAGGGCGTGACGCTGACCGAAGTCGGGCAGCGCCTCGCCGCCGACTGCGAGCGGCTGCTGCAGCAGGTGCGGGAAGCCGAAGCCTCGGCCGCCGGGCTGCACCTCGAACCGCGCGGTCGGCTCACGGTGAGCATGCCGCTGCTGCTCGGGCAGCAGGTGCTGACCCCGATGCTGCTGGATTACCTGCAGCGCTTCCCCGAGGTGGATGTGGTCGTCCGCTACCTGGAACGGCTGCCCAACCTGCATGAGGAAGGCCTCGACGTGGCCATCGTCGCCGGCAGCCTGCCGGACTCCTCCCTGGTGGCGCTGCCGGTCGGCCAGGTGCGCCGGGTGGTCTGCGCCAGCCCCGGCTACCTGGCGCGGCACGGCGAACCCCAGGCCCCGGCGGACCTCGCCCGGCACCGGATCATCCACGCCCTGGCGGACTCGCGGCTCCCCGAGTGGCGCTTTCGCGTCGACGGGGAACTGCGCCCGTACCCGCTGCGCCCGCGCCTGGCGTGCGCCACGACCCAGGGTGCGATCCAGGCGGCCTGCCTGGGCGGCGGCCTGACGCGCTGCCTGGGCTACCAGGCCCATGAGCAACTGGCCAACGGGCAGCTGCGCACCGTTCTCGCCCCCTTCGCCCCGCCCCCTGTGCCGCTGCACGTGGTGTACCGCGAGGGGCGCCGCGCCGCCGCGCGGGTGCGCAGCTTCGTCGACCTGGCGGTGGCCGGCTTGCGCAATCACGGCGCCCTGAACGGGACGGGCGACGACTAGCCGCTCGGCGTTTATTCCAGATTCCAAAACAAAGGATTGCTATTTCTGGCGATTCCGCCCAAACCCTTGCGCACCGAAGATGACTCCACAGCACGGCCGACCGGCCCCCGCCGCCGGCCCCTGTTCCCCTCACCTGTGTCACGGAGATCATCATGTCCAAGCCGATCAAGCTCTTTCACCACCCCCTGTCGGGCCACGCCCACCGCATCGAGCTGTTCCTCTCGCTACTGGGCGTCCCGGCGGAGCTGGTCTTCGTCGACCTGGCCAAGGGCGCCCACAAGAGCCCGGAATTCCTCGCCATGAACCCCTTCGGGCAGATCCCGGTGATCGACGACAACGGCGTGGTGCTCAGCGACTCCAACGCCATCCTCGTGTACCTGGCGAAGAAGCATGACCCGGCCGGCCGCTGGCTGCCCAACGACCCGCTGGGCGCCGCCCGGGTGCAGCGCTGGCTCTCGGTGGCGGCCGGGCCGATCGCCTCGGGCCCGGCTACCGCGCGGTTGATCACCGTGTTCGGCGCGCCCTACGAGGCCGAGCCCACCATCGCCCGCTCCCACGCGCTGCTCGCGGTCATCGAGCAGGAGCTGGCCCAGCGCCCCTTCCTCGCCGGCGACCAGGCGACCCTGGCCGATGTGGCCGGCTACAGCTACATCGCCCACGCGCCGGAGGGCAACGTGTCCCTGGAGCCCTACCCCCAGGTCCGCGCTTGGCTGGCCCGCGTCGAAGCGCTGCCCGGCTTCGTGCCGATGCCGCGCACGGCCGCCGGCCTGCAAAGCGCCTGACGCGCCCCCGGCGCAGCCACGGCTGCGCCGGGCCTTACGCCTCTCCAGCGGGAGCCCCACCATGAACCAGCCGACCGAGCCCTCCCCCTGGCACGCCGGGGAACAGCAACTGCAGGCACGCGCCGGGGTGGCCCAGCGCATGGCGGACATGGGCCGGCGGGTGATCCGCGACCACATGCCCGAGCAGCACCGCGCCTTCTACCGCCAGTTGCCCTTCGTGCTGCTGGGCACGGTGGACGCCGAGGGGCGCCCCTGGGCCAGCATCCTCGAAGGCCCGGTCGGTTTCGCCCACTCGCCGGCCCCACGCATGCTGCGGCTGGACGCCCTGCCCCAGGCCGGCGACCCGGCCGCAGCCGCCCTCACCGACGGCGCGGCGGTCGGCCTGCTGGGCATCGAGCTGCACAGCCGGCGGCGCAACCGCCTCAACGGTCAGGTGGTGATCCGTGACGGGCATGGGCTGGGCATCGCCGTGGAACAGACCTTTGGCAACTGCCCGCAGTACATCCAGCTGCGCCAGTACGAGACCGTCACAACCACGACCCCGCCAGCAGCCCCGGTCGAGCACCTCGCCCAGCTGGACGATGCGGCACGCCAGGTGATCGCCAGCGCCGACACTTTCTTCGTCGCCAGCTACGTCACCCTCGCCGATGGCCACCGGACCGTGGACGTCTCCCACCGGGGCGGCCAGGCCGGCTTCGTCCGGGTGCGGGGCAACCGCCTGAGCATCCCGGACTTCGCTGGCAACCTGCACTTCAACACCCTCGGCAACCTGCTGCTCAACCCGCAGGCGGGCCTGCTGTTCATCGACTTCGCCAGCGGCGACATCCTGCAACTCAGCGGGCGCACCGAGCTGACGCTGGAGGGTGAGGAAATCCGCGCTTTCCAGGGAGCAGAACGGCTCTGGCACCTGGAGGTGGAGCAGGTCATCCGCCGCCCCGCCGCCCTGGCGTTGCGCTGGGCCTTCCAGGGCTATTCCGCCAACAGCCTGATGACCGGCAGCTGGGACGAGGCCGAGGCCCGCCTGCAGGCCGCCGCGCAGCGCGACCACTGGCGCCCGCTGCGGGTGACGCGGGTGCAGGACGAGAGCGCCAGCATCCGCTCCTTCTACCTGGAGCCCGCCGACCAGGGCGGCTGGCCGGCCTTCTCCGCCGGGCAGCACCTGCCGCTGCGGCTCACCCTGCCGGGCCAGGCGCAACCCCTGATCCGCACCTACAGCCTGTCCAGTGCACCGTCGGACGGCTTCCTGCGGATCAGCGTGAAGCGCGACGGCCTCGTCTCCCAACACCTGCACGCGCACCTGGGCGTCGGCAGCCTGCTGGAGGCCAAGGCCCCGCGCGGCCGCTTCGTGCTCGACCCGGAGGAGCGCCGCCCGCTGGTGCTGCTGGCGGCCGGCGTCGGCATCACGCCGCTGCTGAGCATGCTGCGCGAGGTGCACTACCAGAACCGTCGCCTGCGCCGTCGCCGTGTGGTCTGGCTGATCCAGTCCGCGCGCCACGGGAGCGAGCTGGCCTTCGGCCGCGAACTGGCCGCCCTGCAGCAGGAAGCCGGCGACACGCTGCAGTGGCTGCGGGTACTCAGCCAGCCGGAAGGCGAACTGCAGGAGGGAGTGGATTTCGACCAGGCGGGGCGCATCGACACCGCCCTGCTCAAGGCCGTGCTGCCCTTCGACGACTACGACTTCGTCCTCTGCGGCCCCTCCGGCTTCACCCAGGCGCTGTACGACGACCTGCGGGCACTGAACATCAGCGACAGCCGCCTGCACGCCGAGACGTTCGGCCCCTCCAGCCTGCAACGCCGGCCGGACACGGCCAGCCCAGCCGACGCGCTGCCCCCGGCGGCCACCGAAGCGGTGCCGGTGCTGTTCCAGCAATCCGCCAAGGAGGCCCGCTGGCAGCCCGAAGGCGGCAGCCTGCTGGAGCTGGCGGAGAGCCGCGGTCTGCAGCCGGACTTCAGCTGCCGCAGCGGCTCCTGTGGCACCTGCCGCACGCGCATCCTCAGTGGCCAGGTGACCTACCCGCAGCCACCGGCCAGCCTGCCAGACGCGGGCGAGGCGCTGATCTGCTGCGCAGTGCCCGCCGCCGGTGCGCCACAGCCGCTGGTGCTCGACCTTTAGCGGCTACCTTTGACACCACGCCCACACCTGAAGAGGCACGACCATGACCGCCGAAACCCGCCCCCCGCTTCCCCCCTTCACCCATGAAACCGCTGTGCAGAAGGTGCGCATGGCCGAAGACGGCTGGAACAGCCGCGACCCGGAGCGGGTTGCCCTGGCCTATACCGTCGACAGCCGCTGGCGCAACCGTAGCGAGTTCCCCCGTGGCCGCGAGCAGATCCGCGACTTCCTCACCCACAAGTGGCAGCGCGAGCAGCAGTACCGCCTGATCAAGGAACTCTGGGCCTTCGAAGGCCACCGCATCGCCGTGCGCTTCGCCTACGAATGGCATGACGCCGAGGGGCAGTGGTACCGCTCCTACGGCAACGAGAACTGGGAGTTCGACGAACACGGCCTGATGCAGATCCGCCACGCCAGCATCAACGACCTGCCGATCCGCGAGGACCAGCGGCTGTTCCACTGGCCCCAGGGCCGCCGGCCCGACGAGCATCCCGGGTTGAGCGAGCTGGGGTTGTAGGCGCCTGCAAGCCGGCGCCAGGTCAGCCGGAGCGTGCCAGGGCGGACCGGTACAGGGCGGCAGCGATGCCTTCGATCTCGGAGGCGAGGTGCAGCCGCTCGATCCAGCGAGGCGGAATGCCCTGCCGGCCGTAGAAGGCGCCGGCGATCTGGCCGGTGATGGCGGCGGTGGTGTCGGCGTCATCCCCCAGGTTGGCGGCGGCGAGTACCGCTGCCTCGAAGGAGTCGGTGGACCAGAAGCACCACAGGGAGGCTTCGAGGGAGGCGACGCTGTAGCCGGTGCCCTGGATCTGGTCACGCGACCTGTACCTGAAGCTGCCCTCGGCCAGGCGCCGGATGGCGGGCTCGGCATAGGCCTCCGGGGACAGCGCCAGCACCTCGTCCTTGCCCTGACCCGCCAGCGCGTTGGCAATGACCTCCGCAAGCAGCAGGCACGATTCGATGGCCTCGGCCGCGCCATGGGTGGTGAGGGAGCTCTGGCGCGCGGCCCACCTCATCGCCTCGCGGTCCGGGTAGTAGAACAGCACAGCCGGAGACAGGCGCATGAGCGAACCGTTGCCGGCGGTTCGAGGGTCGCTCGAGCCCGCGAACGGCTCTCCCGTCTCCTGGAAGCGCGTCAGTGCATCCCGGACCGTCATGCCGATGTCGAAGCACGCCCCCGTCGAACTCCAGTACCCCCATTGCCACCAGTTCAGGTAGCGGGTCATCTGGTCCCGGGCATCGAACCCATTGCGCTCCAGCAGGCTTTCCGCCAGGCAAAGCGCCATGGAGGTGTCGTCCGTCCACTGCCCCGGCGCCAGGTGGAAGGGCCCGCCGCCGACCATGTCGGTGATGGGGACGAGGGCACTGCGCGGGGTGAACTCGAGGGTCGTGCCGACCGCGTCGCCACAGGCCAGGCCAAGCAGGCACCCTGCGTAGCGATCCGAGAGATGTGCGTTGTGCATGCGGGTGATTCCCTTCCGGTTCCTGGCTAAGCCCCACTGGCAGTGTCTTTCAGGCGGGCGCAGCGTAGCAGAGGTACTGCCTGGCGCCTGAGACGGTTCTGGCAAAACGGCCCGCAAGGCATGCCGGGCTGCGGCGCACCGCTGTATGCTCGGCGCCGCTCACACGGACGTACCCCCGCCATGCAGAGGATGCCGACATGACACTCGCTCTCCGCGCTGCCGCCTTCATGCTCATCACCGCCAGCAGCCTGGCCGCTCGGGCCGAAGCGCCCCTGCACGGCTACTACCGGGCCGCCACCCCTGCCACGGGCCATTACCAGACCCTCACCGTGCTGGCCACGGCACACGGCCTGTCGTTCTTCTACGTGTCGGAATCGGGCGCCGCCCGCTGCGGAGTACCGGGTATCGCAACCCCGGTCCCCGATGCCGCCAGCACCTACCTGTTCACCGACGACCCGGACCACCACCTGTACACGGGCTGGGAAGGCTACGGCGCGCCCGATGCATCACCCCGCTGCCAGGTGAGCCTCGTCTTCGCAGAGGACAAGGTAGTGGTGAAACCGCTGGATGCGCAGCGCTGCCAGTCCTTCTGCGGCCTGCGGGGTGCCATCGGCGGCACCTTGGAGCGGGTGGGGCCTTGGGCGATGAACAAGGAGTGAGTGGAAGTACCGGATCGGAGATGGCGCTCTTCGAGACAGTCACCCCAGCCTGGTAATGGGCGGGGATCAAAGCCAAGGGCACCGTGGCGATGATGCCGCTCAGCCACCCCGCTTCCTGCGCTTGGCCTTGGCCTTGTACATCTCCCGGTCGGCCAGCTTCAGCGCGTCTTCAGCAGAAATGCCCTCCGGAGTGACAGCCGCCACACCGACGCTGGCGCCGGGGTAATGGATGTCGCCCAGCCCCTCGCCCAGTTCGAATGTCCCGATTGTCGCCTGGGCCAGGCGCTCCTGAAGCAGCCTGGCGGCCTGTTGCATGCCATTCGGATTTGCTGACTCGGCAGCTGCGCCGAGGGCGATGACCACGAACTCGTCGCCGCCCGTACGCCCGAGGATGTCGCTGGCACGCAGGCACGCCTGCAACTGAGCGGCCACGCCCCGCAACAACTGGTCGCCCGCCTGGTGGCCGTAGGTGTCGTTGATGCCCTTGAAGCCGTCCAGGTCAATCACCGCAACCAGCACGTACTTCTGTTCCCGCTGGGCCTGGGCGAACAGCCGGTTGAATTCACTGAGGATCGCCCGGCGGTTGGACAGCCCCGTGAGGCTGTCCGTCAGGGCCAGCTTCGCCAGTTCGGCGTTGGCGGCCTGGAGCCGTTCCACCAGCAGCTCCCGCTCCAGCGAATAGCTGAGCAAGCCGGACATCAGCATCAGCAGCGGCTCCACGTCGGAGGAGCGGGCCACCTGCGCTGAACTGGCAGCGCACACCGTGCCCAGTACCCGGCCATCGTGGGAGCAGATGGGTGCGCTGAGGTAGGTCTTGATGCCCAGGGCAGCGGCGGCCTCGGAGTCGCCCCAGCATTCGGCGACGTTGTCGGAGTAGAGCCGCTTCTCTTCGAGCGCTCGCTTGCACAGCGTGTCCGCCCAGGGCACCACCAGCCCTTCCGGAATCACCATGCTGCCGACGTTGCGGGCGAACTCGACGCGCTGGATGCCTTCGTCGGTGTTGATGGTGGTGAGGTAGGTCGACTCCATCCCCGTGACCTGCCCCAGCAGGGCCAGCAGCGGACGGGTCAGCTCCTCCAGGGTCCGGGCCTTGGGAACGGTTTCCGAGAGAAGCGACAGTATGTGGTCCATGGGCAAGAACTACGGCGTTGTGGACGGGTGCGGGATTGTTAGCCAAAAGCAGCCCGAATTGAACCAGGGGAAACTGCCTCTTGGCGGTATCCAAGCGCTACTGCAGCCCGTTTCAATTCAGGATGTGAACGCGTCACGGTGCTCGGCATGGCGAAGGGTAATTCGGGGCTTGCACGGCTGTTCGCAATGAGCACCGCTACTCGTGCTGGAGGATGTTGACGAGCCTGCCCAGCGGGTCCCGCACATAGAAGCGCCGTACGCCCCAGGGTTCTTGAACGGGACCGTACTCCACCGGTACCTGGTGGGCCTGGACGCGGCGCAGGGCTTCGTCGAGGTCGTCGACTTCGATGGACAGGTCCGGCACCGGGGTGCCGGAGCCGCCCTCGCTGGCGAAGCTGACCTGCACCGTCATCCGCTCAGGGCTGGCGTAGGTGCGTATCCAGCCGTGGTCCATCACCAGCTCAAGACCGAGGAGGTCGCGGTAGAAGCCGTCCACCGCCGAGGGGGCGGCGGTGGCGATGTTGGCGACGATGCGTTTGACGTTCATGGGGTTCTCCCGGGTGACTGGGCGCAGTGCATGCCGAAACTGGATACGCCCTTGCGCGGGCCAAGTCGAGCCTTGCGCCCTCGCCAAGCGGTAGCCCCTGCCGCGACGGTCAGCCCTGCTTCACATTCATGGTGATGCGAGCGGTGAACACCTTCACCCCACCCTCGTCGAAGATGTCGACCGGCACCACCTTGTCACCGGGCGAGGCCCAATCCACTTCGCTGCCGTCGGCAATGGCATGCACAGCCGTCTTCGCCTTGGCCAGGTATTCGACCGTCATGCCCTTCGGGATCCAGCGGGCCCCCGTGGGAATGGAAACCTCGGTCATCATCCCGCCCGCCAGCTCGGCGGCGTTGCACAGTGCGATGGCGTGGACGGACTGCAGGTGGTTGGTGATCTCCTTGCGGAACGGCACCTTTACCTCGGCACGGCCGGGAGTGAGCACGGCGATTTCCGGCGTGATGGTGCTGAAGTAGGGCGCCATCTGGCAGGCCATGTTGCTGAAAGCGGTAGCGCCAACGCTTTGGTACAGGCTGAGAGTCTGGCTCATCGGGGACCTCGGGTGATGGGAAGGAAAGACGGCATTTACAGAATATTATTCTGTTTTAGAACGATATTCTGCATCTGAACGCACTGTCAACGCCTCGTCCACAACTCGGCTTTGACATACCATCGCGCTTTCACTGAGGGGAACGAATGGAACAGGCTGACTTACTCGAGCGCTGCTACCCCGGTCGTCGCGCCGAATCCAAGCGGGAAATCCTTCGCTGCGCCCTGCGGCTGTTCAACGAACACGGGGTCGATGCCACCACCATCGAGACCATCCGCGCCGAGAGCCAGACGAGCGTGGGGGCGATCTACCACCACTTCGGCAACAAGGATGGGGTGATCGCTGCCCTCTACATGGCCGCGCTGGATGACCAGGCCCAACTGCGGGACCGCTACCTGAGCGGCATCGAGACGACGAAGGCCTGGGTGCAGGCGCTGGTGCACAGCTACGTGGATTGGGTCGTCAGCCAGCCGGAGTGGGCGCGTTTCCAGTACCAGGCGCGCTATGCAGTGGCTCAAGGCGGCTGCAAGGACCAGCTCAACGAAGCCAACCAGGCGCGCAGCAGCCAGCTCCGGGAATGGTTCAGCGAGCCCTCGCGCAAGCAGGACCTGCAGGACCTGCCACGGGAACTGATCCCCTCGCTCATCATCGGTCCGGCGGAAAGCTACTGCCGTGCCTGGCTCTCCGGCCGGGTCAAACGCAGCCCCGAGGCCTACCGGCAGCAACTGGCCGAAGCCGCTTGGCTCTCCGTCGGCGCGCGTGCCGACTAGCACCGGCGACACCTCGTCCCAATCACCTCACCCACGCGGGCGTACAATGCCGCCCGCGCCGATCCCCTGATCGGGCACGCCTGGAGCCTGCTTCCCGATGTTCACCCTCGTTACCCTCGACACGCCGCCGCCCGAGTCCCTGAAGAGCCAGGTCCTGCAGGTGGTGGTGGACGATTTCAGCGACATCAGCCCTGTGCCGCTGACGCCCAGCAATCCGCTCTACCCGCTGTACCAGTACGTGATCGGCTACGAGGTGCACCTCTACCTGCAGGCCATGGACAGCGGGCTGGACGGTGCCGCGCGGCTCGTCCTGGCGCTGGATGACGAAGACCCTTCCCAGGTGCTCGGTTTCGCCCTCTTCCTGCCGAGCGCGGACGACGCCGAGGCCTGCACCCTCCCCTACATCGCCGTGAAGGCTAGCCACCGCCGGCGCGGCATCGGCCGTGCCCTGCTGCAGCAGGTGATCGCCCAGCGGCCCCACCTCGAACTGGCCTGCGTCGCCAGCAAGGCACCGCTCTTCGAGGCCATGGGGCTGCGCGTACTGGCCGCCCAGGGGGCCCATGTCCTGCTCAACACCCGTGACCACCGTTCCGACGGCCTGGTCGCCGTGCAGGACCTCGCCCCCATCTACCAGTCCAAGGAAGTGCGGCAGATCCACGCCTACTTGGTGAAGCAGCACGGCAGCAAGGCCATGCGCGAAGCCGAAGCCAAGCGCGACCGGCTGCTGGACCAGCTGGCCTTCCACGCCCAGGCCCTGGTGAAGGAGCGCTTTCCCACGGTGCATTGAAGGCCGGTGCACCGCAGGAAAAGCACAGATGACAGCAGCCGGCTGAGTCGAGATCCTGTTCTCGGGTTTCAAGCCCGACTGGACGAAGGACGCGCTGTGCTGCGCAACCCAGCCGGTAAAGGGCAAGGTTTCGTTCAGTGATGGCGGGTGGCAGGTTGTCTTCCAGCCTTGAGGGCCACCGTTTGGAGGCCACAGCCAAGCCGTCGCCCCCGCCGCACGTTCAGGCCTGCTGGCGGGTCGCCGCCAGGACGATCTCGCGGATGCACACACCCTGTGGCTGTTCGTAGGCATAGCGGATGGCATTGGCCACGTCTTCGGCCGAGAGCACCGTCCCGCCCATGTCCTGCTTCCACTCCTGATAACCGCGCTTGATGGCCTCGTCGGTCGTGTGGCTGAGCAGCTCGGTCTCCACCGCGCCTGGCGCAATGGTCACCACGCGGACATTGTGCGGAGCCACTTCCTCGCGCAGGTTCTCGGAGATGGCATGCACCGCGAACTTGGTGCCCACGTAGGCGACGTGGTTGGGGAAGGTCTTGCGACCGGCCACGGAGCTGACGTTGATGAGCGTTCCCTGGCGGCGCTCGACCATTCCCTTGAGTACCGCATTCACGCCATTGAGCAAGCCCTTCACGTTGACGTCGAGCATCCGTGCCCACTCTTCGGGGTCCTGCTCGGTCATGCTGCCCAGCAGCATTACGCCAGCGTTGTTCACCAGGGCATCCGCCGGCCCGAACAGGGCCTCGGCCTCCGCAACCGCCGCCAGCACGGCGGCTCGGTCAGTCACATCCACCGCGCGGCAGAGCGCGCGGGGCAACTGCAACGCTTCCAGGCGCTCCAGACGACGGGCCAGCAACAGCAAGGGGTGCCCAAGCTGGGCAAACACTCGTGCGGTGGCCTCGCCAATACCGGAACTGGCCCCGGTAACGATGATCAGTGGTTTATTCATGACGCTCTCCTGCTATCAGCTATCTGGATGACTAAACGATGAACAGGAGTATATTCAGCGCGAAATCGCTTAAAAAATGACTTATTCCTCTGCCTGGCATCGGTCAAACCTATGGATATTCGGCACTTCTCCGCCTTCATCGCGGTATTCGAAGAGCGCAACATCACCGCAGCGGCTCAGCGCCTGCACATCAGCCAACCCACCCTGTCCGTCACCATCCGCCAGTTGGAAGAGGCGCTAGGCGTCGAACTGTTCTTGCGCCAGGCACGGGGTGTGGACGTCAGCGAGGCCGCACGGAATCTCTACCCCCGCGCCAGGGCCCTGGTTGCCGAGACGGCCAGCATCGGCGACATGTTCCGCCCAGGGGCCAGCCGCCAAACGCTGCATCTGGGGGTGGAGGGCGACATCAGCGCGGCGCAGGTGGAGCAGTTCATCGTTCTGGCGCGGCAAGCCGTCCCCAACCTGCTGCTGCATTTGGAAGCAGGCTGCACGGGCGACGCGCGATTGGCCGTGGAAGAACTCTCCTGCGAGGACGAGCTGTTCGTCCCCGTATGGGAGGACCCGTATGCCCTCGCCCTGCCCCCAGGCGCCGAACGCGCCGAGGACTGCGGCTGGATCACCTGCCCGGGCCATCCCTCCCACCAACGCCTGATGACGATCTACGGCAGCAGCCCCGTGGCCGCCCAGGCCAGTTCGCTGGAACTGGCGCTGCGCCTGGTGAGCGCAGGCGTAGGCGCTGCAATCCTGCCCGGCTCCCTGCTTGCAAGCGCACCGGCGGTGGGCAGCGGCAGCCTTAACCTGCCGCTGCCCACGCGCCGAATCGGCCTCTGCCATTCAGCCCAGGCCCTGGAGAACCCTGCCGTGAATGCGCTGTATGCCTTCTTGCGTGAAGCATCGGCAAACCACGCTGCCGAGCTTACTGACCGTGCATAGCAGCCAGCACCAGGGTGACGGACCTGGCTGCGAGTAGTTTTCCAAACCGCCGAAGAATGGCGTGCCGCCCGGCAGTGCGGAGCGTCCATAAAACGCGGCAGACAAGTGGCAACTTACGAGCAAAGACAAAGGCTCATGAATGCTTCTCTCGGCCCCCACCGCAGCCACATGAGCGGGCATCCAACTCCCTACAGCTGAGCAGTTTCAATCCCCAGGAATGCCGAACGAAATGCACGCGCTTTTGCCTGGGTGGTACTGATGGGTTTGCTTACACAACAAAAAAAGCAACTGAAGATGCTTCTTGATGCCGGTATGCCAGCCCGCGTGTAAGCCGTCACGAAATTCTTTATCAATTCAACCCGCCTCGCGCCCGAAGGATGCGAGGGTGTCGCCGGCCCCAATATGTTGGGAATCAAATCGATATTGGCTGCGACTGAAGCCCACAAATCCGGGAGCTGGCAAAGCAGCACTTTCGTGGCGATCAGATCCGCCCAGGCTTCGTGCTTCTTCCGACCGGCATCCATGGCCTCAGGGCAATGCGTGCCTTGCCTTTCGTGCTCCAGCGCAACCACGCCGTGCGCGGTCTCGTGAGCAATGGCAAACAGAACCAGGTAATCCGCTTGTTGGCAGGCTCCCTGGGTCACCATTACAAGCCCCGGACTGCCTGCACCGTCTATGTCCTGGTTTGTTTCATCGATATAGAAGTCCGTGTTACCCATCGCGGGGTATTCGTTTTTGAAAGCCGGTAGAAACCGATCATTGAAAAGAGCCCTGACGTCTTCCTCGACCATTCTTCACCTCCATGTGCACGTTACGGACAGATGTTCTACCCACGCTCGACTACTAGGCTGCCCACCTTCTCGCTGACTGACTCGAGCCCTCAGAGCCAGAGCCTAGCCACATTTCCCAAACGCGCTAAGAGACACAACCTTTCCTCGAAGAACGCATCTCACCAGGCACAGCCCCCTTCCATACAGGTTCGAAACTACTCACTTCCGACCGAGCCCAAGGTTCTTCCAAGGACTCCCGTGCCCAGCACAAGCCCCGGCTCCCACTCCGGCTCCCCGGCCTTGACCGTTTGCAGCACCTGCCACCTGAGCGTGTCGCCCTCCAGCGTGGCCTTGCCCTTCACGACCATTCGCACGCGCCCCACGCCCGGCCGAATGGGCAGGGGCTGCACGCTGTAACAGCGACATGAGGACGCTCGACTTCACAGGCAGGCACGGCCCCCGAGTTGCGGTAGCATCCCGCGCTTGCCATGGAGAGTGATATGCAAAACCGATACGGACGACTCGCCTCGTGGATTTATCACCTGGATAAACCCATCGGCCATTCATTTGGAGACCTGGAGTACTACCAAGAGCGCCTGGCGGACGTTGATGGCCCGATACTGGAACCCGCCGTGGGCAATGGGCGGATCTTCATACCGCTGCTGGAGAGGGGCCTGGCCATCGAGGGTTTCGATGCCTCCCACGAGATGCTCGAATACTGCCGGCAGGAATGCCGGGCGCGAGGGCTGCCCGCCCCCCTCACACAGCAGACGTTCGAGCAGTTCAGCTACGACCAGCGATTTGCGGCCATCATCATGCCCGCCGGGTCATTCCAGCTGATTACCGAAACCACCTCCGCAATGACCGTGCTCAAACGGTTCTGGAATCACCTGCAGCCCGGCGGGCGGTTGATCATGGACATCGACCCCATCGAGAGCATCATCGGGGAGGCACAGGCGGCACGGAGCTGGACAGTGGATGGCAGCAACCTCCTCACGCTGACCAGCCACCGGGCCGAAGTGGACTATCGCAAGCAAACCACGCTGTCCCATCTGCACTACCAGCATTGGCAAGACGGCACCTTGCAGTCCGCCGAACTGGATCTGTTCCACTTGCGCTGGTGGGGCGTCGACGAACTGGCATTCGCACTGCGCGAAGCGGGCTTTGTAGAGGTGGTGGCGTCAGGCGGCTACCAGCATGGCCGCTCCCCTTGCCAGAGCGATCAAATCATCAGCTTCGAAGCACGCCGCCCAGGTTGACGAGGCCTTGAACAAGGGCGTGGCAAAGGTGGCGCACGGCGGATCGAAAGCGACCGCGTCCACGCCAACCGTGAAGGGCCGCGCCCCCCGGCACGCTCATCCCGAATCGGAGGGTGAACGTGCCGATCAGCCCAATCTGCAACCACACCGCTGAGTGCGACCGAGGCGGTTGTTCAAGCAACCGCCTCACTCGGTCAGCGGCAGATCGTGGGCTCGACCTGACGTAACGCTTTCCGCCCCAAGACCCGCCACTTTCTCCCAGACAAGACGGCAGCCCGTCGCCATGCCGGCCCCCTCCTCCCCTTGCCCTCGGGCTCGCCCGTCCCTATCCTGCGCCGGCCACGGTCAATCCCGTGGCCGGGTTTAGCGACCCGAAAGACATTGGCGCGATTGCGCCAGCTGGTGCATGCGAGAAACGGCGGATGTTTCTTGCAGGCATTGGCACGCATGCAGTTTTTACTGCACCGCTCTATGGCAGATCGCGTGGGGAGACCCTCGGGTCTGCCGGATTCCAATGTCTCCGGTTCGCTAACCCTGCGCGGTCTGCCACCCTTTCGTTTAGCGACGTAGGTGGCAGCTCCTTAACCGACATTGGAGCAACACCATGCATGACGCATTCACCCCCATCACCTTCCAACGCCACTGCCACCAACTGCGCGCCGTCATGATCGACAACCGTCCCTGGTTCGTCGCCCTCGACTTCGCCCTGATGATCGCCGCCACCCGGCCCTACCGCCTGACCAAACGCCTCTACCCCCACCAATTCCGCTTCGCCTTTCTGCGCTACAGCACAGGACGCTGCGAAGAGGTGGAACTGGTCAGCGACGCCGGCCTCTACCGCGCCCTCTACCGCTTCGGCCACCCCGAACACTGCGCCCTCAGCCAGTGGCTCAGCGATGAGGTGATCCCCACCCTCCACGACTACCACCGCGACCCGCAGGCCAGCCCGCGACGCATCCTCATGACCTGGGCCAACCAGCGCATCGCCGCCCTGCACTGGCAAAGCGAAACCTGGATCGCCCGGCAGGACCTGCCGCGCTTTATGGCCGCGCACGATGATCCGCGGCTGGGGGATGGACCGAGTTGGAGGCGGTTTTTCTAGGGAGCTGGAAATGGAAACGCCGCATGGGAGTGCGGCGTTTTTAGTTGCGAAGATATCGCCACCACCCTTCCCCCGAAACTGTCAGGGCACCCAGCACCCCAGCGACAACCTGACCATCTCCACCAGCCGCAGGTGGTCCTCGTAGTTGCTGCGCGACAGGTGGATCACCGCATCCATCAACGCACCCTCCCGATAACCATCGAGAAACGGCCCCGGCACGCAATCGTGCATCGCCACGTTCTCCAGAATCACCTCGGAGATCACCAGCGTGCTGTGCAGACATGCGTCCAGGCGCTGGACCAGTTCCTGAAGGCGGCGTTGTTCGTGAGTGATATCGCTAATGCCAACACCTCCCCTTGGGTGGGAAGGATGGGGTGCAGGGTGAGCGGTAGAGAACGAGAGGGGTGAATACGTCGTGCATGGCAAATAGCTCTTTGCTGAGCTCCATCAGCTACCGCCATTCGCTTTCATTCAGAGGGCGGCAGACCGTGAGGGTCTACCCACGCGACCCGCCATAAAGCAGAGCAGTTGTGAAAACTGCATGCGGGCTGGGGCCTGAAAAAACATTCGCCGTTTTTCGCATGCACCTCGCGGCGCATTCGCGCCAATGTTGTTTCGGGCTGTCAAAGCAGGCCACGGGCTTACCGTGGCGGGTGCAGGATAGGGATGAGTGGGAGAGCGACTAAAAGCGGCAAGCAGTTAGCCTACTTGAGTAGACCCATTCTTCAACGGAACTCGGCACGGTCTTATTTACCTATGTGCCATCCACCCCAGCCCCACAGTGCGAGCTCTCTGACTGAACCACTGCACCGATCATAGCGACGAGAATCCAGTACTGAACGAAAGGATTACTTGCGCAATGCGCTTCTTATTGGCTAATTTCAAACACCGCTACTGGCGATGCGCCATCCAAGTCGCACCACCTAACAGGATGTCGGTTCAGTGGGCCAATTAGCCGATTCGGTTCGGCGCGAAAAGGAAATCACCATGGGCTTTTGGCAGCAACCCCACGCACCTCGTCTTAGCAATCAATTACTCGATCATCAATATTTTCGAATTAGAGGCTTTTTAAGCTTTCGCTACCCCGTACCTGCAGCCCTATAAAAAGACAAACCCCACACAGCATAAACCAGCGCCAGCAAATCGAAGATCAGCGAAAGCCAAATATTAAAAGAGACCAAGATGCCCATTAGTTTTGAAGTATTGATTGACGATCTCTTCCTAAACTTCGCTCCAGGAAGCGAAATACAGCCCGCACACAACAAAAACGTCCTCTGCATGATCAATCACTTCGAGGACGGAAAATGGATGTTCAAGAAATTCCAAAATTTCATTTGGGACAACATTGGCGAGACAACTCTATCATTTAAAGAAAGAGCTTCACTAGTAAACCACTCCCTTCTTACCGAAGCAGCGAAAAACTTAAGACTCACAGATAAAGACGGAGACATAAGCGAAGGAAGCGAACTTGCAGAAATTGTCCTATATGGAATCATGAAACACCAATACGGGGCACTGCCAGTAGTACCTAAAATATTCCACAAACAGAACTCACAGGACACTGCCAAAGGCGCAGACAGCGTCCACATAACCATCAAAGATGGCGATTATTTTCTATGGTTTGGAGAGGCAAAATTTTACAACAGCATTGAAGACGCACGTCTCCCCGAGATAATAAAATCCGTTGAAAACTCCCTCAGCACCGACAAGCTAAAGAAAGAAAATAGCATAATACTGAATACCAAAGATTTAGAATCAGTAGTGCAAGACGAATCCATACTTAGGAAAATACAAACAGCATTATCCCCGCAAGAATCCATCGATCCGTTAAAATCAAAAATCAACATCCCAATACTACTTCTACACGAATGCCAAATAACCAAAAATCAAACAACTCTGACCACAGAATATAAAAAAGAAATACTCACATACCATCAGAGCAGAGCATCAGCATACTTCTCTAAACAAGCAAAAAAAATCGGGAGCATTCATAAATACAGCGAAATAAAATTCCACTTGATTCTATTTCCTGTACCTTCAAAAGAAGAAATTGTAAAAAAATTCCTAGCCAATGTTGAACACTACAAGGATCAGTAGAAATGGAGATTTTTGAGAGATGCCAGGAGATAAACACCCTTCTTAACCAAAGCAATGAACAGGCAGCTAGAAACGAACTAATCAAATTGCTTGATCACCATGAGAAATACAAAATCCCTTACACGCCACTTATAAACTCACTAATAAGAGAGACTGGCCTTTTCCCATACCTCAAACCAGATACCGCTTCTTGGCAGGACCGCTTCGTCTTTGAAGCATTTAAGGTAGATACTGGACTAGAGTTCCCTATCACCCTACATAGAGAGCAGTCATCTCTTCTAAAACAACTTTTAGATGGCATAAATTTAGCCGTAAGCGCTCCAACCAGCTTTGGAAAGAGCTTTGTTATAGACGCCTTTATCTCCATTAAAAACCCAGACAACGTTGTAATAATAGTGCCAACAATTGCCCTAACTGATGAAACGCGCCGCAGGCTTTACCCTAAATTTTCTGACACCCATAAAATCATCACAACAACGGAGTCCGAACCAGCCGATCGAAATATATTCATATTCCCACAAGAAAGAGCTCTTTCATATATAAACAAGATCAAAACAATTGACATTCTCGTCATCGATGAATTCTATAAGGCGAGCAAATTATTCGACAAAGAACGCTCCTCTTCACTTTTACGCGCCATTTTAAAGCTTGGCTCCATAGCAAAGCAGCGATATTTCCTAGCCCCAAACATATCCCGTATAAATGAAAATCCATTCACAAGAGACATGAAATTCATTTCTCTCGACTTTAACACTGTATACCTAGATAAAAAGGACTATTCCAGCGAGATTGGCGGAAACGAAAATAAAAAATCCCAAGCCCTAGTCAACATATTATCCAAGAATCATGGAAAAACTTTAATATATGCTGGCACCTATGCAGACATAGACAGAGTTTCCGAGATAATAAAGAAAAATATCAAAAACTCAGAAACACCTCTACTCGCAAGCTTTGCAAACTGGCTGGAGAGAAACTACTCAGCGCAATGGGATTTGATTTCTTTGGTAAAAAAATCCACAGGAATACACAATGGACAAATTCATAGATCACTAGGCCAAATCCAAGTTAAATTATTTGAAGAACCACATGGACTTAACAAAATTGTATCAACCTCATCAATAATCGAGGGAGTTAATACATCAGCCGAAAACGTGATCATATGGAGAAATAAAAATGGCAAGTCGAAACTCAACGACTTCACTTACAAGAACATAATTGGCCGCGGCGGAAGGATGTTTAAACACTTCATAGGGAAGATATTCATATTGGATGCCCCCCCTGAAGAAGAGGCTACACTGCTCAACCTAACCCTGCCAGACGAGATTCTTCCTGACATTTCCTCCAGCAAGTACAAACAAGATCTAACAAATGAACAAATAGCAAAAATAATATCCTATCAAGATGAGATGCAAGAGCTTCTTGGATTTGACTATGAGAGCCTTCAAAAATCCGGCACCCTACAAGGAGACGCAAATCTAATCAGACACATCGCAAGAGATATGAAGGATAACCCATCAGAGTGGAATGGCCTTGCATTCCTAAACTCTGAAAACCCATATCATTGGGAGAGGCCACTGTACAAAGCAATTAATCTACTGCCAGGAAAATGGGATATCGAGTACAGTAAATTTGTCGCATTTGTTAAAATTCTTTCCAAAAACTGGACACACTCAATACCACAACTACTAGACGAACTAGCACAACACCGAATCGATATTTCATCTTTTTTCACGCTAGAGAGAAATGTATCATTCAAGCTATCCTCATTACTAAATGACATAAACACCTTACAGAAATCAATATTCAAAAACTCAAACGTAGAAATCTCTTCATTTTCCACAAAACTATCTCATGCCTTCCTTCCTTCTGTAGTTTATGACTTGGAAGAATACGGCCTACCCAGAATGATCTCAAAGAAACTCCACAAATATAAAATCATAAATTTTCGAAACGAAGATCTGACCATACATGACACCATAAACCTTCTTAATCGTTATTCTGCCGACCACATTTATAAATCGATACCCCTCACTGAGTTTGAGAAATACATAATCAATTACTTCTTTGAAGGAATTCGAAAGCCACAGCAACTCTAAGATAAAATTACTCACTAAATAACCATTCGCTTCTTACCAAAACAGAACGACAAGTATTATTCCCATACGAGCAATGAGCGAGCCGATGGCCACAGACTCGGGTTACATCCCGGCAAACCACTGCCGGGATTACATCCCTCCCCTCTAACCTCACTCAGCGTCCGCCCATACCTCGCCTTGGAGCTCCGCGCAAAATGCGCCTGGCTGGAATAGCCGTGCCGGTAGGCCACCTCACTGATATCCAACCCGCTGGCCTGCGGGTTACTAAGCAGGCGGCATTCGGCAATGAGGCGCTTGGCGGTGAGCAGGTAGGAGGCGCTGAGGGCGCTGACGCGGTGCTCGCCCCTCTGCCCGGCGATGATGCTGGAGAGCAGTTCCAGCACGTCGCCTTCGAAGTGCTCGGCCTCGCGGTTGGCGAGGCGGTCGAAGAAGTCCTGGGGGCGTTCGCAGAGGGTGCGGGTGAGCAGGCGTTGCAGGCGAGTTTCCGCGCCGACCTTGAACGTGCCGTCGAGGCGGCCCAGGCAGCGTTTGCCGAACAGCGCCTGGGGGGATCTTGAAAATGAACTGACGCATGGCGCCGGAAAAGCCGAAGAGGTACGGCTTGTCGACGAGGCTTTATCGGTGAAGTTCAATGTCACAACCTCTGCCCGATACCTACCCATCAAAAGCCCACTTACTCCCCCTCCCCCCACAAAAAAACCCCGGCCTGGCGCCGGGGTCAGGCCGCAGTTCGCGGCCACAGTCGGGGCTTATGCCGCACGCGGGGAGACGATGATCTTCACGTTGTGTTCCTTGTTGTGCACCAGCTCTTCGAAGCCCTTTTCGACGATCTGCTCCAGCTCGATGCGGCCGGTGACCAGGGGCGTGATATCGAGGCGGCCGTCGGCGATGAAGGCGATGACGTCGGCGAATTCGCCGTTGTAGGCCAGGGCGCCGAGGACCTGTTTCTCGGTGGCCACCAGTTCGAAGAAGTTGAACGAGCTGGGCTCTTCGAAGATGCCCACCAGCACGCAGGTGCCGGCCTTGCGGATGGCGTCGATGGCGAGCTTGGCGGTGTGCTTGTTGCCGATGCATTCGAAGCTGACGTCGGCGCCCAGGCCCTGGGTGAGCGCGCGGATCTCGGCGAGCACGTCGCATTCGTTCGGGTCCAGCACGTGGCTGGCGCCCACTTCGCGGGCCTTGGCCTTGCGCGCGCTGGACATCTCCAGGGCGATGACCTGGGCGGCGCCGGCGGCCTTGGCGCACATGATGGTGCACAGACCGATGGTGCCCGCCCCCACGACCACCACGTTGCGCCCGAGCAGGCTGCCGGCCTTCTTCACCGCGTGCATGCCCACGGCCAGCGGTTCGATGAGGGCGCCGGCCTCGGCGGGGAAACCGGCCGGGAGCTTGTACAGCAGGTTGGCGGGGACGTTGACCCACTCGGCGAAGGCGCCGTTGTTCATCAGCCCGGTGAAGGCGAGGCTCTCGCAGATGTTGTAGAGGCCGTGGCGGCAGTAGTAGCAGGTGCCGCAGTGCTGGCAGGCGTCGGCGGCGACCACTTCGCCCGGGGCAAAGCCCTGCACGCCGTCGCCGAGCTTGACGATCTCGCCGCAGAACTCGTGGCCGAGGATGCACTGGCCCTTGATGCCGGTGAGCGGGTGTGGTGCTTCCACGGGGATGAACACGGGTCCGGCGACGTACTCGTGCAGGTCGGAGCCGCAGATGCCGCACCAGTGCACGCGGATCTGCACCCAGCCGGGGGCCGGGTCGCCGGGCAGGGGCACGTCTTCCACGCGGATGTCGTTGCGGCCGTGCCACACCGCGGCACGCATGCTGTTGGGGAGGATGCTCATGGGGTTCTCCTGGGGCCCGGCGGCGGCCGGGCCCGGTGATCGTCAGTGGCGTTGGAGGAAGGCCTGCAGCAGCGCGTTGACCGCATCGGCGGCCTCCATCTGCAGCATGTGGGCCTGCCCGGGGAGGATGTGCACCTCGGCCGGCAGGCCCTCGGCGTGGTGGGCGGGGATGATGGCGTCGGCCTCGCCCCAGACCACCAGTACCGGGTGCTGGCCGCTCTCCACCACGCTGCGCAGGTCGAGCCGCTGGCGGCCCGCCTCGTTGAGGGTGTCGGCGAGCTGGCGCAGGGCGGCGTCCACCCCTTCCAGGCGCTTGAAGCGGAGCATGTCTTCGAGCATCTGCCGGGTGACCAGCGCGGGGTCGGAGAACAGCTGCACCAGCTGCGGCTTGAGGGCGTTGCGGTTGCCGGCCTCGACGAAGCCCTGCAGGTAGGCGCCGTTGATCTCGGCGCCGAGCCCGGCGCTGGCCAGCAGGCTGAGGCTGCGCACCCGCTGCGGGGCCAGCTGCGCGGTGTTGAGGGCGACGGCGCCGCCCATGGAGTGGCCGGCCAGGTGGGCGTGCTCGATGTCGAGGTGGTCGAGCAGCGCGAGTACGGCGCAGCTCAACTCGTCCAGGTCGCCCCGGGCCAGTTGCTTGGCGGATTCGCCGTGGCCGGGCAGGTCGAGGGCGATGACGCGGCGCTCGGCGGCCAGGGCCTCGTGGTTGAACAGCCAGTTGTTGAGGTCGCCGCCGAAGCCGTGGATCAGCACCAGCGGCACGCCGCCTTCGCCGCGCTCGAAGTAGCGCAGGGTGCGGCCGTCCAGCTCGACCTTCTGCGGGCTGGGGCCGCTGTCGTCCTCGCCTTCGCCACCGGGCACGAACTCGGCGAGGAAGCGCTCGACCACGGCGTCGATCTCCGCCTCGCTGGCCTCCCCCTCCACCACGATGCCGAGCAGCGCGCCCACCGGCAGCACCTCCTCGGGGCGTGCCACCTGGCGCCGCAGCACGCCGGAGAACGGCGCCTCGACGCTGCTGCTGATCTTGTCGGTCTCCACGTCGAGCACTTCGTCGCCCTTCTCGATGGTGTCGCCGTCCTGCTTGAGCCAGTCGGCCACCCGGCCTTCGGTCATGGAGAGGCCCCACTTGGGCATGGTCAGGGTATGGATGCGGCTCATGCGGCGTTTCTCCCTTGCAGCAGCGCCAGCACGGCGGCTTCGATTTTCGCGGCGCTGGGGATGTAGAGGTCTTCCAGGGCGTCGGAGAACGGCACCGGGGTGTGCGGGGCGGTGACCTGGCGGATCGGCCCCTTGAGGGCGTGGAAGGCCTGCTCGGCCACCAGCGCGGCGATGTCGGTGGCCAGGGAGCAGCGCGGGTTGGCTTCGTCGATGACCACCAGGTGGCCGGTCTTCTCCACGCTTTCGAGGATGCTGTCGGCGTCCATCGGGCTGGTGGTGCGCAGGTCCAGCACCTCGCAGGAGATGCCCTGGCGGGCGAGGCTGGCGGCGGCGTCCATTGCCAGGTGGACCATGCGGCCGTAGGTCACCAGGGTGACGTCGTCGCCGTCGCGGAGGAAGTTGGCCTCGCCGAAGGGCACGGTGTAGAGCTCTTCCGGCACCTCGCCCTGCATGGAGTAGAGCAGCTTGTGCTCGCAGAAGATCACCGGGTCGTTGTCGCGGATGGCCTGGATCAGCAGGCCCTTGGCGTCGTACGGGGACGAGGGGCAGACCACCTTGAGCCCGGGGATGTGGGTCCACAGCGCGGTGAGCATCTGCGAGTGCTGGGCGGCGGCGCGCAGGCCGGCGCCGACCATGGTGCGGATCACCAGCGGGGTGACGGCCTTGCCGCCGAACATGTAGCGGAACTTGGCGGCCTGGTTGAGGATCTGGTCCAGGCAGCAGCCGGCGAAGTCGACGAACATCAGTTCGCACACCGGGCGCAGGCCACGGGTGGCGGCGCCCACGGCGGCGCCGACGTAGCCGATCTCCGACAGCGGGGTGTCCAGCACGCGGCCGGGGAACTGGTGGTAGAGGCCCTTGGTGACCCCGAGCACGCCGCCCCAGGCGTCATCCTCGCCGGGTGCGCCGGCGCCGCCGGCATTGTCCTCGCCCATGATGAAGACGCTGGGGTCGCGGCGCATTTCCTGGGCCAGCGCCTCGTTGATGGCCTGCTGGTAACTGATCTTTCTGGCCATGATGGCTCTCCTTTGATTGTTCTTCTGGCGGCTCGCCGGCCGGTTACGGGTAGGCGACGTAGACGTCGCTGAGCAGGTCGGCGGGGGATGGCTTGGGGTCGGCCTTGGCGCGCACCACAGCCTCTTCGATGCAGGCCTCGACCTCGGCGTCGATGGCGTCCAGCGCGCTGGCCTGGAGCAGACCGGCACGGGTGGTGCGCTCGCGGAACTGCATGAGGCAGTCGCGGGTTTCGCGGTAGTGCTTGACCTCGTCGGGGGCGCGGTAGGTCTGGGCGTCGCCTTCGAAGTGGCCGTAGTAGCGGGTCAGCTTCACTTCGATCAGCGAGGGCCCCTCCCCGGCCCGGGCCCGCTCGATGGCGGCACCGGCGGCTTCGTGCACGGCGAAGAAATCGAAGCCGTCGACGGTGACGCCGGGCATGCCGAAGCCGGCGGCGCGGTCGGCGATGTGGTCGCAGGCGACGGACCAGTTGGAGGCGGTGGCTTCGGCGTAGCCGTTGTTCTCGGCGACGAAGATGCACGGCAGGTTCCACACCGAGGCGAGGTTCATGGCCTCGAACACGGCGCCCTCGTTGGAGCCCCCGTCGCCGAAGAAGGCCACGGCCACCGCGCGGTTGCCCTTGAGCTTGGCGGCCAGGGCGGCGCCGGCAGCCAGCGGCGCACCGGCACCGACGATGCCGTTGGCGCCGAGCATGCCCTTGGACAGGTCGGCGATGTGCATGGAGCCGCCCTTGCCGTGGCAGACGCCGGTCTTCTTGCCGTAGATCTCGGCCATCATCCCGTACACGTCCACGCCCTTGGCGATGCAGTGGCCGTGACCACGGTGGGTGGAGGCGATGCAGTCCTCGTCGTCGAGGTGCGCCATCACCCCGGCGGCGGAGGCTTCCTCGCCGGCGTACAGGTGGACGAAGCCGGGGATCTCGCCGGTGGCGAACTCCACGTGCAGGCGTTCCTCGAAGGCGCGGATGGTGCGCATCACGCGGTAGGCATGGAGCAATTGCTCAGTCGAAAGCGTGGACATCTTCTTGTTCTCCAGGGTGGTTCACGGGCTTGCCAGGGACGGCCAGCAGGCGATGGCAGGCGGCGAAGGCCAGGGCGGCCTCGACGTCAATGCTCAGCGGGCCGTCGAGTTCGAGGGTGATGCTGGGGCGGTCGGCGGCGGCGAACTCGATCTCGCGTTCGCCGTCCAGGGCCAGGGTGCCGGCGGCCAGGTGCGGCAGCCGGGGGATGCCGGGTTCCAGGCTGCCGCTGGCGACGATGCCGCAGGCCTGCAGCAGGCCGGGCGCGAGCGGCGCCAGCAGGGCCTGTTCGGCGCCGGGGGCGAGGCGCACCCAGCTGCCACGGGGGTAGCGCCGCGACACCGGGTTCCACAGCCCGCAGAGGGACGAGAGGCCGATGGCGTGGGGCTCGGCGAAGGCGGCATAGACCTCGGCCAAGTCCTCCGCGCGGCTGATGGCGCGGGCACCGGTGAAGGTGAGCGGCGAGACGGCCACTTCCACCAGGGCGGTTTCGTCGATGCCACGCACGGCGATGCGCACCCGCAGGCGCTTGTTGCGGCGCAGCGCCACCTCCGCCGGGATGCGGCCGCTGGCGTAGAGTCCGCCGGCCAGGCCCGCGCCGGTGGCTTCGCGCAGCTCGGGGAAGGCGTTGTTGGTGCCGGTGGAGAGGCACAACAGGGGGATGTCGCCCACCTCCCCCGCCACGGCCTTGTGGGTGCCGTCGCCGCCGAGCACCGCCACCAGGGCGACGCCGCGCTGGACCATCAGGCGCGCGGCGTGGCGGGTGTCTTCCACGCTCTGGCGCAGCGGCAGGTCGAGGAACTCCAGGCGCGGCCAGCGGCTGTCGTGGGCATGGCGGCTGGCGCTGGCCTTGAGCACGGCGGCGGCGATGCCGGTCATGTCCGGCGGCATCAGCACCTCGTCCACGCCGGTGGCGCCAAACGCACCGAGCAGGCGCTGCACCACGGCGGCCTTGTCGGTGCTGGAGTACAGCCCGGCGTTGGCGGTGAGGCGGCGCACGTCACGGCCGGAGGCGGGGTTGGCGATGATGCCGACGCGCAGGGGCATGGCGGCACTCACAGGGAGAAGCCGCCGTCGACGGCGATCGCCTGGCCGGTGACGTGGGGCGCGCAGGCGAGGTAGACGGCGAGCTGGCCCATGTCCTCCACGGTCTGTGCTTCGCCCTGGGGCAGCAGGCTGGCCTGGTGGCGCTCCCAGGATTGCGCCTCGCTCTCCCCCGGCTGCGCCCAGCGCCCGGAGACCCCGGCCTCGCCACGCCACATGCCGGTGCCGACGATGCCGGGGCACAGGGCGTTGACGGTGATGCCCTCACGGGCGACCTCCTTGGCCAGGGCGTTGCTGAAGCCGATGACGGCGAACTTGGAGGCGCTGTAGTGGGCCAGGTCCGGGAAGCCGACCCGCCCGGCGATGGAGGCGACGTTGATGATCCGCCCCCAGCGCTGGGCCTGCATGAGGGCCAGTTCGGCCTGGCAGCAGAGGAACACGCCGCGGGCGTTGATGGTCATGACCCGGTCCCAGTCCTCGACGCTGAGTTCACGGACCTTGTGGATGCTGATGACGCCGGCGTTGTTCACCGCCACGTCGAGCCGGCCGTGCTGGCGGGCGATGGCGTCCACCAGGGCCTGGACGCTCTGCGGCTCGGCGACGTCCACCGCGTGGGCCGTGGCGCGGGCGCCGAGGGCGCGGACCTGGGCGGCGCCCTCCTCGGCCAGGGCGGGGTCGAGGTCGGCGATCACCAGTTCGGCACCGGCCTGGGCCAGGCTGCAGGCGATGCCGAGGCCGATGCCACGGCCGCCGCCGGTGACCAGGGCGATCCGGCCGGAAAGGGAAAATGGCGCAGGGGCAACAAGGGTCATGACGCACCTCTGAATTGTTGTTGTGGGTGCGGGACGGCGTCCCGGTGTCGCCAGGACAGGAGCAAGGGCGGTGCCAGGACGGCGCAGGCGGGGCGCAAAGGTACGGGCCAGAGCGGCCGCGAGGGGGTTGTCGACGCGCCGTGGGAAGCGCGATCTGAGACGCGCCATGTCAGCCTGCACGGGGTGCGGGCGAGACGCTGAGACGCGGCGTCTCATCCACCGGGCGGCGCGCCGCCGTGCTTGTCCGCCCTCCGGGCCGGCGCTTAAATGACCGGCACAAGAACAACGACACGAGCCGTGGAGGCCCCATGCTGCCTGCCAACTCGAAAGCCCACGTGGACTGCGTCAGCCGTGTGCTGCGCCACGCCGAACGCCTGCCCGAACCGCCGGTGCCGGACCTGATCCTGGACTCCTGGCGCCGCTCCATGGACCAGCACCGCCTGGACCCGGGCTCGCTGCAGGGCCCTCGCATCCTCAGCGAGACGCTGCTGAAGGAATGCCGCGAACGCGCGGAGAGCTTCCTGCGCATCGCCGGCGAGGAGGTCTCGCGCCTGCACGGGCGGGTGCGCGATGCCGACTACTGCGTGCTGCTCACCGATGCCCAGGGCCGCACCATCGACTACCGCGTGGAAGCCAGCATCCGAGGCGAGTGCCGCCGGGCGGGGCTGTACCTGGGCACCTGCTGGTCGGAGGGCGAGGAAGGCACCTGCGGGGTGGCGGCGGTGCTGACCAACCAAGTGCCGGTGACGGTGCACAAGCGCGACCACTTCCGCGCCGCCTTCATCGGCCTGACCTGTTCGGCGGCGCCGGTGTTCGACCCTCAGGGCCAGTTGCTGGGGGTGCTGGACGTGTCCGCCGTGGAATCGCCGGACGACCGCCGCAGCCAGCACCTGATCCGCCAGATGGCGGTGCAGAGCGCCCGCGATATCGAGAACGCCTTCTTCATGCACAGCACCCGTGGCCACTGGGTGCTGCGCGCCCATTCAGCCCCCGGCTACGTGGACAGCCAGCCGGACTACCTGTTCGCCTGGGACGCCGACGGCCGCCTGCAGGCGCTGAACCCGGCGGCGCGGCACTACCTGCTGGAACGCCACGGGCGCCTGCCGCAGCACATCGGCGAGGTGTTCGACCTGGACCTGCTGCGGGCCGCCGCCGACGAGCACCCGCGCCATGTGCCCGAGCAGGGCCTGCACATCCGCCTCAGCGTGCCGCGCCGGGCGGTGAGCGTGGCGCTGCCGAGCCGCGATGCCACGCAGCTGGACCCACGCATCGCGGAGAGCCTGCGCCTGGCGGTGCGGGTGAAGGACCGCCACCTGCCGGTGCTGATCCACGGCGAGACCGGCGCCGGCAAGGAGGTGTTCGCCCGCCAGCTGCACGACGCCAGCGCACGCCGGGGCAAGCCCTTCGTGGCGCTGAACTGCGCGGCCATCCCGGAGAACCTGATCGAGAGCGAACTGTTCGGCTACGTGGCCGGCGCCTTCACCGGGGCGGAGCGCAAGGGTATGCGCGGGCTGTTGCAGCAGGCCGATGGCGGCACGCTGTTCCTCGACGAGATCGGAGACATGCCCCTGGCCCTGCAGACCCGCCTGCTGCGGGTGCTGGCCGAGGGCGAGGTGGCGCCGCTGGGCGCGGCACGCCGGCAGGCGGTGGACATCCAGGTGATCTGCGCCAGCCATCGGGACCTGGCGGCGCTGGTGGCGGCGGGCGAGTTCCGCGAGGACCTGTTCTTCCGCCTCAACGGGGCACGCTTCGAGCTGCCGCCCCTGCGCGAACGCACGGACAAGCTGGCACTGATCAACCGCCTGCTGGACGAGGAAGCGGCCCGCTGCGGGCTGCGTCTGGGGCTGTGCGAGGCGGCGCTGGAGTGCCTGCTGGGCTATCGCTGGCCGGGCAATGTGCGCCAGCTGCGCCATGTGCTGCGCTATGCCTGCGCCATCTGCCCCGGCGACACCCTGCGCCTGCAGGACCTGCCGGAAGAGCTGCGCGGCGCAGCGCCGGAACTCCGGGACGAGACGCCCGCCAGCCCGGAACGCCAGGCCCTGCTGGACGCCCTGGTGCGCCACCGCTGGCAACCGCTGCCCGCCGCCCGGGCCCTGGGCATCTCGCGGGCGACCCTGTACCGGCGGGTGAAGCAGCACGGCATCGAGATGCCGCGCATGAAGAGCGAGCCGGCGAGCCCGCTGGAGGGCGTCTCCGACAGGGTTACTTGAAGAGCGCCGAGACCACTTTGGCGACGTGTTCGGCGCCCCGGCTGATCTCGCCCATGATGGAGGCGACGGTGGAGATCTGCGCGTTGTTGTCCTTGGCGCTGGCTTCGATCTTCTTCATGTAGTCGTCGATCTGCTGGGTCATCTTCACGTTCTCGGTGACCACGCTCTTGATCTCGATGGTGGCGCCGCTGGTGCGCCCAGCCAATTGCCGCACTTCATCGGCCACCACGGCGAAGCCGCGCCCCATGTCCCCTGCACGCGCCGCTTCGATGGCGGCATTGAGGGCCAGCAGGTTGGTCTGCTCGGCGACGCCCTGGATGGTGGTGACGATGTTCTCGATGTCCTTGGCCTGCAGGCTCAGCTTGGAGATGAGGTCCACGGCGGTGTTCACCATGGTCAAGGTGGTGGCGGAGATCGCCACCGACTGGTTGAGCGAATCCATCCCCCGGTTGGAGATCTGCGCGGTCTCCTCGGCGGTGGCGAAGGACAGCTCGGCAGCCCGCCGGACCTCTTCGTTGCGGTGCACCTGTTCGGTCACGTCGATGGCGAACTTGACCACCTTGAACACGGTGCCGGATTCGTCCTTCACCGGGTTGTAGCTGGCCTCGATGTGCACGATGTTGCCGGAGGCGGTCTTGCGCTCGAAGTGCCCACGGTAGAAGTTGCCGGCCTTGAGGCTGGCCCAGAAATCAGGGTTCTCCTTGTAGAACGCGTCGAGGCAGAGCATGCGGTGGTGGCGCCCCTTGAGGCTGCCGAGGCTGTAGCCCATCAGGCGCAGGAAGTTGTCGTTGGCGTCGATGATCTCGCCATCGGGGGTGAACTCGATCATGGCCATGGAGCGGCGCAGCGCATCGCTCAGGGCGGTCAGTACCAGCAGGTCAGCGTGTTTCTGGGTGACGTCACTGGCGATCTTCAGCACCTCCGCCACGCGACCGGAGGCGTCCTTGACCGGGAAGTAGGTCGCCTCCAGCCAGATCACCGCACCGTTCTTGGCGATGCGCTTGAACACGCCGCGCTGGGAGATGCCGTTGGCGAGAGAGGTCCAGAAACGTTCGTAGGCGCTGGAGTTGCGGAAGCTGTCCTCGCAGAAGAGGCGGTGGTGCTTGCCGACGATCTCCTGCTCGGTGTAGCCGACCACCTGGAGGAACAGGGGGTTGGCGGTGATGATGTCGCCCCGGGGGGTGAAGGAGATGGACGCGACGTTGTCCTCGATGGCGCGCAGCCGCTGGAGGTTTTCTTCGTCCTGGGGGGTCTTGATGTCAGGGCTGACTCGGCTCTTTCTGAACAGCATGATGAGCTCCTCGCGGTATGGGATCGAAACGTTTTGCCCTTACTGCCCGCAGTGGTCGTCCGGTAGCCGGAGCGGCCTTCCTCAGAGTAGCCAAGCCAAACGGAATGAGAGGCTGATGCAACAACGAGCCCATCGGCTTGGGGTTGCCTTCAGTTCCGCTTCATCTTCCTGTGATCCGGACTCAATGGTTATCGGCACTTCCCGATTTTCTGTAGGGAAATCCTTAGCGACCAAAATGCCACTACGCCAGATAAATGCACAAGGCAGAGGGTCGAAGGCCGCAAAGCCCCCACCTGAAGCCTCCCGCACGTTCGGGTCAGGCGAATGACAGGCCCCGATCTGGGCGAGGCGCCAGCAGCAAGGCCAGGCAGAACCAGACGAACGGCGCTGCAGCGCCCATGAGCATGGGCGCGGCGTAACCGCTCAGCGAGAAGGCACAGAGGCTGGCCGCCAGCAGGGCAAGCCCGCAGATCAGGCCGGCCCGCGCGTACCGGCCCAGTCGGCGGGCCAGGAAGTGGGCGATGAGCCGCCCGATGATCGAGGAAACGACGAGCACCTGCTCGACGCCCAGGATGGCGATGCCTGCCATGAAGGCGGGCCCCTCGGTCGCATCCCGCTCCACGGCCCAGAAGAACCAGGCAACTTGCGCCCCGTAGAGCACGGCCACCCCGGCCAGGGCCACCAGAAACGCTCGCCGCCCGGGGAGCAGCGCGGGCAGCGTGCCCACCAGCAGCATCCCGATCAATGCCATGCCCTGCATGTTGCCGACCTCCTTGTATGGGTCATCCTCGACGCCCGGCGAGGCGGCTTCCCTGCCTGCGGATGGGCGTGCCCAGGGCGCCATCATCGACGGGGCGCGGGCCAGGTCAATCCCCGGGATGAGTTCCTGTCGATGGGTTCGCAGATGGAGGCGCGTGTGCTTCGACACCGCAACGAAAAAGACACGCCGAAGCGTGTCTTTTTCCAGGTGGATTGCGGCGGCGTCAGCGCTCCCCCACCGGCGCCTGGTCGGCCTCCACCAGCAGGCTGGCACGCCGCGTGAGCAGGCGGAAGGCGCCCCAGAGCACGAGCAGGAAGGGGATGCCGAACACCAGGGTCATGTGGAAGGCCGGGACGAAGGCGGTGGTGATGAGGATGGCCACCATCAGCCCGAAGCCCAGCAGGGTCGCCCAGGGGAAGCCCCACATGCGGAAGGACAGCTGCAGGCCGCCGTTGCGCGCGTGGTAGCGGCGGAAGCGGTAGTGGGTGAGGAAGATCATCATCCAGGCGAACAGCGCACCGAAGATGGAGATGGCCATCATCAGCATGAAGGACTCCTCGGGGAACACCAGGTTGACCAGGGTGGCCAGGGCGATGCCGGTGCAGGACAGGGCCAGGGCGTTGAGCGGGACGCCGTTGCTGCCGAGGCGCCCCATCAGGCGCGGGGCGTGGCCGGCACGGGCGAGGCTGAACATCATCCGGGTGGTGGTGTAGAGCTGGCTGTTCATGGCCGACAGGGCGGCGACGAGGATGACGAAGTTGATCAGCCCGGTGGCACCGGGAATGCCCACCTGCTCCATCACCATCACGAAGGGGCTCTGGGCGCCCTGCCCCGACTGGTTCCACGGCACCAGGGCGAGGATCAGCGCGAGGGTGAGGATGTAGAACACCAGCAGGCGCGCCATGGTGACGCGGAAGGCGCGCTTGACGGCCACCTCCGGCTGCTCGGCTTCGCCAGCGGCGACGGCGATCATCTCGATGCTGAGGTAGCTGAAGATGGAGATGATCACGGCGATCCACACGCCAGAGACGCCGTGGGGCATGAAACCGCCGTGGGCGACGTAGTGGTGGAAGCCGTAGGCGGGGTCGCCACCGCCGAACACCAGCCAGGCACCGAGCAGGATGAAGGCGACGATGGCGCCGATCTTGATCGCCGAGAAGCCGTATTCGAAGTGGCCGAACGCCTTGACGCTGATGGCGTTGGTGACAACCAGGGCGGCGGAGAACAAAAGAATCCAGACCCAGCCGGCAACGGCGGGGAACCAGTACTTCATGTACACGGCGATGGCGGTCACTTCGGTGCCGACCGCCAGGACGATGGCGGCCCAGTAGGCGTAGCGCACCAGGAAGCCGGCCAGGGGGCTGATGTAGAACTCGGCGTAGGCGCCAAAGGAGCCGGAGGTGGGGTGGGCGACGGTCATTTCGGCCAGGCAGCCCATGAGCAGCAGGGCGATCAGGGCGCCGATGGCGTAGCTGACCAGCACGCCGGGGCCGGCGAAGCCGATGGCGAAGCTGCTGCCCATGAACAGGCCGGTGCCGATGGCACCGCCAATGGCGATCATGGCCATCTGGCCGGAGGTGAGCTGGCGCTTGAGCCCCTGCTCGCGCGCGGTGATGGCGGCGAATCCTGTCTTGTCGTTCATCGTGTGCCTCGGTGTTGTCGTTATGCGGGGCGTCAGAGCAGTTGCAGCGGGTAGTCGATGATCACCCGCAGTTCGTTGTTGTCGGCGGTGTCGGCCCGGCCGACCTGGGCGGTGGAGCGGATGCTGGCCTGGCGCAGGCGGATGGAGAGGTCCTTGGCGCTGCCGCCCTGGACGACGTAGCCGAGTTCGATGTCCCGCTCCCAGCGCTTGCCGGCCTCGCCGTAGCGCTGGTAGGCGCTGGGGCTGCTGCGGTGGCTGTCGTCGATGTGGTCGCCCCGGATGTAGCGGCTCATGAAGCTGAGCCCGGGCACGCCGAAGGGGGCGAAGTCGAGGTCGTAGCGCACTTGCCAGGAGCGCTCGTTGGGGGCGTTGAAGTCGAGGACCTGCACGGAGTTGGCGAGGTAGATGGAGGTGCCGGGCTGGCGGTCGAAGCCGAGGTAGTCGAAGGGCTGGTCGCCGTTCACCCGCTGGTGCGCCAGGGTCAGGGCGTGGGCGCCGAAGCGGTAGCGGGCGGAGGCGGACCAGGCGGTGGTGTCGATGCGGCCGGCCAGGCTGCGGCCCTGATCGAGGGTGCGGTAGAAGCTGGCGTCGAGCGTCAGGGTCTGCTGGTCGGCAAGGTCGAGGCGCTGGCCGGCGCCGAGGTAGTACTGGCGCCAGATGTCCTCATAGCGCGAGGCGTAGGCGGACAGGTGGGTCGCGTCGCTGGGGGTCCACTGGCCGCCGAGGTAGTCGGCACGGCGGGTTTCCACCTGGGCGAACAGGGCCTTGAGGGCGCCGTCGCGGTTGGTGGAGTTGCCGTCGTTACCGGCGGTGAAATGCCCGGCCTCCAGCAGGAGGTTCTCCACCTCGCGGCTGCCGAGGGAGAAGCCGATGGGCATGGGGGCGAACAGCCGCGCGTTGCCGGTTCCGAACACGGGGTTCATGGGGGCCTGGCTGCCGTACTTCAGCTCGGTGCGGGAGACGCGCAGCTTGAGGGCGCCGCCGATTTCGGCCTGGCTGTCTTCGGGGCGGCCCCGGGAGTCGATCGGCAGCAGGTCGGTGCCGGTCCGGGCGCGGTTGCTGTCGAGCTTGAGGCCGAGGTTGGCGTAGGCGTCCAGGCCGAAGCCGACGGTGCCCTGGGTGTAGCCGGACTGGTAGTCGAGGGTGAAGCCGTGGGCCCACTCCTCGCGGTAGTTCTGCCCGCCCGGGTTGTTGAGCAGGTTGCGGTGGAAGTAGAAGTTGCGCTGGTTGAGCTGCAGACGGCTGCCTTCGAGGAAGCCTTCGGGGCTGTCGGCGGCCATCAGCGGGGTGGCGGCGATGCCGCTCAGGAGCAAGGCGGCGCGGGCCAATCGCGGGGAGTTCATCTCATCGACCTCTTGTTGTGGTTATGGGTGAGAGGTGGAGGCGCCCGGGTGGGCGCCGGGTGCTTGGGGTCAGGTCACCTGCTTGCGGGCCATGAAGCGCTCCTGGCGCCAGGCCTCGCTGTCGAGGATCTCGCCGAGGGTTTCGGCGGCGTCCCAGACGTCGACAAAGCGGGTGTAGAGGGGGGTGAAGCCGAAGCGCATGATGCGCGGCTCGCGGTAGTCGCCGACCACGCCCCGGTCGATCAGCGCCTGGATGATGGCGTAGCCCTCGGGGTGCTCGTAGCTGACGTGGCTACCACGGCGGGCGTGCTCCAGGGGGGTGACCAGGGTGAGCGGGTGCTGGCCGCAGCGGGCCTGGACGCGCTCGATGAACAGGTCGGTGAGGGCCAGGGACTTCTCCCGCAGGGCCTCCATGCTGGTGCGGGCGTAGACCTCGAGACCGCACTCGATCATGGCCAGGGAGGTGATCGGCTGGGTGCCGCAGAGGTAGCGGCCGATGCCGGGTGCCGGCTCGTAGGCGGGCTCCATGCCGAACTGGCGGGCGTGGCCCCACCAGCCGGACAGCGGTTGCCAGACCAGCTCGCGCAGGGCGGGGGCGACCCAGACGAAGGCCGGGGAGCCGGGGCCGCCGTTGAGGTACTTGTAGGTGCAGCCGATGGCGTAGTCGGCCTTGGCGGCGGTGAGGTCGATGGGCACGGCGCCGGCGGAGTGGCAGAGGTCCCAGATGGTCAGCGCGCCGCATTCGTGGGCCAGGGCGGTGAGGGCCTGCATGTCGTGCAGGTAGCCGGTCTTGTAGTTGACCTGGGTGATGAGGGCGACGGCGGTGTCGCTGCCGATGGCGGCGGGCAGCTCCTCGGGGGTGTCCACCAGGCGCAGGCTGTAGCCCTGCTGGAGCAGTTCGGCGAGGCCTTCGACCATGTAGATGTCGGTGGGGAAGTTGCTGCTCTCGGTGACGATGACCTTGCGAGCGGGGTCGCGCTGGGCCTGCACGCGCAGGGCGGCGACCAGCACCTTGAAGAGGTTGATGGAGGTGGTGTCGGTGATCACCACTTCGTCCTGGCCGGCGCCGATGAGGCCGGCGAGCTGGTTGCCCAGGCGCTCGGGCAGGCCACGCCAGCCGGCTTCGTTCCAGCTGCCGATCAGGCCAGTGCCCCATTCGTCCTCTACCACTTGCCGGGCCCGTTCGAGGGCGGCCTTGGGGCGCGCGCCGAGGGAGTTGCCGTCGAGGTAGATGACCCCTTCGGGCAGGGCGAAGGCGTCGCGCAGGGGCGCGAGGGCATCGCGGGCGTCGAGGTCGAGGCAGGCTTGTCTTGTTGTCATGGTCGGCTCCTAGGTCGACAGGCGACGCAGCACGGCACGGACCGGGCTGGCATCGAGTTGGGTGAACTTGAGCGGCAGGGCGATGAGTTCGTAATCGCCCTGGGGCACCTCGTCGAGCACCAGGCCTTCGAGGATCGCCATGCCGTGGGCGGCAACGGCGTGGTGGGCGTCGAGGGTCTTGCTGTGCTGGGGGTCGAGGGACGGGGTGTCGGTCCCCACCAGGCAGACGCCATGGGCGGCGAGCAGCGCGATGGCGTCGGCGGCGATGGCGGTGAAGGTGTCGGGCCAGCGGTCCTGCGGGGCGGCCTGGCAGGTGCGGATCAGCACCCGGGGCGGGACGCCGGCGAGGTGAGGCTGCAGGTGATGGGGCTCGACGAGGCCATCGGCCTCCAGGCAATGGATCACGCGGCAGGGGCCGAGGTAGGGCACGAGCGAGACGGCGCCGATGGCGGCACCGGCCGGGTCGTAGTGCAGCGGGGCGTCGGCGTGGGCGCCGGTGTGGGGCGAGAGGGTGATGCGCCCGACGTTGACCGGGCAGTGCGCGTCGATCTGCCAGGTGGCGTGCTGCTGGAAGGGGGTGTCGCCAGGCCAGGTGGGGGTCTGGCTGTTCAGGGGTGGGCTGATGTCCCACAGCAACGGCTCATTGCGCATGGTCTTCTCCTCGTTGGGCGAAAAAATCATGCTGCAAAGGCCTTCGAATTATCGTGCTATCTTTGCGACGCTTGCGTCATCCAGTCGCAGTAAATTCTATAAATCTCAATTTTCCTGAAATTTTATTCTCATGACCCTGGACAGCACCGATATCCGCATCCTCCATTGCCTGCAGCACGACGGCCGGATCAGCAACCAGGAGCTGGCGGAACGGGTCTCGCTGTCACCGTCGGCCTGCCTGCGGCGCCTGCGCAACCTGGAGGACAGCGGCATCGTGCGGGGGTATCGACCGGTGCTGGACGCGGAGCGCCTGGGGGTGGAGCTGGAGGCGCTGGTGCATGTGTCCATGCGCCAGGACGAGGCGGACTGGCACGAGCGCTTCGTGGAGCAGCTGCAGGGCTGGCCGGAGGTGGTCAGCGCCTACATCGTGACCGGGGCGAGCAACTACGTGCTGCGGGTGCAGGCGCGCAACCTGAAGCAGTTCTCCGACTTCATCGTCACGCGCCTGAACCGGGCCCACGGGGTGACCGACATCCGTTCGGAAATCATCCTGCAGACGGTGAAGGAAGGCGGTGGCGCATTGGACCTGCTGCGCCGCTGACCCGCCCTCCTCCGCTCACCCTTTGAGGAAGCGGGCGATCTGCTCGGCGGCAGTCTGGAGGTGCTCGGCATGGGTGTGGCCGGACGCCTTGAGGGGCTTCAGGTCATGGTCCGCGGCTTCCAGCCAGTGCAGCTGGATGGCGTCGGAGAGGCAGTAGCCGGCGACGGTTTCGCGGTCGCCGAGGGCATCCCGCTCGCCCTGGACGATGAGGGTGCGAGTGCGCAGATCCGCCAGGTGCGCCACCCGGGGCTTCTCGGGTTTGCCGGCGGCGTAGAAGGGATAACCGAGGCAGACCAGGGCGTCGGCCTTCAGCTCATCAGCCAGCAGACTGGCCATCCTCCCGCCCATGGACTTGCCACCGATGGCCAATTGCCCCGTGACCTGCTGTCGCACCTGGGCATGCACATCCCGCCAGCAATCAAGCAATACGGCCTGCGGATTAGGGGGACGGCGACGCCCGCCTTCGCGCCTCGCAGCCATGTAGGGAAACTCGAAGCGCACGGTCGCAATGCCGCTCTGTGCAAGCCTCCGCGCCATTTCATCCATGAACGGACTGTCCATCGGCGCGCCTGCGCCGTGGGCCAGTATCAGGGTGCTATCAGTCCGGCCTGACGGCCTCTCCCACACGAACATTCGGACTTCTCCGCTAGCTGTTGGCTGTTGATCCAGATCAATGGGGCAAAACGGGTGTTTAACCATGCTTTCGCGGCAATTCCTAAAAAACCGTGTACGGAAGCCCAAGCACATGAACACAGAAGTCAGTACCGCCTACAACTACAAGGTGGTCCGCCAGTTCGCCATCATGACGGTGGTCTGGGGAATCGTCGGGATGGGGCTCGGCGTTCTCATTGCCGCTCAGCTGGCCTGGCCGGAGCTCAATTTCAACCTTCCCTGGACCAGTTTTGGCCGCTTGCGCCCGCTGCACACCAACGCGGTGATCTTCGCCTTCGGTGGCTGCGCGCTGTTCGCGACCTCTTACTACGCCGTCCAGCGTACCTGCCAGACCCGCCTGGTGTCCGATGGCCTCGCGGCCTTCACCTTCTGGGGTTGGCAACTGGTGATCGTGCTCGCCGCGATCAGCCTGCCGATGGGCTGGACCAGCTCGAAGGAATACGCCGAGCTGGAATGGCCGATCGACCTGCTCATCACCGTTGTCTGGGTGGCCTACGCCATGGTGTTCTTCGGCACCGTGATGAAGCGCCGCACCAAGCACATCTACGTGGGCAACTGGTTCTTCGGCGGGTTCATCCTGACCGTGGCCATTCTGCACATCGTCAACAACCTGGAAATCCCGGTCACCCTGACCAAGTCCTACTCGCTGTACGCCGGTGCGACCGACGCCATGATCCAGTGGTGGTACGGCCACAACGCGGTGGGCTTCTTCCTGACCGCCGGCTTCCTGGGGATGATGTACTACTTCGTGCCGAAGCAGGCGGGCCGTCCGGTCTATTCCTATCGCCTGTCCATCGTGCACTTCTGGGCGCTGATCGCCGTCTACATCTGGGCCGGTCCGCACCACCTGCACTACACCGCGCTGCCGGACTGGGCGCAGTCCCTGGGCATGGTGATGTCCCTGATCCTGCTGGCTCCGAGCTGGGGCGGCATGATCAACGGCATGATGACCCTGTCGGGCGCCTGGCATAAGCTGCGCGACGATCCGATCCTGCGCTTCCTGGTGGTCTCCCTGGCCTTCTACGGCATGTCCACCTTCGAAGGCCCGATGATGGCCATCAAGACCGTCAACGCCCTCTCCCACTACACCGACTGGACCATCGGCCACGTACACGCCGGCGCCCTCGGCTGGGTTGCCATGGTGTCCATCGGCTCCCTGTACCACCTGATCCCGAAGGTGTTCGGTCGCGAGCAGATGCACAGCGTCGGCCTGATCAACGCACACTTCTGGCTGGCCACCATCGGCACCGTGCTCTACATCGCCTCGATGTGGGTCAACGGCATCGCCCAGGGCCTGATGTGGCGTGCAGTCAACGAAGACGGCACCCTCACCTACTCCTTCGTCGAAGCGCTGGAAGCCAGCCACCCCGGCTTCGTGGTGCGCATGATCGGCGGCGCGATCTTCCTCTCCGGCATGCTGCTGATGGCCTACAACACCTACCGCACCGTCAAGGCCGCCAAGCCGGCCGAGTACGACGCCATCGCCCAGATCGCCTGAGGAGCCGATAGATGAAAAAGCATGAAGTCATCGAGAAGAACGTCGGCCTGATGGCGTTGTTCATGATCCTGGCCGTCAGCATCGGCGGCCTGGTTCAGATCGTCCCGCTGTTCTTCCAGGACGTGACCAACACCCCGGTCGAAGGCATGAAGCCCTACACCGCCCTGCAGCTGGAAGGCCGCGACATCTACATCCGCGAAGGCTGCGTCGGCTGCCACTCGCAGATGGTCCGTCCCTTCCGCGCCGAGACCGAGCGCTACGGCCACTACTCCGTTGCCGGTGAAAGCGTGTGGGACCACCCCTTCCTGTGGGGCTCCAAGCGGACCGGCCCGGACCTGGCCCGCGTAGGCGGCCGCTACTCCGACGACTGGCACCGTGCGCACCTGTACAACCCGCGCAACGTGGTGCCCGAGTCGAAGATGCCCGCCTACCCCTGGCTGGTCGAGCACACCCTGGACGGCAAGGACACCGCCGCCAAGCTCTCGGCCATGCGCACGCTGGGCGTTCCCTACACCGCAGAAGACATCGCCGGTGCCTCCGATGCCGTGAAGGGCAAGACCGAGATGGACGCCCTGGTGGCCTACCTGCAGGTGCTCGGCACCAGCCTGAAGAACAAGAGGTAAGGCATGGACATCGGAACGCTTCGCGGCCTGGGCACCCTGATGGTGCTGGTCGCGATGATCGGGGTTATCTGCTGGGCCTACAGCGGGCGCCGCAAGGCCGATTTCGACCAGGCCGCCCTGCTGCCCTTCGGCGACGACCTGCCAAGCCCGCAAGACCGGAATGATTCTAGGAGCACATTCGAATGAGCACTTTCTGGAGCTGGTACATCTCCCTGCTCACCCTGTTCACCCTGGTGGCGCTGCTCTGGCTGGTTTTCGCCACCCGCAAGGGCGAAGCCAAGGGCACGGTCGACAAGACCATGGGCCACAGCTTCGACGGCATCGAGGAGTACGACAACCCGCTGCCCAAGTGGTGGTTCATGCTGTTCGTCGGCACCATCATCTTCACCTTCGGCTACCTGGCGCTCTACCCGGGCCTGGGCAACTGGAAGGGCGTGCTGCCGGGCTATGACGACGGCTGGACCCAGGACAAGCAATGGCAGCGCGAAGTGGACAAGGCCAACGCGATGTACGGCCCGATCTTCGCCAAGTATTCGGCCATGCCGGTCGAAGCCGTTGCCCAGGATCCGCAGGCCCTGAAGATGGGCGGCCGCCTGTTCGCCACCTACTGCTCCATCTGCCACGGCTCGGACGCCAAGGGCGCCGTCGGCTTCCCGAACCTGGCCGACGACAGCTGGCGCTGGGGCGGCGACGCCGAAACCATCAAGACCACCATCCTCCACGGTCGCATGGCTGCCATGCCGGCCTGGGGCGAGGTACTCGGTGAGGATGGCGTCAAGAACGTGGCCGCCTATGTCCGCCAGGACCTGGCCGGCCTGAAGCTGCCGGAAGACGCCAAGGCCGACGTGGCCGCCGGCAAGGCCCTGTTCGCCAGCACCTGCGTGGCCTGCCACGGCCCCGAAGGCCATGGCACCCCGGCCATGGGCGCTCCGGACCTGACCAAGCCCGCCGCCTGGATCTACGGCTCCAGCCTGGCCCAACTGCAACAGACCATCCGTTACGGTCGTAACGGCCAGATGCCCGCCCAGGACCAGTACCTGGGTCAGGACAAGGTCCACATCCTGGCCGCCTACGTGTACAGCCTGTCCCGCAAGGGCGGTGACAAAGTCGCAGCGGAGTAACCCGAGACCGGCGACGCAAGGAGGCGTCGCCACCCCGCCCGGCCCGAAAGGCGCCTGACGGAAGCCGCGCAAAGGCAGCCCGACGCAAGAAGGGCAAACCGGACACAGGGAGGTGTCCACCCCTCCTTATATATAGTGCGACGCGATGTCGCACCCGTTCCGACCAGTAGCCTTTCACGAGTTGGACCTTGCACTAATATGGTCCGTAGTCGCCGCCCGGCATAACCACGAGGCGACTTTCCCCTCTCGAAAGCACTGGAACCGATCACTGGGAAACCACGGTCGGGACACCTGGCAAACAGGTTGGAAACCCTTTCCAGAGGGCTTGGAAAGCGGGTTTGTGACGGCATGTGTCGTTGCATTGCATACCCTCTTTCTCCATACTTGCCGCCGCTTTTTTGTCCCGAAAAACTCCATTAACCGTGGAACCCCTAGCATGAGCACAGCAATCAGTCAGACTGCTTATAACTATAAGGTGGTCCGCCAGTTCGCCATTATGACGGTGATCTGGGGGGTCATTGGGATGGGTCTAGGCGTGTTCATTGCCGCACAACTCGTGTGGCCGGAACTCAACCTGAACCTTCCGTGGACCAGCTTCGGCCGTCTGCGTCCCTTGCATACCAACGCGGTGATCTTCGCCTTCGGTGGTTGCGCCCTGTTTGCCACGTCCTACTACGTGGTACAGCGCACCTGCCAGACTCGCCTGATCTCCGACACTCTCGCCGCGTTCACCTTCTGGGGTTGGCAAGCGGTGATCGTGCTGGCGGTCATCACCCTGCCGCTGGGCTACACCTCCTCCAAGGAGTACGCCGAGCTGGAATGGCCGATCGACATCCTGCTGGCGGTGGTCTGGATCACCTACGCGCTCGTGTTCTTCGGCACCGTGATCAAGCGCAAGACCAAGCACATCTATGTCGGTAACTGGTTCTTCGGGGCCTTCATCCTGGTTACCGCGATGCTGCACATCGTCAACAGCATGGAAATCCCGGTCACCCTGACCAAGTCCTACTCGCTGTATGCCGGTGCGACCGACGCCATGATCCAGTGGTGGTACGGCCACAACGCCGTGGGCTTCTTCCTGACCACCGGCTTCCTGGGGATGATGTACTACTTCGTTCCGAAGCAGGCCGAGCGTCCGATCTACTCCTACCGCCTGTCCATCGTGCACTTCTGGGCGCTGATCACCCTGTACATCTGGGCCGGTCCGCACCACCTGCACTACACCGCGCTGCCGGACTGGGCGCAGTCCCTGGGCATGGCCATGTCCCTGATCCTGCTGGCTCCGAGCTGGGGCGGCATGATCAACGGCATGATGAGCCTGTCGGGTGCCTGGCATAAGCTGCGCTCCGACCCCATCCTGCGCTTCCTGGTGGTGTCCCTGGCGTTCTACGGCATGTCGACCTTCGAAGGCCCGATGATGGCCATCAAGACCGTCAACGCCCTCTCCCACTACACCGACTGGACCATCGGCCACGTACACGCTGGTGCCCTCGGCTGGGTGGCGATGATTTCCATCGGTTCGCTGTACCACCTGATCCCGAAGGTGTTCGGTCGCGAGCAGATGCACAGCGTCGGCCTGATCAACGCCCACTTCTGGCTGGCTACCATCGGTACCGTTCTGTACATCGCCTCCATGTGGGTCAACGGCATCACCCAGGGTCTGATGTGGCGCGCAGTCAACGAAGACGGCACCCTCACCTACTCCTTCGTCGAAGCCCTTGAGGCCAGCCACCCGGGTTACCTGGTGCGCATGATCGGCGGCGCCTTCTTCGTGACCGGCATGCTGCTGATGGCCTACAACACCTTCCGTACCGTACGCGCCGCCAAGCCGGCCGAGTACGATGCGGCTGCCCAGATTCCGCAAGGAGCTCACTAATGAAGCAACACGAATTAGTCGAGAAGAACGTCGGTCTGCTGGCACTGTTCATGGTGATCGCCGTTAGCATCGGCGGTCTCGTGCAGATCGTCCCGCTGTTCTTCCAGGACGTGACCAACACCCCGGTCGAAGGCATGAAGCCTCGCACCGCGCTGGAGCTGGAAGGCCGCGACATCTACATCCGCGAAGGCTGCGTTGGCTGCCACTCGCAGATGGTTCGCCCCTTCCGCGCCGAGACCGAGCGCTACGGCCACTACTCCGTTGCCGGTGAAAGCGTATGGGACCACCCCTTCCTGTGGGGCTCCAAGCGGACCGGCCCGGACCTGGCCCGCGTAGGCGGCCGCTACTCCGACGACTGGCACCGTGCGCACCTGTACAACCCGCGCAACGTGGTGCCCGAGTCGAAGATGCCTGCCTACCCCTGGCTGGTTGAGAACAAGCTCGACGGCAAAGACACCGCTGCCAAGATGCAAGCGCTTCGTACCCTCGGCGTCCCCTACACCGACGATGACATCGCCGGCGCACGTGACGCGGTCAAGGGCAAGACCGAGATGGACGCACTGGTGGCGTTCCTTCAGGGTCTGGGCACCTCGATCAAGAACAAACGGTAAGCACGATGGATATCCAGACTCTCCGCGGGCTGGGAACCATCCTGGTGTTCGTCGCCTTCATCGGCGTCGTCCTCTGGGCCTACAACGGCAAGCGCAAGAGCAGCTTCGACGAAGCTGCCAACTTGCCCTTCGCTGATGACAAGCCGGCGGACACCAAGCGCGACGACGAAGCTTCTAGGAGTAAGAGCGAATGACCACGTTCTGGAGTTGGTACGTAACCCTCCTGACCAGCGCCACCCTGGTGGCACTGGCGGTGCTGATCTTTGCCACCCGCAAGGGCCAGCGCCAGGAAACCACCGAAGAAACCCTCGGCCATGCCTTCGACGGCATCGAGGAATACGACAACCCGCTGCCCAAGTGGTGGTTCATGCTGTTCGTCGGCACCCTCGTGTTCGCCGTCGGCTACCTGGTCCTGTACCCGGGCATGGGCAACTGGAAAGGCATCTTCCCCGGCTATAACGAAGTGGCCGAAGGCAAGCCCTTCGCCAACGGCGAAAGCGGCTGGACCGGTGTCCACCAGTGGGAAAAGGAAATGGACAAGGCCGATCAGCAATACGGCCCGCTGTTCAAGAAATACGCCGCCATGCCCATCGAGGAAGTGGCCAAGGACGAGAAAGCCCTGAAAATGGGTGGTCGTCTCTTCGCCTCCAACTGCTCGGTGTGCCACGGCTCCGACGCCAAGGGCTCCTACGGCTTCCCGAACCTGACCGACGCCGACTGGCGCTGGGGCGGTGAGGCCGAGACCATCAAGACCACCATCCTCGGCGGCCGTCACGGCGTGATGCCGGCCTGGGGCGAAGTGATCGGCGAGCAAGGCGTTCGTGACGTCGCTGCCTTCGTGCGCCAGACCCTGGATGGTCGCGACCTGCCGAAGGACGCCAACGCCAACCCGGAAAACGGCAAAGCCATCTTTGCCGCCAACTGCGTGGCCTGCCACGGTCCGGAAGGCAAGGGCACCCCGGCCATGGGCGCTCCGAACCTGACCCACCCCAACGCGTTCATCTACGGCAGCAGCTTTGCCCAACTGCAGCAGACCATCCGCTATGGTCGCCAGGGCATGATGCCGGCGCAGGAAGAACACCTGGGTAACGACAAGGTCCACCTGCTGGCCGCCTACGTGTACAGTCTCTCCCACAAGGGTGCGACCGAAGCCGAAGGCAAATAAGCAGTACCTATGCCCGCCATGCGCGACGCACTGTCGCACATGGCGGGCAGCTATCAGGCGTACCATATGTGATGTGGCACTAAGATCCCGTTCGGCAAGCACTGATCGGGGCAAGCCAAACAGCCGTGGTACGAGATAGATGAGCGAACAGATCCCCGTCCAGAACATTACCCCTCCCCCGGCAAAAGGCGGTCAAAGCACCGACCTCTACGCCAGCCGCGAAAAGATCTACACCCGAGCCTTCACCGGCCTCTTCCGCAACCTGCGAATGGCAGGGGGCGCCTTCCTCTTCCTGCTCTACTTCGGCACCGTCTGGCTGACCTGGAACGACCGACAGGCCGTCTGGTGGAACCTGCCGGAACGCAAGTTCTACATCTTCGGCGCCACCTTCTGGCCCCAGGACTTCGTTCTCCTGTCCTGGCTGCTGATCATCTGCGCCTTTGGCCTGTTCTTCATCACCGTGTTCGCCGGCCGTGTCTGGTGCGGCTACACCTGCCCGCAGAGCGTGTGGACCTGGATCTTCATGTGGTGCGAGAAAGTCACCGAGGGTGACCGCAACCAGCGCATGAAGCTCGACAAGGCCCCCGCCAGCGCCAACAAATTCCTGCGCAAGTCGGCCAAGCACAGCCTTTGGCTGCTGATCGGCTTCGTCACCGGCCTGACCTTCGTCGGCTACTTCACCCCCATCCGCGACCTGATGACCGACCTCTTCACCGGCAACGCGGACGGCTGGGCCTACTTCTGGGTCGGCTTCTTCACCCTGGCCACCTACGGCAACGCCGGGTGGTTGCGCGAACAGGTGTGCATCTACATGTGCCCCTACGCCCGCTTCCAGAGCGTGATGTTCGACAAGGACACCCTGATCGTTTCCTACGACCCGCGTCGCGGCGAATCCCGCGGTCCGCGCAAGAAGAACGTCGACTACAAGGCCCAGGGCCTGGGCGACTGCATCGACTGCACCATGTGCGTGCAGGTCTGCCCCACCGGCATCGACATCCGTGACGGCCTGCAGATCGAGTGCATCGGCTGCGCCGCCTGCATCGACGCCTGCGACAGCATCATGGAGAAGATGAACTATCCCAAGGGGCTGATCAGCTACACCACTGAACACAACCTGAACGGCCAGCAGACGCACCTACTGCGCCCCCGCCTGATCGGTTACGCTGCCGCCCTCGTCGCGATGATCAGCCTGTTCGGCTATGCCGTCAGCGCCCGTTCCCTGGTGGAACTGGACGTCATCAAGGACCGGGTGCTCTATCGCGAAAACGAGCAAGGCCGCATCGAGAACGTCTACACCCTGAAGATCATGAACAAGGCCCAGAAGGACATCGACTTCGTACTCGAAGCCGACGGCCTGGATGGCCTGGTCTACGAGGGCAAGCGCGAGGTGCGTGCCGAGGCAGGCGAAGTCCTGTCCGTACCGGTGGAACTGTCCATCGACCCGGACAAGCTGCCGTCCAGCACCAACACCATCGTCTTCCGCGTCCGTGCGGTGGATGACGCCAGCATCGAGAACGACGCCGACAGCCGCTTCATCGGCCCCAGCGTCCGCTAGAACGGGAATACCATGCAGTCCGAAGCCCCAAGCCCCTGGTACAAGCAACCCTGGCCGTGGTTCATCCTCGGCATCCTCGGCACCTCCGTGGTGCTGGGAACCACCATGCTGGTAGTCGCCATCAAGAACCCGCCGAGCCTTGTGGCAGACAACTACTACGAGGTCGGCAAGGGCATCAACACCTCCCTGGAGCGCGAGAACCTGGCCCAAAGCCTGGGCATGCGTGCCGAGGTCCGCTTCGACAACGGTAGCGGCGAGGTCGAGGTCCGCCTCGATGGCAAGAGCCAGCCCCAGCACCTGGTGCTCAGCCTCCTCTCCCCTACCCAGCCCGAGAAGGATCGCCGCGTCGTGCTCCAACCCAAGGCACCCGGTCTCTACACCGGGCACCTGGAAGACGACGTTGGCGGCCGCCGCTTCGTCGAGCTGATCGGTCAGGAAGACGGCCAGGACTGGCGCCTCTTCGAAGAGGAAAACCTTGAGGCGGGTGGCGTAACCCAGCTCGGCGAATAAGCCCCGCCCATGCCCGCCCCACTCAACTGCTACCACTGCGGCTTGCCGGTTCCCGCCGGCAGCCCCTACGAGGCCCTCGTGCTGGGAGAGACGAGGGCCATGTGCTGTCCAGGGTGCCAGGCCGTGGCCGAAGCCATCGTCGCCGGCGGTCTGGAAAGCTACTACCGCCATCGCAGCGAGACTGCCGCCAACCCCGATGCCCTTCCCGGTGCCCTGCCGGACGAGTTGGCCCTGTTTGACCGCGCGGATGTCCAGCGGCCCTTCGTCCAGCACGAAGGCGAACTCAGCGAGACCAGCCTGCTCATCGAAGGCATCAGTTGCGCCGCCTGCGGCTGGTTGATCGAGAAGCACCTGCGGGGCCTCCCAGGCGTTGCCGAGGCGCGCCTCAACCTGTCCAACCACCGGCTCCAGATGCGCTGGGCCGATAGCCAGATCCCCCTCAGCAGCCTGCTCAAGGAGCTGCGCCGCATCGGCTATGCCGGCCACCCCTACAAGGCCGACGAAGCAGCCGAGCGACTCGCCACCGAGAACCGCCGCGCCATGCGCCAGCTGGGCGTCGCCGGCCTGCTGTGGATGCAGGTGATGATGGCTGCGATGGCCACCTGGCCCGAATTCAACATCGACCTGACGCCGGAGCTGGACAAGATCCTGCGCTGGGTCAGCCTGTTCCTCACCACGCCCATCGTCTTCTACTGCTGCGGCCAGTTTTTCCGCGGCGCGCTCAGGGACCTGCGCACCCGCCACCTGAGCATGGACGTCTCCGTGTCCCTCGCCATCGGCGGCGCCTACGTGGCCGGCATCTGGTCGACGGTCACCGGCACGGGCGAGCTGTACTACGACGCCGTGGGCATGTTCGCCCTCTTCCTCCTGGCCGGCCGCTACCTCGAACGCCGTGCCCGCGAGCGAACGGCCGCCGCCACCGCCCAACTGGTCAACCTGCTGCCCGCCTCCTGCCTGCGGCTGGATGACACCGGACAAGGCCAGCGCATCCTCCTCGACGAGTTGAAGCTGGGCGACCGCGTCCTGGTGCCTCCGGGCGCCCTGATGCCGGCCGACGGCGTGATCCTGGAGGGCCGCTCCAGCGTCGACGAATCCCTCCTCACCGGCGAGTACCTGCCCCTGCCGCGCAACCCGGGCGATGCTGTCACCGCCGGCACGCTCAACGTCGAAGGGCCGCTGACCCTTGAGGTCCAGGCCCTGGGCGACAAGACCCGGCTGTCCGCCATCGTGCGCCTGCTGGAACGCGCCCAGGCCGACAAGCCGCGCCTCGCCGAACTGGCGGACAAGGTCGCCCAGTGGTTCCTCATCTTCGTCCTGCTGGCGGCCGCCGTGGTCGGGCTGATCTGGTGGGAAATCGACGCCTCCCGCGCCTTCTGGGTCGTGCTGTCGCTGCTGGTCGCCACCTGCCCCTGCGCCCTGGCCCTGGCCACACCCACCGCCCTCACCACCGCCACCGGCAGCCTGCACAAGCTCGGGCTCCTGCTGACCCGGGGCCATGTGCTGGAAGGGCTGAATCACATCGACACCGTGATCTTCGACAAGACCGGCACCCTCACCGAGGGCCGGCTGACCCTGAGCGCCATCCACCCCCTCGCGAGCCTGGACGGCGACGCCTGCCTGGCCCTGGCCGCTGCACTCGAGAACCGCTCCGAACACCCCATCGCCCGCGCCTTCGGCCGTGCGCCGGTGGCCGCCGACGAAGTGCGCAGCATCCCCGGCAAGGGGCTTGAAGGCCTCGTGGAAGGGCGCCGCCTGCGCATTGGCCAGGCCGACTTCGTCGCCGAACTCGGTGGCTGGGCAGCGCCCGCCATTCCCGGCCAGCAGGGTCAGTGGCTGCTGCTGGGTGATGACAATGGGCCGCTGGCCTGGCTGGTGCTGGATGATCGCCTGCGCGAAGACGCCCCGCTGCTGGTGGAGGCCTGCAAGGCCAAAGGCTGGCGGATCATGCTGCTGTCCGGCGACAGCTCGCCGATGGTCGACGAGATCGCCCGCCAGCTCGGCATCGACGATGCACGCGGTGGTCTCAGCCCGGACGCCAAGCTGGCCGTGCTGCGGGACCTGCACCAGCAAGGCCGGCGTGTGCTGATGCTGGGCGACGGCGTCAACGACGTCCCCGTCCTCGCCGGTGCCGACATCAGCGTCGCCATGGGCAGCGCCACCGACCTGGCCAAGACCAGCGCGGATGCGGTGCTGCTCTCGAACCGGCTGGAAAGCCTGGTCCAGGCGCTTTCGGTCGCCTCGCGCACCCGCCACATCATCATCCAGAACCTGGCCTGGGCGACGCTGTACAATGGCAGCGTCCTGCCATTTGCCGCGCTGGGCTGGGTCACCCCGCTCTGGGCCGCCTTCGGCATGTCGGTCAGCTCACTGCTGGTCGTGATCAACGCCCTTCGGCTGGCACGCACCTAGCGGCCAGCCCGGCATCCTCCGCCTGCCCTGACAACGAGACTCCCGATGCCTGCGCTCTACATCCTCATTCCCGTCGCCATCGGCCTGGTGGGCTTCGCCATCTGGCTGTTCTTCTGGGCAGTGGACAGCGGCCAGTACGACGACCTCGACGGCCCCGCCCACAGCATCCTCTTCGATGATGAAGACCCCAGCCACAAGGCTGGCATCGCCGAGGCGGACGAAACCGAGAACGGCGAGCAGGACAAGGACCGCAACGGTGCCTGAACTCGCCCCACAACTGGTGTCGGCACTGATTCTCGGCCTGCTGGGCGGTGGTCACTGCATCGGCATGTGCGGGGGCCTGATGGGTGCGCTGACCCTGGCCATCCCGCCGGAGCAGCGCGCCCGCCGCCTGCGCCTGCTGCTGGCCTACAACCTCGGACGCATTCTCAGCTACGCCACAGCCGGCCTGCTCATCGGCCTGGCCGGCTGGGCCGTGGCCAACAGCCCGGCAGCAATGGCAATGCGCGTGGTGGCCGGCCTGCTGCTGGTGTGCATGGGCCTCTACCTGGCCGGCTGGTGGAGCGGCCTGACCCGCATCGAAGCACTGGGGCGCGGCCTCTGGCGCCACATCCAGCCCGTGGCGAGCCGCCTGCTGCCGGTCTCCACGCTGCCCCGCGCCCTGCTGCTCGGCGCGCTCTGGGGCTGGCTGCCGTGCGGCCTGGTCTACAGCACCCTGCTCTGGTCCGCTAGCCAGGGTTCAGCCAGCGACAGCGTGCTGCTCATGCTCGCCTTCGGCCTCGGCACCTGGCCGGTGCTGCTGGCAACGGGCCTGGCCGCTGAACGCCTGACCGCCCTGCTGCGCAAGCGCGGTATCCGCATCGCCGGCGGCGTGCTGGTGATGCTGTTCGGTATCTGGACGCTTCCCGGCCCGCACCAGCACTGGTTGATGGGGCACTAAGCCCTCCTGTAGAACCGCTCAACCCCATGCGGCGGGGCTCTGCGACAGCATGACTCAGATCAACAAGCCATGGCCGGGCGGCACCTAGACTCGCGCCACTGACTGCTGATCCTGGATTGCCCGCATGCTCGACGATATCCGCTGGGACTCCGGCCTGATCCGCCGCTACGACGCGGCAGGCCCCCGCTACACCTCCTACCCCACAGCCGTGCAATTCAACGATCGCATCGGCTCCTTCGACCTGCTGCACGCCCTGCGCGACAGCCGCAAGGCGCAGCGCCCGCTGTCGCTCTACGTCCACGTCCCGTTCTGCGCGAACATCTGCTACTACTGCGCCTGCAACAAGGTCATCACCAAGGACCGTGGCCGCGCCCTCCCCTACCTGGAGAAGCTCGAGCGCGAGATCGAACTCATCGCCTGCCACCTCGACCCGCAGCAACGGGTGGAACAACTGCACTTCGGCGGCGGCACCCCCACCTTCCTCAGCCATGACGAGCTGCGCCGCCTGATGGGCCACCTGCGCAAGCACTTCAACCTGCTGGACGACGACTCGGGTGACTACGGCATCGAGATCGACCCGCGCGAAGCCGACTGGTCCACCATGGGCCTGCTGCGTGAGCTGGGCTTCAACCGCGTCAGCCTGGGCGTGCAGGACCTCGATCCGTCCGTTCAGCTCGCGGTGAACCGCCTGCAGAGCCTGTCCGAGACGCGCGGCATCATCGAAGCGGCCCGGACCCTGCAGTTCCGCTCGGTGAACATCGACCTGATCTACGGCCTGCCGCGACAGACTCCGGAGAGCTTCGCCCGTACCGTCGCAGAGGTGATTGCGCTGCAACCCGACCGCCTCTCGGTCTTCAACTACGCCCACCTGCCGGAACGCTTCATGCCCCAGCGGCGCATCCGCAGCGAAGAGCTGCCCAGCCCGGCCCACAAGCTGGAAATGCTCCAGGGCAGCATCGAGCAGCTGACCCGGGCCGGCTACCGCTACATCGGCATGGACCACTTCGCCCTGCCCGACGACGAGCTCTCCATCGCACAGGAGGACGGTCGCCTGCAACGCAATTTCCAGGGCTACACCACCCATGGCCACTGCGACCTCATCGGCCTGGGCGTCTCCGCCATCAGCCAGGTCGGCGATCTGTACTGCCAGAACGACAGCAACCTCAACACCTATCAGGAAACCCTCGGCGCTGATCAACTGGCCACTCGCCGGGGCCTGTCATGCAATGAGGACGACCGCATCCGCCGCGCCGTGATCCAGCAGCTGATCTGCGAGTTCGAGCTGGATTTCGAGATGATCGAATCGCGATACAACATCGAGTTCAGGGGGTACTTCGACGCCGTGTGGCCCCAGCTCGAAGCCATGGCGCGGGACGGGCTGATCAGCCTCACCGATCGCCGCATCGACATCCAGCCCACCGGCCGACTGCTGGTGCGCTCGGTGTGCATGCTGTTCGACCACTACCTCACCCCGGAAACCACCCAGCGTTTCTCCCGGGTGATCTGAAGAAACCCGCCCCGAACGGGGCGGGCCTTTGGCTCATTTCATGGCCAGGCTCATCGCCTTGATAGACTGCTCATCGCTGAGCTTCGACTCCTTCATCGCCTTGCGCAGGTTGACCAGCGCCGTGGTCAGCGCGGAGTTAAGGCTGGCCAGCTCCCCTTGCAACTGCTGCTGACGCAGCTTGCGGGTTTCCTCATCCAGGCTGCTGTCCATCGCCACCTCCTGCAGCTCCTTCTTCTTCTCCTCCACCTGCTCCCGCAAGCGGCGGATCATCTTCAGGATCTGCTTGATGGAATCCGGCAGGCCACTCTCATCGATGTCATCGTCCTTGCTCGCCTCTTCGGAACGCGCCACTCCTTCCTTGGAGAGGCTTACCTTCACACCTGGCTGCTCGGAAGCAGTGGCACTACCGGCTGCCTTGGCCTCTTCCGCCTGGGCTGCTTGGGCCGGCTCATCCGCAACCCCGGCCTTGGCGCTACGGAGCGCCGTGGCATGCTGGCTGGAGAAGGGCCAGCCGGAAATGTCGATCCTCATGACATGCACTCCCTCGTAATCACGCCAGGTTTTCGGCACTGCACGGATGAACTTGAGTCGTTTCGCAGGAGGCGTTTTTCTGGCCCTCGGCCCCCGGCCTGCGTTACCCTTACGCCTTCTACGTGTTTGCCATGAAGGAAACCTGGATGTCCGAGATCATCAAGGCGCGCAACCTGCCCCAGGCCCACTGCAAGGACTGCAGCCTCGCCGCCCTGTGCCTGCCCCTTTCGCTGAACATGGAGGACATGGACTCGCTCGACGAAATCGTCAAGCGTGGCCGCCCCCTGAAGAAAGGCGACTTCCTGTTCCGCCAGGGCGACACCTTCGAGTCGGTATTCGCCGTGCGCTCCGGCGCCCTGAAGACCTTCGGCCTGACCGACTCGGGTGAAGAGCAGATCACCGGCTTCCACCTGCCCAGCGAACTGGTCGGCCTGTCCGGCATGGACACCGAGCTGTACCCGGTTTCCGCCCAGGCGCTGGAAACCACCTCGGTCTGCGAGATCCCCTTCGAGCGCCTCGACGAGCTGTCCGTCCAGCTGCCGCAACTGCGCCGCCAGCTGATGCGCGTGATGAGCCGCGAGATCCGCGACGACCAGCAGATGATGCTACTGCTCTCCAAGAAGACCGCCGACGAGCGCATCGCCACCTTCCTGGTCAACCTGTCCGCCCGCTTCCGCGCCCGTGGTTTCTCGGCCAACCAGTTCCGCCTGGCCATGTCGCGCAACGAGATCGGCAACTACCTCGGCCTGGCGGTTGAGACCGTCTCCCGCGTGTTCACCCGCTTCCAGCAAGGCAACCTGATCGCCGCCGAAGGCAAGGAAGTCCACATCCTCGACCCCATCGAGCTCTGCGCCCTCGCCGGCGGCAGCATCGAAGGCTGATCCACCGTGCCGGCGCCCGCCGGCACGTTCTTCCTCTCCCCTCCTCCAGCAGGCTGTTGCGATGAACTTCGACGCCCTCGATATCAAGACCCTGATCCGTCCCGTGATCGACTTCCCCAAGCCCGGCGTGGTGTTCCGCGACATCACCCCGCTCTTCCAGTCCCCGCGCGGCCTGCGCCTGGTGGTGGACAGCTTCGTCCAGCGTTACGTGGAGGCGGACTTCAGCCACATCGGCGCCATGGACGCCCGGGGCTTCCTGATCGGCTCGATCGTCGCCTACGCCCTGAACAAGCCCCTGGTGCTGTTCCGCAAGCAGGGCAAGCTGCCGGCCGACGTGCTCGCCGAGGGCTACCAGACCGAATACGGCGAAGCCTTCCTCGAAGTGCACGCCGACAGCCTGTGCGACGGCGACAAGGTCCTGATCTTCGATGACCTGATCGCCACCGGCGGCACCCTGCTCGCCGCCGCCAGCCTGGTACGCCGCATGGGCGCCAGGGTGGTCGAGGCCGCCGCCATCATCGACCTGCCGGAACTGGGCGGCTCCGAGCGCCTGCAGGACGCCGGCATTCCCACCTTCGCCCTCACCGCCTTCCGCCTCGACGAAAAGTAATCGCCCTCCGGGCCGTCCTCGCGCGGCCCGTCTTCCCACCTCCGCATCCCCTCCCCTACGCCTCAGCCCATCACGACCCGCCGAAAGTTGGTCCGCGCCAGCGGGCAAAACCTGCGTTAATCCTCAACAGTTACATCGATCAATGACACAGTCGAACGTGTCACCCAAAGCCAGACAACAACATGGGACGGCTCCCAATCGAGAGGATCCACGCATGACCACCGCAACCGCCAACCTGCCCAAGGCCAACTTCCCCGTCCGCCGCATGGACTTCAGCTTCGCCAGGACCCAGAAGTACTGGTGGAGCGGTGATCCCTTCATGAGCCACTTCATGAACAACCTGTCCTCGCTGTTCCCCTATGGCGAGAAGTTCTTCGTCGACAGCGTGCGCGCCGTCCGCGACCAGATCAGCGACCCGCAGCTGCAGAAGGACATCAGCGCCTTCATCGGCCAGGAGGCCATGCATTCCAAGGAACATGCCACCTACAACGACTACGCCGCCGAGCACGGCATCGACCTGGAGCGCCTGGAGTTGCGCATCAAGGTGCTGCTCGAATGGGTCACCCGCTTCACCACCAAGAAGCATCGCCTCGCCATCACCTGCGCCCTGGAGCATTTCACCGCCACCATGGCCGAGCAGCTGCTGCGCCGCGAAGACCTCAGCACCCAGATGGACGACACCCGGATGTACCAGCTGTGGATGTGGCACGCCGTCGAAGAGAACGAACACAAGGCCGTGTGCTACGACGCCTACATGGCGGTCGGTGGCGGCTACTTCGAGCGCGTCATCACCATGGCACTCACCAGCGTGATGTTCATCGGCGTGATCGGCGCCTTCCAGTTCCACCTGCTGCGCAAGGACGGCCAACTGTTCAACCTGCGAAGCTGGGCCCGCGGCCTGAAGACCCTGTTCGGCCCGCGCACCGGCTACTTCCCGCGCATGATCAAGCCCTACCTGGACTACTACCGTCCTGGCTTCCACCCCTTCGACCACGAAACCAAGGCCCTGGAAAGCCGCTGGAAGGAACGCCTCGGCTTCACCGGCTGAGCCGCCGTCCGTCCATGAAAAAGCCCGGCATCGCCGGGCTTTTCCGTCTCAGCGCAAGCCACTCAGAGGCCCATCGCCTCCAGGCTCTGCAACACCGCTGCACCGGTGAACAAGTAGAGAATCTGCTCCTCCGCCTCCTGGCGAATCTCCGCCTGCCGCTCGGGCTCGCCGATGAAATCCAGGGACATCTGGAACAGGTTGCGACTGATCAGGCTGGACACCCGCCGCACTACCCCCTCGCTCACCTGGGCCGGCAGCAGGCGGAACTCGATGATGTCCTCGGCCATGTCCTCGGCGAACTCGTCCATCACCTGCCGCAGCGCCTCGCGCAGTACCGGCGAGGCACCGTGCAATTCGCGCACACCGATGATGAAGGCCTCGGCGTGCCCCGCCACGAAATCGAAGAACAGATCCACCGTCTCGTGACAGACCCGCCGCCCCCGCCCCATGTCGATGCCCAGCAACTGTGGCGATGCCGGCCCGCTCGCCTGCACCGCACGCTCCGCGGCCTCACGGCGCAGGTCGCGCAGGGGTTGGCGCAGCTCGCTGGAAATGCTGCGGATGATCGCCAGCCCCAGGTCATCCACGTCCTTGAAGTGGCGATAGAAGGTGTTGGGGTTGAGCCCCGCCTCGCGCGCCAGCTCGCGCAGGCCCAGGCTGCTCAGGCTGCGGCTCTGGGACGACAGCCGCAGCGCCGCCTCCATCAGCAGGCGCTTGCCGGGGGCGGGAGGGGTGCGATCCGGAGCCAGCTGCTCCTCATCGACCACTGAATCCATGTCTGGCCCTACCTTAGGTTGGTTGTCCGGGAATGGCTTGCTGGCGAGTATACAGATGTCTACATTGGTATACAGCTGTATACGCGAAAACAATCATAACAGGAGCCTCTCCATGAACGCGCCCGTCACGCCCACACCCCCCGCCCGTCACTGCAAGATCGCCATTATCGGCTCCGGCTTCTCCGGCCTCGGCATGGCCATCCGCCTCAAGCAGACCGGCGAGAACGACTTCCTCATGTTCGAGAAAGAGGCCGGCGTCGGCGGCACCTGGCGGGTCAACAACTACCCGGGCTGCGGTTGCGACGTGCAATCCCACCTCTACTCCTTCTCCTTCGAGCCGAACCCGGAATGGACGCGCATGTTCGCCAAGCAGGGCGAGATCAAGGCCTACCTGGAACGCTGCTGGGAGAAGTACCGCCTGCAGGACAAGACCCTGCTGGAAACCGAGATCAAGCGCCTGGCCTGGAGTGACGAGCAGGAGATCTGGCAGATCGAAGACGCTGCCGGCAACCACTACACCGCACAGTTCGTGGTGTCCGGCATGGGCGCCCTGTCCACCCCCTCCATTCCCCACCTGCCGGGCATGGAGAACTTCACCGGCAAGAGCTTCCACTCCCAGCAGTGGGACCACGACTACGACCTCACCGGCAAGCGTGTCGCCGTAATCGGCACCGGCGCCTCCGCCATCCAGTTCGTCCCGCAGATCCAGAAACAGGTCGCCCACCTCGACCTCTACCAGCGCACCGCCCCCTGGGTGATGCCCAAGCCGGACCGCGCCATCAGCGAGCGCGAGCGCAGCCGCTTCCGCAGCTTCCCCCTGGCGCAGAAGCTCTGGCGCGGCCTCATCTACACCGTGCTGGAAAGCCGCGTGGTCGGCTTCGCCCTGACCCCCAAGGTGATGAAGCTCGCCGAGCTGTATGCCAAGCACTACATCAAGCGCAAGATCAACGACCCCGCCCTGCGCGCCAAGGTCACGCCCGACTACACCATGGGCTGCAAGCGCGTGCTCATCTCCAACGACTACTACCCGGCCCTCAACCAGCCGAACGTCGACGTCATCACCGACGGCATCCAGGAGATCCGCGCCAACAGCATCGTCACCCGTGACGGCCAGGAGCGCGCCGTAGACGCCATCATCTACGGCACCGGCTTCACCCCCAGCGACCCGCTGCCACGCGGCGTAGTGTTCGGCCGGGGCGGCGTCGACCTGCTCGACACCTGGCCGCAAGGTCCGGAAGCCTACAAAGGCACCCTCACCGCCGGCTTCCCCAACCTGTTCTTCCTCATGGGCCCCAACACCGGCCTTGGCCACAACTCCATGGTCTACATGATCGAATCGCAGATTCACTACGTGCTCGGCGCCCTCGACCTGCTCAAGACCCGCCACCTGCAGAGCCTGGAGGTCAAGCGCGACGTCCAGGACCGCTTCAACGGCAAGCTCCAGGGCAGCCTCGGCAACACCGTGTGGAACGCCGGCGGCTGCATGAGCTGGTACATCCACCCGGTCAGCGGCCGCAACTGCACCGTCTGGCCCGGCTTCACCTGGCGCTTCCGCCTGCTGACCCGCAACTTCGACCCCGCCGCCTACCACTTCAGCCGGCAGCAGCCGGTCCACGCCGGCCAGGGCCCCCTGGCCTTCCAGAACGCCGCCCCGCAAGAGGTGACCGCATGAAGTCCTTCGAGAACAAAGTGGCCGCCATCACCGGCGCCGGCTCCGGCATCGGCCGCGCCCTGGCCTACGCCCTCGCCCACCAGGGCTGCCACCTGGCCCTGTCCGACGTGAATGTCGAAGGCCTGGCGGAAACCGCCGAGCAGGCCCGCAAGCTCGGCGTCACGGTCACCCACACCCTGGTCAACGTCGCCGACCGCGAAGCCATGCACGCCTGGGCCGACCAGGTGGTGCTCGACCACGGCCGCGTCAACCTGATCTTCAACAACGCCGGCGTCGCCCACGCCGGCACCGTCGAAGGCAGCGACTACGCCGAGTACGAATGGATCATGAACATCAACTTCTGGGGCGTGATGCACGGCACCAAGGCCTTCCTGCCGCACATCAAGGCCACCGGCGAAGGCCACGTGGTCAACGTCTCCAGCGTGTTCGGCCTGTTCGCCCAGCCGGGCATGAGCGCCTACAACGCCACCAAGTTTGCCGTGCGCGGCTTCACCGAAGCCTTGCGCCAGGAGCTGGACATGGAAGGCTGCGGCGTCTCCGCCAGCTGCGTGCACCCCGGCGGCATCAAGACCAACATCGCCAAGACCGCGCGCATGAACGCCAGCCTCGCCCGCGTCACCGGCCAGGAGGCCGACCAGGCCCGCAAGCAGTTCAACGACCAGCTGCTGCGCACCACCCCCGACAAGGCCGCCTCGGTGATCCTGCGCGGCGTGCTGCGCGACAGCCGACGCATCCTCATCGGCGCCGACGCCTGGGCCCTGGACGGCATGCAGCGCCTGCTGCCGACCCTCTACCAGCGCCTGGTCACCACCTCCATGCGCCTGGCCGCCCGCTTCGCCCCCAAGCCCCGCAACCGCGAGCGGGAGGCGCAGAACCTGGCTGACTGATGCCCCACGGCTGCCGGGGCAGCAATGCCCCGAACGCCAAGCGAGCACCCACAAAAAAGGGAGGCCCCAGGCCTCCCTTCTTCATTCACCGCACGCTCAGAGGGCGGCAATGGCAGCCGCGTAGTTCGGCTCGTCGGCGATCTCGGCGACCAGCTCGCTGTGCAGCACCTTGTCGTTCTCATCCAGCACCACCACGGCGCGGGCGGCGACGCCGGCCAGGGGGCCGCTGGAGATGGCCACGCCATAGTCCTTGAGGAACTGGGCGCCGCGCATGGTGGACAGGTTGATCACGTTCTCCAGACCTTCGGCACCGCAGAAGCGGCTCTGGGCGAACGGCAGGTCAGCGGAAATGCACAGCACCACGGTATTGGCCAGCTTGCTGGCTTCGGCGTTGAACTTGCGCACGGAGGTGGCGCAGGTCGGGGTGTCAACGCTCGGGAAGATGTTCAGCACCTTGCGCTTGCCGGCCAGGCTGGCCAGGGTCACGTCGGCCAGGTTGCTGCCAACCAGGCTGAACGCCGGCGCCTGGGCGCCCTTGGCCGGCAGTTGGCCGTCGACGGAAACCGGGTTGCCCTTGAGGGTTACTTGAGCCATTTGGATTGTCCTTCTTAGTGATGGGTTGTACGGCACAGCAAGTTGGAGGCCGCAGGATAATGAATTCCGACCGGCAAGTCAGACTTTCGATCACCCACGGCCATGGCGCAGACTCCCGCGCGGCTCAGGTGGCCTCGCGGAGCACATCCAGCAGCGGTTGCAGGGAGTAGCCCAGGCGCGGCGCCAGGACTTCGGCGCGGGCCCGGAGGGCCACCTGGTCGAGGCGCTGGTCCAGGTCAGCCGGGATGATCAGCACCACGTTGCCCTCCTTCACCGGGCACTCCCAGTAATGACGGTGGAACAGCCCGCGCAGCAGCGCCGCCCCCAGCGGGCGGCCATCGTCGCCGGCCCACTGGTTGATCACCAGCCAGCCGCCTGGGTTGAGGCGCTTCTGGCAGTCCTCCAGGAAGCGCCAGGCCAGGTGGCCGACGCCCGGGCCGGTGTCCGTGTAGAGGTCGACGAAGATCAGGTCGGCCGTCTCGGTCGTCGGCAGCAGCTCCAGGGCATCGCCGATCCGCACCGTCAGGCGCGGGTCGTCGTCCAGCCCCAGGTACTCCATGGCCAGGCGCGGCACGTCCGGGCGCAGCTCCACCACTTCCACGTCGTCCAGCGGCAGGAACTTCATGCACGCCTGGGTCAGGGTGCCGGCGCCCAGGCCGAGGAACAGCGCGCTCTCCGGCGCCTCGTGGCACAGCGCCCCCACCAGCATGGCGCGGGTGTAGTCGTACTCCAGCCAGCTGGGATCGGCGGTGAAGACACAGCTCTGCTCCACCGCCTCGCCGAATTCGAGGAAGCGGTAGTCACCCACTTCCAGTACCCGGATCACGCCGAAGGCATCGTGCACCTCGGCGAGCAATCGCTCCTCGCGCATCCCCTCTCCCCACGCCCCGTGACAATTCGCACCAGGGTCGCGCCACAACGGCGCCGTTTGCCATTGAAGCGAAGTGCACGCACCTCGCCATAATCCGTCCAGGCCAAGGCCCGGCAAAAAAGCCCGAGAAGAATACCAGCCAAGAGGTGCTTTCCCCATGTACGCCATCATCGGCGCCGGCCCCGCCGGCCTGAGCGCGGCCCGCCAGCTGCAACGCCACGGCATTCCCTTCGTCGGCTTCGAGCAGCACCAGGACGTCGGCGGGCTCTGGGACATCGAAAACCCCCACAGCACGCTCTACGAATCGGCGCACCTGATCTCCTCGAAGCGCACCACCGAGTTCAGCGAATTCCCCATGGCCGACGACGTGGCGCCCTACCCGCACCACCGCGAGATGCGCCGCTACTTCCACGACTACGCGCGGCACTTCGACCTGCATGGGCACTACCAGTTCGGCACCACGGTGGAACGCATCGAGCCCCAGGGAGAAGGCTGGCGCGTCTTCACCCGCCAGGCGGGCCAGGCACGGGAGTGGCGAGTGGACGGAGTGCTGATCGCCAGCGGCACGCTGCACACCCCCAACCAGCCGCCGCTGCCGGGCCACTTCGCCGGCGAGCAGCTGCATTCGGCGCAGTACCGCTCGGCAGCGGTATTCGAGGGCAAGCGCGTGCTGGTGATCGGCTGCGGCAACTCCGCCTGCGACATCGCCGTGGACGCGGTGCACCGCGCCTGCTCGGTGGACCTCTCGGTACGCCGGGGCTACTACTTCCTGCCCAAATTCCTGCTCGGCCGGCCCATCGACACCTTCGGCGGCGCAGTGAAGCTGCCGCGCCCGCTCAAGCAGCGCCTCGACGCCGCCCTGGTGCGCGCGCTGATCGGCAAACCCTCGGACTACGGCCTGCCCGACCCGGACTACCGGCTCTACGAGGCGCACCCGGTGGTGAACTCCCTGGTGCTGCACCACCTCGGCCATGGCGACATCCGTGCGCGCCCCGACGTGCAGGCGGTCGAAGGCCACGGCGTCACCTTCAGCGACGGCCAGCGGGGCGAATACGACCTCATCCTGCAAGCCACCGGCTACCGCCTGGACTACCCCTTCATCAGCCGCGACGCGCTGAACTGGGGCGAGGACGCCGACGCGCCGGCGCTGTACCTGAACATCTTCCATCCCCGGTACGACAACCTGTTCATGCTCGGCATGGTCGAGGCCTCCGGCCTGGGCTGGCAGGGCCGCGCGGAACAGGCCGAACTGGTGGCACTGTTCATCCGCCAGCGCCAGGCCGGCGCCGCCTCCGCCGAACACTTGGCCCGGACCAAGGCCGAGCGGGCCGGCCAGCGCGTGGACGGCGGCTACGCCTACCTGCCCCTGGCGCGCATGGCCTACTACGTACACAAGGACAGCTACCGTGCCGCCCTGCGCCAGCACATCGACGCCCTGCGCCGCGACCTGGCCGATGCCCCGCAAGGGCGACACGCACCGGCCTGATCGCGGGCCGGCGGGGCTTTCGGTTACCATTCGCCATCGCCCCGCCCGCCCCTTTCGAGCCCTCGATGAACGACACCTCGCGCCACGCCCCCTGGAGCCCGGACAGCTGGAGAACCCGGCCCATCCTGCAACAACCCGTCTACCCCGATGCCGCCCGCCTGGCCCAGGTCGAGCAGACCCTGGCCAGCTACCCGCCGCTGGTGTTCGCCGGCGAGGCCCGCGAACTGCGCCGGCAGTTCGCCGAGGTCACCGAAGGGCGCGCCTTCCTGCTGCAGGGTGGCGACTGCGCCGAGAGCTTCGCCGAGTTCTCCGCCGCGAAGATCCGCGACACCTTCAAGGTGCTGCTGCAGATGGCCATCGTCATGACCTTCGCCGCCGGCTGCCCGGTGGTGAAGGTGGGGCGCATGGCCGGCCAGTTCGCCAAGCCGCGCTCGGCCAATGACGAGACCATCGGTGGCGTCACCCTGCCCGCCTACCGGGGCGACATCGTCAACGGCATCGGCTTCGACGAAGCCAGCCGCATCCCCGACCCGGAACGCCTGCTGCAGGCCTACCACCAGTCCACCGCCAGCCTGAACCTGCTGCGTGCCTTCGCCCAGGGCGGCTTCGCCGATGTGCACCAGGTGCACCAGTGGAACCTCGACTTCATCGCCAACTCGGCGCTGACGGAGAAGTACAGCCAGCTCGCCGACCGCATCGACGAGACCCTTGCCTTCATGCGCGCCTGCGGCCTGGACAGCGCCCCGCAACTGCGCGAAGCGAGCTTCTTCACCGCCCACGAAGCACTGCTGCTGAACTACGAGCAGGCCTTCGTGCGCCGCGACAGCCTCACCGGCGGCTGGTACGACTGCTCCGCCCACATGCTCTGGATCGGCGACCGCACCCGCCAGCTGGACGGTGCCCACGTCGAGTTCCTGCGCGGCGTCGGCAACCCCATCGGCGTCAAGGTCGGCCCGAGCATGCCGAGCGAAGACCTGATCCGCCTGATCGACATCCTCAACCCGGACAACGACCCGGGCCGCCTCAACCTCATCGTGCGCATGGGCGCCGAGAAGGTCGGCGAGCACCTGCCGCGGCTGATCCGCACCGTGCAGGCCGAAGGCCGCAAGGTGCTGTGGAGCTCGGACCCGATGCACGGCAACACCATCAAGGCCTCCAGCGGCTACAAGACCCGCGACTTCGCCATCATCCTTTCCGAGGTCAAGCAGTTCTTCCAGGTGCACCAGGCCGAAGGCAGCCATGCCGGCGGCATCCACATCGAGATGACCGGGCAGAACGTCACCGAGTGCATCGGCGGCGCCCGCCCCATCACCGAGGACGGCCTCTCCGACCGCTACCACACCCACTGCGACCCGCGCCTGAACGCCGACCAGTCCCTGGAACTGGCCTTCCTCATCGCCGAGACGCTGAAGCAGATCAGGCGGTAACGGCTGGCAGTCACCCATGAAAAAGCCCGGCCTGAGCCGGGCTTTTTCACATCAGCGCCTCGTGCCGGCTCACGCCAGCTCGGCCACCACGGCGGCCAGGGCCTGGGCCGGGTCGGCGGCCTGGCTGATGGGGCGGCCGATCACCAGGTAGTCGGAGCCGGCGTCCAGCGCCTGGCGCGGAGTGAGGATGCGACGCTGGTCGTCCTGGGCACTGCCCGCCGGGCGGATGCCGGGGGTGACCAGTTGCAGCGACGGGTGCGCCGCCTTGAGGGCCGGTGCCTCCTGGGCCGAGCAGACCAGGCCGTCCATGCCGGCCTTCTGCGCCAGGGCCGCCAGGCGCAGCACCTGCTCCTGGGGCTCGATGTCCAGGCCGATGCCGGCCAGGTCCTCGCGCTCCATGCTGGTCAGCACGGTGACGCCGATCAGCAGCGGCTTGGGCCCATTGAACTTGTCCAGGGTCTCGCGGCAGGCCGCCATCATGCGCAGGCCGCCGGAGCAGTGCACGTTGACCATCCACACGCCCATCTCGGCAGCGGCCTTGACGGCCATGGCGGTGGTGTTGGGGATGTCGTGGAACTTGAGGTCGAGGAACACCTCGAAGCCGCGCTCGCGCAGGGTGGCGACGATGTCCGAAGCGCAGCTGGTGAACAGCTCCTTGCCCACCTTCACCCGGCACAGCGTCGGGTCGAGCTGGTCGGCCAGCTTCAACGCGGCTTCGCGGGTGGGGAAATCGAGGGCGACGATGATGGGCGTCTGGCAGGCGGACATGGGCGGGCTCTCTGGCAAGTCAAAACGGCGCGCATTGTAGCGGAAGCCCACGCGCGCCGCTGCCCCGGTGATCGCAGCCCGCTAGAGGTGGTCGAGGGCGAAGGCAGTCATGAAACCAGCCAGGGTGATCAGCCCGGTCCAGGCATGGGTGCTCTCGAAGGCTTCGGGAATCAGCGTATCCACCAGCATGCAGAGCACCGCACCAGCGGAGAACGCCAGGGCGAAGCCGAGCCAGACCGGCGGCAGGTCACTCATCAGCCCTGGCCCAGCCATGGCCGCCAGGCCCGACAGCAGCACGATGCTGCCCCACAGGCCGAACACGAACCCCGCGCCGCGCTGCTCCTCGCGCAGGCCGGCGGCACTGGCCAGGCCCTCCGGCAGGTTGGAGAGGAAGATCGCCACCAGCATCAGCAGGCTGACCTGCCCGCCATCCAGCAGGCCAAGCCCGAGGCCGAGGGATTCGGGAATGCCGTCGAGGAAGGCCCCCACCGCGATCAACAGCGCCGCCATGGAACTGGCACCGCCGCTGCGGGCACGATGATGCGCCTCCCAGCGGTCCAGCCACTGGCTCGCCAGGACGAACAGCACGCCCCCCGCCACCATCCCGCCCAGGGTCGCACCCAGCCCGCCCAGGCGTTCGGCCTCGGGAATCTGCCCGAAGCACAGGGCGGCGATGAGCACCCCGCTGCCATAGGCCATGATCGATGCCGTCACCTTCGGCGGCAGGGTCACCCAGTAGCCGATGGCGGCGCCCAGCAACAGGCTGCTGGCGGCGAGCCAGCCCCAGAAGCCGGCGAGCAGGGTGGTTGAAAGCTCCATGGATCATCCTTCTATCGGAGTGCGGTAACGCGTGAGGCGCCCATAACTACCCCATCCGTCGCAGGAAAGCAGCCCACGGCGGAATTGATTCGGCCTCGCGAGCGGCGCCTTTCGTATCAAGCCCGATACAAAGCCGACACGCCCAGGACACGCCACTGCGCGAGCCTCACGCCGCGTTGGCCGGCCCGCGCCCGGCGGAGTAGCATGAGCGCCAGCCGACCCAGCCCCGGGCCGACGCCCCTCCCGTAGCAACCGGGGCCCGGCGCCCCGCCAGATGGCAGCCCTTCCATGCACAACCCGCCCAACACCCCTGCCGAGACTCGCCGCTGGAGCACCCGCGCCCTGCTGGTGGACGACGACGTGCCGATCCGCGACCTGCTCTGCGACTACCTGGCCCGCTTCAACATCGAAGCGGTGGGCGTGGCCGACGGCCAGGCCATGCGCGAGACGCTGGCCGCCGAACCGTTCGACGTGGTGGTGCTGGACCTGATGCTGCCCGGTGAAGACGGCCTCTCCCTGTGCCGCTGGCTGCGCAGCGAGTCGGATATCCCGATCCTCATGCTCACCGCCCGCTGCGAACCCACCGACCGCATCATCGGCCTGGAACTGGGCGCCGATGACTACATGGCCAAGCCGTTCGAGCCCCGCGAACTGGTGGCGCGCATCCAGACCGTCCTGCGCCGCGTGCGCGACGACCGCGAAGGCCTGCGCGCCGACCAGCGCGCCAGCATCCGCTTCGACGCCTGGCGCCTCAACGGCGTGCTGCGCCAGCTGCACTCCCCCGAGGGGCTGGTGGTGCCACTGTCCAACGCCGAATTCCGCCTGCTCTGGGTGTTCCTCGAACGCCCGCGCCGGGTGCTCAGTCGCGAACAACTGCTGGATGCCGCCCGGGGTCGTTCCATCGAGGCCTTCGACCGCAGCATCGACCTGCTGGTCTCGCGCCTGCGGCAGAAGCTCGGGGATGACCCCAAGTCCCCGCGCCTGATCAAGACCGTGCGCGGCGAAGGCTACCTGTTCGACGCCCGGGAGATCGGCTGATGCGCAAGGCCGACACGCTGTTCGCCCGGCTGTTCGGCCTGTTCCTGGCGGCCATCGTGCTCGCCCACCTGCTGGCCTTCCTCTGGTTCAGCCAGTACGGCAAGCCCCCCGGTCGCGACGGCCCGCCTCCTCCGCCGCCACCCGGCGCCACTCACACCCAGGGCCCGCCGCCACGCCCACCGATGTTCGGCGGCCCCTGGGTGCCGCTGACCTTCCAGTTCGTCTGCCTGATCGGCGCCGCCTGGTACGGCGCACGCCTGCTGTCACGCCCCATCCGCCGCCTGGCCAACGCCGCCGACCGCCTCAGCGAAGACTTGGAAAGCCCCGCGCTCTCCGAAAGCGGCCCCTGGGAAACCCGCCAGGCCGCCCACGCCTTCAACCGCATGCAGGCGCGCATCCGCGAACAGGTGGCCCAACGCAGCCGCATGCTCGCCGCGGTGTCCCACGACCTGCGCACGCCCATTGCACGGGTCAAGTTGCGGGTCGAACAGGTGGAGGACGCCAACCTGCGCGGGCGCATCGAGCAGGATCTGGGCGAGATGATCGCCATGCTCGACGCCACCCTCAGCTACCTGCACCAGCAACGTGCCGACGAATCGCTGCAGATGTTCGACCTCCAGGCTCTGGTGGAATCCATGGCCGAGGATGCCCAGGACCGGGGCGCCGACGTGCGCGTCGAAGGCCGCTGCTCGCCCCTGCGCGCCCAGCCCATGGCCCTGCGCTCGTGCCTCAGCAACCTGGTGGAGAACGCCCTGCGCTACGCCGGCAACGCGGTCATCCGCCTGGAGGACAACCCGGCCGAAGTCCGTGTGAGGGTCAGCGACCACGGCCCCGGCATCGCCCCCGAGCAGCGCGAGGCAGTGTTCGAACCCTTCTTCCGCCTGGAAGGCTCGCGCAACCGCAGCTCCGGGGGCGTCGGCCTGGGGCTGACCATCGCCCGCGAAGCCGCGCGTCGCCAGGGCGGCGAGCTGACCCTGGGGGAAAACCCCGGCGGCGGCCTGCTGGCCACCCTGCGCATCCCCCGTCACTGAGCCCAGCCGCGCTGTCGCAACGCCGATACAAAGCGCACACACCGCCGACACGCCCACCCCTGAGCCTGGGAGAACCGGAGGACCCTCTTCCGGTCGTGCCATCCCTCTCACAGGAGTGATCCCATGATCAGTGGCGTCAGTGGTTACTCGGGCTACAGCAGCTACGGCAGCTATGGCTCGACGCTCAGCGCGCGGAGCACCGCCAGCGGCAACGCCGGCAGTTGCGCCCCGAGCCAGGGCAACAAGGTGCAGGAAAAGCTCTTCAGCCTGCTGGACAGCAACGGCGACGGCAGCGTCGCCAAGGACGAGCTGAGCACGGCGCTGGACAGTGCCAAGGAAAGCGACAGCAGCCTCACCATCGACATCGATGACCTGTTCAGCCAGCTGGATGCCAACGGCGACGGCTCCATCAGCCAGGACGAGACCGCCGCCCTCGCCCCGCCACCTCCCCCGCCGGGCGGTGGTGGAGGCCCGATGGGCGCCGGTGGCGGCAAGCCGGAAGACCTGTTCGGCGAGCTGGATACCGACGGCAACGGCAGCATCAGCCAGGACGAGTTGACCAGCGCCCTGGGCGAGAACAGCGATGTAGACAGCAGCGAACTGTTCGCCGCCCTGGACAGCGACGGCGACGGCAGCCTGAGCGTCGAGGAAAGCGCCGCCCTTGCCCCACCGCCGCCCCCGCCAGGCAGCATGGGTGGTCCGCGCGGTGCGGGCGGCGACAGCGAGGAACTGTTCGGCCAACTGGATGCCGACGGCAATGGCAGCGTCAGTCAGGACGAACTGAACACCCTGTTCGGCCAGTCCAACAGCAGCAGCGGTGGCACTAGCACCAGCAGCAGCGACCAGGATGTCTACGCCAAGCTGGTGGCCTCCCTGCTCAAGCAGTACGAGAGCAGCACCACCGCCTACACCACCCGCGTGGGCAGCCAGCTGTCCACGGCGGCCTGAGCCGGCGACAAAAAAGGCCGGCCCCTTTCGGGAGCCGGCCTTCTGGCACTGCAGCGTGGGTTACTCCTGCGGAGCGGCCTCTTCGGCCTCGCCTTCGCCCATGCCTTCCATACCCTCCATACCTTCCATGCCCTCCATGCCGCCCATCTCGGGCTGGGCACCCAGGGCACCACCCAGGCCGCCTGCCATGGCCATGGCCATGCCGGCGAACTCTTCCACGGTCATCTTCTTGCCATTGAAGTCCACCTGGCCGTCGGCGTAGTGCAGGCGGGAGCGGATGGTCTCGCCTTCCAGCGCCACCAGGTTGGTGGACAGCAGCATGCCGCTGGCCATCTCGGTGGTCATGGAGGCCTGCTGGGCGATCAGCTCCTGGTCTTCCTCGCCGTCCAGGGCGGCTTTCAGGCTGACGATGTCGCTGATCATCGGTTTGGACAGGCTCAGTTCCATGTCCAGGCCCGTGACGATCTCGCGGGCCACCTGGTCAGGCGCCTGCTCGAAGGAGCTGGGCTTGGCCAGTTGCACGCCCAGGCTCAGGCGGCTCTCGCCGTTGGCGGTCTTGAAGCTGAACTTGTCCAGGGCGATGGCCGGTTTGGCGTCGAGTATGCGCACCAGGTCGGCCTGGGCCTGCTTCTGCTGGGCTTCGTCGAGGGCATCCAGGTTGGGCTCGGCGCCGGCACCGGCCTTTTCCACCACGCTGGCGTACAGCTCGGACAGGGACTTGAGCGCGGCGGCGTCGATGTTCTTCACGCTCCACACCATCTCGGTGTTGCCCACCGGCTTGTCCTTGTAGCGAACGCCGGCGGCGAAGGTCAGGCTGCCTTCGATGTTGCTGCCGTTGGCGCGGGTGTCCTGGCGTTGGGACAGGTCATCCAGGGTCACCGTCGGTTCGCCGTCGATGAGGATGCGGGTGGTCTTCAGCACCAGATCGCCCTTGCCGACGTACAGGCCGGACTCGGTGCGGGACTGGTCGCTGTCCAGGCTCAGGCCCTTCATTTCCACCTGTACCGGCTGGCCGGTTTCGGAGGTGGAGTCGAAGCGCAGGCTGTCCATGCTGCCCACGGCGGCCACACGCTCGCCACCGGCGCTGCTGCGCAGGTCCAGACGAAGGCCGGAGAAGGCCAGGTGGCTCTTCTCGTCGAGCTGGGTTTCCAGCGGCTTGAGTTCGAGGCTGCCGGAAACGGCACGGTCGTAGCCGATGGCGGCCGTGCCGACCAGCGGCGAGGCGCCCTTGGCGGCGTCGAACCAGCCCTGCACCAGCGGGCTCGGGGCCAGCTCATAGGTGCTGGCGGCCATCACCGGCGCCAGTTCGAAGCGCTTGAGGCGGTTCAGCGGGAAGGGGCCGTGGTCGATGTGGTCGACGAACAGCAACTCGGACTCGCCGATGACCAGGCGGTAATGGGCGGTGCTGCTGAACAGGCCCTGCTCCAGGGAGACCAGCTCGGCACGGGCGCTCACGCCCAGGGACGGCGCGGCCTGCTGCAGCTGGGCATTGGCTTCCTTGATGGAGGTGTCCAGCACGCCGGGCAGTTGCTTGCCGGTGTACCAGGCGCCTGCGGTGCTGACGACGGCGACGGCAACGGCCGCGCCAATAACGATTCCTGCGGATTTCTTCATGGTCGACTCGCGGATGATCCTTGTGGTGGGGCTGCTTCCCTGCATCCGCAAGCGGTGCCATGGACCGGCGGGGCGGAAAAAAGCGGCACAAGGCTATCACCTCGCGCCGCTTTTCTGGCAGTTCCCCCGCGTTTCTGTGAGGTGGTGCTCAGCTCTCGGGGTCCTGCTCCGTGTGGGTCTGGGGCGCGCCGATCCAGTCGGAGATGAGGCTGTAAGCCACAGCCAGCAGGGTCGGACCGAGGAACAGGCCCATGAAGCCGAAGGCCAGGATGCCGCCGAACACCCCCAGCAGCACCACCACCAGCGGCAGATTGCCGCCCCGGCTGATCAGGTAGGGCTTGAGCACGTTGTCCACGCCGCTGATGACGAAGAAGCCCCAGATCGCCAGGAACACGCCATAACCGTACTCGCCGTGCCAGAACAGCCAGGCGGCGGCCGGCACCCAGACCAGCGGCGGTCCCATGGGAATGAGGCTGAGGGCGAAGGTCACCAGGCCCAGCACGATGGCCCCGGGCACTCCGGCGATCCAGAAGCCGATCAGCGCCAGCAGGCCCTGGGCGGCGGCCGTGCCGATCACGCCGTTGACCACGCGCTGTACCGTGCCCGCCACCAGCTCCAGGTAGTGCGGCCCGCGATCACCGATCAGGCGCCCCAGAGCCTGCTCGGCGAACAGCGCCATGCGCGGGCCGTCGCGGTAGAAGAAGAACACCAGCACCAGGCTCAGGGCCAGTTCCAGCATGCCGCGGCCGATCTGCGCGCTGCGCGCCAGCAGCCAGTTCCCGGCCTCTCCCATGTAGGGCTTGAGGCTGCTGAAGAAGGCCGCGCCCTGCTCGTCCACCCGCGCCCACAGGGCCACCAGGCGGTCACCCACCATGGGCAGTTGCCCCAGCCACTCCGGCGGCTGGGGCAGGCCCTCGACCTGTACGTTCTTGACGAACTCGGTGGCATCGCGCACGTGGTCCGCGAGGTTGAAGCCCAGCCACACCAGCGGCACCGCCACCAGCACCATCCAGCCGGCACTTAGGATGGCGGCGGCCGTGGCGGTGCGGCCGTTCAGCAGACGGGTCAGCAGGCGCATCAGCGGCCAGCTGGCGAAGGCCAGCACGGCGGCCCAGAACAGCGCCGACCAGAACGGCGCCAGCACCCAGATGCACGCAGCCAGCAAGGTGAGCAGGAGGATCTGCACCAGCAGGCGGTCGTTGTTCAACATGAAGTCACTCCGATTGACGCGCGCGTGGCGCCGAGCCGGCGCCACGAACGAAGAAAAGCATGGACGGTGAAGCTCAGCGCAGCCACTCCAGGTGCAGGCCGGCCTCGCGGGACGTGCCCAGCTCCAGGCGAGCCGCACGCACGCCCTGCCCCACCAGCGCCTCGCGCCAGGCTTCGGCACCGGCCCCGCCGAGACTGGCCCGCAGGGTGCTGTCCAGGTTCAATCCACGGGCCAGCAACGTGGCCCAGGCCTCGCTGGGCACGGCCGGCAGCGTCGGCAGGTGCAGCTCGCCGCTGCTCTTCAGCTCGCGCAGTAGGGTCGCCGGCGTGGGCAGCAGCTCGCCCAGGGGGGCGGCGGCATCCAGTTGCTCGGCATGCAGGTAGGCGCGGCGATTGCCACGGGTGATGGCGTACACGGCCAGCAGGCTGTCCTGGCTGGGCTCGACAAGGCGCACCAGCAGGTAGGCCTGCTGGTCGTCCGGCCCGTAGAGCCGGGCGTTGCCGAACACGGTGTTGGCCCACAGGCTGCTGGAACCGCAGTCGCGGCCCTGGCACCAGTAGAGCGGGATGGCGCCTTTCTCCATCAGGTCGACGCGGGCGCGGTCGAAGGCCTCGGCCGAGCTGTGCCCGCTGGGCAACTGATAGGTCACCGAGGTCTGCCGGCCCTGGGCATCCACCCGCTGTTCCATGCGCAGTTGGTTGCTGATGCGGCGGATCGGCCCCTGGGGGTAGAAGCGCTCCTGATCGGGCGCTTCCTTGAAGTCGACGATCTCGGCATGGGGGAAGCGCGGCAGCGCCGTGAGGTCATGGCTCTCGGGCAGGTCGGCGGCCTGCAGCGGGGCCGCCAGGGCCAGGCCCAGGCACAAGGGAAGAAAACGCATGGGCGACCTCAGCGCATCAGCATCGACTGGGCGGATTTCACCACGTTCTCAGCCGAGGCCTGGCGCGGCGGCACCGCCAGGCCACGCTGCACGGCCGGGCGCGCCTCGATGGCGGCCAGCCAGCGCTGCAGGTGCGCGAGCCCCTCCACCGACACGCCGGCCCAATCGTGCAGGCGCACCCAGGGGAAGGTGGCGATGTCGGCGATGCTGTAGTCGCCGGCCAGGTACTCCACCAGCGCCAGGCGCGAGTCGAGCACCTCGTAGAGGCGGCGGGTCTCGTGCTGGTAGCGGTCGATGGCCGGCTGGATGACTTCGGGGAAGTAGCGGAAGAATGCGTTGGCCTGCCCCTGCATGGGGCCGACGCCGCCCATCTGGAACATCAGCCACTGCATCACCAGGGAACGGCCCTTGGGGTCGGCAGGCATCAGCTGGCCGGTCTTCTCCGCCAGGTAGACGAGGATGGCGCCGGACTCGAAGACCGGGAAGTCACCGTTATCGCGGTCGACGATGGCCGGGATGCGGCCGTTGGGGTTGATCGCCAGGAAGTCCGGCGCCTTCTGCTCCTTGCGCTCGAAGGACAGCGCAGTCACCCGGTACGGCAGCCCCAGCTCCTCCAGGGCGATGGAGACCTTGTGGCCGTTGGGGGTGGCAGCAGTGTAGAGGTCGATCATCCGGTCTCTCCTTGAAAATGGGGCCCAGCCTTCCCGCTTGCCCCATTCAAGTCAAGGCGCGGCGAAGAAGGGATTGAAACAGTCTGCTACGGCCTGGGCACCGGCCTCGTCGTTGAGGTGCAGGTGATGGCCGCCCGGCCGATGGTGCACCTCGAAGGGTAGCCCTTGCAGCAACTGCGCGATGCGCGGCTCGGCAGCCATCTGCCCGCCCTCGGCCAGCACCAGGCAGGTGGGGCACTGCACGGCGCGGAGGAACTGCTGGGCATGGGCGAAGGTCAGGCGCATGGGCGATGGCAGGGTCAGGCGCATGTCGGTGCGCCAGGTGTAGCCGCCCGGCACCGGCATCAGGCCGCGTTCGGCCAGCAGCTCGGCAGCTTCGCGGCTCACCGCCACCACGCCCTTCATGCGGGCCTGCACGGCACGGTCGATGTCGGCGTAGACCGGCTTGCGCTTGCCCTTCAGGGCCAGCCGCGCCCGCAACGCCTCGCCCAGGCGGGCCGGCGCGCCATCGGCTTCGCCGGTGTAGGGGATCAGGCCATCGATCAGCGCCAGGCGCTCCACCCGCTCCGGCAGCGATGCCGCCACCAGCATGGACACGATGGCCCCGAGGGAGTGGCCCATCAGCGAGAAACGCGCCCAGCCCAGTTGCTCGGCCACATGCAGCACGTCCTCGGCGTACTCCCACATCTGGTAGCTGGAGCCGGCCGAGTAATGCCCGGAATGCCCGTGTCCGGCCAGGTCCAGGGCGACGATGCGCAGGCCCTTGAGCTTCGGTGCCAGGCGCGCATAGGTCATGGCGTTGTCCAGCCAGCCGTGCAGGGCCAGCACCGGCTGGCCATCCTCGGGGCCGAACAGGTGCGCGGCCAGTTCCACATGGGGCAGGCTCAGGCGGATTTCTTCGACGTGCGCGCTCATGCGGACTCCTGGCGGGCGGCCTGGCCGTCCCAGCGCTTGAACAGGGTACGGAGCAGCGTCGCCGTGTCGTGCGGACGCTCCAGCGGGAACATGTGGCCGCCCGGCAGCGACAGGTACTCGCCCTTCGGCACCCGGCGCACCAGGCGCGCGTGGTGCGGCATCACCACCCGGCTGTGGCGCCCGCGCACCACGGCCAGCGGCACCTGCAATTGCTGCGGCCGACCGGGGCTGCTGTGGGGCACGCTGCGGTAGATGCGGATCTCGGTCTCCGGGTCGAACTTCAGCCGCAGCCCGCCGGCGGTCTCGGTGAAGCCGTGGCGCACGTAGGCGTCCAGGCAGTCCGGGTCGAAGTGGCGGAACAGCGTCTTGCCGGCGAAGTAGCGGCGCGCCTCCTCCGGGTCGGCGAATTCCTCGCGACGCCCGAGGGTGCGCCCGGCGGGGGTGATGCGGTCGATGAAGCCGAAGCGCTTGGCGGCGCGGATGACCATCTTGTCGGCCAGGGTCAGCACCGGCGAATCGAGCATCGCCACCCCGCGGTACAGCTCCGGCCGGCGCAGGGCCGCGTGGTAGTGCAGCACCCCGCCGAGGGAATGGCCGACGCCCCAGACCGGCTCGGCCTGGGCCTCCAGGTGGTGGATGAGTTCGTCCACCAGGTTTTCCCAGTTGTCGTTCACCGGGAAGCGCGGATCGTGCCCGTGCTGCTCCAGGTGCAGCACGCGGTAGTCCGGCGCCAGCGCATCGAACAGCTTGGCGTAGGTGGCGGACGGAAAGCCGTTGGCATGGGCGAAGAAAAGGGTCTGGGTCATGGCGGCGGCTCGTGGCGGAACTGCCGGGGATTTTCCGGCAGGCCACCCCACCCGGCAATGACTCTCACGCACGGTGATGACGGCGCTATGGCCAGGGGCAAGGTGGTTTCAGCCACGCCCGCGCAGGCGGGCCGGCGGTGCGCCGTAGGTGCGGCGGAACAGGCGGGAGAAATGCGCCTGGTCATAGAAGCCAAGGCGCAGCGCCACGTCCGACAGCGGCTCCCCCGCCAGCACCAGCGGCAGGGCGCGGGCCAGGCGCAACTGGGTCAGCCACTGCAGCGGCGGCAACCCGCAATGACGCTGGAAGCGCCGCAGCACCTGCCAGGGGCTCAGCCCGCAGAAGGCCGCCAGTTCCTCCAGGGAGGGCGGCGCATCCAGCCGGGACTCCAGCCACTCCCGCAGGCGCTGCCAGGTGGCCCCATCGAAGCCACCGGCCGGGTCCTCCACGCGCAGGCTAGAGCCCAGTTGCAGCAGGCAGGCCATGGCCTGCCACAGGGCTTGCTCCTGGGCCAGCCGCGAATCCCCGAGCAGGCTGTCATGGGCGGCCAGCAGGTGCGCCTGCAACGCCGGATGGCGCAGGGTCGCGCCGAGCAGCCGGGGAGTGCCACGGCGGTCGTCGCTCAAGGCGCGGCTGGCCTGCTCCAGCCAGTGCGGCTCGAAGGCCAGCACGCGAATGCGGTAGCCCTCCGCGTCCAGGCTGGCGCCGTCGTGGATCTGCTCCGGCGCCATCAGCAGCACATCGCCCTGCCCCGCCAGCTGGCGCTCGCCCTGGTAGACGAAGCGCTGCCGCCCCTCCAGCAGCAGGCCCACGTGGTACTCCAGGTGGAAATGCCGGGGAAAGGCGAAGCGGTGGTATTCGGCGTCGATCAGGCGGATGCCGGGCAGGCCGCCGACGATATGGCTGGTGCGTTCCATGCGCGCCACTCTAGCGCGCCGCCCCCTGTCCTGGCTTGGACGAAATTGCAGCCGCGCTCAATGCGCCGACGAGCCGGCCAGGCGCACACCGAAAGCGATCAGCACGCCCCCGGTGAGCCGGTCCAGCGCGCGGATTACCGCCGCCCGACGCAGGAAACGCCCCAGCGGCACCGTGGCGGCGATGAGCACGGCGAACCAGATCAGCGTCAGCACCACGTGCAGCCCGGCGAGGAAGAAGGAATAGCCCGTCACGCTGGCGCCGGCGGGCACGAACTGCGGCAGGAAGGTGACGTAGAACACCCCGACCTTGGGGTTGAGCAGGTTGGTCAGGAAGCCCCGCCAGAACGCCGCCCCTTGGCCACCCGAGCCTGCATCCGTGTCCTCGTCCAGGGCCTGGCGCGGGCGCAGCAGCAGCCCGGCTCCCAGCCACAGCAGGTAGGCCGCCCCGGCCAGCTTGACCGCTGTGTAGGCCAGCTCCGAGGCCTGCAGCAGCGCCCCCAGCCCCAGGGACACCGCCGCGCCCCAGAGCAGGCAACCCAGGCCGATTCCCAGGGACGCCATCACCGCTGGACGCCGGCCCTGGGCAGTGGCGGCACGCAACACGATGGCGGTGTCCACGCCGGGGGTGAGGGTCAGCAGGGTGGCGGCCGCGACGAAGGCGAGCAGCAGGGGCAGGTCGATCATGGTTCCGTGGCCTGGGCGGGAGTCGGAGGGCGGCTCGCCACTCTATGCCGGGCGGCAAGACGCGGTCAAAACGGCCCGCCCGGTACGACAACGCCGGCACCAGGCAGGGCCTGGCACCGGCGTGTCGAGGTTCGCCGGGCTCAGTCGGCCAGCGCGGCGCCGGCCAGGTTCGAAGCCGCGCTGCGGCTGCGGCTGCGGGTGGCCAGGCAGTAGTACAGCGGGCAGGTCACCACCAGGCCCACCAGCCAGGAGAGGTCGGCGCCCTCCACCAGGTTGGCGTAGGGGCCGGCGTAGAGCGAGGTGTTGGCGAAGGGCAGCTGCACGATGATGCCGATGAAGTAGGCAATGATCGCGTGCGGGTTGAAGCGCCCGTAGATGCCGCCGTCCGGGCTGAAGATCGAGGCGATGTCATAGCGGCCGCGCTTGATCAGGTAGAAGTCGATCAGGTTGATCGACGCCCAGGGCACCAGCACCAGCAGCAGCGCCAGCACCAGGCCGATGAAGCGCGAGATGAAGTCGGCCGAGGCCCCCAGCGCCACCACGCAGCAGCCGGCGAGAATCACCGCCGACAGCGCCACGCGCACCGGGATGCTCGGCGTCCAGCGACCGGCGAAGGTCTGGATCGAGGTGACGATGGACAGCACCGCGCCATAAAGATTGAGGGCGTTGTGGCTGATGATGTTGAGCAGGAACAGCACCATCAGGATCGGCCCCAGCCAGCCGGTGGCCTGCTTCACCGCCGCCATCGCCTCGGTACCCTCCGGAGTGGCCAGTGCCGCCACCAGGCCGAAGGCGAACGACAGGATGGTGCCCAGGGTAGCCCCCAGGTAGGTGGCCAGGAACGGCCGGGCGATGCCCACCTCCACCGGCAGGTAGCGGGAATAGTCCGAGGTGTAGGGCGAGAAGCTGATCTGCCAGATGATCCCCAGCGACAGGGTCGCGATCCAGCCGGCAAGGTTGAAGCCGCCACGGGTGAAGAAATCCGCCGGCAGGTCATGGGCAAAGATGTAGGCGAAGCCGGCCAGCAACGCCGAGCCCATCACCCAGGTGCCGATGCGGTTGAGGGTGTGGATGAAGCGGTAGCCGATCACCCCGATGGCGGTGGCGCTCAGCGCACCGATCAGGATGCTGGCCGGCACCGGGACCGACGGCGCAATACCGACGATGGACTTGCCGGCCAGGACGATGTTGGAAATGAAGAAGCCGACGTAGATCAGCGCGGCGAAGAACACGATCAGCAGGGCCCCGTAGCGCCCGAACTGGCCGCGGCTCTGCACCATCTGCGGAATCCCCAGCTGCGGCCCCTGGGCCGAGGCCAGGGCGATCACCACGCCACCGATCAGGTGCCCGAGGACGACCGCGAGCATCCCCCAGAACAGGTTGAGGTGGAACACCTGGACCACCATGGCGCCGGTAACGATGGGCAGCGGCGCGATGTTGGTGCTGAACCACAGGGTGAACAGATCGCGCGCCTTCCCGTGGCGCTCCGCAAGGGGGACGTAGTCCACCGTGTGGTTTTCGATCAGGGGGTCTTGCCGGGACATCTGGGACATGGAAATGAACTCGAGTTTGTCTGTTCTTATCGTTGTTTGAAGCCAAACCGGAGGCGCTCTACGTCGCCCCTCAGATGAACACCATATTATGGTATTCCAAACTTTTGACAAGCCTGAGCCGCTTTTCTACGACGCATCTGATCCGCCATCCTGACGCAACCCCAGGTCCCGCCGCCAGAGCCAAACCCCCGGTATTCGAGGCTTTCCGACGAAAGTAGAAGGCCGACGAAGCGCCCATGAAAGCGCTTGCAAATTACGTATTACGGTATACCATCAGACCTAATTGATTCAGCCTGCCGTACACCACCGAGGTTCCACCGATGATCGATGCCGCCCTCTACAAGAAAGCCATGGCCTCCTTCCCGTCCGGGGTCACCGTGATCACCACCCTGGATGACGACGGACAGGTGGTCGGCCTCACCGCCAGCGCCTTCAGCTCGCTGTCCATGGACCCGGCCCTGGTGCTGTTCTGCCCCAACTACAGCTCCGACTCCTACCCGGTGCTGATCCGCAACAAGCGCTTCGCCATCCACGTCCTGTCCGACGCCCAGCAGAAGGAAGCCTATGCCTTCGCCCGCAAAGGCAAGGACAAGGCGCAAGGCATCGAATGGACCCTGAGCGAACGGGGCAACCCGCTGCTGGCCGGCGCCAGCGCGATCATCGAGTGCGAACTGTGGCGGGAGTACGAAGGCGGCGACCACGCCATCATGGTGGGCGCCGTGAAGAACCTGGTCCTGCCCCAGGAAGAGGCCGCCCCCCTGCTCTATTGCCACGGCAAGATGGGTGCCCTCCCCGCCCTGGCCTGACACCTGACTACCGCGCGTTCTTCAGCCTCCGCCATGGGGGCTTTTTTATGCCAGACGAACAGCCGTTGCTCAGGCCGGCTTCCGCCACACACTCGCCAGCCAGGGCTGCTGCTCGCGGGGCAGCCCCGCCGGCCGGTAATAGTGCTCCAGCGCCTGGAAGCCCGCCGCCTCCAGCAACTCACGCCAGCGCGCATAGTCGTGCCAGGCGCCGTAGCGCTGGCCGTTCCAGCCTTCCTCGTTCTGCCCCCGTGGATTGGAGCTGAACAACACGCCACCCGGCCGCAGGGTGGCGTGCAACTGGCCGAGTACACGCGGCAACTCCTGCAGCGGCACATGGAACAGGCTGGCATTGGCGAACACCCCATCGAAGCGCTCAGCGGGCAGCTCCAGCGCTAGGAAATTCTGCTGCCACACCTCGCAACCGGCATCGGTGCGGGCCATCTCGACGAAGCGCGCCGTACCGTCCAGCCCCACCGGACGATGGCCGAGGCGGCGGAAGGTCTGCAGATCGCGCCCCGGGCCGCAACCGAAGTCGAGGATGTCGAACGGCCCGCCTGGCCCCAGGTGGCGCAGCAGCGCCTCGATGTTCTGGCTCACGTCGTGGTCGCGGGTGCCCTCGCGGAAGCCCTCGGCATTGCGCTGGTAGTCATCCAGGGTGATGGCGCTGATGGCATCGAGATCGTGGGGTTCCAGGCTCATGGGGCCTCCGGGCAGTGAACGGCGGCGGGCATTCTACCGGCTGCGGCGGGAACGGCCATGACCGGCCGACAGGGCGAATGATTCCCGACAACGGTTGACGCCACCCCGTGCCAGTGGTCAGATGCGCGCCGTTCCAGGTGTCCCACGCCGTCGTGCGTGGGGTGAAACGGGAAGCCGGTGCGTCCATCAGGACCAGTCCGGCGCTGCCCCCGCAACGGTAAGCGAGCGCTGCATTCGATACGCCACTGTGCCCACGGCATGGGAAGGCGAATGCGGCGTGATCCTCGCAAGCCCGGAGACCGGCCTGGAGCATCGATAGGCAAACCCGCGGTGGGCGGGCACGGGCCGGTTTCTCGCACGGGTGCACGCGCCCGCGCGCGCCTTTGCATTCCCTCCGGGCTCCATTCATTCCTGACGTGATAGGAACGACATGTCCCGTACCTTCAGCTCCAACGCTCCGGCGAGCGCCGCCTTCGGCCTGCTCGCGCTGTCCATTTCCTTCTCCCTGCACGCCGAAGACGGCACCCTGGCGCTACCGGCCACCGCCGTCACCGGCCAGGCGGACGACACCGCCATCCGCCTCGACACGCCCGTGCCCGCCGGCTCGCGCCTGGGCCTGTCCGCCCTGGAAACCCCGGCCAGCACCAGCGCCATCAGCGGCGACGAAGTACGCGCCCGCAACAACGCCACCGTGCAGGACGCCGTGACCCGCAGCCCCGGCATCACCCACATCGGCACCCCCGGCAACGGCGGCACCGCCATCTCGGCCCGGGGCTTCACCGGCCACGCCTCGGTGATGCAGCTGTACGACGGCACGCGCTTCTACACCGGCATGGGCACCACCACCTTCCCCACCGACCCGTGGATGGTCGAGCGCATCGACGTGATCCGTGGCCCGGCCTCGGTGCTCTATGGCGAAGGCGCCACGGGCGCGGTGATCAACGTGGTGCCGAAGAAGCCCTTCGAGGGCGAGATCCGCAACCGCCTGCGCCTGGGCTACGGCTCCGACGACCGCCAGCAGATGGCCCTGGACAGCGGCGGCTCGCTCACCGACACCCTCAGCTACCGCCTCAACCTCAACCGCGAGGCCAGCCACGGCTGGATCGACCGGAGTGACTCGAAGAACCTCGGCCTCAGCGCCGCCCTGCGCTGGCAGGCCAGCGACGCCCTGGCCTTCACCCTCGCCCACGACCAGGGCGACCTGCAGCCGATGAACTACTTCGGCACGCCACTGATCGACGGCCACCTGCGGGACAGCCTGAAAGACAAGAACTACAACCTGCACAACGCCGAGTTGCACTACAACGACCAGTGGACCCGGCTCACCGCCGACTGGACGCCCAGCGAAGGCTTCAGCGCCAGCAACCAGCTCTACCACATCAAGAGCCGCCGCTACTGGCGCAACGCCGAGGCCTACACCTGGGACGCCGGGCGGGGCCAGCTGGAGCGCGCCGAGCAGCTGCGCATCAAGCATGAGCAGGAGCAGATCGGCGACCGCCAGACCTTCACCTTCGACCACTCGTTGTTCGGCCTCGACAGCCGCACCCTGGTGGGCGGCGAGTTCAACCGCATCCGCTTCGACCTGCTGAACAACTCGCCCTACACCGACATCGGCGGCGACTACGTCGACCCGTGGAACCCGGCCCCCGGCTACTACCAGAGCGCCTCGGCCTACCGCCCGCACTCGCGCAGTGAAACCCGCACCGCTGCGCTGTTCGCCGAGAACCGCACCCAACTGAGCGAGCGCTGGTCCGTGGTCACCGGCCTGCGCCGCGACCAGAACCACATCGACCGCAGCGACCTGCGTGCCAACAGCCGCAGCGACCGCAGCATCCAAGGCGGCAACTGGCGCGCCGGCCTGGTGTTCGCCGCCACCCCGCAGCTGTCCTTCTACGGCCAGTACTCCACCAGCGAGGACGGCGTCAGCAACCTCATCACCCTCAGCCCCACCCAGCAGCAGATGGACCTGACCGAGTCGAAGCAGACCGAGTTCGGCCTCAAGCAGCAGTTCTGGGACGGGCGCGGCGAGTGGACCCTGGCCGCCTACCACATCGTCAAGAAGAAGCTGCTCTCCCGCGAATCGGTGACCCGCCCCACCCAGCAGATCGGCCAGCAGTCCTCCGACGGCCTGGAAGCGACCCTGGAACTGGCCCTGGAGCAGGGCTGGCACGTCTCGGCCAACGCCTCGCTGCTGCGCGCCGAATACGACGACTTCAACGAGTCCGTCGGCGGCCAGCTCGTCTCCCGGTCCGGCAACCGCCCCACCGACGTGCCACGGCGCACCGCCAACCTCTGGGTCAGCAAGGCGCTCGGCCATGACCTGGACGCCGGCCTCGGCGCACGCTATGTCGACGCCCGTTACGCCGACGCCGCCAACACCGTCAAAGTACCCGGCTACACCGTGCTCGACGCCAACCTCGGCTGGCAGGTGCTGCCCGACACGCGCCTGGGGCTGGAGCTGAACAACCTGCTGGACCGCCGCTACGCCGTCACCCAGCAGAACGGCGGCCAGCAGTGGCTGCTGGGCCAGCCGCGTTCGTTCTTCGTCACCGCCGACTACAGCTTCTGAGGGTTACGCCATGTCCCGCCTGAACCTCCATGACCTGCACTGGGCCCCTGACGGCGCCCTTGCCGGCTGGTCCCTGGACGGCATCGGGCTGGACGTGGCGGAAGGCGAGTTCGTCGGCCTCATCGGCCCCAACGGCAGCGGCAAGAGCAGCCTGCTGCGCTGCATCTACCGCGCCGCCCGCCCCCACGGCGGCACGGTGCGGGTGGACGACGAGGACATCTGGCGCCAGCCGCCGCGCTGGTGCGCACAGCGGGTCGCCGTGGTGCTGCAGGAGTTCCCCAGCGACTTCGGCCTCAGCGTCGCCGAGGTCGCCGCCATGGGCCGCTCGCCCCACCAGGGGCCGTTCGACGGCGACACCGCCGCCGACCGCGCCCGGGTCAGCGAAGCGCTGCGCCAGGTGGCCCTGGAGGCTCACCGCGACACCCCCTTCGCCCGACTCTCCGGCGGCGAGAAGCAACGCGCCCTGCTGGCCCGCGCCCTGGTGCAAGACCCCGGCCTGCTGCTGCTCGACGAACCCACCAACCACCTCGACCCGCGCTACCAGTTGGAGCTGCTGGCCCTGCTGCGACGCCTGCGGCTGAGCACCCTGGCCAGCTTCCACGACCTCAACCTAGCCGCTGCCTTCTGCGACCGCCTGCTGGTGCTCGACGGCGGCCGCCTGGTGGCCAGCGGCACCCCCGAAACCGTACTCACGCCGCAACGCCTGCTGGAGGTGTTCGGCACCCCCGCGCTGGTGGACCGCCACCCCATCGGCGGCCACCCGCGCATCACCTGGATCACCCCCCCATGAAAAGCCGCTCCCTCGCCCTCACCGCCCTGCTGCTCGCCGGCAGCGCCCAGGCCACCCAGTACCCGGTGACCATCACCAGCTGCAACCGCCAGGTGGTGTTCGAGCACGCACCCACCCACGCCGTCAGCCAGGACGTGAACCTCACCGGCATGCTGATCGCCCTCGGCCTGCGCGAACGCATGGCCGGCTACAGCGGCGTCAGCGGCTGGAAGACCCTGGACCCGAGCCTGCGCGAGGCCCTCGCCGGCCTGCCGGAACTGGCCCGCAAGTACCCCTCGGTGGAAACCCTGCTGGCCGCCGACACCGACTTCTTCTTCGCCGGCTGGAACTACGGCATGCACGTGGGTGGCGACGTCACCCCCGCCACCCTCGCGCCGCTGGGCATCCCGGTGTACGAACTGAGCGAGTCCTGCGCCCATGTCATGCCCCGCGAGGCGGCCAGCCTCGATGACCTCTACCGCGACCTGGAGAACCTCGGCCGCATCTTCGACGTCGAGCCCCGCGCCCAGGCCCTGGTGGCCGGCCTCAAGGCCCGCGTGGCGGCGGTGGGTGAACGCCTGGCCGGCGTCACCGAGCGGCCCCGGGTGTTCCTCTACGACAGCGGCGAAGACCGCCCCTTCAGCAGCGGCCGCCTCGGCATGCCCCAGGCCCTGATCGAAGCCGCCGGCGGGCACAACCTGCTCAGCGACCTGGCCGCCAGCTGGACCCAGGTCAACTGGGAAACCGTGGTGGAGCGCGACCCGCAGGTGATCGTCATCGTCGACTACGGCGAGCGCAGCTGGCAGCAGAAGCGCGACTTCCTGCTGGCCCAGCCGGCCTTGGCCGGGGTCACCGCCATCCGCGAGCGGCGCTTCCTGGTGCTGCCCTACCTGGACGCCACGCCCTCGGTGGAGAACGCCGCCGCCATCGAAGCCCTTGCCGCCGGGTTGCACCCGCAGGTGTTCGCCGGGGTCGCCCGGTGAGGCCGTTGCGCTCGGCCGGCGCCTTCCGCCTGCTGCTGGTGGGGCTGGCCGCGCTGCTGGCCCTGTCGCTGGTGGCCGCCCTCGGCTTCGGCCCGGCGCGGCTGCCCCAGGAACAGGTCTGGGCCATCGTCGGCGAGCGCCTGGGGCTGCTGCAGCGGGGCGACTGGAGCAACGGCCAGGCCAGCATCGTCTGGCTGATCCGCGCCCCACGGGTGCTGCTCGGCGCCCTGGTGGGCGCCGGCCTCGCCCTGGTGGGCAGCGCCCTGCAGGCCACCACCCGCAACCCCCTGGCCGACCCGCACCTGCTGGGCGTCAGCTCCGGCGCCGCCCTCGGCGCGGTGCTGGTGGTGCTCTACCTGGGCGAGTTCGCCGGCCACCTGAGCCTGCCCCTGGCAGCCTTCGTCGGCGCCCTGGCGAGCACCGCCCTGGTGCTGGCCATCGCCAGCCGCCATGGCCGCCTGGAGAGCGACCGCCTGTTGCTGGCAGGCGTGGCGGTGTCCTTCCTGTGCATGGCGCTGGTCAACCTGCTGCTGTTCCTCGGCGACCCGCACGCCGCCAGCTCGGTGCTGTTCTGGATGCTCGGCGGCCTCGGCCTCGCCCGCTGGGAGCTGCTGGCCCTGCCGGCCGTCAGCCTGGCCCTCGGCCTGGCGCTGCTGATGGCCCAGGCGCGTGGCCTGAACGCACTGATGAGCGGCGAAGACACCGCCGCCAGCCTCGGCTTCGAACCCCGCCGGGTGCGCCTCTGGGTGTTCCTCTGCGCCTCGCTGCTGACCGGCGTGCTGGTGGCCCTGAGCGGCGCCATCGGCTTCGTCGGGCTGATGCTGCCGCACCTGGCGCGCCGCCTGGTGGGCGCCGAGCACCGCCGCCTGCTGCCCACCAGCGCCCTGCTCGGTGCGCTGTTCCTGGTCTGGGTGGACGTCGGCGCCCGCACCCTCGCCGCCCCCCAGGACCTGCCCATCGGCATCGCCACCGCCGCCATCGGCGGGCTGTTCTTCGTCGGCCTGCTGCGCCGCCGCTGACGCACCCTCCCCGTAGCCCCGACTTCAGTCCGGGGACAGACAGCACACAATCCTGGGCTGAAGCCCAGGCTACGGCCCGCACCACCCCGCGTAGCACGGACTTCAGTCCGGGAACAGGCAGCACACCCCCTGGGCTGAAGCCCAGGCTACGACCTGCACCACCCTACGTAGCCCGGACTTCAGTCCGGGAACAGGCAGCACGCAACCCCGGGCTGAAGCCCGGGCTACGACCTGAGCCGACCCCACGTAGCCCGGACTTCAGTCCGGGAGCAGACAGCACACAACCCTGGGCTGAAAGCCCAGGCTACGACCTGCACCACCCCGTGTAGCCCGGACTTCAGTCCGGGAACAGGCAGCACGCAACCCTGGGCTGAAGCACGGGCTGCGGACGGCACCCATATACCCGCAAACGACAACGCCGACCCCGGGGCCGGCGTTGTCGTGGGTGCGGGTGTCAGAGGTGTTCGCTGCAGGCATTCACCAGCAGGTTGCGCCCGGCCCCCAGGCCGAAGGCGGTGGCCGCCAGGCTGACGCCGACGAAGATGAAGCCCACCGCGCTCCAGCCGTGGGTCAGGTCGTGCACCACGCCGACCGCCAGCGGGCCCATGGCGGCCAGGGTGTAGCCCACGCCCTGGGCCATGCCGGAGAGGTTGGCAGCCACGTGGGCATCCCGCGAGCGCAGGACGATCAGCGCCAAGGCGATGCTGAAGGTGCCGCCCTGCCCCAGGCCGAGCACCACCGCCCAGCCCCAGATGCCGCCCAGGGGCGCATAGAGCATTCCCATCAGTCCCGCCAGGGTCATGCCCATCACCAGCACCACGGCCAGGCGCTGGTCCCGCGCGCGGGTGGCCAGCCAGGGGGCGCCGAGGGCGCTGACCAACTGGGTCATCACCGAGCCGGACATCACCAGCCCGGCCTCCACGGCGGACAGCCCGCGGTCGATCAGGATCGACGGCAGCCAGCCGAACACGATGTAGGCCAGGGAGGACTGCAACCCCATGTACAGGGTCACCTGCCAGGCCAGCGGGTCACGCCAGAGGCCGCTCACCCGGTAGGCCTGACGGCCGGCATGGGCGGACTGCCGCGCCTGGGGCAGCCACACCAGCGCCGCGAGGATCGCCGGCAGCGCCCAGAAGGCCAGGGCCGGTTGCCAGGCGCCATCCAGCACACCGGCGAGGGGCACGGTGGCCCCAGCGGCCAACGCCGCACCCAGGCACAGGGCCATGGTGTAGACGCCGGTCATGAGCCCGGCGATGTGGGGGAAATCGCGCTTTACGATACCCGGCAGCAGCACGCCGATGATGCCGATGCTGGCGCCGGCCATGACGCTGCCGAGGAACAGCCCGGCAAGCGGGAACAGGCTGCGCAGGACGATGCCGCCGGCCAATACGAGGAGGATCAGCAGCACCGTGCGCTCGCTGCCCAGGCGCCGCGCCAGGATCGGCGCCAGCGGCGCGAACAGGCCGAGGCAGAGCACCGGCAGGGTGGTCAGCAGACCGGCTCCGGAGGCGGAGAGCCCGGTGGCCTCGCGCACCATGTTGAGCATCGGCGCCAGGCTGGACAGCGCCGGGCGCAGGTTCAGCGCCACCAGCACCAGCCCCACCAGCAGCAGGGCGGCGCCTCCGGCGATGGCAGGGGGCGCGGGCTCGTCGTCGGCCTCGGCGTCGATCAGCAGTTCCTCCGGCGGGCAGGCCGGCGGCGTGTGGGAGGGGGAATCGTGGGCAGGCATGGCAAGGCAACTCCAGGAAAGGGCAAACGTCAGATCAGCAACGCACGGTTGGCCGCAGCGGCGGCGTCCGCGTCTTGTCGTTCGATGGCGTCCAGTAACTCGCGGTGCAGGTCGAAGCACGGCTGCGCGCGGTCGGGATCGGAAATGGTGCGCTCCAGGCCCACGCGGATGACCTGGGAGAAGTAGCGGTACAGCTCGCTCAGCACCGGGTTGTGGGCGCTGTCCACCACCCGCTGGTGGAACACCAGGTCGTGGTCGATGTAGTCCTGCAGGTCTTCGTAGCTGGAGCGTGCGGCGGAGGCCGCCAGGGCTTCGCGCAGGGCGGTGAGGTCTGCCTCGGTGCGACGCAGGGCCGCCAGGCGCGAGGCTTCGATCTCGATCATGCCCCGCGCCTCCAGCGCCTGCTCCACCGAGCTGCGGGCCAGGGCCTGCATGGTGGAGAGCGGGTCGGCGCAGGCGCGCACGTAGGTGCCGTCGCCCTGGCGCACTTCCAGCACGCCGGAGAAGGTCAGCACCCGCACCGCTTCGCGCACGGTGTTGCGGCTGATGCCGATGATCTCCGCCAGCTCGGGTTCGGGCGGCAGGCGCTGGCCGAGCAGCCAGGTGCCGTCGTCGATGCGCTGGCGGATCTGCTCCAGGGCGATATCCACCAGGGAACGCTTGAGGGCCGGTGCGGACATGGCAGACATCCAATCATCCGATGAATTTCAGGGGTGCGCAGGCTAACGGCCCCGGGGCAGGTTCGCAACCCCGGATATCCTTGCGATCCAGGCAATACTCATTATCTACAACGGTGATTTTTCGCCTCCGGGGGGCATTGGTAGCCTGCTCAGCATCCCGTCACCACTGCCCCGGGGGCATCATGAAACCCACTCACATCCTGGCGCTGGCCCTTGCGGCCCTCGTCCTCAGCGGTTGTGCCAGCCAGCCGGAACCGCGCCCCTACACCGACGCCGAGATCAAGCAGTTCTCCCTGGAGATGCTCAACCGCGCCGGGTTGCCCTACGAGGACTACGAGAAGGTCCGCCAGGCGCTGATGAACCCCAACCCGCACGTTTCCAGCGCCCGTCGCGACTACGAGCCGGCCTTCATCCGCAGCACCGAGGGCTGAGCCCGTCAGGCCGGCACGCCGCGTACCTGGAAGGTCTTGCGGTAGGCCGCCGGCGGCATGCCGATGCGCTGCTGGAACAGCCGGCGGAATGAATTGCTGTCCTCGTACCCCACCTGGAAGGTGATGCGCTCCAGGCTCAGGCGGGTGGTCTCCAGCAGGTGCTTGGCCTGCTCCAGGCGCAGGGTCTGCAGGTACGCCAGCGGCGAGTAGCCGGTGGCCTCCTTGAAGCGCCGCTTGAAGTTGCGCGTGCCGAAACCGAAGCGCTGCGCCAGTTCGTCGATCAACACCGGCTCGGTGTAGTGCGCCTCCAGCCAGTTCTGCACCTGCAGCACCTTGGCGTCCCCATGTCCCTTGGGCGTCGACCACATGACGTAGGCCGACTGCCCGGTGCGCACGCTGTCGATCAGCAGGTAGCGGCCGCAGGTCTGCGCCAGCTCCAGGGAGGCGAAGCGCCGGACCACGTGCAGCAACAGGTCCATCGCCGCGCTGGCGCCGCCACTGGTCATCACGTTGCTGTCCTCGCAGAGGATCAGCGTCTCGTCCAGCAACACCTCGGGGTAGCGCCGCCGGAACAGGCCGGCGAAGGCCCAATGGGTGGTGGCCCGCCGCCCTTCCAGCAAGCCCGCCTCCGCCAGCAGGAAGGCCGCCGTGCACATCGAGGCCACCGTCGCGCCTTCGGCATGCCGGGCCTGCAGCCAGGGCACGTAGCGGTCGAAACCGGGCAAGGCCTCGCGCAGGGTGAAGATGAAGCCCGGCACCAGCACCAGGTCGGTCCGCTCGATGCTGCCCAGCGCCGCCTGCACCGCGACCCGATGCCCGCCGAGGGTGGTCACCTCCCCGCCATCCAGGGACACGCTCACCACTTCGAACGGCGGCTCGCCTTCAGCCAGCAGGTTGGCAGCGCGCAGCACCTCCAGGGCGAGGAAGGTGCTGGCGGCAGAACAGTAGTCGGTGACGAGCAGGGTGACGTGCATGGCGGCGCTCTTGCAGGTTTCGCATGGAATATGTCATTTGCGCACCTGTCCGAACAGGGGGCATGGCTCTAGATTGCGCGGGTCTTCCCCAATCGGTCCGACCTGCCATGAATCTCTGGTTCCGCCTGCTCCTGATGCTCCTCCGCCGCCCCTGGCGCAAAGCCGTCCACGGCCTCGACACCACCGTCATCCGCATGCGGGTCTGGCCGCTGGACCTGGACTTCAACCGTCACGTCAACAATGGCCGCTACTTCACCCTCGCCGACGTCGGGCGCATGGACTTCGTGCTGCGCAGCGGCGCCTTCCGGGTCGCCCTGCGCCACCGTGCGCTGCCGGTGGTGGGCGACATCTGGGGCAAGTTCCGCCGCGAGCTGCGGCTGTTCGAAGCCTTCGAGGTCCACACCCGCCTGCTGGGCTGGGACGAGAAGTGGACCTTCATGGAGCACCGCTTCGTCAAGGACGGCCGGGTGCTGGGCGTGGTGATCATGCGCGGCCTGTTCCGCAGCCCCAAGGGGCCGGTCGCCCCCGGTGAGTTCGTGCAGGAGCTGGGCGTTTCCGCTGAGTCCCCCACCCTGCCCGACTGGCTGGCGGACTGGTCCACCAGTTGCGATGGCCTCAGCCAGGGCCTGCGCCAGGAGGAAGGGCGGGAGGGCTAAGGCTCAACCCCGCGCCATGCAGCATGGCGAGGCGCCCCCCCGCCTCGCTTCCCCCGCTCAGCCGCGCGGCACCAGCAGAGGCGCGAGCACCCGCTCGGCCAGGGTCCGCAGGTAGTCGTCGCTGATGGCGCCCTGGCTGAGGAAGTGGCGAATGTAGAGCGGCCCCACCAGCATCTCCACCACCACTTCCGGATCGACCTCCCCAAGCAGTTCGCCCCGCGCCACGGCACGTTCGAAGACGGCCCGGTGGGCGGCGGCGCGCTTGCTCCAGTACAGCCGGATCAACGCGCGGTTGGCGCCCTCCCCGCTCAGGCTGAAGGCCTGGCCCACCAGGGTGGCTCCGAGGGGATCGCAGAGGAAGGCGCGGGTGCCCTGCAGCAGCAGGCTCACGTCCCCCATCAGCGAGCCGCTGTCGGGCACCGGCACCAACTGGTCCACGTAGCGATTGGCGGTGAAGGCGATCAGTTCGTTCACGTCCGGCCAGCGCCGGTACACCGAGGCCACGTGAACGCCGGCGCGCTTGGCCACACGCGGGATGGAAAAGGCCACGGCGCCGTGCTCACGCAGCTCGTCCCGCGCGGCGGCCACGACCTGCTCCAGCACACGGGCACTGCGCCCGCCGGTGCGAATGCGCTTGGGAGGCGCACCAGGGGGCTCCTCGACATGGGGAGGGGGTTCTTTCATCGGGTGGTCCATTCGGTCTTCTCTGGGCAGCGGATGAAGGGTGGTCCGGGGCGGGGTGGATTTCAAACAGCGGGCTCGGACCTGCCCCTGGCTTTTTTCGGGCGCGTGGGCAGGCGCCCCGCCCTGCAGGGCCAGGCACCATGCTGGCCGGGTCCTGCTCAAACACTGCCGTGGGTCAAGGAAAGGCGAAGTAGCGTCAGGAAATGTCAGTAAAACAATGTGAGATATGTCGCACAAATTAAGGCGAATTCATATGCTTTACGCACAAGACCAACACCCCTAGGCGCTCTGTGAAGAGTTGTCAGACGCTCGGGCACCGCTACCCCGCCGCACAGACGGCAGCACAGGAACCTGTGCAGAAGGAGCCGCCGCTTCACTGAAATCCGTTCCATCCACAGAGCAGGCCGAAGGGGGCCAGAACGTGTCGCCCGACACACCACCTTTGCACTATCTGGGGAAACACCATGTGGATTAGACAAATACGGATCGGCCTTCGCTCGGCTCTCGCCTTCTCGACGCTGGGGCTGCTGCTGGTACTGCTGGGGCTGATTGCGCTGTACCAGATGAACCGAATGGATGACATGAGCGCCGAGGTCGACACCAACTGGCTGCCCTCGATCATGGCGGTCAATGACATGAGCGCCGCCAGCTCCCGTATCCGTGCCATGACCTTGCGCTACGCCATCGTCCAGGGCGACTTCCGTGGAACCACCCTGACCAGCCTGCAAAAGGCCGAGAGCGCCCTGGAGACGGCCGAGCGCCGGTACGAGCCGATGATCGCCTCGCCCGACGAGCGCCGGCTGTATGACGCCTACAAGGTCGCCAGGGACCGCTACATGGAGCAGTCACGCCTGACCGTCTCCCAAACCCAGGCCGGCAACAGCGAGGAGGCACGCCACACCGTGGAGCAAAAGCTCGGTGACTACGCCGAACAGCTGGCCAATGCCCTCGGTGAGCTGGCCCGCATCAACAGCGAAGGGGCCAAGCGCGCCTCCGCCGCAAGCGATGCCACCTTCGACAATGCCGTGACCCTGGTGATCGTGGTGATCGCCATCGCCGTGGTGCTGACCATCCTGCTGGCGGTGATCTTCACCCGCAGCATCATCCTCCCGCTGGCCCAGGCCGTGGACGTGGCACGCGTGGTCGCCTCCGGCAACCTGACCCACCGCATCGAGGCCCAGGGCCAGGACGAGCCGGCCCACCTGCTGCGCTCCCTGCAAGAGATGCAGACCAGCCTGCGCAGCACCATCCAGCACATCGCCGACTCCTCCAGCCAACTCGCCTCGGCCTCGGAAGAACTGCACGCGGTGACTGAGGACTCCACCCGCGGCCTGCACCAGCAGAACACCGAGATCGAGCAGGCCGCCACCGCCGTCAACGAGATGACCACCGCCGTGGAAGAAGTGGCGCGCAACGCCGTCAGCACCTCGGAAGCCTCCAAGCAGGCCGACCACACCGCTCGCAGTGGCCGTGAGCAGGTGGGCCAGGCCGTCAACTCCATCGCCCAGCTCGCCGGGGACGTGGCCAACACCTCCAGCAAGGTGGAAGAACTGGCCGACAACGTGCGCGACATCAGCCAGGTGCTGGCGGTGATCCGCTCCATCGCCGAGCAGACCAACCTGCTGGCGCTCAACGCCGCCATCGAGGCTGCCCGCGCGGGCGAGCAGGGTCGCGGCTTCGCCGTGGTGGCTGACGAAGTACGGGCCCTGGCCCACCGCACCCAGCAGTCGACCCAGGAAATCGAGCAGATGATCAACACCATCCAGCAGGGCACCAGCCAGGCGGTCACCTCGATGCAGTCCAGCCGCGAGCGGGTCGACTTCACCCTGGAAGTCGCCCGCGCCGCCGGTGCCGCCCTGGACGAGATCGCCCTGGCCATCTCCTCCATCAACGAGCGCAACCTGGTGATCGCCAGCGCCTCCGAGGAGCAGGCCCACGTGGCACGGGAAGTGGACCGCAACCTGGTGAACATCCGCGACCTCTCGCTGCAGACCTCCGCCGGCGCCGACCAGACCAGCGCCGCCAGCCAGGAGCTGTCGCGCCTGGCCATCGACCTCAACGGCGTGGTGCAGCGCTTCCAGCTCTGAAGCCGCAACAAGGGGGCGTGCAGCCCCCTGACAACCACCGGTCGGAAACTCAATTCAGCAATTTAATGGCGCCGGAAAAACGCCACCCAAGAGCTATACAGAGAGCAGGCTTGTACAACCCTGATGCAGGCCGCCCTCCCTCGCCGAGCGTGCCCGTCAATCCAGCCCCATCATTTGATCGGAGCCCAACTGACGGTTTCAGTGATGACCGACACGAGCCATTGAAGGCCCAGCAGGACGTTCTCGCTGAGGCAAAGTGACATGACGTCGTCTAGTTTTTCTCGGCGTATGCAACGCCAAGGAGAAGACAGCATGTGGCTCAACCGCAAGAAGGAACCCACTGAAGGCTTGGTCACAGAAGCGCTTGAGCTCGCTTCGATCCGCCGAGCCATGGCCATGATCGAATTCACCCCCGACGGCATCATCCTGGACGCAACGCCGGCCTTCCTCGATGTGGTCGGCTACCGTCTCGACGAGGTGGTCGGGCAGCACCACCGACTTTTCTGCACTCGCGAGGTCGCGCAAAGCAGCGCCTATCAGCAGTTCTGGGAGCGCCTGCGCAAAGGCGAGCGCTTCAGCGACCGCTTCTCCCGACGGGCTCGGGACGGGCACGAAATCTGGCTGGAAGCCACCTACATGCCGATCCAGGACGCTTTCGGGCACACCCTCAAGGTGCTGAAGATCGCCACCGACATCACCGCCCAGGTGGAGGCCGAGCACCGCCACGAGAGCTACATCAACGCCATCGGCCGCTCCATGGCGGTGATCGAATTCAACCTCGCCGGCGAGGTGGTATCCGCCAACCGCAACTTCCTCGAACTCATGGGCTACCGGCTGGAGGACATCCTCGGCAAGCACCACCGCATGTTCTGCGTCGACGAAGACACCCGGGGTGATGAGTACCGGCAGTTCTGGGCCCGCCTCAACCAGGGTGAATTCCTCTCCGACCGCTATCGCCGGGTCACCCGTGACGGCCGCGTGGTCTGGTTGCGCGCCACCTACAACCCGTTGTACGACGCCAACGGGCGCCTCTATGGCGTGGTCAAGTTCGCCAGCGACATCACCGCCCAGGTGGAACGCCGCAACGCCGAGGCCGCCGCCGCCCAACTGGCCCACGACATCGCCATGGAGACCGACGTCACTGCCGCCCAGGGCACACAGACCGTGGCCCGTACCGTCGATGTGGTCACCGAGATCGCCACCAACCTGGGGACGGTCGCCGACCAGATCGAGGGGCTGAACAAGCAGTCCGAGCAGATCACCAGCATCGTCCAGGTCATTCGCGGCATCGCCGACCAGACCAACCTGCTGGCCCTCAACGCCGCCATCGAAGCTGCCCGCGCCGGTGAGCAGGGCCGTGGCTTCGCCGTGGTGGCCGACGAGGTGCGCCAGCTCGCCTCCCGCACCAGCCAGGCCACGGTGGAGATCAACAGCGTGGTGCAGCAGAACCAGAACCTGGCCCGCAGCGCGGTGAGCAGCATGAGCACCACCCAGGACCGCGCCCGGGAAGGGGTCCAGCTCGCCAACCAGGCCGGCGAAGTGATCCGCGAGATCCGCAGCGAGTCCCACCGGGTGGTGGATGCCGTCGCGCAGTTCTCGGTGACCTTCACCGACTGAGCCGCACGCGCCGGTCGGTGCTTGCCATGGCCAGTGCACGGGTGCAGAGTCGCGATCGCCCCAGGAGCGACACCATGATGAATACACCCGACCTGCCGCTGACCCTCTTCGTCGACCTCGCCTGCCCGCTCTGCGCCCGCGAGGCTCATTGGCTGGCGCGCCACGCCGACCCGGCACGGTTGCGCCTGGTGGACATCAGCGCCGTCGACTTCGACGAACAAGGAGCCGGCCTCAGCCGCCAGGAGCTGGGAGATCGCCTGCACGCCCGCAGCGCCTCGGGGCAGTGGTACACGGGCGTCGATGCCACGCTCTGGAGCTGGCGTGCCGCCGGCCTGTACCGCTGGGCCGCACCGCTGGCCTGGCGGCCCCTGCGGCCGCTGTTCAAGTTCGGCTATGGCCTGTTCCGCCGCCTCCGTCCGCACCTCGCCTGGCTGCCGCACCCGGATGGCAGCCGGCGCTGTGCCGGCCAGTGCGAGCTGCCCCCGAGCCCCCACGACAAGCCCTGAAGCCAGCTGGCTGCCCCCCTTCTGCAGGGGCTGCTGGGCAGCACGACAGCAGTGAACCGCGCAAAAAAAGAGCCGCCAGGAGGTGGCGGCTCGAAGCATGTCCGGTTGTCCCGTGTGGCACCGGACACGGGGTGGAACAGCGATCAGGAGAGGAGCCGGAGGCCCAGGAGAGGGAGGCCGCCTTTTCCGCATCCTTGGGGCCAAGACTAGGGCCCGCAATGTCAAAACGATGTCACACCTGCGTGAAGAATTCGTCGGCCACTACTTTTTTTCAGCAGAGCCCTCGTGGCGCAGTTCCAGCACCCGATTGCGACCCTGCTCGGCCAGCAGGTAGCGGCCGGGAGCGACTTCCACCAGGGTCTGCGCCGAGCGCAGGTGATCCAGCACCACGCGCGGTTCATTCTTGCGGTCCCAGAGCAGCAGGCGCGCCTGGTGGGTGGCATCTTCGCTGACCCACAGCCCCTCGCCGTTGCACAGCAGGTAGCCCGGCTGGCGCAGCTGGTCGAGCACCACCGGGTCGCTCGCCTGCTCCAGGCGCAGGGCATGGACGATGCTTTTCTGCTTTTCGGAGTAGTACACCTGCCCGTCCGGGCACACCGCCACGCCCTCGCCCTCTTCCAGGCCATCGCGCAGGGTGCTCACCTCGCCGGTGGTGGGCGCGTAGCGCAGCAGCCGCCCGTCGCCATTGCGATCCTCGATGGCATAGAGGTGGTGGCCGTCGGTAGCCAGGCCCTCCACGCTGATGGCGGTGAACAGTTCGTGCACCGCGCCCCCCGCCATCCACAGCACCGGATGCTCGCCCTCCTCCTGGCTGAAGGCGATCCCACCGCGGTACTGCACCATGCCGTCGGGCTTCGACAACCCGTCTTCCAGTTCCAGGCTGGCACCACCGGAGAGGCTGCGCAGGATGCGCCCCTGACCACCTTCCAGCTCCTCGCTGACATAGGCGCCACCCGCGCCATCAGGCAACAGGGCGCTCACCTTCTCCAGCTCCGAGAGCCCGACCTCAAAGGCCCAGCCGTCTCCTGCCGTAACGGGGTAGAAATGCCGCCAGGCCGGAATGCACAGGCCGACCAGCAACACCAGCGCCACGCCCGCGAACAGCGCGCGTCCGTAGCGGTTCCAGGATGCAGCCATGGCCATGGGCCTCCTTGTCGGTTACCGGGATCAGCCCTCGAGACTGACAGTGAAACAACTCCCTCGCCGAGGTTCGGAATGGACGTCAACCCGCCATCCCTGCTGCTCGCAGATACGCCGCACCAGGGAGAGCCCCAGGCCAAGCCCCTCGCCCCGCGCCCGCTCGCCCCGCACGAAGCTCTGGAAGATGCGCTCCTGCTCAACCTCGGCAATCCCCTCCCCGGTGTCTTCCACGCGGAAACCGGATGCCACCAGCACCAGGCGCACGCGGCCCTTCTCGGTGTAGTGCAGGGCATTACGCAACAGGTTGGACATCACTGTCCTTAGCAGGGGCGCCTCGTAGCGTCCAGCCGGCAGCGCCTCCTCCACCACCTCGAAGGCCAGGCCCTTGGCGGAGAACTGCGGTGCCCAGAGGTGTGCCTGCTCCGCCGCCAGCGCATCCAGTGCCACGCTCTCGCCGGTGCGGCAACCGTCCTCACGGTTGCGCGCCAGGCGCAGGAAGGTCTGCACCAGGTCGTTCATCTCACCACTGGCACGGGCAATGCGGGCCACCTGACCGCGCTCGGCGCGGCTCAGGTGCTCGGTGGCCTGCAGCAGTTCGCAGGAGGTGATGATGATCATCAGGCCGGTGCGCAGCTCATGGCTCACGTCACTGGTGAACAGCCGCTCGCGCTCCAGGGTCTCGCGCAGTTGCCCAAGGGTCTCGTCGAAGGCCGCTGCCAACCGCCCCACCTCGTCGTCGGGGTAGTCCGGCGCCAGGCGTGGCGCCACTGGCAGCAACAGGTCCCGGTGACGCACCTGCCGGGCCAGGCGCCGCACTGGCGACATGACCCGCCGCGCCAGCAGCCTGCCCAGGCCCCAGGCGCCCAGCACGCTCAGGGCGAACCCGGCGGCCACCACGGCGAAGAGCATGTGCTCGCGAGCCTCGAACTCGTGCTGCTCCTCCACCAGCATGTCCACGTGGTCGGCGTGGGCACGCTTGAACACGTAGTAGGCCTCGTCACCTGTCACCCATTCGGAAAAGCCTTCCGGCAGGTCGATGAAACGCGCCGGCAGGCTGCCGTGGCCACCCTCTGAACTGTAGAAGCGGGTGCTGGCATCGATGCGCGCCGCCTGGTCGTAGCCTCCCTCGCGGCGCATGGCGAAATCCAGTTCGCGGCTCATTTCCTCGGAGACCAGGTTCTCCTCGAGGAAATGCACGATGCCGACGATGCCGAGGGAGAACAGCCCGCTGACGATCAGCGTCATCACCACGAAGGCCAGGACGATACGCCGCTCCAGCGGCTGCTTGCTGGGGACCGGCATGGCTCAACCGGCCCGTGCACGGCAGGCCGCGGTCACGCCCCCGCGCCTGCCAGGGTCGAACCGGCCTGGCGGACCCGGCAGCCGGCGAACAGGTCCAGCCCGTCGTTGTAGGCCGTGGTCTGCAGCTGCAGCAGGCCGAGCAGGGAATGGAACAGGTTGTCCTGGCTCAGCGGCTTCTCGCGGTCCTTGGCCAGGCAGCCGGTGTCCAGGCCGAAGTCCTGGGTGTAGCTGTCGGAGAACCAGGCCAGCAGCGGCACATGCTTCTGCTGGTCCGGTGCCAGCACATAGGGCGTGCCGTGGAGGAACAGGTTGTACTCGCCCAGGGACTCGCCGTGGTCGGAGAGGTAGATCATCGCGGTGTCGAGGCGATCCTGGTTGCGGCGCAGGATATCGATCAGGCTCGCCAGCACGTGGTCGGTGTAGACCAGCGTGTTGTCGTAGGCATTGACGATGCTCTCCTGGCTGCAGTCGTTCAGCGCGTTGCTGCGGCAGACCGGGGTGAAGGTCTCGAACCCCTGCGGGTAGCGCTTGTAGTACTCCGGCCCATGGCTGCCGGCCTGGTGCAGCACCAGCACGGTGTCGCCCCTGAGCTGGTCGATGTAGGCCTGCAGGTCGCGCAGCAGGATCTCGTCGCGGCACTCGCCGTCGCGGCACAGGTCAGGGTCCTGGCGGTGGCTCAGGTCCACTTGGTCGACGCGGTCGCAGGCGCCCTTGCAGCCGGACTGGTTGTCCCACCAGCTCACCGTCAGACCAGAGCGCTTGAGCACGTCCAGCAGGCCTTCCTGGGTGCGTGCCTGGGTGGCGTCATAGCCGGCCCGCCCGAGGTTGGAGAACATGCAAGGCACCGACACGGCAGTCTCGGTCCCGCAGGAGTGCACATTGGTAAAGCGCAGCAGACCGCTCTCGGCACGCAGCTTCGGCGTGGTGTCACGGGCGTAGCCCAGCACCCCGAAGTTGTCGGCCCGGGCGCTCTCGCCCACCACCAGCACGGTGAGGGACTTGCGCTGGTGCCCCACCCAGGCAGAAGACTTGCGGGCATCGGTGGCGATGCTGCGCAGCGGCTCCTGGGCGGTGGCCAGTTGCTCGCGCACGTAGCCGAAGGACGCATTCAGGTAGTTGCTCGGCACCACCAGCAGGCGCAACTCGTGGTGGTTGCGGAACAGCGAGGCCAGGCCCTGGTAATTGACCAGCGCCACCCCGCCCAGCACCGCCACCGACCCCACCGCCAGCACCACCTTGCCCACCAGCTCGCGGCGCAGCGAGCGGTGCCGCACCGGCACCTTCCACAGCAGCCAGCTGGGCAGCACGCCTAACAGCAGGATGTGCAGCAGCAGGCTCAGGGACATCAGCCCGTGCACTTCCTTGATGTCGGTCTCGGCCACGTTGCGCAGCATGTTGGCGTCGATCATCACGCCGTACTGGCCCATGAAATAGGCGACCCCGGAGCTGACCATGAACAGCACGATCAGCACCGGTTTGAATACCCAGCGGAACGACAGCAATGCCAGCACGAAGCTGAACACGGCCAGCACCATGATCCCGAAGGCGACCCGCAGGCCGATGCCACCGGCACCCGCCGGAACGATGCTGGAGAGGTGGGACCAGAGGGGGTAGTTATACAGCGCCAGCAGCAGCACGCTCGCCAGCAGGGCCAGGCTTTCGGGGCGGAAGGAGAGGTTCTTGAACATCGGTAGGCTCACGCAGCGAAGGGATCGTCCCTGTCGATTCGCCAGCGAGAGTAGAAAGCGCGATATCAAAAGTTCGTGAATTAAACCTTGGCAAATTGTCGAGGACGTCCTGCCAGCCAGCGCCCTTCACGCTTTTTTCAGGATTGCTTGACCCGCGTTTGACGCGACGCCCCGCAGCATCACCTCGCACCCTGCCATCCGCAGGCCCCTTCGTGAGGACACCACGCCGATGAACAAGCTCCCCCAGATCACCCTGGCCTTCTGGGTGATGAAGATCTGCGCCACCACACTCGGCGAAACCGCCGGCGACCTGCTGTCGATGACGCTGGACGTCGGCTACGCCATCAGTTCGATGATCCTCATCAGCCTGTTCCTCGTCTCCCTGGTCGCCCAGCTCCGCGCCCGCACCTACAACCCGGCCCTGTACTGGACGGTGATCCTCACCACCAGCACCGCTGGCACCACCATGTCCGACTTCATGGACCGCACCCTCGGCCTCGGCTACGCCAGTGGCTCGGCGATCCTCATCTCGCTGCTGCTCGGCGTCCTGGCAGTGTGGCGGTTCAGCGAGAAATCCCTGTCGGTGGACCACATCGACAGCCGCCGTGGCGAACTCTTCTACTGGATCGCCATCCTCGTCTCCAACACCCTCGGCACCGCCCTGGGCGATTACCTGGCAGACGACTCCGGCCTCGGCTTCGCCGGTGGTGCCCTGCTAATCGGCAGCCTGATCGCCGCCGTGGCCCTGGCCTACTACTTCACCCGTCTGTCCCATGTGCTGCTGTTCTGGCTGGCCTTCGTCCTCACCCGCCCGTTCGGCGCCACCCTCGGCGACGTCCTCACCAAACCCCACGCCAAGGGCGGCCTGGACTTCGGCACGGTCGGTTCCTCGGCGATCCTCGCCGGCGTGCTGGTGGTGCTGGTGGTCATCGCCATCCGCGCGCAACGGCAGCAGCCCCTGCTGCAGGCCATCCCCCTGCAGGACAGCCCGCCCCGTTGAGGGCGGTCGCCCACTCGCAACAAGGCGTGCCGCTGACTGGCGACACGCCATCTGCAAGCAGCCGCTCCGCTCGCGCAAGGCTCACCCCAGGGTGGGCCTTGTGTCGTTCATCAGACGTTGTAGTCCGCCGGCGGCGGTGGCAGTTGGCTGAGGAGTTCGTGCAGGCCGGCGGCCCAGTCGCGGCGGATGCCCTGGTAGTACTCGTCGTCTTCGGTGACGCGGTAGCCCACCGGGTGGATGAGGCTGTCGGTGTGATAGACCAAGAGGTCCAGCGGCATGCCGACGGAGAGGTTGCTTCGGATGGTGGAGTCGAACGACACCAGGGCGCAACGCAGGGCCTCTTCCAGGCCGGTGCGGTAGGTGAGGTTGCGGTCGAGGATGGGCTTGCCGTACTTGCTCTCGCCCAGTTGCAGGAAGGGGGTGTCTTCGGTGGCCTGAATGAAGTTGCCCTGGGGGTAGATGCTGTACAGCGCCGGCGGCTGGCCGGCGATCTGCCCGCCGACGAGGAAGGAGCAGGTCAGGTCGGTGTTGCCCGCCAGCGGTGCGCCGTCCCGGGCCACCACTTCGCGGATGGTCTCGGCCACCAGGGCGGTGGCGTCGTACAGGGTCGGCACGCTGTCGAGGTTCACCAGGGTGCTGCCCAGGCGCTGCTTGAGCAGGTTGACCACCGACTGCGAGGTGGCCAGGTTGCCGGCGCTCTGCAGCACGATCAGCCGCTCGCCCGGTACGCCGAAGGTGAACAGCTTGCGGAAGGTGGCGATGTGGTCGATGCCCGCGTTGGTGCGGGAATCGGAGACGAACACCAGGCCATCGGCGAGGTGCATGGCGACGCAGTAGGTCATGTCAGGCTCCTGTTGTTGTAGGCGCCCCGCCCTGCCCGCGTGCGGGCGGCATTCCCGGCTGGTGGCCTGCCGGGTGGCAGGCGGGCAGTCAAACGCCGGGGTGCGGCGGAGCGTCGGGGGACCGCGTTACTGCTGTTCCTGGACCATCAGCAGCGGCGGCGGGTCGAGGTCGACCCGCGCGTGCATCTGCTCCCCGCCGCCCCGGCGCATCCCGCGCACGGGGCAGGCGTCGAGGTAATCCAGCCCCACCGCCAGCTTCAGGTGGCGTTCGGGACGGGATAGCCGGTTGGTGACGTCGAAGCTATACCAGGCCCCTTCCAGCCAGGCCTCCGCCCAGGCATGGCTGACCAGTTGGCTGTCGCCGTCGCGGTACAGGTAGCCGGAGACGAAGCGGGCCGGCACGCCGAGGCTGCGGGCGCAGGCGAGGAAGGCGTGGGTGTGGTCCTGGCAGACGCCGGCACGCCCGGCGAAGGCTTCGGCAGCGGTGCTGTCGACAGCGGTGACGCCGGCCTTGTAGGGCATGTGTTCGTGCAGGGCCTCCATCAGGGTGATGAGCCCGTCGCGCCCGGTGTTGGCCGGGCAGCGCTGGTGGGCGAAGGCACGCAGGGCCTCGTCCGCTGCGGTCAGCCGGGTGCTGCGCAGGAACGGCAGCGCGGACTGGGGGTCGTGCTCGGCTTCGCGGCTCTCGTCGATCTCCACCTGGCCACGGGCACCGATGACGATGGCCTCATGGGGCTCGTCCAGGGTCAGCACGTGGAGGATGTTGCCGTACGGGTCCAGCTGCGCGCGCACCGGGCGCGGCAGGTCCAGCTCCCAGCTCAGCACGTGCTGTCGCTCGCTGTCGTGGGGGGTCAGGCGCAGGTACTGGATGCTCGCGCGAACCTGGTCGTCGTAGCGATAGGTGGTTTCGTGGCGGATGGACAGTTTCATACGGCCTCCAGGTAGGAACTGTGGATGGCTCTGGCCAGCTGGCGAACCAGCAGGATGAAGTCGGTGAGCCAGCCGTGCAGGCCCTCACCGAGGATTTCGTCGATGCTCGTGTAGCGCAGGCGGGCGTCCAGCTCGGCGGCGAGCCGCTGGGCCGGGCGGCCGTTCTCGCCGGGCAGCCCGGAGAGGATCAGGTTCAGCTCCTCCATGCAGGCCCGCAGCGAGCGCGGTACGTCGGGGCGCAGCAGCAGCAGCTCGGAGACCTGGCGGGTGCCCGGGGAGCCCCGGTAGACCTCGTTGTAGGCCTCGAAGGAGGACAGCGCCCGCAGCAGCGCACTCCACTGGTAGTAGCCGCGGGCGGAGGTGTCGCTGACCTGCTCGGCGTCCTCGCCGAGCATTTCGTAGCGGGCATCGAGCAGGCGCAGGGTGTTGTCGGCCCGTTCGATGAAGGTGCCCAGGCGAATGAAGCGGTAGGCGTCGTGACGCATGATGGTGCCGAAGGTGGCCCCCCGGAACAGGTGGGAACGCTCCTTCACCCAGTCGCAGAAACGCTTGATGCCGTAGCGGCCGAGGCCTTCGGCGGCGATGCCGCGCATCTCCAGCCAGGTGGCGTTGATGTTCTCCCACATGTCGGCGGTGATGCGCCCGCGCACGGCGTGGGCGTTGGTCCGCGCGGCACGCAGGCAGCTGTAGATGCTGGCCGGGTTGTCGGCATCGAGGGCGAAGAAGTGCAGCATGCGCTCGGCGTGCAGCTGCCCGTGGCGGGTCAGGTAGGCGTCCAGCGTGCCGGTGATCAGCAGCGGCATGGCCAGTTCTTCCAGCCCGTCGCCGCGGCCATCCTGGGGCATCAGCGACAGCGAGTAGCTGACGTCCAGCATGCGGGCGAGGTTCTCGGCGCGCTCCAGGTAGCGCGACATCCAGTACAGGTCGGAGGCAGTACGGCTCAGCACGGTCAGTCCTCCACGATCCAGGTGTCCTTGGTACCACCGCCCTGTGACGAGTTGACGACCAGGGAGCCCTCGCGCAGCGCCACCCGGGTCAGCCCGCCGGGCACCAGCCGGGTTTCACGGCCGGAGAGCACGAAGGGGCGCAGGTCGATGTGGCGCGGGGCGATGCCCTTCTCGACGAAGGTCGGGCAGGTGGACAGGCACAGGGTGGGCTGGGCGATGTAGGCGTCGGGACGGGCCTTGAGGCGCTCGCGGAACGCCTCGATCTCGGCCGCCGTGGCGGCCGGCCCGACGAGCATGCCGTAGCCGCCGGAGCCCTGGGTTTCCTTGACCACCAGTTCGGGCAGGTGGGCGAGGACGTGGGACAGTTCCTCCGGCTTGCGGCATTGCCAGGTGGGCACGTTGCGCAGGATGGGCTCCTCGTCGAGGTAGAAGCGGATCATATCGCCGACATAGGGGTACACCGACTTGTCGTCGGCGACGCCAGTGCCGATGGCGTTGGCCAGCACCACGTTGCCGGAGCGGTACGCCGCCAGCAGGCCGGGTACGCCAAGCATGGATTCGGGGTTGAAGGCCAGGGGATCGAGGAAGGCGTCGTCCAGGCGGCGGTAGATCACGTCCACCGCCTGCGGGCCGGAGGTGGTGCGCATGAACACGCGGTCGTCACGCACGAACAGGTCGGCGCCTTCCACCAGCTCGACGCCCATCTCGCGCGCCAGGAAGGCGTGCTCGAAGTAGGCGCTGTTGAAGCGGCCGGGGGTCAGCACCACCACGCTGGGGTTGTCCAGCGGGCTGGAGCTCTTGAGCGTTTCCAGCAGCAGGTTCGGGTAGTGGTCGATGGGGGCGACGCGCTGGGCGGCGAACAGCTCGGGGAACAGCCGCATCATCATCTTGCGGTCTTCGAGCATGTAGCTCACGCCGCTGGGGGTGCGCAGGTTGTCTTCCAGCACGTAGTAGGTGCCGTCGCCGTCACGCACCAGGTCGACCCCGGCGATGTGGGCGTAGATGTCGCGGTGCAGGTCCAGGCCCTGCATGGCGATCTGGTAGCCCTCGTTGGCCAGCACCTGCTCGGCGGGGATGATCCCGGCCTTGATGATGCGTTGCTCGTGGTAGAGGTCGGCGAGGAACAGGTTCAGCGCCTTGACGCGCTGGATGCAGCCGCGCTCGACCACGCGCCATTCGCTCATGGGGATGGCGCGGGGGATGGTGTCGAAGGGAATCAGGCGCTCGGTACCCTGCTCGTCCCCGTAGAGGGTGAAGGTGATACCGGCCCGGTGGAACAGCAGGTCGGCTTCGCGCCGCCGCTGGGCAAGCAGTTCTTCGGGGGTTTCGGCCAACCAGCGGGCGAACTCCCGGTAATGCGGACGGCAATTGCCGCTCGCGTCGTACATCTCGTCATAAAAGGTGCGGGCCATGCCGGACTCCTTGTCGCTACCGACCACCGAGCCGTCGCAAGCGCCGTGCCAGCGACGAAAATCCTTCCCGATCAAGCAGTTGCAACCAGGCCGAAAATTCCCTGCACCACAGCGGTGCAGCCCTGGGAGCGGATCGGGACGCCGCGCCCCGTTTGGCGGCGGCTTGAAGCTAGGACGGTGGAGATCGCCGCTGCGTTCCGTCTTTTTGCGCGGCAGGAAGGAGTCTAGGCCACGCCCGCCGGGCTGCCCGGGGAGAGGACGGAAGGTGGCTGCGCCACCCTGTCGCAGGGAGCGGGGCGGCGAGCCGCCCCGTGGGCATCAGGCGCGTTCGGGGAAGGCCAGGTCGAGCCAGTGGCGGTAGAAGCCCTCGGCCACCTGGTTCAGCTCGGCGACGCGCCGGGGCAGGTCATCCAGCATCACCTGGCGGGGTTGCTGGCTGGGCTGGGTCTCGTCCAGCAGGTGGGCCCAGTCGGTGAGCCAGAGGCGTACCAGCTCCTCGGTCATCTCCGGGTGCCCCTGCAGGGCGAGGATCTTGTCCCCCCAGGAGAAACCCTGGTTGGGGCACCAGGGGCTGTCGAACAGCCAGCGCGCGCCTTCGGGCAGGTCGAAGGTGTCGCTGTGCCACTGGTAGACCGGGAACTCCGCCGGCAGGTGCGCCGTCCAGGGGCTGCCTTGGGCATCGGCGCGTTGCTCCAGCGGCTGCCAGCCGATCTCGGTGTAGGGCATGCGGTGCACGTCGGCCCCCAGGGCACGGGCCAGCAACTGGCCGCCCAGGCAGTGGCCGATGATGGGGATGTCGCGGGCGATGAAATGGCGCAAGGCGGCCAGCTCGGTGTCGATCCAGGGCAGCGGGTCGTTGACGCTCATCGGGCCGCCCATCACCGCGACGGCCCGGGGCCGATCGAGGTCGATGCCGTCCAGCTCGCCATGGTCGGCACGCAGGACGCTGTAGGCGATGCCTTCGCGCTCCAGCACGGTGGCCAGGTGGCCGGGGGAACAGAAATCAGCGTGGGTGAGGATCAGGATATCGGTCATGGGATTGCCTCCGTCGGCGGAGTCTGAGGCAAAGCCCCCGGCTCGGTCGAGGGGACGCTCAGGCCCTCCTCGGCCCGGCACCCAGGGCGATGGCAACCAGCACCAGCGTCATGCCCAGCAGGCGGCCGGCCTCCAGCCCTTCTCCCAGCAGGCTGATACCGACCATGGCCGCTCCAACAGGCATCAACCCGGTGAAGAGGCCGGCGATGCCTGCCGCCACCTCGCGCACGCCGCGATACCAGAGCAGGAAGGACAGCACGCTGGCACTGAGCGCGTAGAACACCAGCCACGCCCAGGTGGTGGCGGATACGGCGGGAAGATCCAGGGCCATTGCCTCGGGCACGGCGAGGGGCAGGAACAGCACGAGACCGGCGAGGTTGACCCCGAAGGCCATGGCCCAGGGGTGCAGGGAAAGCGACAGCCGACGGGAATAGATGGCGAAGATCGCCTCGGCGAACACGGCCCCCAGCACCAGCAGGTTGCCCAAGAGGGACCCCAGCCCCTGCTGTCGGCCGTCCGGCAGGTTCAGTACGGCGATGCCGCCTGCGGCCAGGGCGATGGCCAGCGCCACCCGCCTGCCAATGGGTTCGCGCAGACAAACCCAGCCCAGCAGCGCAACGACGCAGGGCGTGGCGCTGGTGATGATCCCGGCACTGGTGGCGCTGGTGTGCTGCACGCCGTAGAGCATCAGGAGGCTGAACAGGAAACAGCCGAAGAACGCCTGGAGGAACAGACCCCGCGCCGCGCGCCGGTCCAGCCCCTGGCGCACCCGGTGCAGCCCCATGCCCGGCAGCAACACGAGGGTGGCGATGAGAAAGCGCAGGCCGGCGAACAGGAACACTGGGACTTCAGCCAGCACCAGCTTGCCGATGGCGATGTTGCTCCCCACCAGGAGCATGGAGCAGGACAGGCAGAGGTAGGCGAACCAGGGCATCGTGGCAGCATCCTTGCGGGCGCGGAGCGCGGCCGGCCAGCCTACCCCAGCTGGCACGGCCGGGCCATTCGTCACTCCCGGCTCAGCACCTTCATGACCCAGCGGTTGACCCAGGCCGGCGAGAGCTGCCCGGCCAGGTACAGCAGGCGGAAGGCGACGCTGATGGGGCGGTGCACGGCCGCGCCCTGGGCCTGTTGCCAGCAGGCTTCGGCCACGTCCTCGGCCTGGAGGTTGACGCCGAGGCGACGCAGGGCCGGCGGCTCGAAGGTCTGCCGGCTGACCATGGGCGTGCGCACGAACGGCGGCATCAGGTCGCCGACGCGGATGCCATGGCGCCGCCACTCCAGTTCCAGCGCCTCGGTGAAGCCACGCACGGCGAACTTGGAGGCGGAGTAGCTGGCCATGTGCGGCGTGCCGTAGACCCCCGACGCCGACCCCATGTTGATGACCTGCGCGCCCGGCGTGGCCTTGAGGTAGGGAAAGGCGGCGTGGGTCATCTGCACTACGCCCTGCACGTTGATGGCGAGGATGCGCGCGTGCTCGGCCACGTCGATCTGCTCGAAGTAGCCGAAGCGCAAGATGCCGGCGCAGTTGAACAGCAGGCGCAGCTGCCCGCCGTGCTGCCCGCAGAAGTCGGCCAGGGCCTGCTGCACGGCGCCCAGGTCGGTCACGTCCAGCGCGCGGTGCCAGGCGTTGCCAAGGGCCGCGGCCTGGGTGGCGAGGGCCTCGGCGTCGCGGTCCAGCAGGCCCACCTGCCAGCCGCGCTCGTGGAACAGCCGGGCGGTGGCGGCGCCGATGCCGGAGGCTGCGCCGGTGATGAGGAGGGTGGTCATCTCAGCCCTCCTGCGGGTGGTCGAGCCAGTGGCGGATGAACCCGGCGGTGCTCGCCAGGGCCTCATCGGCGCTGCGCAGCAGGCCGGCGTGGGCCTGGAACACATGCCAGAGCCCAGGGTAGCGCTCCAGGCGGACCCAGCCACCCGCCTCGCGGAGCCTGGCCACCAGGCGCAGGCTGTCGTCGCGCAGCAGCTCATCCTCGGCCACCTGCACCAGCAGCGGCGGCAGGTACCCGAGGTCATCGAACAGCGGCGACAGGGCCGGGTCCCGGCGCTCCATGCCCGGTGGGCAATAGAGGTCGGCGGCCAGCTCCATCCACTTCGGGTGGATCAGCGGGTCGCCGGCCGGTGGCTGGTGCAGGGCGTTGCCGCTGAGGTCAGTGACCGGCGAGTAGCACACCAGGGCGGCCGGTGCCGGCAGGCCGAGCTGGCGCAGGCGCAGGGCGGTGACCAGGGTGAGGTTGCCGCCGGCGGAGTCGCCGCCGATGACGATTCGCGAGGCGGCATGGCCGCTCTCCAGCAGGGCCCGGTAGGCCGCCACGGCGTCGTCCCGGCCGGCGGGGAACGGGTGTTCCGGTGCCAGGCGGTAGTCCAGCGCGCAGACGTCGATTCCGGCGCGCTTGGCCAGGTTGCCGGCGATGGCGCGGTGGGTGGCGGGCGAGCCGGTGATGAAGGCGCCACCGTGCAGGTACAGCAGCACGGCGTCGCCACCGCCCGGTGGGCGGTGCCATTCGCAGGGTCGGCCGGCGAGCTGCGCCGCCTCGCGGGTGACGCCCCGGGGCGCCAGGGTGCTGGCGGTGAGCCCGCGCAGAATGGCGCGCTGCAGCGGGACCGGCAGCGGCGGGCGCATCAACCCGCGGAACAGCAGCGCCAGGGCACCCCGCAGGATGCCGCGCAGGGCCGCCTGACCGGGCTCGGGGGCGGTGAAGTCAACGGACGCAGTCATAGTGTTCCAGCTCCAGGCGGCGGGTCTGCCGGCGGTAGGTGAAGGTGAAACCGGGCCAGTTGTTGGTGTTGCGCCCATCGGCGGTCTTGTACCAGCTCTGGCAACCCTGCTCCCACACGGTGTGGCGCACGGCCTGCTGCAGGCGCTGGTTGAAGCGGTGCTGCACGTCGGGCTTGAGGTCCAGGTAGCGCAGGCCATCGAGGGCTCGGATGCCGTCGAGCACATAGCAGAACTGGCTTTCCAGCATGTAGAGGATGGAGTTGTGCCCGAGGTTGGTGTTCGGCCCGTAGAGCATGAACAGGTTGGGGAAGCCGCTGACGCTGATGCCGAGGAAGGCCTCGGCGCCGTCGCGCCAGGCTTCGTTGAGGTCGCGTCCGCCACGCCCACGCAGGGTCATCGGGGCGAGGAAGTCGGTGGCGGTGAAGCCGGTGCCGAGGATGATGGCGTCCACCTCGATGCGCCGGCCGTCACGGGCGATCACGGCATCCTCGGTGACTTCGCTGATGCCGCAGTCCACCACTTCGACGTTGTCGCGATCCAGGGCCGGGTAGAAGTCGTTGGAGATGAGGATGCGCTTGCAGCCCAGGGGGTAGTCCGGCACCAGGCGCTGGCGCAGCACGGGGTCGGCGATGCCGCGTGCGAGGTGCCGGTGGAAGCGTGCCCGCATCAGTTTCATCAGCGGCGGGAACACCGAGAAGGCCAGCACCCGTGACTCGTGCTGCACGTACTTGAGCAGCCGGTCGACCTTCTGCAAAGCCGGCAGGCGACGCATCAGCGCCAGCTCCCAGGGCCGGTAGGCGCGGTCGGGCTTGTGGATCACATAGGCCGCCGAGCGCTGGAACAGGCTCAGCCGGGCAACCTTGGGGGCGATCTGCGGGACGAACTGGATGGCACTGGCGCCGGTGCCGATCACCGCCACCCGCTTGCCTTCCAGGGAGTAGCCGTGGTCCCAGCGGGCGGAGTGGAACAACGCCCCCCGGAAGCGTTCCAGCCCCGGCACCTTGGGCCAGGCCGGACGATTCAGCTGGCCGCAGGCACTTACCAGGGCGCGGGCACGGAAGGTCTCGCCAGCGGCGCTGCGCACCTGCCAGGTGCCGTCGCCTTCGTCGAAGGTTGCCTCGGCCACTTCACAGCCGAAGCGGATGTGGGGTCGCAGGCCGTACTTGTCGGCGCAGTGGCGCTGGTAGGCAAAGATCTCGGCCTGGGGCGCGAACTTGCGCGACCAGTCGGCCTTGGGCTCGAAGGAATAGGAATACAGGTGCGAAGGCACGTCGCAGGCGGCGCCGGGGTAGCTGTTGTCGCGCCAGGTGCCGCCGACGTCATCGCCTTTTTCCAGGATCTGGAAATCGCGGATGCCCGCCTTCAACAGCTGGATCGCCAGGCCGATGCCACCGAAACCGGCGCCAATGATGAGCACGCGCAGGGGCGCGCCACTCGGGGAAGTGTTGGTCATTGTTATCTCCCGTTGGCTGGAACCGCGCGGCAGGTCCTGTCCGCGAGGCTGCATGCATCCTAGTTCCGCCCCCGGGTTCGGGTTATGGCATAGTCGGACACCTGATTGTGAGTTCCGGACAACCTGCTCAAGCCACCATGACCTGCCCTGCTCCCACATCCCACCGTCGCAGCGCCACCAGCGTGCAGCTGATGATCCAGTTCGGCCTCGACCACGGCCTGAGCCTGGAGCACTGCCTGGCCGGTACCGGGCTCGACTGGCAGCTGCTGGGCGACCCCGGCTCGGAGGTGAACGCGGCCCAGGAGCTGAGCCTGCTGCGCAACATCGCCCGGGGGCTGGGGGATCGTCCGGGCATCGGCCTCGACGCCGGCCGGCGCTACCGCCTGAACACCTACGGCATCTGGGGCTATGCGCTGCTCAGCAGCAGCACCTACCGCAGCGCGGTGGAGCTGGGCCTGCGCTACCAGGACCTGACCTATGCCTTCCATGGCCTGCGTATCGACGAGGTGGGGGACGAAGCACAGCTGCACCTGATCCCCTCGTCGCTTCCCGAGGACCTGCGCGGCTTCGTGCTGGAACGCGACGTATCCGGCGCGCTCAGCGTGCACCGTGACCTGGCCGGCGGCGGCCTGCCGGTGCGCCGAGCCTGCTTCGCCCTCCCCGCTCCGGCCGACACCACGCCCTGGCGTGCGCTGCTGGGCGTGGAGCCGACCTTCGGCGCGGCGCACAACTGCATCACCTTCGACCGCGCCCTGCTGGACCTGCCCCTGCCCGGTGCCAACCCCCAGGCGGCCGCCTATTGCGAGGCCCAGTGCCGCGCCCTGCTGGACCGCCGCCGCCAACGCGACGGTTTCGCCAGCCGCATCCGCGACCTGCTGCTGGGTCGACCAGGCCAACGGGTGGACATGGAAAGCCTGGCCGCCCAGCTGCACATGACTTCGCGCACCCTCAGGCGCCGCCTGGATGCCGAAGGCACCAGCTTCCGCCAGTTGCAGGACGAGGTGCTGGGCACCCTGGCCGAGGAGCTGCTGCGCTCCACCGCCCTGCGCCTGGAGGAGATCGCCGAGCGCCTGGGCTACGGCGAGGTGTCCAACTTCATCCACGCCTTCAAGCGCTGGAAGGGCGTCTCGCCCGGGCAGTTCCGCCGGGAGGCTCACGCCCCTCGCTGAGCCGGTATCGAGTGGATGGCCCGCGCCCAGGCGTGCAGCGCGATGCAGGCGTCGTGAATGATCGCTTCGTCACTACGACCGACGTAGATCCGCTCCACGGCATCGGCGGCAATCAGTCCAACTACCGTGGGTACGCCCGCCTGGTCGGTCAGGTCGAGCCACTCTCCCCATGTGCTGGGCACGTCATACCAACGCAGATAGCCGGAGGGGGAAACGGGCCACCAGCGTCGCTCGAACTGCAACACCACTTTCTCCAGGCGCCCCATGCCCAGGTGGGCCAAGGCACGCTGCTGGGGTTCGGGCAGCGCGGGTACGAAGTCCAGGGTTTTCAGCACGCCCAGCGGTACGGTGCAGATGCAGAAGTCAGCATCCAGGCCGTTGACCCGGACGGTCGGGCCGGACCAGTCGATCCGTTTCACCGGCTGCCCCAGGCGAATGTCCAGACCCTCGGCAAGCGAGGCGATCAGGGCACTGTAGCCGCCGGGCAGGAAGCGATCCCCATGGCCGACGCCTTCCTCATCCAACGCATCCACCGACAGTTGCTCCAGCGGCAGGCAGGCTTCCTGTACCAGGTGGCTATCCAGTGCAAAACGTGTGGCGCGCGCCTGCTCGGCTTCGAGCCCGGCGAGATAACGCGCAACCCCCTCTGCCAGTGGCAGGCGACGATCGAGATTGCGCAGCAGCGCCAGCCAGGCCGCCTCGATATCCCCCGGCGCTCCGTCATGGGCGGCAGCAAGGGGGTGCCCAAAGTCGGTCTCCACCGTCACCCGCCCCTGCTGCTCGGCAAGTCGGCCCAGGGCGTTATGGGCAAACTGCTGCAGCCAGGCGGCCCCCAGATCGACCGTCACGCCGCCTACCGATTGGCTGAAGGTCCGCCCACCGATGCGCTCACGCCCTTCGAGCACGCAGCATTCGACGCCGGCCTCACGCAGGCGCCTGGCGGCGGCAAGCCCGGCGCATCCGGCGCCGATTACGATCACCTGCCGAGCCCCAGCCGCCAGAGCCAGCCCAGCAGCCCGCACGCCGTCGTCCCAGGCGCCATGGGTCATCGCGGGTGCATGCGGGTTGCAGGCTTCACCAGCCAGTACCAGACGATTCCCCAGGCATTGGCCCAATGTGCGTCGGTCCTCGGGGGAGCCGCCCGGCAACAGCGTGCTGTAGGCCCCCAGGCTGAAAGGGTCGTCGTACCAACGGGTGACATATCCACCCAGAAAACCGTCCACGGGCAGCTCCTTGCTCCGGAAAATGCGTCGGGGACTCTAAAAGCCACCAACAGCCGGAACAAGAAAACCATCATCAGCCGGCCTGAAAGCCAGCCACCTCCCAAGCCAGAGCCCCAGAACGAAACCGGCCAACCCGAAGGTTGGCCGGCATGGGCAAGGAAACAGGGCTCAGCGCGGCTGCGCCGGGACCTCCTGGGTGACCCCCCAGCCATCGAGTACACCGCCCAGGGGAACCACCAGCTCCTCCAGGTCATGCTCGAAGTCGCCGATGCCGGCGTGGGTGGCGTACATCACCTTGCTCACTTGCAGGTGCCAGGCCCCGTCATCCCGTGGGGAGACCTGGGCGTTGAGCGATTCACCACGGAAATTGCGTGCGGCCATCCGGGCCCGGTCCTCATCGGGGAAGATGGCGTAGAACTCGATGGGGTGAACGCGGGCGAAATCGAAACCGCCCTCTTTCATACGGCGCAAGACATTGCTGCTGACGTCATCGTGGAAGGTGGTGCTCATGTTCAAGACCTCCTCTCTGGCGATGGATGAGTGTGACGCTGGGGTCGAGGGACTCGACCTGCGGCGCCTGGCGGCACCGCCCCACCCGTGCCCACGGACGCGGGCTCCGGGTGTGACCGGGCCCGAGGGGCCGGCCACGGCTTGGCTTGTACACAACGATCGACTGCATCGGTTTTCAGGGTAGCGCCCAGCGCGCAGCTCTGCCGGGGAGTATGGATGGAAGCCACCGGTCGGACGACGGGCGGCATCCCTGCAGCACTGAATGGGGGGCGGCTCAGCGTACCTGCAGGCGGTACTCGATGTCCTGGACCGTCTTGCCGTAGGCGGCGCCGGGGCGGTTGTAGCGCCCACCGAACTTGAGGTTGTGGGTACCTGCTGGCAAAGGCGGCAGGAGAATCCAATAGCCGTCGGTGGCGGCCGGGTTGCCGAAACGCTTCGGCGCTCCGGCCGGCAGGCGCGCGTAGAGGTCGAAGCAGTCCTGGGTGGCTACGCGGTACTGGGCCGGGTTCTCCAGCGGCTGGCCGTCCAGTTCGACGAACAGCTCCAGCGCCGTGTCGTTGTTCAATGCGGCACCCTGGCGCACCTGCTCGCAGCTCAGGGGCATATCCGGGCGGGCGCGCCAGAAGACCATGTTGATCACCGGGAAGAACAGGTGCTTGCCGGCCGGCACGTCGCACGTGCGCTGGATATGGCTGGAGCCGTAACCACCGGCGAGGAAGAACAGGTCCCCCTGCTGGCCCTGGGCGCAATGGGCACCGGTGGTATCGCGCAGCGGGTCCAGGTGCGCCGGCTGGGCCACCGCCCACTGCCACCAGGCGGCGGCGCGCTGGGCGTGGGTCTGGCCGTTCCACTGGCTGTCGACGGGCAAGGGTTGGGGGCTGGCCTGGGCGGCGGCGCATGCCAGCGAAAGAGCGAGGGCGAAGAGCGGTTTCATGCATGTCCTTATGAGCGGATCCGGGCCTGGAGTGTGCGGTCTTGAGCCCTGCGACACTTTCGACTGCGTCCCAGTTGGCGAAATCAGAGGGCCAGCATTTCGCCGAGCAGCGGCCTGTGCTTCGCTGGTAGCCGGTCAGCAGAAGCTGACCGAATCATCAAGGACAAGGAACGAACGATGAATACACATGCAAAACGACTGCTGGCGGGACTCGGGCTGCTGGGCAGCCAGGCACTGATTGGCCACGTCAGCGCAGCAGAGCTGCTTGGCCGCTGGGACCTCAATGGCGACGGCACCCTGGAAAATGTGTACCGGGGCACCGGTGTACTGGAAGTGCGCAACGCCAGTGGCGCTCTAGAGCGCAGCTACAGCTTCGGCAACGTCACCTGGAACCTTGCGGCAGCGGCCAACACCGATAACCAGCCCGGGGCCGAGCTGATCGTCAAGGCCGGCCCGGACGTGGTGATCATCAACCACCCGAACAACACCCAGAACCGGTACACCCTGGGCAACGTGCTGTTCGACGTGGCCGGCACCGCGCAACTGGACGGTACGCCGGGCCAGGAAGTGATCGTCCGCACCGGCAATGCCCTGGTGCTCATCTCCGACACCAACCGCACCCAACGTGCTGTCACCGATGGCATCAGCGGCACCTGGCAGTACCAGGGCGCCTACACCCTGGCGGGCATGCCGTACGCCACCCTCGCCTACACCGCCGGTAACAGCCTGCGCCTGTACGACTACAACCTGCAGAGCGGGCGCGAGTTCCCCACCGACGGGATGACCAGCGTGATCGGCGCGGCGGACCTGAATGGCGTGATCGGCAACGAGCTGGTGGCACGCTCCTCCAGCAACCTGCTGGTCGTCAGTGGCGGTGTGCAAGGTGCCGTGCTGAGCACCTACGCCGGCGGTACCGGCTCCAACTGGAGCGTCCACGGCGCATTCGCCGACACCGATGGCCAGCCCGGCCAGGAAGTCATCCTGGTGCTGCCGGGCAAGGTGCGCGTGGTGCATCAGCGCACCGGGCAGGCCAAGGACTATCCGGTATCAGGCACCTACGCCATCTACGCGGTGGCGGATCGCGATGGCGTGGCTGGCGCCGAGATCACCGTGGTCGACAGCGCCAATCGCACCTACGTCATCAACGACCGCCTCGGCACCATCCAACCGCTCTGACCCCCTCCGCTCCCGGCTCCTGCCGGGAGCACCCTTCCCAGGGTCTGTACGAGAAGTCTCCGGGCGCAGGTACTTTTCGTGCAGAGCCTAGTACGGATGTACTAGCCCACCGCCAAGCGTGAGCCGGTTGGCGTACCGTGACGGGCACCGTCGCTATGCTCGGCGACCTCGATCCCTGCCCGCTCAGCCCGGTGGGCCTCCAGGCCCGTCTCCAGAAGGAACGCCCATGAAGAACGGACTCCCCTGCCTCAGTCTCCTTGCCCTCTCGCTCGCCCTGCTCGGCGGCTGCGTGGCGCCGCCGTCGCTGATGGACCAGCAGCGTCAGTACGAACAGGAAGTGGTCAGCCAGGCCCGCCAGCTGCACGCCGCCACCGACGACCTGTTCGAGGCGGCGCTGGCCTCCGGCATGGCGGTGGTGGTGACCACCACCATCAACCTCGACAGCCAGCAGTACGACTTCGAGAACAATGACGACGCGGTGCGCTTCGAGAAGCTGCGTACCGGCACCGCCGTATGGCGCAACCGCGCCAACCCCAAGCGGGTGCTCCATGTTGGCAACAACATGAAGGCCGAGAAGATCGGCGTGCACGGCTCTCACTACCAGACCGTGTTCGGCCGCACCCTGTACCAGGTCTACATCGTCGAACCCGGCCAGTACGACCTGATGGGCAGCGTCTACAACTCTCCGCGCACCACCGCGCCCAACCCCCAGGCCAATCGCGACATCACCCCCTCCCCCCTGGGCCTGGTGACGCTGGTGGAGAAGGCATTCAGCGAGTTCGACCGGGGCCAGCGCTGGCAGGACCCGCAGTACCAGACCGAGACGGTGAACCAGAGCTATTGCGCAGCCGTACGAGTGGTCAGCGGCGAATGCGTGAGCTGGGGCAACAACGCCTACGACGTCACCCGGCAGACCTCGGCGGGTGGCTGGGTGGCGGACATCAAGGAACGCAAGGTGGCCAGCATCGAGGCCTACAGCGACCTGAAGAAACCCTTCGCCACCTTCGAGGTGGCCCCAGGCGAGGCGGTGCTGGTGGACGGCTTCTACCCGGAGGCCCCCAACATCGGCTTCGAGCAAAGCGACTGCCGGCGCGTGGCCAATGACAAGCTCGACTGCCAGCTCTCGGCGCTCTACATGGTGCGCATCCCCACCGGCCTGCAGGAGTTCCGCAGCGCCAGCGACCCGTCCAAGTACGGCTACATGAAGATGAGCAAGGCCCTGGCGAACCTGCAGTACCGCCCGGTCAAGCTCAACGCCAAGCCGGTCAAGGACGATTCCATCTGGGGCGAAACCTACGTGCTCGAGCGCTGAGCCGCTCCCGCGCCAGACAACACCCCCTGGAGTCCACGACTCCAGGGGGTGTTGCGTTTAGGGCCCCGGCCCATCGCATTGCGCACTGGCGCACAGTCCGCCAACAAGCACCCTGCCACTAGTCCATGCGCCCTATTCATGCCGCCCTGGAGGCTCGCTACCGTTCGCCCAGAGCCGCAGACCGGCATACCAGGGAAGACCGCATGAACACCAGGAACAGACTGATCGGGGCCGCCACGCTGGCCCTGCTGGCCCAGACCCCGCAATCGGCCCTCGCCGCGGACTGGTGGGTGATATTCGGCACGGGCGATTCACCGGAGCGCGACATGTTCTATGCCGACGCCCTGTCGGTGGCCGAGCAGCGCCGGGGCTCGGGCGAAACGGAGGCCCCGCGAAGCGTCGGGGTCGTGCAGGTGCTCGAGTCCGCCGAGGCGCCGAACTTCGTGCACTACAGCATGCAGTTCCAGTGCCGCCAGCGCCTGGTGAAGTTCGACGGCATCACCGCCTACATGCGCTCCAACACCCCCTCCAACCTGGCCTCGCCGCAGGGCTGGAAACCGGTGCCACAGAGCTGGGTCGACCGCGCCTACACCTTCGCCTGCGACGCGCAGAACCGCGAAGGCAACGCCATGCTGCGGATCGGCAACACCACGGCGGACGTGCTGGCCCAGGTCACCCGTACACAGATCTGGGGGCTCACGACCCCAGCAGCCTATGACCAGGCACCCGGCGCGGTGCGCAACGGCACCGACGGGGTGATGCGCGACCTCGACATCCTGCTCGGCAACCCGCCCAAGCGCTGAGGAGACGGCCCCCATGACCCTACGCGCCCTGCTCGCCCTGTTCGCCCTGCCCGCCGCCCTGTCCGGCTGCATCCAGATGGACACGCTCCCCGAGATACTGGCCCGCAACCAATGGATGGGGCGCCCGGCCGAAGACGCCATCAGCTACTTCGGCCGCCCCGACGAGATGACGCCCCTCGCCGATGGCCAGGTGGTGATGCGCTGGACCACCGACACCTCCTACTACCGCAGCGAAGTGGTGGGCAGCTCGACGGAGCAGCAGGGCAATGCCCTGGTCACCACCCACTACTGGGACAACGTGCACCACCCCAACCGCTGCATCATCTCCGTCACCGTCGACAAGACCCGGACCATCACCGCGTTCGAGGCCGATGACGGCGAATTACTGCTGTCCAGCGGGTGCGCCAGCATCCAGTACGGGCCACCCTGATCCCCCGGATCGTCACTCCTGGGCCATGCGCGCGCGGTAGCGGGCGATGGCCTCGTCGCTGACGTCCTCGCGAAAGCACAAGGGTGCCTCGCCGCCCGGCCGGTCATGGGCACTGCGCCGCCCGCAGCGGCTGCCGTTGCGGGCGGTGCTGTAGGGACAGGGGCAGCTCCCCGCATAGCGGGCGATGGACGCCTCGATCAGCCGGCGCGCGATCTCGTCGTCATCGGGAGAGGGAGTGGTGGGTTGTGCCAGGGCCAGCGTGGCCAGGAAGGCCAGCGGCGCCAGCCACAGGGAAGACTTCATGTCGGCTGCACTCATCATCCGGGTGATGAGGCAGATTCACCCAAAGGCAACATGCCATCAAGGAATTTTCTTACAAAGAAAATAGGGTTATATCTATTGCCACAGAAGACAGGACACGAATGTAAACCCATTCGACGATCCGTCCGGCAGCGGCATGGGGCATCGGGTACAGCGACCGGGGCATCGCGCTGGCATCCGGGACCTTCATGACCGCGGGCCACTGGTGTGCCCGCCATACGACCACCTGAACAGGGACGTCACCATGCGGCTGACCACCACCGCCTTTCCGCTCCGTCGCCTTGCCCAACACATCGCCCAGGCTTCGCTCCTGCTCGGCGCCTCTTCCGCCTTCGCCCTGCCACCGCCGCTGACCGGCTGTACCACGTCCGGCAACGTGGCCTCGCTGCAATGCGGCCCGACCGACATCCAGATGCAGGGCAACGCGGGAGCCTCCTCGCTGACCGTCACCGACGTGACGGCCAACTCGGTGGCGGTGCTGAGCAACCCCTCGGCCACCGGCCCCTTCACCCAGAGCCTGACCATCGATGGCACCACCGTGCTGAACCGCAGCGACTACCCGGCGGTGTACATGTACTCCAGCCAGGCGGGCTGGAACGCCAACCTGCTGATCGGCTCCGGCGTCAGCATCACCTCGGCCGGCCCGTTCGGCGCGGTCTGGCTGCGCTCGGAGAGCAACGACACGTCCACCCGCAATGAAATCCGCGTGGACAGCGCCGCCACCGTCACCAGCTACGGCGCCAACTCGGACGGCATCACCGCCACCTCCAACAATGGCCCGGTATCGGTGATCAACCGTGGGCAGGTGACGGTCGCCAACGGCCGCGGCCTGTACGCCGATGGCGGCTCGGCCAGCCTTGCGCCGGTGGATGTGGGCATCTCCAACCTGGGCACGGTCCATGCGTTCCAGGCCAGCGCCCGGGCCATCAACTACCAGGGCACCGCACGCATCGACAACCAGGGCAGCGTGCGCTCCACCACCCGGCAGGGCCTGATCGCCTGGTCCGCCAACGGCGGTGCGGAAATCACCAACAGCGGCACCGTGGTAGCCGACCACTACGACGCGGTGGTGGCTGCCGGCACCGGCGGCAATGTGAGGGTGACCAACAGCGGCAGCATCACCGCCAACCGCAACCCCAACCTGGCCCAGGTCAGCCCGGACTTCCACGGCATCAGCGCCTACACCGACGGCACCGGCACCGTGACCCTCACCAACACCGCCAGCGGCCTCATCAATGCCGCCCATGACGCGGGCATGGCGGCCGCCAGCGCCCAGGGCGCGATCAGCCTGTTCAACGCCGGGCGCATCAATGCCCTCACCGGCCTGCTGGCCGAATCCAACAGCGGGCCGGTGGACATCAGCAACAGCGGCATCCTCACCACCACCGGCGTGGGCATCCGCGTGACCTCGGCCAGCGGCGGCAGCGTGGTGAACACCGGCACCGTCGCCAGCGCCGCCACGGCCGTGCAGGTGGACAACGGCATTGCGCTGAACGTGGACAACCGGGCCGGGGGCACCCTCCTGGGGGGCGTTTCCCTCGGCACCCTGGCCAACCTGAACAACGCCGGCAGCCTGTACCTGAAGCAAGGCGCGACGGTCGCCAACCCGCTCGCCACCGGTTCGGCCGTTGCCAGCAGCGTGGGCGGCAACTTCACCCAGACCGCCAGCGGCACCCTGGGGCTGGCCGCGGCCGGCGGCAGCTACAGCACCCTGGCAGTGGGCGGCAGCGCCAACCTCGGCGGCACCTTCGCGGTGGACGTGAAGCCCACCTTCGCCGGCGGCGACCTGACCAACGTGCTGACGGCCAACGGCGGCGTCACCAACAACGGCCTGCAGGTCACCGACAACTCGTTGCGCTATGCCTTCTCCGCGTTGTTCCGCAACAACGCGGTGGACCTGGTGGTGCGCGACACGGGCATGACCAGCATCAGCGCGGCCGTCTCCCCCAGCCAGCCCGGCGCACGGGGTGCCGCTTCGATCTGGGACGCCCTGCTGGCCAGTGGCACCGACTCGCCCGAGCTGGCCCAGGCGCTGAACAGCATCCTCGGCAGCGGCGATGCCGGTGAGGTCAATGACCGGGTCGAGCAGACCCTGCCGCTGCTGACCGGCAACTCCCTGTCCCTGGCCCGCGACACCCTCGGCAGCGTCAACGCCGTGGTGCAGTCGCGCATCGATACCGCTCGCGGCCTGTCGTCAGGCGATGCCTTCCTGGGCGACCGCCACCTCTGGCTGAAGCCCTTCGCCACCCACTCCCGCCAGGACAGCCGCAACGGGGTGAACGGCTACAGCGCCGACACCCAGGGGCTGGTGGCCGGCCTCGATGGCAGCCTCTCGACGGACACCGACCTGGGCGTGGCCTTCGCCTACGCCAAGACCGACGTCTCCAGCCACTCCGGCGGCCCCAAGCAGAGCGCCGATGTGGACAGCTACCAGCTCATCCTCTACGGCCGCCACGCGCTGGATGCCCAGAGCGATCTGTCGTTCCAGCTCGACGGGGGTCGCATGAACAATGACGGGCGCCGGCAGATCGACCTGGCAGGCCTCAGCGCGAAGTCCGACTACACCAGCAAGACCGCTCACGCCGGGGTGGCGGTTGACCGCCGCTTCGCCCTGGCGCCGAGCACCACCTTCGCCCCGTCCATCCGCCTGGATTACACCTGGATCGAGGACGAGGCCTATCGCGAGAAAGGTGCCGGCGGCCTGGACCTGCAGGTGAAGTCCCGCAGCACCGACGCCCTGGTGCTCGGCGTGGACGGCACCCTGACCCATGCCCTGAGCGACCAGCTCAAGGTGAGCGCCAACCTCGGCGCCGGCTACGACCTGTACAACCGCGACGCCAGCATCACCTCCGCCTACGCCGGCGCGCCGGACGCGGCGTTCGTCACCTACGGCACCCATCAGTCGGCCTGGAGCCAGCGGGCCGGCGCCGGGCTGACCTACACCACCGCCACTGGCACCGAGATCACCGGCCGCTACGACGCCACCCACAAGGAAGGCTTCCTCGGGCAGACCGCCTCGGTGCAACTGCGCTGGATGTTCTGAGCAGGCCTGCGCCATGAACGCCCGGGCGCACCTGGCCCTGATGGTGCTGCTGGCCACCCTGGCCGGCTGCGCCACGGTGCCCTCCCCGGCCAAGCGCGCCCAACACGCCGATGCGCTGGCGCAGGCGCACGGCTGGGTGGCCGAGGACCTGGACGCAGGGCGCTTCGTGCTGCGCAGCTACCACCCACGGCAAGGCGGCGCTGGCGGGGTGCTGACTGTCTACCTGGAAGGCGACGGGCTGGCCTGGCTCAGCCCCACCCTGCCCTCAGCCGACCCGACTCCGCTCACCCCGCTCGCCCTGCAACTGGCCCTGGCGCAGCCGGACGGCAGCGCCGCCTACCTGGCCCGTCCCTGCCAGTTCGTGGGCACCCGCCACTGCACGACCCAGGACTGGACGGAGGCACGCTTCGCCCCGGACGTGGTGACCGGCACCAGCCACGCCGTGGACCGCCTCAAGGCGAGCCTGGGGGCCAGGGAACTGGTGCTGGTGGGCTACTCCGGCGGGGCCGCCGTCGCCCTGCTGGTGGCGGCGCGACGCGAGGATGTGCGCCAGGTCATCACCGTCGCCGGCAACCTCGACCCGGACGCCTGGGCAGATTGGCACCGCGTCCCGCGCCTCACCGCCTCGGACAACCCAGCACGGCACTACGATGAACTGCGGGCGCTGCCCCAGATCCACCTGGTCGGCAGCCGCGACCCGGTCACGCCCGCCGAACTGGCGCAACGCTTCCAGGCGGCCAACCCCACCGGGACGCCATCACAGGTGATCGAGATGCCCGGCTTCGACCATGGCTGCTGCTGGGCGCAGGACTGGCCGGCCCTGTGGAAGCGCCATGCCTATAAAGGCAGCCCAACGCGCCGCTGAGGGTCAGTGGCTACGCGATGAAGCCAGCAACGCCTGCCCTGCCGGGTCGGTGGCCAGCAGGCTGTACTGGTGCAGGCTGAGGAAGCGGCCATCCTTGCACTCCACGTCCCGTAGGGTGCCCTCGAGCACGAAGCCAAGACGCTCCAGCAGACGGGCGCTGGCGGGGTTCTCGGGCTCCACATCGGCGTGGATGCGGTGCACGCCGAGGGTGGCCAGGGCGAAGCGGAGGATGGCGGGCAGGCAGGCCTGCATCAGCCCCTGGCCCCAGTGCTCCGGCATCAGCCAGTAGCCGATGTCGAGGCTGCGGTCGGCGTGGGACCAGTCGTTGAAACCGCAGGCGCCCACCAACTCGTCCTGCCCCGGCAAGGCGATGCCCCACCAGATACCTCGGCGCTCCTCAAGGAGCGAGTCGTACCAGCGCATCTGCTCGTCCGTCGCCTCCAGGCTGTCGTAGGACACGCCGTAGTGGGCGATCACCTGGGGGTGGGACAACCCGGCGAAGATCGCCCCGACGTCACGGGGATGGATCCGTCGCAGCGTGCAGCGGGGCAGCAGGAACTCGGGAAACTGGGCAGACAGGTCTTGCATGGTCCGACTCACAAGGCTGGATCAGGGCACGCATGCTCGCAACAAAGGACCAGGGAGCACAGGGACAGTAAGGACCGGGATGAGCGGAACAGAAGGGCTCATGGCGAACCCGAAAGACCTTTAAAGCGGAGCCCCGCTTCAGGCGCTCTTGGGCAAGGCGTAGGAGACCTTCGTGCCTTTCTCCACGATCAGGCCACGCTTTCGCAAGGCGTTGTAGATGGACTGGATGTCTTCGACGGACTGCTTTCCAAGCTTTGCACGAATGGTGTTGAGCAACGTTTTCACCGTTCCGGGACGAGAGCCCTTTCGGCCAATCAGGTCGGCAATCACCGCACGCACCTCCGCCTCATCCACCGGATTGACCTTGGCCTTGGGTGGAGCAGAAACGGGCTTCAATTTCGGCGCTGGCTCCGGAACCGCCTTGGGCACGCAGAAACACGGCATGGCTTCAATGAGCTCGGATCGTGCCGCGAATACCCCCTGGTTCTTCAGGTGCTTGATCAGAGGGTCGAAACCCTTGTCCCGGGAAATCACGTGAAAGAACGCGTCAGGCTCTTGGACAGTCAGTTGTCCCAAGTAGAACGCGATATGGAAATCGAGTGCGTTCTGCCCAGGCGTTCCAAGCTGGATGTAACCGGCGCGATCTCCCAGACGCTGGATGCCTAACGCCAACTCGACGGGCAAGCGCGTATTGTTTGGCCCGAGAAAGACCTTGACCTTGAAATGGGGAGGCTGGAGCAGTTCCAGGGAATTGACCTGGACATTTTCGTAATCGATGAGGACGTAGTTGGTGCGCATCCCTGCAACCCTGGCTTATGGCAACGAGGCATTCTGTGCCAGCAGAGGGGCGCGTAGAAAGAGGGAGGCACCGTCCTGATCCAGACTGGAAAACGGCGTTTTGGCCCTAAAAATGGTCCTAGCGCATCTAGCCAGAAAAGCAAAAACCCCTGACTTCACTAGGAATATCAGGGGTTTGCTTGTATCGGAAAGTGGCGGTGAGGGAGGGATTCGAACCCTCGATACGGTTTCCCGTATACACACTTTCCAGGCGTGCTCCTTCAACCGCTCGGACACCTCACCGGAATCTCTCTGAGGCGTTGGCCCCGTCGAGGTGCGCTAATTTAGTGGAGTGTTTTCCGGAATGCAAATATTTTTTTGAGAATTTTCATGCGCTTATGGCCGACGCCCGGATTCGGCATCAGCACGGTGCGGGGCGTCATCGAATTTAAGGCTGCCGAAGAACACGAAGCCGAACGAGACCACGACGCCGAGCACGAACAGCAGCAGCACGCCCATTGGGCTTTTCAGGGTGGCACTCTGGGCGAGCAGCACGGAACCACCGAGCAGGATGAGCGCGAGGATGATGGCAGCGCGGTTGATCCACTTGTCCATAAGACCTCCTGGAATGGCGAACGCTGCCACCCTAGGGAAGGGGCGCGCCAGGGGCCAATTGGTCTTGGGTATCGGCCTGATAGAAAACCTCGCGGACGCGCTGAAGCCCGCATGGTGGCTGACTTGCCAGTCAGCCAAAGCGCTTTACCTGCCCACCGCCCGTGGGTAACGTCTGCCGCATTCCACAACAAGGACTCCCGCCATGAGTGAGCTGATCTCCTACCAACTCGAAGACGGCATCGCCACCCTGACCCTGTCCAACGGCAAGGTGAACGCCATCTCCCCGGATGTGATCGCCGCCTTCAATGCCGCGCTGGACCGCGCCGAGCAGGACCGCGCCATCGTCATCCTCACCGGCCAGCCGGGCATCCTCTCCGGCGGCTATGACCTGAAGGTGATGACCTCCGGCCCGCAGAACGCGGTGAACCTGGTCGCCGCCGGCTCCACCCTGGCCCGCCGCATGCTGGCCCACCCCTACCCCATCATCGTTGCCTGCCCTGGCCATGCCGTAGCCAAGGGTGCCTTCCTGCTGCTGTCGGCCGACTACCGGATCGGCGTCGAAGGGCCGTTCAACATCGGCCTGAACGAGGTGCAGATCGGCATGACCATGCACCACGTGGGCATCGAACTGGCCCGTGACCGCCTGCGCAAGTCCGCCTTCCACCGCTCGGTGATCAACGGCGAGATGTTCGACCCGCAGGGCGCGCTGGACGCCGGCTTCCTCGACAAGGTGGTTCCGGCCGAAGCATTGCTGCCGACCGCCCTGGCGGCCGCGCAGCAGTTGAAGAAGATCAACATGACCGCCCACCGCAACACCAAGCTGAAGGTGCGCAAGGCACTGCTGGAAACCCTCGACCAAGCCATCGAGCTGGACAAGCAGCACCTGGGCTAAGCGCCCCCGGCAAGCCCCCGAAGCCCGGCCCAGCGCCGGGCTTTTTCATGCCGGCGGGTCGCGCTCGCTCAGCGGAGCGGTTGTGGAGCGCCGCTCATTTTCCGACGGGTGATGGCACGTTGACAGGTGAGCTTGGCAAACCTGTATTACTTTTAATGCGTGGGGCAGTCAGGGACGGTAGCCGCCAGCCTTCCATCCGCTTGGGGAGTCCCGAATGAGAATCGTCCACAAGGTCAGCCTCGCCGCAGCCGCCGTGCTGTTCCTGACCACCGCGCTGTTGTCCCTCTCCCAGGTGAGCCAGGTCCGCGAGACGCTGCGCGCCCAGACCGAGTCCAACATTTCCGAAAGCAGCAACGCACTGGCCCGGCAGATCGAGAACTGGCTCAACGCCAAGCTCCGCCTGATGGACCTCATGGCGCAGAACGTCGACAGCCAATACAGCCCCGAGCAGACCCAACGGGTGTTCGATTCGCCCATGCTGCGCAACGAATTCATCCTGGTATTCGGTGCACTGGAGGCAGACGGCAAGCCGATCAAGAACGATGCGTCCTGGCAGCCCAAGCCGGACTGGGACGGTCGCCAGCGCCCCTGGTACGCAGTCGGCAAGAACGGCAGCCAGGCCGTGCTCACCGAGCCCTACACCGACTCCACCACAGGCGAGATCCTCATTTCTGCCGTTGCGCGCATCACCGATGCCGGCAAATTCCTCGGTGTGATGGGCGGTGACATCCGCCTGAAGACCGTGGCCGATGCCGTCAACACCCTGGATTTCAACGGCGCCGGCTATGCCTTCCTGCTGAGCCGCGACGGCAACATCATTTCCCACCCGGACACCAAGCTGAACGGCAAGTCCTACAGCGAGCTGTTCGACGGCAAGAGCCCGGCGCTGCGCAAGGAGCTGCAGGAGGTGGAAGCCGGAGGCAAGAAGCTGCTCGTCTCCTTCACCCCGCTGCCCAACCTCAAGGGGATGGACTGGTACATCGGCGTGGTCCTCGACCAGGACAAGGTGATGGCCGAGGCCAATGCCCTGAGCTGGCGCGCCGTGATCGGCACTGTGCTGGGCGTGGTGATCAGCCTGGTGGTGCTCAGCCTGCTGGTGAAGAGCCTGCTGCGCCCGCTGGACGGCCTGGCCGCCTCGCTGCGCGAGATCAACAGCGGCGAGGGCGACCTGACCCGGCGCCTGCCGGCCGAGGGCAATGACGAGATTTCCGTGCTGTCCCGCGAGTTCAACGGCTTCCTGCAGAACCTGCAGACGCTGATCGCCGACGTGATGAGCAGCTCCCGCCAGGTTCGCGGCAGTACCCAGCTCACCTCCCACGAAGCCGAGCAGGCCGCCAGCCGCCTGCAGGTGCAGCTGCAGGAGCTGGACCAGTTGGCCACCGCCATGCAGGAGATGGCCTCCACTGCCGAGGAGGTGGCGCGCAACGCCCAGGCCGCAGCCCAGGCTGCCTTGGCGGCCAACGAGGAGACCGAGAATGGCGTGGGGGTGGTTTCCAACTCCACCCAGGCGATCAAGCAGCTGGCCGACGAGATGGAGGACACCGGCCAGGCCATCAACGAGCTGGCCAAGCTGAGCCAGAACATCGAGTCGATCCTCTCGGTGATCACCAGCATCGCCGACCAGACCAACCTGCTGGCCCTCAACGCGGCCATCGAGGCGGCGCGGGCGGGCGAATCAGGGCGGGGCTTCGCCGTGGTGGCGGACGAGGTGCGCTCCCTGGCCTCCCGCACCCAGCAGTCGACCCAGGAAATCCGCCAGATGATCGACCAGTTGCAGACCGGTGTACGCCAGGCCGAGCAACGCATGCAGCAGAGCCGCGACACCGCGAGCCGCACGGCAGAGGACGCCGGCGCGGCCAACGACATGCTCGGGCGCATCCGCGAGGCCATCAACCGCATCAACGACATGAACCTGCAGATCGCCACGGCGGCCGAGGAACAGAGCGCCACCACCGAAGAGATCAACCGCAACACCACCAACATCCGCGACATCAGCCACGAGGTGGCCGGCGGCGCCGAGCAGCAGGTGCGCCAATGCGCGGTGATGGTGGACCAGGTCGGCCAGCAGGATCGCCTGCTCAGCCGCTTCAGGATCTGACCACGCGCCGCGCCTGGCGCGGCGTTTCCGGAGGCCGCCATGCGTATGCTCCTGCGCCTCGCCTTCGCCTGCGCCCTGTTGCTGGGGCGCGCGGAGGCCGATCCCATCGAGGTCACCATCCTTTGCGATTCCGGCTACCCGCCCTACAGCTACGAGGAGAACGGCGAGGCCCGGGGCCTATACACCGACATCCTGCGCAGCGTGTTCAAGCGCATGCCGGAGTACCACGTGTCCATCCGTCCCCTCCCCTGGCCCCGTGGCCTGGCGGAGATCGCCAAGGGCAGCGCCTTCGCCCTCTACCCGCCCTACTACAGGCCTGAAGAACGGCCGTGGATGGAATATTCCCGGCCGATCCTGGAGGAGCGCCTGGCGGTGTTCATCCGCCCGGGCCTGGCGGGCAAGCGCCACTTCGAGGACTTCCCCAGGGCCTATGCCGGGTTGCGGGTGGGCCTGAACAGCGGCTTCGTCACGGTGGACGACGTGCGCTACCGCGACATGGTGGAGTCCGGGGTGATCGACCAGTCCTACGCCCGCGACAACCGCACCAACCTGCTGAAACTGCTGCACCAGCGCACCGACGTGTACATCAACGACCGGCTGTCGATCCTCTGGGAGCTGCAGCGCATGGTCCGCGACGGCAGTCTGAGCCATGACGAGGCCAGCCGCCTGGTGGAGGGCCCGACGCTGTCCACCGAGCATGGCCACCTGGGGTTCTCCCGCCTGAACACCGAGGCCTATCCGTACCGGGCCGATTTCATCCAGCACTTCAATACCGCGCTGGGCGAAGTGATGGACGACGGCACGGTGGCTCGGCTGGTGCGGGAATACAGCGCACTGGAGCCCGAGCTGCCCACGCCGGGGCGCGGCCATTGACCCCGGTGACCTGCGATTGCAGGCAAAAGTGCACACCCGTACACTGCGCGCCTTTTACCTGATCGAGCGAGCCCGATGCTTTTTCTCCTGCGCATGGTCCTGATGGGCGTGCATTTCATCATCGCCGGCGTCGCCGGTCTGCTGCTGGGCCTGTGCCGCCCGTTCAACCCCGACAACAGCCGCCTGTGCGCTCGCCTCTACGGGCTGCCAGGCCTGTGCATCATGCGCTTGAAGCTCAAGGCCGAGGTCAGCACGCTGACCCGGGACCACCCCTGCGTGATCATCGCCAACCACCAGTCCAACTTCGACCTCTACGTGCTGGGCCGGGTGGTACCGCCACGTACCGTCAGCATCGGCAAGAAGAGCCTGAAGTGGATTCCCTTCTTCGGCCAACTCTACTGGCTGGCCGGCAACGTGCTGATCGACCGGGGCAACGCCCGCCGCGCCCGCGACGCGATGGTCACCACCACCGAAACGCTGCGCAATCGCGACACCTCCATCTGGGTCTTCCCCGAAGGCACCCGCAACCAGGGCGAGCGCCTGCTGCCGTTCAAGCGCGGAGCGTTCCAGATGGCCATCAATGCAGGTGTGCCGATCATCCCGGTGTGCGTCAGCAACTACGTCCGTCAACTGCGGCTGAACAGTTGGAACAGTGGCCGGGTGCTGATCCGTGCGCTGCCGGCCATCCCCACGGCCGGCCTGACACTCGACGACATGCCCGCGCTGATGGAGGAGTGCCGCCAGCGCATGCTCGACTGCATCGAGGGCATGGACCGCGAACTGGCAACCGACTGATAGCGCCCACGTGGCCCTGGGCAACGTGGCGCCCCGCTGATGCGCCGGGCGGGTTAAGCTCGCCCCACTCTCCAGTCGCACAGGAACACTTACATGGGTCATGTGGTCGCTGCCGCCGTCTACTCCAAAGGCAAGCGCGTTGCCAACATCAGCCTCGACGAGGGGCTCGAATGGGCGAGAAAGCCCGGCCACTTCGTCTGGATCGGCCTGCATGACCCGGGCCCCGAGGAACTGACCACGCTCCAGCGGCAGTTCGGCCTGCACGAACTGGCGCTGGAAGACGCCCTGCAGCGCCACACCCGCCCCAAGCTGGAAACCTTCGGCGATGCGCTGTTCCTGGTGCTCTATTCCCCCGTGAAGGAAAACGGCCAGCTGGTGTTCATCGAAACCCAGCTGTTCGCCGGCAACGGCTATGTGATCAGCGCGCGTTATGGCGAGTCGGCGCCCTACTCCCAGGTCCGCCAGCGTTGCGAGGCCCGTCCGCTGCTGCTGGAGCACGGCGAGGACTTCGTTCTCTACGCGCTGCTGGCCTTCGTGATCGAGAACTACCGGCCGCTGATCGACACCTACCATGCCGATCTGGAAGCGCTGGAACTGCGGGTGCTGGAATGCCCGCTGACCCAGGCCGATGTGGTGCACATCCAGGGACTGCGCCGCGACCTGCTGCGCCTGCGCCGCTACATCGGCCCGCTGGCGGAAATCTGCCAGGAGCTGCAGCGCCTGGACTTCCCTTTCATCGACAAGAACATGCGCCCCTACTTCCGCGACATCGCCATCCACGTGAGTCGCCTGCTGGAAGACCTTACCGGTCTGCGGGAGATGGCGGACCACGCCATCGAGATCGGCTTGCTGCTGGAGTCCTCGCGCCAGAGCGTGGTGCAGCGCAAGTTCGCCGCCTGGGCAGCAATCCTGGCGTTCCCCACCGCCGTGGCGGGCATCTATGGGATGAACTTCCAGAACATGCCGGAGCTGACCTGGCACTACGGCTACTTCGGCGTGCTGGGCTTCATCGCCACGGGCTGCACGGCCCTGTTCGCCAGCTTCAAGCGCTCCGGCTGGCTCTAGCCCTTTCCCAGGCCTGAAAAAACCGATGCCCGCTGGTGCGGGCATCGGTTCGTGTGCGTGCGCGAGAGGAGGCTCAGGCAGCGCTGCGGCCTTTGGCCACGAAGCGCATCATCCACTCGGCCACTGCCGTGCCCTGGTGGTCGCGCTCGAGGCTGGCGATGCCCTGGCCGTACACCTGGTCGCCCAGGGCCTGCTGGCGGATGTTGAGCAAGGCACGAGAGTAGTCGTGAACGAACTCCGGGTGCCCCTGGAAGCACAGCACCTGCTCGCCAATGGCGTAGGCGGCATTGGGGCAGAACTCGCTGGAGGCGATGAGGGTGGCGTTCTCAGGCAGGCGGGTAACCTGATCCTGGTGGCTGATCAGCAGGGTCAGCTCGTCCAGCGCCGGACTCATCCACTCCGGCTGTTTCTCGACGCGATAAGCATGGGTACCAACGCCCCAGCCTTGGGTGGCGCGCTCGGTCTTGCCGCCCAGCAGCAGGGCCAGCAACTGGTGGCCGAAGCAGATACCGAGCAGTTTGTCGCCAGCCTTGTAGCGCTCCAGCAGGTAGGTGCGCAGGGTCTGGATCCAGGGATCGTCGCCGAAGGAGTCGGCCTTGCTGCCGGTGACCAGGTAGGCATCGAAGCGCTCGCCGGCAGCCGGGTAATGGCCTTCCACCACGTTGTAGGTGACGAACTCGGCCTCGATGGGCTGCTTGGCGAAGAGCTGTTCGAACATCTTGCCGTAGCCCTTGTACTCGTCGACGAGCTCAGGGCGAAGGATGTCGGTTTCCAGAATGCAGATGCGTAGGGGCATGAAATTGTCCTGAAGCTTGGGTAAGGCACCTTGTGTGCGATTTATTTAACACAAGCCTCCGCGCTTTGAAATAGCGCCGCTTCGCAAGGCCTGCTCGTGTTGCCGAAGCGCCTGAAATTCGGGACGGAAATTGCAACCTGCCACGACGGAGCTGGCATGACACTGCGCCAGCATCGTCAATAAAATTTGACGCTCGTGGCGGTGATATCGCCCATGTCGATAGTTGAAATGCTCAGGGAGCGTTTTTCCATCGAATCCGTATTGGCGATTCTGGGTCACCCCAACCCGATGACGGATCGCAGCCATGACCCCCTCCCCGCTCACTTACGCACGCAACGGCGCGCTGGCCAGCCTGGGCCATCGTGGTGACCATCGTTCTGGTGCTGAGCGGCAGCTTCAGCCAGGCGCGGCCGGTGCTGCCGCAGGCCGGCTGGGGAGAACGCCTGGCACAGGCCGTTCCGACTCTGTTGCTGAGCGATCCGCATCCCCTGTCGCCCCCCGCAAGGCGAAGCTGAGGTGGCCATGGAACAGCAGCGCTCAAGGCGCCGCCTGCTCGCACTGGCGGCACTGGCATTGATGACCAACGGCTTTACGCTGCTCGGCCATGCGCACGGCTCGGCAGGCGCGGTGGCCCAGAACCTGGAGACACGCCAGGAGATCGCCCGACAGGGCAGTAACGAGCGAGACACCCGCCAGGGACTCGAGAGCCCGCCCCTGAAACGCACCAGCTGGTTGCCAGAGCGCTTCGAGCGCACCTCACTGCGAGGTTGTGAAGGCAAGCTCTGAAGCCCCCGGAAACGAAAAGACCGCCCGGTGGGCGGTCTCTTTTGGCTACGAACCTCAGGCGACTTGTGGTGCCTTGGCCCCCAGCAGTCGATCCAGCACAGCGGCGACCAAAAGGACTGCCAGTACCGGCAGCAACCAGCCGAGGCTCTGATCTGCCAGCGGCAGTTGCGCGACGAAACCAGGTATCCAGCTCTTGAAGCCGGCTGCACCGATACCGTCCAGCACACCGAACACCAAGGCGACGCCCATGGTGGGGATGAAGATCCGACGGGCGTCGACCCACAGGCTCGATGCCAGGCTCAAGGCAACCAACACGATGGCCAGGGGGTAGAGCCCTACCAGTACCGGCACCGACAGGCTGATCAGCTGTGTCAGGCCCTGGTTGGCGACGACCAGGCTAAAGACGCCGAGGATGATGACCACCGTGCGGTAGGAGAACGGCAGGAAGCCGCTGAAGAACTCGCCACAGGCCGTAAGCAGGCCAACGGCCGTGGTGAGGCACGCCAGGGTGATGACCAGGGCCAGCAGCAGGCTACCGGCGGTCCCGAAGGTGTGCTGCACATAGGCCGTGAGAATCTGCACACCGTTCTGCGCCTCGCCGGCAATGCCCTGGCTGGTGGCGCCGAGGTAGAACAGCGTGAGGTAGACCAGGGAAAGGCCGATTGCAGCGATGCTGCCGGCGATCACCGAGTAACGGGTGACCAGGCGCGGCTCGGAGATGCCACGGTCGTGGATCGCCGTGGCGATCACGATGCCGAATACCAGCGCGCCCAGGGTGTCCATGGTCAGGTAGCCCTGCAGGAAGCCCTCGACGAAGGGGGCCTTGGCGTAGGCGTCGTTGCTGGCACCGATGTCGCCCGCCGGTGCGAACAGCGCCGCACCGCCCAGGACCAGAAGTGCCGACAACAGCACCGGGGTGATGAACTTGCCAATGCTGTCCACCAGCCGCCCGGGGTTGAGCGCGAGGAACAGCGCGAAGGCGAAATAGACCAAGGAATAGAGGGCCAGCGCCGTGGGGTTGTCACCGGTGAAGGGGGCAACGCCCATTTCGAAGGAGACGACAGCGGTACGCGGCGTCGCGAACAGCGGCCCTATGGCCAGGTACACGGCAATGGCCAACAGAAGCCCTGCCACCTTGCCCAGGGGCGAGGTCAGGCGATCCATGCCGCCACCTACCCGCGCCAGGGCAATGACGGTCAGCAGTGGCAGGCCGACGCCGGTCAGCAGAAAGCCCATCGCAGCGAACCAGACGTTCTCGCCTGCCGCCATGCCGGCGCTGGGGGGGAAGATGATGTTGCCGGCGCCCAGGAAGAGCGCAAATGTCATGAAGCCGAGGGCCAGGAGGTCCGAGCCTTTCAAACGAGTCATAGAGAGGGATACCACGAGTCGAAATTCATTGTTCCGAGGGGGCTTCCCTTTGGGTGAGGGGAACCGTCATCCGCCCGTTTGGGGCAAACCACTACTAATGCGCGCCCTCCCCCTTTTGGGGTTCATGCGCAGGAAGGTCGCAAGCCTAGCGAATCCGACGGTTTTGCGGCACTGATGCAGGTCAGGCTGTCGGCTTGCTGTAATCGGTTGTCGCCATGGCTACATTGCGACAGAAAAAACGAAGGCCACCCGAGGGTGGCCTTCGCCATCAGTCAATCACGCTCAGGCGTTCTTGACTTCCCAGCCAGTCAGCTCGGCCAGGGCCTTGCCGATGTCGGCCAGGGAACGCACGGTCTTCACACCAGCGTCCTGCAGGGCGGCGAACTTCTCGTCCGCAGTGCCCTTGCCGCCGGAGATGATGGCGCCGGCGTGGCCCATGCGCTTGCCGGGCGGTGCGGTGACACCAGCGATGTAGGACACCACCGGCTTGGTCACGTTGGCCTTGATGTAGGCAGCAGCTTCTTCTTCAGCGGAACCGCCGATCTCACCGATCATGACGATCGCTTCGGTCTTCGGGTCTTCCTGGAACAGCTTCAGGATGTCGATGAAGTTGGAGCCCGGGATCGGGTCGCCACCGATGCCCACGCAGGTGGACTGGCCGAAACCGGCGTCGGTGGTCTGCTTCACGGCTTCATAGGTCAGGGTGCCCGAACGGGACACGATGCCGACCTTGCCCGGCAGGTGGATGTGACCGGGCATGATGCCGATCTTGCACTCGCCGGGGGTGATGACGCCGGGGCAGTTCGGGCCGATCAGGCGTACGCCCAGTTCGTCGCACTTGACCTTGGCTTCCAGCATGTCGATGGTCGGGATGCCTTCGGTGATGCAGACGATCAGCTTGATGCCGCCGAAGGCTGCTTCAAGGATGGAGTCCTTGCAGAACGGGGCCGGAACGTAGATCACCGAAGCATCGGCGCCGGTGGCTTCCACGGCTTCCTTGACGGTGTTGAACACCGGCAGGCCGAGGTGGGTGGTGCCGCCCTTGCCGGGGGTCACGCCGCCAACCATCTTGGTGCCGTAGGCGATGGCTTGTTCGGAGTGGAAGGTACCCTGCGAGCCGGTGAAGCCCTGGCAGATTACTTTGGTGTCTTTATTGATCAGGACGCTCATTACTTACCCTCCGCGGCCTTGACGACCTGCTGGGCAGCGTCGGTCAGGCTGGTCGCCGCGATGATGTTCAGACCGCTCTCGGCCAGTACCTTGGCGCCGAGCTCGGCGTTGTTGCCTTCCAGACGGACGACCACCGGGATCTTCACGCCGACTTCCTTCACTGCACCGATGATGCCTTCGGCAATCATGTCGCAACGAACGATACCGCCGAAGATGTTCACCAGTACGGCAGCGACGTTGCTGTCGGACAGGATGATCTTGAAGGCCTCGGTGACGCGCTCTTTGGTTGCGCCGCCGCCGACGTCGAGGAAGTTGGCAGGCTTGCCACCGTGCAGGTTGACGATGTCCATGGTGCCCATGGCCAGGCCAGCGCCGTTGACCATGCAGCCGATGTTGCCTTCCAGCGCGACGTAGTTCAGTTCCCACTTCTGCGCATGGGCTTCACGAGCGTCGTCCTGGGACGGGTCGTGCATGGCGCGCAGCTTGGGCTGACGGTACATGGCGTTGCTGTCGATGTTGATCTTGGCGTCCAGGCAGTGCAGGTTGCCGTCGGCCTTGATGACCAGCGGGTTCACTTCCAGCAGGGCCAGGTCGTAGTCCTGGAACAGCTTGGCCAGGTTCACGAAGATGTGGGTGAACTGCTTGATCTGGTCGCCTTGCAGGCCCAGTTGGAAGGCCAGCTCGCGACCCTGGTAGGGCTGAGCGCCAACCAGCGGATCGATGGTGGCCTTGAGGATCTTCTCGGGAGTCTCGTGGGCTACTTTCTCGATGTCCACGCCACCTTCGGTGGAGGCCATGAACACGATGCGGCGGCTGGAACGGTCTACCACGGCGCCCAGGTACAGTTCCTTGGCGATATCGGTGCAGGACTCGACCAGGATCTTGCTGACCGGCTGACCATTGGCGTCAGTCTGGTAGGTCACCAGGCGCTTGCCCAGCCAGTTGGCGGCGAAGGCCTTGGCGTCTTCCTTGCTCTTGACCAGCTTCACGCCGCCCGCTTTACCGCGGCCACCGGCGTGGACCTGGGCCTTCACGACCCATTCGCTGCCACCGATCTTGTCGCAGGCTTCAGCGGCTTCTTCCGGGGTGTCTACGGCAAAGCCCTTGGATACGGGCAGGCCGTATTCAGCGAACAGCTGCTTACCCTGATATTCGTGGAGATTCATGCTTGTCTACCGTCTTCGTTTGGGTATTGCGCATTCGGCGCTGCATTCGTGGTGCCGCGCCACCTGTGACTGCCCTGGGGCAGTCCGGCGAGCGTTCCGCGGTGAACACCCGAGGCGTTCACGACGGGCTGCCCACCGTGGTTCTGCTGCCCCGGGAAGGTCGCGCGCGCCCTCCCCGGGGATAGTGCTCAGCGCTTCTTGCGGTTGGCGATGTGGATCGCGTGACCGTTGACGGCCAGGGCCGCTTCGTGGAGCGCTTCGGACAAGGTCGGGTGCGAGAAGACCATCATGCCCAGGTCTTCGGCACTGGTGCCGAACTCCATGCCGATGGCGCCCTGCTGGACCAGCTCGGCAGCGCTCGGGCCGATCACGTGGACGCCCAGGACGCGGTCGGTCTTGGCATCGGCGATGACCTTGACCAGGCCGGCAGTGTCATTGGCAGCCATGGCACGGCCACTGGCGGCGAAGGGGAAGGTGCCGACGTTGATCTCGACGCCTTCGGCCTTCAGGGACTGCTCGGTCTTGCCGACCCATGCGATTTCCGGGTGGGTGTAGATCACGGACGGGATCAGGTCGTAGTTCATCTGGGCTTTGTGGCCTGCGATGCGCTCGGCAACCATGATGCCCTCTTCCGAGGCCTTGTGAGCCAGCATGGCGCCACGTACCACGTCACCGATGGCGTAGACGCCAGGGACGCTGGTCTTGCAGTGGTCGTCGACGTAGATGTAGCCACGCTCATCGAGGGTGACGCCGCTGTCAGCGGCCAGCAGGTCGGTGGTCACCGGGCGACGGCCGACCGCGACGATCAGCTTGTCGAAGACTTCCTTCTGCTCGCCGTTGGCGTCGGTGAAGCTGACAGTGACCTGCTTCTTCTTCACGTCGGTGCCGGTCACGCGGGCGCCCAGGCGAATCTTCAGGCCCTGCTTGGTCAGGATCTTCAGGGCTTCCTTGGCGATCTGCTCGTCGGCGGCCGGCAGGAACTTGTCCAGGGCTTCGATGACGGTCACTTCAGCGCCCAGGCGGGCCCAGACGGAGCCCAGCTCCAGACCGATGACGCCAGCGCCGATCACGCCCAGCTTCTTCGGTACGGACTGGAAGTCCAGCGCGCCGGTGGAGTCGACGATGACGTCCTGGTCAACCGGGGCCGGGGGAATCTCGACCGGCTTGGAGCCGGAGGCGAGGATCACGTTCTCGGCCTCGACGACCTGGACCTTGCCATCCAGACCGGTGACCTCGACCTGCTTGTTGGCCAGCAGCTTGCCGTGGCCTTCCAGCAGGGTGACGCCGTTGGCCTTGAACAGGGTGCTGACACCGCCGGTCAGGTTCTTGACGATGGTGTCCTTGCGACCAACCATGGTCGGCACGTCGATGGAGACGCCCTTGGCTTCGATACCATGCACTTTGAAGGCCTCATGGGCCTCGTGGTACTTGTACGAGCTGTCCAGCAGCGCCTTCGACGGGATGCAGCCGACGTTCAGGCAGGTACCGCCCAGCGCGGTCTTGCCGTCCTTACCCTGGTACTTCTCGATGCAGGCGGTCTTCAGGCCGAGTTGGGCCGCCTTGATGGCTGCCACGTAACCGCCAGGGCCCGCACCAATCACTACCACGTCGAATTTCTGGGTCATAACTCATTCCTTCTCGTATGAAACCGGACGGCCCCTTGCGGGGCCGCCGTTTGGAGAGATCGCCGATCAGATGTCCAGCAGCAGACGAGCCGGGTCTTCCAGCAGGTTCTTGATGGTCACCAGGAAGCTGACGGCTTCCTTGCCATCGATCAGACGGTGATCGTAGGACAGAGCCAGGTACATCATCGGCCGGATCACAACCTGGCCGTTGATCGCCATGGGGCGCTGGATGATGTTGTGCATGCCGAGGATGGCGGCCTGCGGCGGGTTGACGATCGGGGTCGACATCATCGAACCGAAGGTACCGCCGTTGGTGATGGTGAAGGTGCCACCGGTCATCTCGTCGATGGACAGCTTGCCCTCACGGGCCTTCTTGCCGAAGGTGGCGATGCCGTTCTCGACTTCGGCCAGGCTCATCAGCTCGGCGTTGCGCAGGACCGGAACCACCAGGCCACGGTCGCTGGAAACGGCAACGCCGATGTCCTGGTAGCCGTGGTAGACGATGTCGTTGCCGTCGATGGAGGCGTTGACAGCCGGGAAGCGCTTCAGCGCTTCGACGGACGCCTTGACGAAGAAGGACATGAAGCCCAGGCGAACGCCGTTGTGGGTCTTCTCGAACAGGTCCTTGTACTTCGAACGCAGGGCCATGACTTCGGTCATGTCGACTTCGTTGAAGGTGGTCAGCATGGCCATGGTGGACTGGGCTTCGACCAGACGCTCGGCAACCTTGGCGCGCAGGCGGGTCATCGGGACGCGCTTCTCGACGCGGTCACCCGCAGCGAATACCGGCGCCTCGGCGGCCGGAGCAGCCGGTTTGGCAGCCGGAGCGGCCGGGGCGTTCTTCTTCGCCTCGACAGCGGCAACCACGTCTTCCTTGGTCACGCGGCCACCTTTGCCGGTGCCGGCGATGCTGTTCGGGTCGATGCCGTTTTCCTCGGCCAGCTTGCGAGCGGCCGGGGACAGGATCGCGTCGTCACCAGCAGCAGCAGCGGGGGCAGCAGCCTGAGCGGCCGGAGCCGGGGCAGCAGCGGCGGCCGGGGCGGCAGCAGCAGCGCCGCCTTCGTTCAGTTTGCCCAGCAGTTCGCCACTGAGAACGGTGTCGCCCTCGTTCTTGACGATTTCTGCCAGTACGCCGTCGGCCTCGGCCAGCACTTCCATTACGACTTTGTCGGTCTCGATGTCGACGATCAGCTCGTCACGCTTGACGGCATCGCCCGGCTTCTTGTGCCAGGTGGCCACGGTGCCGTCGGCGACCGATTCCGGGAAGGTTGGGGCTTTGATCTCGATAGCCATTGTGTGTTTTTCCTGTCTGATTCGGTTTTCTGCGCGAAGGCGTTAAACAGTAAAGGCGTCCTGCAGCAGTTTTTCCTGCTGCTCGGCGTGCATGGAGGCGTAGCCACAGGCCGGAGAGGCCGAGGCATCACGCCCGGCGTACTCAAGGAACAGGCCTTTCTTGTGGGCGCTGGCCACACGACGCATATGGTGCTGGCTGCAGTACCAGGCGCCCTGGTTCATGGGCTCTTCCTGGCACCAGACGATGTGCTTGAGGTTCTTGTAGGCAGCCAGAACCTCAGCCAGGTCGTCTTCCGGGAACGGATACAGCTGCTCGATACGCACGATCGCGATGTCCTCGCGGCCTTCGGTGCGACGCTTCTCCAGCAGGTCGTAGTAGACCTTGCCGCTGCAGAGCACGAGGCGCTCGACCTTCTTCGGATCGATCGGATCGATCTCGCCGATGACGGTCTGGAAGGAGCCTTCGGCCAGATCTTCCAGGGTGGAGATGGCCAGCTTGTGACGCAGCAGCGACTTGGGCGTAAGGGCAACCAGCGGCTTGCGCAGCGGGCGAATCACCTGGCGGCGCAGCATGTGGTAGACCTGAGCCGGCGTGGTCGGCACGCAAACCTGAATGTTGTGCTCGGCGCACAGCTGCAGGTAGCGCTCCAGACGCGCAGAGGAGTGCTCAGGACCCTGGCCTTCGTAGCCGTGCGGCAGCAGCATGGTCAGGCCGCACAGACGGCCCCACTTGTGCTCGCCGCTGGTGATGAACTGGTCGATCACCACCTGGGCGCCGTTGGCGAAGTCACCGAACTGGGCCTCCCAGATCACCAGCGCGTTGGGCGTGGTGGTGGAGTAGCCGTATTCGAACGCCAGTACGGCTTCCTCGGAGAGGTAGGAGTCGTACAGCTCGAAGCTCGGCTGGCCGTCGAACAGGTTCTGCAGCGGCAGGTAGGTGCTGGCATCCTTCTGGTTGTGCAGCGCCGCGTGGCGGTGCGAGAAGGTGCCGCGGCCCACGTCCTGGCCGGTGATGCGAACCGGGTGGCCTTCGAACAGCAGGGTGGCGTAGGCCATGGTCTCGGCGTAGCCCCAGTTGATCGGCAAGCCGCCGGCGCCCATCTTCTGGCGGTCTTCGAGGATCTTAGAGACCTGGCGCTGGACGACGAAACCTTCCGGGATCTCCAGCAGCTTGGCGGAGAGTTCCTGCAGGGTCTTCAGGTCGAAACGGGTGTCGTGACGAGCGGTCCAGGCATGGCCCAGATATGGACGCCAGTCGACGAACAGCTCCTTGTTGGGCTCCTTCACCAGGCTCTTGACCACGTGCTGGCCGTTGTCCAGCGCAGTGCGGTACTCGTCCATCTTGGCCTGGATGCGCTCAGCATCGAGCACGCCACCCTGGATCAGGGCATCGGCATACAGCTCACGGGTGGTGCGCTGCTTGGCGATCTGCTGGTACATCAGCGGCTGGGTACCGGACGGCTCGTCGGCCTCGTTGTGGCCACGGCGACGGTAGCAGACCAAGTCGATCACCACGTCGCGCTTGAACTGCATGCGGTAGTCGACGGCCAGCTGGGTCACGAACAGGACGGCTTCGGGGTCATCACCGTTCACGTGGAAGATCGGCGCCTGGATCATCTTGGCGACGTCGGTGGCGTACTCGGTGGAGCGCGCATCTTCCTGGCGGCTGGTGGTGAAACCGACCTGGTTGTTGATGACGATGTGAACCGTGCCGCCAGTGCGGTAGCCACGGGTCTGCGACATCTGGAAGGTTTCCATCACCACGCCCTGGCCTGCGAAGGCGGCGTCGCCGTGGATGGAGATCGGCAGAACCTTGTCGCCAGTCTTGTCCTTGCGGCGATCCTGACGGGCACGAACGGAACCTTCCACCACCGGGGAAACGATTTCCAGGTGGGAGGGGTTGAACGCCAGGGCCAGGTGAACTTCGCCACCAGCGGTCATGACGTTGGAGGAGAACCCCTGGTGGTACTTCACGTCACCGGAGGACAGGCCCTCGACCTTCTTGCCTTCGAACTCGTCGAAGAGGTCGCGCGGGTTCTTGCCGAAGGTGTTGACCAGTACGTTCAGGCGGCCTCGGTGGGCCATGCCGATGACGATCTCCTGGGTACCGTATGCACCGGAACGCTGGATGATCTCGTCGAGCATCGGAATGAGGCTTTCACCACCTTCCAGGCCGAAACGCTTGGTGCCCGGGTACTTGGTGCCCAGGTACTTCTCCAGGCCTTCGGCCGCAGTCAGGCGCTCGAGCAGGTGGCTCTTGACCTCAGGGGAGAAGGACGGACGACCACGTACGCTTTCCAGACGCTGCTGGAACCACTTGCGCTGCTCGGAATCGACGATGTGGGTGAACTCGGCGCCGAAGGTGCTGCAATAGGTTTGCTGCAGGGCCTGGTGGATCTCGCGCAGGGTTGCCTCTTCCTTGCCGATGTAAAGCTCACCGGTACGGAAGGTGGTGTCGAGATCGGCATCGGTCAGGCCGTAGTGATTAATCGCCAGATCGGCCGGCGCCTTGCGCTGCCAGAGGCCAAGGGGGTCGAGCTGGGCCGCCTGATGGCCGCGCATGCGGAAGGCCTGGATCAGGCGAAGGACTTCAACCTGCTTCTTCTCGTGCTCGGTGCTGACGCTGCCAGCGGAAACCGGCTGAGCGCGGCGCTGGTTCTTGGCGAGCAGGACGAAATGGTCGCGAACGGTAGAATGCGATACGTCGGTGGCTGCATTGCCGTCGGACGGCAACTTCTGGAAGTAGGTGCGCCACTCTTCTGGCACAGCGTTGGGATCGTGCAGGTAAAGCTCATAGAGCTCTTCCACATATGCAGCGTTGCCACCGGATAGGTGGGCGCTGTTCCACATGCGCTGCATTTCGCTTTCTTGCATGCTTGGTCACCCTCGGTAAGGGGACACCACCGGCGTGGAATCGGCATCGCAGCCTCAACTCCGGGTACGGCGACCAGGATGAAAGCCACTCAGGATCCCGCAGATAGTCCGGGCACCAGCCCGGTTGCCCCTGCTGGTCATCTATATCATTTCAAATAAGGACTTCGGCTTTGTGAGCGTCGGTCCTGGTTGTACTGCGGCGCCCCGAAAGGCGCCGCAGGTGTTACGGGTACAGCATGTAACGCATCAGGTACCGCTTTGCAGCAACATGTTGCGTACGTGACCGATAGCCTTGGTGGGGTTCAGGCCCTTGGGGCAGACGTTCACGCAGTTCATGATGCCGCGGCAGCGGAATACGCTGAACGGGTCATCCAGGGCAGCCAGACGCTCTTCGGTCTTGGTGTCGCGGCTGTCGGCCAGGAAACGGTAGGCCTGCAGCAGCGCAGCGGGACCGAGGAACTTGTCGGGGTTCCACCAGAACGACGGGCAGGAGGTCGAGCAGCAAGCACACAGGATGCACTCGTACAGACCGTCCAGCTTCTCGCGCTGTTCCGGGGACTGCAGACGCTCGATCGCCGGAGCGGGCGTGTCGTTCTGCAGGAAGGGTTTCACCTTCTCGTACTGCTTGTAGAAGATGCTCATGTCGACGACGAGGTCACGAATGACCGGCAGGCCCGGCAGCGGGCGGATCACCAGCTTGCCGCCCTTCAGCCCGGCAGCGGACAGCGGGGTGATGCAGGCCAGGCCGTTCTTGCCGTTGATGTTCATGCCATCGGAGCCGCAGACGCCTTCACGGCAGGAACGACGGTAGGAGAAACCCTCGTCCTTTTCCTTGATCAGGGCCAGGACATCGAGAACCATGATGTCCTTGCCGCCGGTATCAACCTGGAAGTCCTGCATGGTCGGAGCGCTGTCGCTCTCCGGGTTGTAGCGATAGACGCTGACAGTGAGAGTGTTGGACATGTCGGCCACCCTTAATAGGTACGTACTTTGGGTTCGAAGGCCGGAACGGTCTTCGGCGCGAAGTTGACGGCGCGCTTGGATACGCGCTTCTCACCCGGGAAGTACAGGGTATGGCACAGCCAGTTCTCGTCGTCCCGATCCTCGAAGTCTTCGCGGGCATGGGCACCACGGGACTCCTTGCGGACCTCGGCGGCGATGGCAGTGGCTTCCGCGACTTCCAGCAGGTTCTGCAACTCCAGCGCTTCGATGCGCGCAGTGTTGAAAGCCTGGGACTTGTCGTTGATCTTGACGCCGGCGATGCGCTCGCGCAGGTCGGCGAGTTGGGCGATGCCCTTCTGCATGTATTCGCCGGTGCGGAACACACCGAAGTAGTTCTGCATGCACTGTTGCAGTTCGCGCTTCAGCGGGGCGACTTCTTCACCGCTGGAACGCTCGTTGACGCCAGCCAGACGTTTGAGGGATTGCTCGATGTCGGTGTCGCTAGCGCCACGGGTCTCGATGCCTTCCTTGAGGGCCTTCTCGAGGTGCAGGCCAGCTGCACGACCGAAGACCACGAGATCCAGCAGGGAGTTGCCGCCCAGGCGGTTGGCACCATGCACGGATACGCACGCGACTTCGCCGACCGCGAACAGGCCTTCGATGATCGTGTCGTTGCCGTTGGCATCCTGGGTAATGGCCTGGCCATGGATGTTGGTGGCAACGCCGCCCATCATGTAGTGACAGGTCGGGATGACCGGGATCGGTGCAACAACGGGGTCGACGTGCGCGAAGGTCTTGGACAGTTCGCAGATGCCGGGCAGGCGACTGTGCAGGACTTCCTCACCGAGGTGGTCCAGCTTCAGCAGCACGTGGTCCTTGTTCGGGCCGACGCCGTTGCCGGCGATCACTTCCTTGACCATGGAGCGGGCAACCACATCGCGGCCTGCCAGGTCCTTGGCGTTCGGAGCGTAACGCTCCATGAAACGCTCACCATGGGCGTTGATCAGGTAACCACCTTCACCACGGCAACCTTCGGTCACCAGTACGCCGGCGCCGGCAATACCGGTCGGGTGGAACTGCCACATCTCGATGTCCTGGACCGGCACGCCAGCGCGCAGGGCCATGCCGACACCGTCACCGGTGTTGATCAGGGCATTGGTGGTGGAAGCGTAGATACGACCTGCACCGCCGGTGGCCAGCACGACGGCCTTGGAGCGGATGTAGACGGTCTCGCCGGTCTCGATGCAGATGGCGATGATGCCGACGATGGCGCCGTCCTGGTTCTTCACCAGGTCAACGGCATACCACTCGTTGAGGAACGAGGTACCGCTCTTCAGGTTGGCCTGGTACAGGGTGTGCAGCAGCGCGTGACCGGTACGGTCGGCTGCGGCGCAGGTACGAGCAGCCTGACCGCCCTTGCCGAAGTCCTTGGACTGACCGCCGAACGGACGCTGGTAGATGCGACCTTGTTCGGTACGGGAGAACGGCAGCCCCATGTGCTCGAGCTCGAACACGGCCTCCGGCCCCACGGAGCACATGTATTCGATAGCGTCCTGGTCACCGATGTAGTCGGAGCCCTTGACGGTGTCGTACATGTGCCAGCGCCAATCGTCGTTCGGGTCAGCCGAAGCGATGGCACAGGTGATGCCACCTTGAGCGGAAACGGTATGGGAGCGGGTCGGGAAGACCTTGGTCACCACGGCAGTCTTGTGACCACCCTGAGCCAGCTGCAGAGCAGCGCGCATGCCAGCACCACCACCACCGACGATGATGGCATCGAAGGAAAGAGTACGAATGTTAGCCATGGATCAGATACCCCACAGAATCTGAACGCCCCAGACGAAGTAGGCGAACATCGCCATACCGCAAACGGCCTGGAACAGGAAACGCACGACCACCGCCCAACGACCCAGCGCCATCGGCGTCAGGTAGTCAGTGGAAATGGTCCACATGCCGACCCAGGCATGAACACCCAGGGCGACCAGTCCGAGCAGACTGAAAATGCGCATCCAGCTCTGTGAGAACAGACCATGCCAATCGGCAAAGGTCAGTCCGGGGTGAGCAACGAGGTACCCCAGCAGGAAAAGGAAATAAGCCGCGAGAACGACTGCAGAAACGCGCTGAGCCATCCAGTCATAGAGACCCGAACGCGAGAAGTTCGTGACGTTGGTTACCATACCCATACCCCCGCGAGAATGATCAGCACAGCCGAAACTGCGATGACGATTTTCGAGCCCCGCTTGCCGCCCTCGAGCGTCTCACCGACACCCGCGTCCATTACCAGGTGGCGCACGCCGGCCACCAGGTGATAGAGCAGTGCGGACAGCAGGCCCCAAATCACAAGCTTGGCCAGCGGACTGGTCAGGCACGCCTTCACGCTCTCGAAGCCAGCCTCGGATTCAAGCGACTTGCCGAGCGCATAAAGCAGCACAGCGATGCCGATGAAGAGGATGACGCCGGAGATGCGGTGAAGAATGGACGTATAAGCTGTGATCGGGAGTTTGATGGTCCTGAGATCTAGGTTTACAGGTCGTTGGCTATTCACGGCTTTTTTTCACACTGAGGCCCCTAACAATCAGGGCAAGTTGTCGGGAAGTGCACTGGTCAGGTACCCCTCACCAAGGGAGTGCCAACCTCCGGATTACAGGCCTTCAAAGCCCCCTGAGGTCGGGCCGTGAGTATAGACAGTTAGCTGACTAATGACAACGCAATCCCCCCCACCCAATAGCGGATTGCACGCCCTAAATAAAAGGCGTAAATAGGCCGCCTTTTTACTTGAAAAATGCCCGCAAACCCGCCTGCCACATGGGTTTCTCCAAATTGACATTCGGATTTATACCTCTATAGTGGTGCGGGCCCTGCGTGGGGGGCTGTCTGATGATTTCAAGCATAAATAGGAGGCCGTTATGGCTGACAAAAAAGCGCAGTTGATCATCGAGGGCGTAGCCCCCGTCGAGCTGCCCGTTCTGTCCGGAACCGTAGGTCCCGATGTAATCGATGTGCGGGGCCTGACCTCCACGGGGCGCTTCACGTTTGATCCTGGCTTTATGTCTACCGCCTCTTGCGAGTCGAAGATCACCTACATCGACGGCGACAAGGGCATTCTGCTTCACCGCGGCTACCCCATCGAGCAACTGGCCGAGAACTCCGATTACCTGGAGACCTGCTACCTCCTGCTGAACGGTGAACTCCCCAGCGCAGAGGAAAAGGCCAAGTTCGTCAGCACCGTGAAGAATCACACCATGGTGCACGAGCAACTCAAGAGCTTCTTCAACGGCTTCCGCCGTGATGCCCACCCGATGGCCATCATGTGCGGCGTAGTCGGCGCCCTCTCCGCCTTCTACCACGACTCCCTGGACATCAACGACCCGCACCACCGCGAGATCTCCGCGATCCGCCTGGTCGCCAAGATGCCGACCATCGCCGCCATGGTCTATAAGTACTCCATGGGCCAGCCCATGATGTACCCGCGTAACGACCTGAACTACGCGGAAAACTTCCTGCACATGATGTTCAACACCCCGTGCGAGATCAAACCGATCAGCCCGGTACTGGCCAAGGCCATGGATCGCATCTTCATCCTGCATGCGGACCACGAGCAGAACGCCTCCACCTCCACCGTTCGCCTGGCCGGTTCCTCCGGCGCCAACCCGTTCGCCTGCATCGCTGCCGGCATCGCCGCCCTCTGGGGCCCGGCACACGGCGGCGCCAACGAAGCAGTACTGACCATGCTGGACGAGATCGGTGATGTGTCCAACATCGAGAAGTACGTCGCCAAGGCCAAGGACAAGAACGATCCGTTCAAGCTGATGGGCTTCGGTCACCGCGTCTACAAGAACTTCGACCCCCGCGCCAAGGTCATGAAGCAGACCTGCGACGAAGTACTGGCCGAACTGGGCATCAACGACCCGCAACTTGAACTGGCCATGAAGCTGGAAGAGATCGCGCGCAACGATCCTTACTTCAAGGAGCGCAACCTCTACCCGAACGTGGACTTCTACTCCGGCATCATCCTGAAGGCTATCGGCATTCCCACCAGTATGTTCACCGTGATCTTCGCCCTGGCGCGCACCGTCGGCTGGATCTCCCACTGGAAGGAAATGCTTTCCGGCCCGTACAAGATTGGCCGCCCGCGCCAGCTGTACACCGGCCCGGAGCAGCGCGACTACGTCGAGCTCAACGCTCGCAAGTAAGCGCGAACTCCACGAAAAAGGCTGCCAATTGGCAGCCTTTTTTCATTTCAGCGATGGATCATTTCTTCTCGGCCAGCTTGCGCAGGTGGTCCAGGGTATTGAACGGCGCATCGACCACGAAGCTGTTGGCCAGCCAGGACGGCACGCTGCCACCCGGCTCGGTGTGGACCTGGTAGGTCACCTCCACCGCATCGGCCCCTTTCGGCACGAACTTCCACTCCCCTTCTACCGACGCCACGCGAACGTAGCCCTTCTCCTCCGGCAGGTAGGTCGGCTCGCCCTTGAGGACACGGGTCAGACTGCCATCGGCGCCTTCGCTGGTCACCGCATGGATGATCGAATCACGAGGGGTGACCGGCCAGGGCGTATTGAAGCGCGTGTAGGTCCAGCTATCCGCACCTTCTCGCTTCAGCAGCTTCTGCTGCTCGCACTCGTGGATCCACTTGCAGGAACCGGACACATCCTCCTGCAGCTTGCGCAGGGTGGCGACGTCCGACTTGATGGTGACGACCCCGCGATAGGCCTTGTACTTGGACCCGGACACCTCGCTGAGATAGACCTTGATGCCATCCTCGTCCTTGGCCAGCTTCCAGTCCTCGGCGTGGGCAGCCGACGCCAGCAGGACACCCAGCCCGCAGGCCACGGCGATACGTTGCAGCGAAACCATCCTTCTTCTCCTTGTTATTCGATGACCAGTCCTCGCCCCTCTTGGACGCCTACCGGACAGAGTGACTGACCGCGACAGCGGTCTCTTGTTCCAGCCAGCCCAGCAAACGTATAGCGTCCTCACGGGTTTCGCCACAGACAAAAGGATCGGCATCGAAGGCCGAACAGACCTGCGGACGCTCGGGCCTGCCAAACAATCGGCATAGATGTTCGGGGGACAGGTGCAGACAACGCTCTCCCGCGGCCTTGCCATCGGGCATGCCAGGGATGGGGGAAGATATGGACGGTGCTATGCAGCAGGCACCGCAACCTGCTCGGCAGATCATGATCGCTGAGTAATGACAAGGCTGATGGGAGCGCGGATTCTACTCGCGGCGCAGCTCGCTGTGGAGAGGCCTGAACGCACCCGCCGCGCATCGGAGCCAGCGGGGGGTCATGGCGATAGCGCAGGCCTGGCAACCCGCAACTCAAGGCTGCCCGCTTCCACGGCAAGGGAAACGACTCCGGCGGATTCCGCATCGAATGCCCGCGTCACACCCGGTCCGCTGTAGAACGTACGGCTCGACGATTGCAGCAGCAACGACTCGGAAGGCCCCACCGTCCAGCGCCCCTTCACTTCGGGTATCGGCCCCCTCCCCTTACCCGCGCTGGCCGCACTGCCATTTCCGGCATCGGCAACGCCCTGGAATCGCTCGTCGGGCTCGCGCTGCCAACGCAGCACAACCCGGTCGAGCGCCGGATCCCCCAGGGTCACGGACAGAAGCACGCCGCGCGCGCCCTCGTCCTGCATCTCCAGGCGATAGGCGCTGATACGGCCATCCGTGCAGCGCAGGTGACCAAAGACCTGCAGCCGACGACCGGCACTCTGAAACCCCTCCAGGCTCTGTTCTTCGCAGCCCACCACAGGATCAGCCCTGCCGGCCGAGAGGAATCCCCCCTTCGTGCGCCACAACGAACGCCCCGCACCATCGAGCAGGTCCAGGTCACGCCCGCTCCAGGCCAGGCGATAGGCGCCGAAGCCGAACTCCCTGGCCAGGGCAAAGGCCGGTGGAACCACCAGGCTCGGCGCCGAGGACACAGGGGCGCGAAGCATCCAGCCCCACCACGCCAGACCAGCCACCAGAAGCGCCAGCGCCGCAGCTGCCGACCAACCCCACACCCCTCGCATCCCGCCCCCTTCTCATCCCACCATCACGCCCATTAGGCTGGCATCCCGCCCAACGCCCGGAGCCCTGCCATGCCCATCTGGATGCAGACTGCCATCCTCCTGACCTTCTCCAACGTCTTCATGACCTTCGCCTGGTACGGCCACCTGAAGACCCTGAACACCAAGCCGTGGATCATCGCCGCACTGATCAGCTGGGGCATCGCCCTGTTCGAATACCTGCTGCAGGTGCCTGCCAACCGGATCGGCTACACCGCGCTGTCGGTCGCCCAGCTGAAGATCATGCAGGAGGTCATCACCCTCGCCGTATTCGTCCCCTTCAGCGTCTACTTCATGCAACAGCCGCTGAAGCTGGACTACCTCTGGGCAGGGCTGTGCCTGCTCGGCGCGGTGTACTTCATCTTCCGCGCCTGAAGCGTCAGCGGGTTAACCGTGTGATCAGGCTGGAGGTATCCCAACGACCGCCGCCCTGCCGCTGGATTTCCGCATAGAAGCGATCCACCAGCTCGGTCACCGGCAGCGCAATGCCGTTGCGCTGCGCCTCCTCGAAGACGATCTCGTAGTCCTTGCGCATCAGATCGACCGCGAAGCCGAAGTCGAACTTGCCTTCCAGCATGCTCTGGTGACGGTGGTCGAGCTGCCAGGACTGCGCCGCACCCTTGCCGATCACCTCCATCGCCGCCGCCGCATCCAGCCCGGCGCTGCGGGCGAAGTGCAGCCCCTCGGACAGCGCCTGCAGCAGGCCGCCCACGCAGATCTGGTTCACCATCTTGGTCAGCTGCCCGCTGCCGGTGGGGCCCATCAGGCGGCTCATCCGCGCGTAAGCCTCGATCACCGGAGCCGCCCGCTCGTACAGTTCATGCTCGCCACCCACCATGATGGTCAGCATGCCGCTCTCGGCACCGGACTGGCCGCCGGACACCGGCGCATCGAGGAAGCCCAGCTCCCGCTCCGCTGCCAGTACCGCCAGCTCACGGGCCACGGATGCCGATGCCGTGGTGTGATCGACCAGCAGGCTGCCCGGCGCCATGCCGGCAAAGGCACCCTGATCGCCGAGCAGCACCGCACGCAGGTCATCGTCATTGCCCACGCAGGTCATGACGAACTCGGAACCCTCAGCCGCCTCGCGTGGCGTGGCGAAGCACTCGCCGGCGAACTCGTCGCACCAGAGCCGGGCCTTCTCCGGCGTACGGTTGTAGACCCGCACCTCGTGCCCTTCGCAGGCCAGGTGGCCGGCCATGTGGAACCCCATCACGCCCAACCCGATAAAGCTCACCTTCGCCATCTCACACCTCCGCATTCGACTGTCCAAAGAAGCCTATCACGCGGTTTGCGGTGCCGCGAAAGCGCCCCCATACTCGCTCGCAGCCCATTGCAGACACCCTGCAGGCGCCAAGGAGAGCCCCATGCCGCACTGGCTGGTGATAGACCTGGAAGCCACCACCGACGAAGGCGGCTGGCCCATGGAAGAAATGGAAATCATCGAGATCGGCGCCACCCTGGTCAGCACCGAAGGGCGAGAACTGGACCACTTCCAGCGCTTCGTGCGCCCGCAACGCCGCCCCTGCCTGACGACCTTCTGCCGCGAACTGACCCACATCACCCAGGCCAATGTCGACGCCGCGCAGCCCCTGCCCAGCGTCTGGACGGGCTTCGAACGCTGGCTCGACAACCACCGCGCCCGCCTGGTGGGCTGGGGCAGCTGGGGCGACTACGACCGCCGCCAGCTGGAGCAGGAGTGGCGGCAGAACCAGCTCACCAGCCTGCTGGCCAGCCTCCCCCACCTGAACCTCAAGCAGCACTTCGCGAAAGCCCGCCAGCTCAAGCGCCCGGTCGGCCTCAATGCCGCCCTGCAACTGGCCGGGCTCAGCTTCCAGGGGCAACAGCACCGCGCCCTGGAAGACGCCCGCAATACCGCCCGGCTGCTGCCCCTCCTCCTGCCCGCAGCGCCGGGCCAAAGGGACTAGTGACGCTGTCAGACGCCTTCGGCATACTGGCGAGCCTTTTTAGACCCCTTTCCAAGGAGCCCGCCCCATGTTCAAGGTCAACGAGTACTTCGACGGCACCGTAAAATCCATCGCCTTCGGCATGAGCGAAGGCCCCGCCACCATCGGCGTCATGGCCGCTGGTGACTACGAATTCGGCACCAACCAGCTGGAAGTGATGCACGTCATCGCCGGCGCCCTGACCGTCAAGCTGCCGGGCAGCGAGCAATGGGAAACCTTCGCCGCCGGCACCCAGTTCACCGTACCGGCCAACAGCAAGTTCCAGCTCAAGGTCGCCCAGGACACCGCCTACCTCTGCGAATACCGCTGAGCTAAGGCCCCATGAAAAAACCGGCCCTGGTGGCCGGTTTTTTCATGCCTGGCGATCAGCCCTCGCGCACCTGGGTCTCGATCCGCATGCCCTCCAGCTCCGCCAGGTACTCCTGGGTACTGAACAGGCCGATACAGGGCATTGCCCCACGCGCCACAAGGCTGCCGTCCGCCAACTTGCGCACCAGCGCCACGGCCGCCATGCAGGGAATGTTGGGGCCGTCGTTGTCATGGGCGAGCAACTCCCAGGTAAGCGTCAGCGGCAGACCGCCCGGGTCCTGGCCGGACAGCCGCACGAACATGCCACTCAGCCCGTCTCCCAGCGGCTCCAGCATCACCGCCCCGCGCCGCAGCAGCGGCGCAAGCCGAACGGCGTCACGCACCAGGCCGGCACGCACCAGCCAGGACAGCGCCCAGGTACCGAACTGGGTCAGACGCAGGCCGACCCCGGCGCGGAAGCTCACTTCCCGCACCCCGGGGTAACGCGCGGGGAAAAGCTCCAGGTCCGGTACATCGCAGGCGCCGATCCAGCGGGTCCCCATGGGCGCGCGGAAGCGCTGCAGCCGCAGGTCCTGCCAGCCATACACCGAGCGCCACTGCCCATCCCGCCAGCAACGAATCGGCCGCCCGCAATAGTTGAGTACCGCCGCCAGGGTGGAGACGCCCGGCGTCTTTTCCGAAGAGCTGATGCCGTGCTCGATCCGCTCCAGGCGACCAAAACGGGGGAGCAGCTCATCCACCACCGCCGCACTCAGGCCGGGCACGGAGCTCGCCCCCGCGCAGAGCAATACGCCACGCTGGCGGGCCACCTCGTCCAGCCGGGTGATGCCGCACACGAAGCCCCGCGCATCCGCCAGGTCGATGTAATGCGAGCCCGCCGCCAGGGCGGCCTCGGCGACGCGGTAGTCCTGACCCTGGAACGGCCCCACGGTGGAGATCACCACCTGCACGTCGAGCCGCGAGAACGCCTCCGCCAGCCCCGGCTCATCGATGTCCAGCCGCACCGCCCGGGCACCTTGCGCCTCGGCCAGCGCCTGGGCCTTCTCCAGGTTGCGCCCCGCCACCAGCACCCGCACACCGGGCACACTGGCCAGGCGCCGGACGATCAGGCGGCCGAAATTGCCATAGCCACCCAGCACCAGCACGTTCAGTTCCGTTGACACCAACAGCTCCTCAGGCGCGGTCACCCGCCGCGTCCCCATGGGTTGAAAACTGCAGCTCGGCCAGGCGCGCATACAGCGGGCTGCTGCGCACCAGCTCGGCGTGGGTACCGATCGCCACCAGGCGGCCCTGGTCGATCACGGCGATGCGGTCCGCCCGCTGCACCGTCGCCAGGCGGTGAGCGATCACCAGGGTCGTACGCCCCTGCATCAACGCCGGCAGCGCCTGCTGGATCTGGTATTCGCTCTCAGCGTCCAGTGCACTGGTCGCCTCGTCCAGCAGCAGGATGGGCGCGTCCACCAGCAACGCGCGGGCAATGGCCAGGCGCTGGCGCTGACCGCCGGACAGCCCGGCTCCGGCATCGCCGAGGTGGGTGCGATAGCCATCGGGCATGCGCGCAATGAACTCGTGGGCGTGGGCGGCACGTGCCGCCGCCTCCACCTGCTCGGCGGTGGCAGCCGGGCAGCCATAACGAATGTTCTCCTCCACGCTGCCGAAGAACAGCGCCGGCGACTGCGACACCAGGGCAAAGCAACGGCGCAGGTCGGCCGGGTCCAGCGACCGGAGCGGAACCCCATCGACCCGGACCTCGCCGGAATTCGGATCGGAGAAGCGCAGCAGCAGGTCGAACAGGGTCGACTTGCCCGCACCGGATGGCCCTACCAACGCCAGCGTCTCGCCGGGTCGGATCTCCAGGTCGATGCCGTCGATGGCCGGCACACCCGGGCGCGAGGGGTAGGCAAAGCGCACCGCCTCAAGGCTGAGCGCGCCGACCGGCCGGGGCGGCAGGTGCTGAAGCTGGTCAGCGGGCGGGGCCTGGATCTGGCTGCGCGTCGCCAACAGTTCGGCGATGCGCTCGGCGGCACCGGCTGCGCTCTGCAATTCGCCGATCACCTCGCTGATGGCCCCGAAAGCCGAGCCGACGATCAGGCTGTAGAAGACGAACGCCGCCAGGTCACCGCCGGAGATACGCCCGGCGATCACGTCCATCCCGCCCACCCAGAGCATCACCCCCACCGCCCCCAGCACCAGCACGATCACCACGGTGATCAGCCAGGCGCGCTGGGCGATGCGCTTGCGTGCCGTGTCGAAGGCGCCTTCCACGGTGTGGCCGAAGCGAAGCCGGTCCTGGGCCTGGTGGTTGTAGGCCTGCACGGTCTTGATCTGGCCTAGGGTCTCGCCGACGTAGCTGCCCACGTCGGCGATGCGGTCCTGGCTCTGCCGCGACAGGCTGCGCACCCGCCGGCCAAAAAGGAGGATCGGCGCCACCACCAGCGGCAACGCCACCACCACGATGCCGGTCAGCTTGGGGTTGGTGATGAAGAGCAGCACGATGCCGCCCACCAGCATGATGCCGTTGCGCAGCGCCAGAGACAGCGAGGAGCCGATCACCGACTGCAGCAAGGTCGTGTCGGCCGTCAGCCGTGACTGGATTTCCGAGGCCCGGTTGCTCTCGAAGAAACCGGGGTGCAACTCGATGAGGTGGTTGAACACCCGCATGCGGATGTCCGCCACGAAGCGCTCGCCCACCCACGACACCAGGTAGAAGCGGGTGAAGGTGCCCACAGCCAGGGCCACCACCAGCGCGAAGAAGAACAGGATCGAATGGTTCAGGGCCTCTGGCGACTGGGTCGCCAGGCCACGGTCCACCAACAGGCGAATGCCCTGCCCCATGGACAGGGTGATGCCGGCGGTGAACAGCAGCGCCAGCAGGGCACCGATCACCCGGCCGCGGTAGGGCGCGACGAATTGCGCCGCCATGCGCAGGGCACCGCGCCGGCGAGAGGAAAGCAGACCCATGCTAGGACTCGATCAACGGGAAGAGGCGACACTCTGCGGGTTTTCCGGGCGCTCCGCCAGCCAGCCGATGGCACAGAGGAACAACGCCGTCAGGTTGGTGGACACCGGGTTGAAGGCCTGCACCAGGAAGCCCGGCGCCACAACCGCCACGTCCACCAGCAAGCCGACCAAGGCCAGCGCACTCAGCGCCAGCGGCCAGCGACGCCTGCGCACCACCAGCAATGCCAGGGCCAGCACCACCTCGGCCACACCGGCCAGGGCCGCTAGGAGCCGCGCCTGCTCGAAGCCGTGGGCGCGGATCATCTCCAGTTCACCCGGGCTCAGCCAGAGCAGCTTGGGCACGATGCCGTGGTAGAGAAACAACAGTGCCAGCCCCCAGCGGGCCAGGCTGGCGTACAGCCTGGGATCAGCGCTCGCCATGCAGGAAGCGCCTCTCATGATCGGGATGGGGCAGCATGCACACCGGGTGCCGGCCAAAGAGCCGGTAGCGGTTCAGAGCAACGCGGTCGTAGAGCCAGTCCCGCACGGGCGCGGGCACCACACGGAAGAGCCTCAGCCAGTGCCAGGGCGCCGGCAATTGCCCGAGCACCCGCAACACCGCATCGGTGCGCACATGCAGGCGCTGGCCCTCGATGTAGGCCAGGGTCTCGAAGTGGTCGGTGGGCAGGCCGTACCAGGCGAGCAACGCCTGCCCCTCGGGAGACTGCACCGACGCCAGCTTGAGGCGCTCGCGACGGTCATGCCGGATCAGGAAGCGTGCCCAGCCATTGCAGAGCTTGCAGACGCCGTCGAACAGCACCACGCGGTCGTCCGGACCGATGAAGGGCGGTTGGGTCTCACTGGGCATGATCCAGCTCCGGGGAAAATGTGGGGAGATGATAGGCGCGCTTCAGTGCGCTGCGAAACGGTAATGACCCAGGATCGGCCAGCGGAACAGGATGTCCTCCTCCTGCGTGCCCTGGCCGATGTTGTGCAGCGCCAACGGCGTGCCCTCGCGGCTGCGCCGGTCGGAAATGATGCCGATGTGCTGCAGGCCACGCCCCAGGTCCCAGGTGACGATGTCGCCGGGTTGGTAGTCGGCGGCAGCCTGCCCGACCTTGAGGGACAGGCCCTGTCGGTCGAACCAGGTCATCAGGTTGGGCACCCGGCGATGATCGATGTTGGGGTCGGGGCGTTTCAGCCCCCAATGCCGGGGATAGGCGGAGAAGTGCCGGCGCATGTCCTCGTGGACGCGCTGCTGGAGGTCCAGGCCCTGGGCGCGGAGCGCGCGGATGACCACGTCGGTGCAGACACCGGTCGCAAGTGGCACATCCCCGCCGGGGTAGGCAATGCGCCGGTAGGCGGGGTCATAGCCGAGGGTCACCCCCACCTGGGTACGGGCCGCCTCCACCAGGCGTCCGCCGTCGACGGCCGCCCACCCGGCCAGGCAGAACCACCACAGGCCAATGCCCAGTACGTACCTGAATGCCTTGCTGCACATGCCGGCCTCCCTTGCTGGCGCCCTGGCGAACGGGCACGGATCCAGGCGCCACCCTAGCTGGAAACATCCAGGACGTCATGGCGCTGGCGCACAGTGTGGGAAGGAGGCGAGAGAAGAGGGAGATCGAAAGGGAGATGAAACCGGAAAAGGAACCTGCCGCCCCGGTCCCCATGCTCGACGCCCCAACCATAAGCCCTGAGGAGATTGCGCCGGGCATGGGAGCCGGGACAGCAGGCCTGCACACCCTACCCACCGCCTGCCTGCCAAGCCAGGGCGGGGAGTCGACTCAAGGCCGTCGGCCTGGCCGATCAGGCTGTAGCCATCGGCCTACTCGCCCTCTTCCGCTGCCCAACCGACGGGATACAGCAGCTCCTCGCGATAGCCCGACCAGACCCGTATCGCATCCGGGAATGCGGCATCCAGCGCCGGATCACCGCTGTCCACCAGCAAGGGCCGCCCCTCCAGGGTCACGAGCTTGCGCTTGGTCGCCACCACCCTCAAGCGGTCGAGCCCGACGGCGCGCAGCACGCTGGGGCTGATCTGCTGGTTGCCGCGCCCGATGATGTGGCCCTGGCCGCCAATGGCGGTCACCAGGATGAACGCCGGGTGGTCCGATACCAGCGCCAGCAACTCGGCCTCCGTCACGTCGCGGGCGATCACCTGCCCGCTCTCCACCACGTCCACGCCCAGCAGTGTGCCATCCAGCCCCAGGTTGGCGGCCAGCCCGTGCAGGGTCGACCCCGGGCCGAAGACATAGCGCACGCCGGGCTGCCATTCCTCCGCCAGCCAGTCGGCCAGCTCCAGCAGTACCAACTCCTCCGACTCCACACCACCCTGCTTCACCTGCTGCATGAAGTGGCCCTCCACCGGCACCGTCATCTCCCCGTACCAGCGCGAGGCCACCCGCCCGTCACGCAGCGCCGCTTCGTCCAGGTCACGCACTTCGCCACTGGCCAGGCGCACCAGGCCGCCCTCCACCAGGCGCCGAGCCAGCTCCCCAGCGGCGCGGGGGCTGATGGCGTAGACGCCGGACTGGATCTTCACCCCGGCAGGGATGCCCAGCACCGGCTGGCCTTCCCGCGCCACGTCCCCCACATCCCGGGCCGTACCGTCGCCACCGGCGAAGAGGATCAGCGAGACACCCGCCTCCTGCATCGCCTGCACCGCACGGCGGGTATCGTCGGCACCGCTCGGCCCGTCCAGCGTGCCCAGCAGGCGATGACGAAAGCCCATCTGCGCCAGTAACTCACCGCCCATGACGCCGGGCAGGCAAAGGAACTCGATGCGCTCCGCCAGCCCCAACAGAGGCTCCAGGGCCAGGCGCGTACGTTGCTGGGCCTGGGGCACGGCGCCGCGCTCCAGTGCGAGCCCGGCCACACCGTCGCTGCCCCGCAATGCCGCGGGGCCACCGACGCCGGCCAGGGGATTGATGATCAGACCCATTCGGAATATCGACATGCACACCTCGTCTGAACGTTTCCTGCCGCGCCCGGGTCAACCGCTGCGGCTGCGCTGGCACGGCACCTGCTTCGGGCTTCCGATCCCGAAGATGTGACGTTTTCCCGGCGCTATCGCCTTCATCTTGCCTTCATCTGAGGGACCTAGACTGCGCACACCACCTGATGAGGAGACCTACCCATGAGCCTGCAGACCCGCACCGAAAACCGTCGCGTCGTTCCGCTCAAACCCGAGCAACCGGTGGGCGGCGCCATCATCGATGCCCTGGGGCGCGAGATCCCCATTACCGAGGGCATGATCCAGCGCGCCTGCCGTGAGCTGGACCGGCAATCGCACTCCGGCTCCGCTCGCCAGAGCTAGGATGGCCAGACATGAAAAAGCCCCGGAAACGGGGCTTTTTCATGTTCACGTGAATCAGGCGCCGCGGGACGCGCGGGTGCCCTTCTTCTTGTTCTGCAGGATGTGCGAGAACACCGCGTGCAGATCGTCGGAAGCCGTCTCGCCATCGAGGTTCAGCTTGGCGTCGACGCTGTCCATGTGGCGCATCATCAGCTCCACGGCGGTGTCCTCGTCACCCGCCTCGATCGCGTCGATCACCCGGTCGTGCTCCTCGTCGGAACAATGGGTGCGACTGCTGCTTTCGTAGAGCGCGATGATCAGCGAGGTCTGCGAGATCAGGCTGCGCAGGAAGCCGAGCAGCGTATAGTTGCCAGCTGCCTCGGCCAGCTTGAGGTGGAATTCACCGGACAGGCGGATACCCATCCCGCGATCTCCCCGGGCGAAGCAGGCGCGCTCCTCCAGCACCATCTGGCGCAACCCGGCGATCTGCTCGGGGGTGGCGTTCTTGCAGGCCAGCTCGGTGATGGCCCGCTCGATCATCCGACGTGCGTAAAAGATCTGCCGTGCTTCCTCGGCACCCGGGCTGGCTACCACGGCCCCACGGTTCGGCCGCAGCAGCACCACGCCTTCGTGGGCGAGGCGGGACAGCGCGCGACGGATGATGGTGCGGCTCACGCCGAAGATCTCGCCGAGGGCCTCCTCGCTGAGCTTGGTGGCCGGTGCCAGGCGCTGCTCGAGGATGGCTTCGAAGATGTGCGCGTAGACCACCTCGTCCTGGGTGCCACTGCGCGTGCCTTTGGTGGCGCGCGGCGGTTTCTTCAGACTTTGCTCGACGTCGTTCATGAGGACCACACAGTGAAGTTCAAAAGCGGGAATGGGCTGACACTATGCCGGCGGGATGCCGTTACGCCAGCACCCGAGCCATCAGCCGCATGAAAGTGTGGCGCATTGTACACAAACCGCTCGTAGCTCACAGAACATCACGCTTTGGAGGCACTCATCGGCGACTCCGGCAACTGCAGCGGCAAGTCGAGCCGGCGAGCCTCATTGGCCAGGTGCTGGCGCATCAGATCAGCGGCCAGGACGCTGTCGCGGCGGCGAATGGCCTGGACCAGCGCCTCGTGCTCGCGCACCCGGGCCTCAAGCTGGTCGGCGCCCTGGCGCAGCAACACATCGCTGCGGGCCAGCGCGTCACCAGCCTGGCCGACCAGGTGCTGGAAGATGGGGTTGCTGGTGAGGCTGCCCAGCAGCCGGTGAAACCCCAGGTAAGCCTCGACGAAGGCATCCAGCGCGCCGTCCTCGGCAGCATCGCGCAGGTCCAGCAGGCGCAGGCGCAGGCGATCGAGGTCGGCACTGGCGATGGACTGCGCCACCAACCCCACGATGAATGGCTCCAGCGCATAGCGCAGCTCAAGGATATCGGCCATGCGATGCCCGGCCGCCACGCGCGGCTCCGCCACGTCGACAGCCTCCCGCGCCAGCACCTGCACCCCCTTGCCGGGCAGCGAGCGCACCATGCCGAGGGTCTCCAGCACGGTGACGGCTTCCCGCAGACAGGGCCGGCTGACCCCGAGCTGGTCGGCCAGCTCCCGCTGCCCCGGGAGCATTTCCCCGGCGGGCCAGCGGCCCTGCTCGATAGCTTCACGCAACGACTGCACAACCGACCCCACCAGGGTGGTAGACATGGATTCGCTTCCTCCTCGACCCATTCAGGCCCGACGCCGGGCAGCATCATGCCTGCCCGGTCGGTCCGCACTCAATCGGCAGAGGCCCGCGCCTTGAAGGCCAGCCCCTGCTCGCCGGCCAGCACGCCACGGGCCCGCTGCAGGTCGATGTCCTGCTCCCAGCGGGCGATGGCGACGGTGGCCACGCAGTTGCCGATGAGGTTGGTCAGCGCCCGGCCGATGCCCATGAACCAGTCCACCGAAAGCACCAGCACCAGCCCGACCACCGGGATCGCCGGCACCGCCGCCAGGGTTGCCGCGAGGATCACCAGCGCCGATCCCGGGATGCCGTGGGCGCCCTTGGAGGTCACCAGGGAGACCAGCAGGATGGTGAGCAGGTCATTCATCGCCAGGGGCGTGCCGGTGGCATGGGCAATGAAGACGATGGCCAGGGTCAGGTAGATGGAGAAGCCATCCAGGTTGAACGAGTAGCCGGTAGGGATCACCAGCCCCACGGTGGAACTGCGGATGCCCAGGTGCTCCAGCTTGCGCATGACCTGGGGCAGCACCGCATCGGAGGAGGCAGTGCCCAGCACGATCAGCAACTCCTCCCGCAGGTAGCCGAGGAACGGCAACAGGCGCAGCCCCGACACCCGCAGCACCGTCCCCAGCACCAGCAGCACGAAGGCCGTGCAGGTCAGGTAGAACACCAGCACCAGTCCGCCGAGGTGGCGCAGGGAATCGACGCCGTACTTGCTGGTGGTGAAGGCGATGGCGCCGAACACCCCGATCGGCGCCAGGCGCACGATCATCCCCATGATCCGGAAGATCACGTGGCTCAGCTCACCGATCAGCCGGGCAATGCCGGCCGCCGACTCACCGGCCATGTTCAGTGCGCACCCGAACAGCACCGAGAACACCAGCACCTGGAGGATGTCGTTATCGGCGAAGGCGCCCAATACCGAGTTGGGGATCAACCCCATCAGGAACGCCACCGGCCCATGCAGGTCGCCGGTGCGTGAGGTGTAGGCCGCCGCATCACCCGCCGGCAGCTCGCTGAGGTTGATGTTGGCGCCCTCCCCCAGCCCGGAGCCGTAGGCCACCAGCAGACCGATCAGCAACGCCAGGGTCGTCAGCACCTCGAAGTACACCACCGACTTGAATCCGATGCGGCCCACCTTCTTCAGGTCGCCGGCACCGGAGATGCCACTGACCACCACGCAGAACACGATCAGCGCGATGAGCATCTTGATCAGCTTGATGAAGCCATCCCCCAGGGGCTTGAGCTGCGCCGAGAACTCGGGGAAGCCGACGCCACAGAGGATGCCGATGACCAGGCCGATGACGACCTGAAGGAAAATCGAGCGCGAACACCACTTGAGCATTGGAGTGATCTCCTGGGTTGCCTTCGCGGCGCGCAGCAGGGAGCCACGGATACCGGAGGCTTTGTTGTTGTGGTCTTACCGGTCAGTCCAGCTGTCGCAGTCTAGGGCCGTGAAAATCCGTACACAAGGCCCCGCAAACACCAATTGACTTTTTTGTACACAAACACATAATCCGACTGCATACTTTCTGACCCAAAAGTCAGAAAAATGCGTCAGCCCGCCGGGCAAACACCTCAAGGCTTCTCCCTCAGTGCAAGGGACCCAGGTAACCAGCCGGGAAGAAGCTCACAACAACGAATGAGAGGTACCTGCTGTGGAACGCACCAGACAACAAGAACAAAACCTGTACGCCGAAAGCCCTCCTGCCCAGGGCCTGCTCGACCGCCTCTTCAAGCTCACCCAGCACCGCACCACCGTGAAGACCGAACTGGCCGCCGGTCTCACCACCTTCATCACCATGGCCTACATCATCTTCGTCAACCCGAACATCATGGCGGACGCCGGCATCGACCACGGCGCCGCCTTCGTCGCCACCTGCCTGGCTGCCGCGTTCGGTTGCTTCCTCATGGGGCTCTACGCCAACTGGCCGGTCGGCCTGGCACCGGGGATGGGCCTCAACGCCTTCTTCACCTACACCGTGGTCAACACCATGGGCTACAGCTGGCAGATCGCCCTCGGTGCGGTCTTCCTCTCCGGCGTGCTGTTCATGGTGCTGACTTTCTCGCGCATCCGCGAATGGCTGCTCAACAGCATCCCCAGCAGCCTGCGCTTCGCCATGGGTGCCGGGGTGGGCCTGTTCCTCGGGCTGATCGGCCTGAAGACGGCCGGCATCGTCGTCGCCCACCCCTCGACCCTGGTGCACATCGGCGACCTGACCTCCCCCGGTCCGCTGCTCGCCGCCATCTGCTTCCTGATGATCGCGGTGCTGGAATACCGCCGCGTATTCGGCGGCATCCTCATCAGCATCCTCACCGTCACCCTGGTCGGCGTCGGCCTCGGCATCGTCAAGTTCGGCGGCGTGTTCTCCATGCCCCCGAGCCTGGCGCCCACCTTCATGGCGATGGACATTGCCGGCGCGTTCAACGTGACCATGGTCAGCGTCATCCTCGCCTTCCTCTTCGTGCACATGTTCGACACCGCCGGGACGCTGATGGGCGTGGCCCAGCGCGCCAACCTGGTGAAGGAGGACGGCCGCATCGAGAACCTGTCCAGGGCCATGAAGGCCGACAGCGCCTCCAGCGTGTTCGGCGGCGTGCTCGGCGTACCGCCGGTGACCAGCTACGTGGAAAGCGCGGCCGGTGTGGCTGCGGGCGGAAGGACCGGCCTGACCGCAGTCACCGTGGGCGTGCTGTTCGTCGCGGCGATGTTCTTCGCCCCGCTGGCCGGGATGATCCCCGCCTACGCCACCGCTGGCGCCCTCATCTATGTCGCCATGCTGATGATGGGCGGCATGGCCCACATCGACTGGGACGAACACACCGAGACCATCCCCGCCATCGTCACCGTGATCATGATGCCGCTGACCTTCTCGGTCGCCGACGGCATCGCCCTGGGCTTCGTCAGCTACGTCGCCATGAAGGCCTTCACCGGCCGCTACCGCGAGGTGTCCCTCAGCCTCTACGTGCTCTGCGCCATCTTCATCGCCAAGTTCATCTTCCTCTGACCGCCCCGGAGCCTCGCGCGCCGACCGCGAGGCTCCGCCCAGACCCTCCTGCGCCCCGGCACTCAGTGACACAACGCCAGCAGGTGCGGCCGATAAGAGCCACCCGGCTCCTCACTGATCGAACACCTGAAGCTCAGCCGCGTCGGGCCGGACAACCACCCCACCTCCTCGAACACCCGTACTTCGGCAGTCACCTGCTGCACCAGATAGCCTCGGTTGCAGCGGCGCTCCTCCCGGGTCGCAGGTTCGCGCGCGATGGAAGCGAAGCACCACACGCGTCCACCCGCCTCGACACGGTGGATGCCCAGGCACAGAACCGTCAGCTCAAATTGCACGTCGCGTCTCCTTTCGCGAAACACCGGGGCAGCCAGTCCCCGCAGTAAGAAAGCCCTCCAGCCGTCGCTGCACCGCCCTGGCCGGGGGCCACGCGACCGCCCGAGTGGGACAGGGCACCTTCCTGGCACCCCATCCAATCCAGGAGCGCGCGGGATACCAGGAGCGGGCAACCACGCGACGGTTGGAGGGCGAAACCTCCGCAACCGACGTCATCACCTTTCCTCCCAACCGCCAGCACCAGAAGGCGGATTGACCGGGAGGAGGATCACAACGCCCGCCTGCGGAAACATCCCAAAGATAGAATACGTATCGTATTCGATGATACAACCCTGTATTACACAAGGTCACTGGCGAATGGCAATACGGCGCGTAATGTCGCCCTCCATGAAAAAATGGAACCTGCTGGCCAAAGCCAGGATGAAAGAACTGGGCGTCACCCAGGAGCAGTTGGCCGAACGGATCGGCGTGACCCAGGGCGCGGTCGCGCACTGGCTGAACGGCCGCCGCGAGCCCGGGCTGACGAGAATCAACCGGATACTCGCCTGCCTGCAGATGCCGACCCTCAGCATTGGGGGACAGCTCGTGCAATCGGCCCATGACCCCGATGGCAATGAAGAGGCGCGCGAGATCCCGGACGGAATCATCCCCATGACCATCAGGGAATCCGAAGCACCCCGCTACGAGTACGAAATCGAGCTGCCACTTCTGAAGGAAGCCACATCTCTGGAGGAAAACAGCACCTCCCTGGAGGAGCTGGACTACTCAGGCATCCGCTTCAGCCGACATGCACTTCAGGCGCGCCAGATCGACCCGGCCCTCGCCGCCTGCGTCATCGTCTGTGGCGACAGCATGGCGCCCCTGTTTCCGGACGGCGCCATCCTCGGCATCGACCGTGGCCGCCGCGAAGTCATCGACGGCAAGACCTACGCCCTGCTCGATGCCGGCATGCTCCGGGTGAAGATCCTCCATCGCCTGCCCGCCGGCCAGGTGCGCCTGCGCAGCTACCAGCGGGACGAGTACCCGGATGAAGAGCGAGCGCTGGCCGAGCTGGAGATCGTCGGCCAGGTCTTCTGGTCCTCGGTGCTCTGGTAGCGCACCGCAACCATCAGCCGATCCGGGCTGCTCGCGCCTGAGCGGCCCGCCCCACCAAATTCCAGGCAAAAAAAAGCCCGCAGTGTGAACGGGCTGGGAAAAGGGACTCGTTGAAGAGTCACGAGGATGGTGTCGGTTCTCTAGCTGCCCCGGTAGGTGGAGTAGCTGTAGGGGGAAATCAGCAGCGGGACGTGGTAGTGGTCCTGCTTCGCATCGATACCGAAGCGCAGCACCACCACATCGAGAAAGGCTTGGTCGGCCAGTTGCACGCCGCGCTTGCGGTAGTAGTCACCGGCATGGAAATGCAGCTGGTAGACCCCGGTCGCATAGTCCTCGCCCTGCAGCAGGGGCGCATCGCAACGTCCATCGTCATTGGTGACGGTGCGGGTGATCAGCTCCAGTCCACCATCTTCGACACGGTAGAGCTCGATGCGGATGTCATGGCCCGGGCAGCCATGGGCTGCATCCAGTACGTGAGTAGTCAGTCGTCCCATTGCGTCTCCAGCCCCCGACGCCTGTCCGGCGCCCTGCAAGGGCCTTGCCTCCTCTGATGCGTTCCAATGATGCGGAGCGCCACCGGACGCCCCGTCACGGGGCAGCGCATGGCGCGAAACGAGTCCGAATATACCTCAGCAAAAATAAAACTGTATACAAAATAATGTGCAAGCTGATCGCTCGACCGACGCGCAACTCGCCGACTGTGCCAGAACGCTGCAAACATCACCTGACAGGGGCTTGCCGATCAATAACTGACCGACTGGGCAGATTTCTTGCAAGCACCACGGGCAGCCCTTGAGCAAATAATCGATTTACAAGTGCGAGGCTTGTTTGTATACAATCACGCATCACGTTCACCTGCCCCTGTGAACGCACCAGAAGAAGGAACACAGCAGTGAGCTCCGACTACCCACGCGACCTGATCGGCTATGGCGCCAACCCACCCCACCCGCACTGGCCGGGTGAGGCCCGTATCGCCCTGTCCTTCGTCCTCAACTACGAGGAAGGCGGCGAGCGCAACATCCTCCATGGGGACAAGGAGTCGGAAGCCTTCCTCTCGGAGATGGTCGCCGCGCAGCCCCTGCAGGGCGCCCGCAACATGAGCATGGAGTCCCTCTACGAGTACGGAAGCCGTGCAGGTGTCTGGCGCCTGCTGCGCCTCTTCGAACAGCAGGGCATCCCGCTCACCATCTTCGCCGTGGCCATGGCCGCCCAGCGCCATCCGGACGTGATCCGCGCCATGGTCGAGGCCGGCCACGAGATCTGCAGCCACGGTTACCGCTGGATCGACTACCAGTACATGAGCGAAGAGCAGGAACGCGAACACCTGCTGGAGGCCATCCGCATCCTTACCGATCTGACCGGCCAGCGTCCGCTGGGCTGGTACACCGGCCGCACCGGTCCCAACACCCGCCGCCTGGTGCGCGAAGAAGGCGGCTTCCTCTACGACTCGGACACCTACGACGACGACCTGCCCTACTGGGACCCGGCCAGCACGCCGGAGAAGCCCCATCTGGTCATCCCCTACACCCTGGACACCAACGACATGCGCTTCACCCAGGTGCAGGGCTTCAACAAGGGCGACGACTTCTTCGAATACCTCAAGGACGCCTTCGACGTGCTCTACGCCGAAGGCAGCGCCGGCGCGCCGAAGATGCTCTCCATCGGCATGCACTGCCGCCTGCTGGGTCGCCCGGCACGCCTGGCCTCGCTGGCACGCTTCGTCGACTACGTGAAGCAGCACGACAAGGTCTGGTTCGCCCGCCGCGTCGACATCGCCCGCCACTGGCACACCCACCACCCGTTCAAAGGAAACGCCTGATGAGCCGCTTCCAGCACATCACCCCCTCGGGCCTGTCCCGGGACGCCTTCGTCAGCGCCTTCGCCGACATCTACGAACACTCGCCCTGGGTGGCCGAGCGCGCCTACGACCTGGGCGTGGATGCCAGCCTCGACGAGATCGAAACGCTGCACCAGCGCATGGCCGACATCCTCCTCAGCGCCAGCCATGACCAGCAACTGGCCTTGATCAACGCCCACCCGGACCTGGCCGGCAAGGCCGCCGTGCGCGGCGAGCTGACCGAAGCCAGCACCAACGAACAGGCCGGGGCCGGCATCCATGAGTGCACGCCCGAGGAGTTCGCCCGCTTCACCGAACTGAACGATGCCTACAAGGCCAAGTTCGGCTTCCCGTTCATCATGGCGGTGAAGGGCAGCAACCGGCACCAGATCCTCGCGGCCTTCGAAGAGCGCATCCACAACAGCGCCGAGGCGGAGTTCCAGCGGGCCCTGGCGGAAATCAACAAGATCGCCCTGTTCCGCCTGCAAGTGATGTAGCCGACCACCCGACCTTGCGTAACCACAGAAAAACAACAATGCATCCACGCACCCTCCCCAGCCGGCACGCCGCCTCGTCGCGACTGCACACCCCAACCCGCCCGGGTCTGGCGTGCAGCCCTGCGGCCTGCGCGGTTGCAGCGAGGGGCGGGTGCCGCAGCGACTCAGGGCACCATCCGGCCCTGAGCCACCTGCCACACCCTGGGCGCCACTCCGCACCAGGCCCTGCCTCCCCCTCGCACGCCCATCGCCGGGCAGCCACGCACTCCGCGTCGGTGCTGTCACGGCCACTGGGCAAGGGGCGCCTGCACCCGGGCGCCCCATTCCTCCCGCGCCTACCGGCACGGGCACCTGAAACGAATCAGTAGAGCAGCCATGCGAATCCTCAAGATCGAGCCCCTGACCAAGGAAGCCTTCGCCCCGTTCGGTGACGTGATCGAAACCGAAGGCAGCGATTACTTCATGATCAACAACGGCTCCACCCGCCGTTATCACAAGCTGGCCACGGTCGAGACCGCCCAGCCGGAGGACCTGGCGATCATCAGCATCTTCAGCGCCCAGGCCCTGGAAATGCCCCTGAGAATCCGCATGCTGGAGCGCCATCCGCTGGGCAGCCAGGCTTTCATCCCGCTGCTCGGCAACCCCTTTCTGGTCGTGGTCGCGCCACTTGGCGATGCACCTGTACCGGGCTTGGTCCGTGCCTTCCTCACCAATGGCAGGCAGGGCGTTAATTACCATCGCGGCGTCTGGCACCACCCGGTGCTGACGATCGAAAAGCGGGATGACTTCCTGGTGGTTGATCGCAGTGGTTCAGGCAACAACTGCGACGAGCATTACTTCACCGAGGACGAGCACCTGGTCCTCGACCCCCACCACTAATAAGAGAAGCCCGGTGTTCGGCGTGTCGATCCCGGGGAAGAGGTACGTACTGTGGAAGCACATCTGACCGAATGGCTGAACCTGAGCATTCGCTGGGTACACATGATCACCGGCATCGCCTGGATCGGCGCATCCTTCTATTTCGTCTGGCTGGAGAACAACCTGAACCGGAAGAACCCGCGCGACGGGCTCTCGGGTGACCTTTGGGCCATCCACGGCGGTGGGATCTACCACCTGGAGAAATACAAGCTGGCACCGCCGAAAATGCCGGACAACCTGCACTGGTTCAAATGGGAGGCCTACTTCACCTGGATGTCGGGCGTCGCCCTGCTGACGGTGGTCTTCTACCTCAACCCCACGCTCTACCTGATCGCACCCGGCGTCGACCTCTCGCCCGCAGCGGCCATCGGTATCGGCATCGGCTCGCTGGTCGCCGGCTGGTTCATCTACGACCTGCTCTGCGACTCGCCCCTGGGCAAGCAACCCGCCCTGCTCGGCCTGATCCTCTTCGTGCTGGTGATCGGCGCGGCCTGGGGCTTCACCCAGGTATTCAGCGGCCGTGGCGCCTACATCCACGTCGGCGCCCTGATCGGCACCATCATGGTCGGCAACGTGTTCCGCATCATCATGCCGGCACAGCGTGCACTGGTTAAGGCGATCGAAGAGAATCGCACCCCGGACCCGGCCCTGCCGGCCAAGGGCCTGTTGCGCTCGCGCCACAACAACTACTTCACCCTGCCGGTGCTGTTCATCATGATCAGCAACCACTTCCCGAGCACCTACGGCAGCCAGTACAACTGGCTGATCCTGGCCGGCATCGCGGTGATCGCCGTCCTCGTGCGCCATTACTTCAACACCCGCCACGAGAGCAACCGCTTTGCCTGGACCCTGCCGGCCGGCGCCCTCGGCATGATCTGCCTGGCCTTCGTCACCTCGCCGAACTACAAGGCAGCGACCCCGGCCCCGGTCGCCAGCGCGCCCCAGGCTCCGGCCAGCGCACCCGCGCAGGCTGCCGAACAGCCCGCCGGCCAGGCGCCCCAGGCCAGCGCCAGCAGCGGCTCGCCGCAGTTCGACAAGGTGCACAGCGTGATCCAGGAACGCTGCACCGTCTGCCACTCCGCCAAGCCCACCAGCCCGCTGTTCACGGCGGCACCGGCTGGCGTGATGTTCGACACGCCCCAGCAGATCCAGGCCCTGGCGCCCAAGATCCAGGCCCAGGCCGTGGCCAGCCAGATCATGCCCCTGGGCAATATCACCCAGATGCCCCCCGAGGAGCGGGAGCTGATCGGCTCCTGGATCGCCCAGGGGGCCCGCACCGAGTGATCCCACGGCGGGCCGCATTCCCCCAAGCTCTGCGGCCCGCGATTCGCCTACCTCCGGGTAGGCTTTTTTATCGCGTCGCGGCGGGGCGGATTCGTCTCCCTCCCCCGCCTTTATCCCTCCTACCCGGCACGCCTGTGCCGGCTGCTGCATCGATACCCCGGCCCATCGACCTGAGGCGATGGGCCCGACGGCTCAACAAGAACAAAAGCGCCCGAGGTGTTGCATGACCCAACTGACAGCCCCCGCTGTGGCTCCGGCCGACCAGCGTCTACCCCTGATGCAGCTGCTGCTGGTCGGCCTCCAGCATGTGTTGCTGATGTACGGCGGCGCCGTGGCCGTTCCCCTCATCGTCGGCCAGGCCGCCGGCCTCTCCCGGGAAGAGATCGCCTTCCTGATCAACGCCGACCTGCTGGTGGCGGGCATCGCCACCCTCGTGCAATCCATCGGCATCGGCCCGGTGGGCATCCGCATGCCGGTGATGATGGGCGCCAGCTTCGCTGCCGTGGGCAGCATGGTGGTGATGGCCGGCATGCCCGGCGTGGGACTCCAGGGCATCTTCGGCGCCACCATCGCCGCCGGGCTGTTCGGCTTGGTCCTGGCACCGTTCATGAGCCGCATCGTCCGCTTCTTCCCTCCGCTGGTCACCGGCACGGTAATCACCTCCATCGGGCTCAGCCTGTTCCCGGTGGCGGTGAACTGGGCCGGGGGCGGCAGCAAGGTCACCGAGTTCGGCGGCCTCCAGTACCTCGCCGTGGCTGCACTGGTGCTGGCCATCATCCTGGTGGTGAACCGCTTCCTGCGGGGCTTCTGGGTCAACGTCTCGGTGTTGATCGGCATGGGCATCGGCTATGTGCTGGCCGGTTGCCTAGGCATGGTCGACCTCAATGGCCTGGGACAGGCGCCCTGGCTGCAGGTGGTGACGCCGCTGCATTTCGGCATGCCCACCTTCGAGCTGGCACCGGTGCTGTCAATGTGCCTGGTGACGGTGATCATCTTCGTCGAGTCCACCGGCATGTTCCTCGCCCTGGGTAAGATCACCGGGCGCGAGATCTGCCCCAATGCCCTGCGCCGCGGCCTGCTCTGCGACGCGGGCGCCTCCTTCGTGGCCGGCTTCTTCAACACCTTCACCCATTCGTCCTTCGCCCAGAACATCGGCCTGGTGCAGATGACCGGCGTGCGCAGCCGCTACGTGACGGTGGCCGCCGGCCTGTTCCTGCTGGCCCTGAGCCTGGTGCCGAAGGCCGCCTTCCTGGTGGCTTCCATCCCGCCGGCCGTACTCGGCGGCGCAGGCATCGCCATGTTCGGCATGGTGGCCGCCACCGGCATCAAGATCCTCCATGAAGCCGACATCACCGACCGCCGCAACCAGTTGCTGGTGGCCGTCAGCATCGGCCTGGGCATGGCGCCGGTGGTCAGGCCGGACCTCTTCGCCCACCTGCCCCACTGGATGGAGCCGATCACCCACAGCGGCATCGCCATGACCACCCTCAGCGCCCTGCTGCTGAACATCCTGTTCAACGTGCTGGGCGAGAAAGACCGAGCCCGCCACTGCCACGCGGCCCACTGAGTCACCCATTGCTCCCACCCGGCAGCGCGCCTATCCGGTGCCGCCGGGGCTGCCCGACCCGCCCATCCGGCGGGTCTTTTTTTGTCGGCTCGCCCCGCAGCGGTCACCTCACGCACGCATGTTCAGGCCCGCACGACCACTCGCCATTTTTGTACACAAAATCATCGATTCCTGTTACCAAAAACAGGTGTCACTGCTATAGTTCGAAACCTGACCCCGCGTTCAACTTATCGAACCGCATCCCGGTCGCACCCACCCGATAGACGCCCAGACCGACAACAACAACAGGCAGGCCTCTCGATCATGCAGACGACACCCTTCTCGCTCCACGCCCGCGCTCCAGCGCCCAGGTTCCACCCGGACGGAAACAGCCCGTCCGGCGTCCTCCCCGACTCGGCCTGACCGGGTCAAGCACCTTCCCCCTCCTAGCCACCTCGCGCTCCACGAGGTGCGGCGACGCGTGCGGGGATTTCCAACCGAAGCCCTGAAAAACAAGGAAAACACGATGCGCACCAAGCTCCTGCCTGCCAGCCTGGCACTCGCGACCGGCCTGCTGGCCTGCAACCAGGCCCTGGCCGACGGCCCCCTGCTGTGGCAGAACAACAGCGTCACCTACCTCTACGGGCAAGACTTCAAGGTCAACCCCGAGATCCAGCAGACCTTCACCTTCGAGCACGCCAGCGGCTGGACCTGGGGCGACCTGTTCCTCTTCGTCGACCAGATCAACTACAACGGCAAGGCCGACGCCAACGCCGGCAACAACACCTATTACGGCGAGATTTCCCCGCGCCTGTCCTTCGGCAAGCTGTTCGACCAGAAGATCGCCTTCGGCCCCGTGACCGACGTGCTGCTGGCCGCCACCTACGAGCGTGGCGAGAACCGCAACCAGAACTACCTGCTCGGCCCGGGCTTCGACCTGGCCCTGCCCGGCTTCGACTACTTCCAGCTGAACTTCTACTACCGCAAGCCCGACGGCATCACCAAGAACCCGTCCGGCCAGTGGCAGGTCACCCCGGTGTGGTCCTACACCGTGCCGGTGGGCAAGTCCGACATCCTCATCGACGGTTTCATGGACTGGGTCTGGAACAACAAGGACGCCACCACCAACCGCCCCAACGACCTGCACGCCAACCTGCACTTCAATCCGCAGATCAAGTACGACCTGGGCAAGGCCCTGGACCTGGGCGCCAAGCAGCTCTACGTGGGTGTCGAGTACGACTACTGGAGCAACAAGTACGGCATCGACGACAACAGCTACCTGGGTGACACGATCCTCGGCGGCACCGACCAGAACACCGCCAGCCTGCTGGTCAAGGTGCACTTCTGATCGCGCCATGAAAAAGGGGACGGCGCCTGCGCGCCGTCCCCTCGCTTGAAACCGCTTCGATCAGCTGGCGCGAGCAAGGTTGCGCAGCGCCTTGATCTGGTCATGGTTGCGCTGGACGCCCAGCAGCTGCCGCTCGACCAAAGTGCGCGCCTCGGTCGGCAGCTCCTTGCCCAGCGCCTCGCGGTAATGCTTGAGCGCCACATCCTCGCCACGCTCGCACTCGTTGAGAATGGCCTCCTCGCTCTTGCCGGTCACCAGCGCCTTGAGGTCCACCCAGCGGCGATGCAGGGCACCCGCCACGCTGGAGGACGACTCGGGCTCACCCCCCAGGCTGCGCACCATCTGCTGAAGCTCGGCGGCGGCACGGCCGCACTCCCGCGAGCGCTCGGTCAGGGTGGCCTTGAGCTGTGGGGCCTTCACGTGCTCGGCGCATTCGAGGAAGCCCTTCTCACCGTCCTTGCTGGTTTCGATCAGTTCGTTCAACGCATCAATGGCGTGCTCGTTGTTCATCGTGCAGTCCTCTTTCCGGTTGACGGGCGGCCGGCGGTCGCCCGGCCTTCGTATTGGTGGACCGGGCGACCAAAGGGACGGTTCAAGCTTTTCGCCCACCGGCGTTACTGCCCTTGCGCCTCCTTGCGCTTCTGCCGTTCGAGGAAGTCCACCTTCCACTGCTCCATGCCCATGTAGGCCGAGTCCAGGTTGGCCTCCACGCGATAGCGGGCCTTCAATGCCTCCACCTCCTGTGCGTGTTCGCCCAGGAAGCGATCGAAGCGCTGCACCAGTTCGGGGTGGCGTACGGACGACAAGTGGAAATGGCTGCGGGTGTGGGGCAGCGAAGGGTCGAACACCAGCGCACCCGGGCGGGCCCGGACGTTGTCCAGGTAATAGGTGGCGACCACCACATTGAAGTAGGCGCCATCCGTGTCCCGCCGCAGGGTCTGGTTGATCATCTGCCGCAGGTCACGGGCCTCCACCGGCTGGACCTGCCCCGCCTCGATACGCGACTGGTAGCCCCGGGGCGTCCAGCCCTTCACCAGGGCCAGCCGACGGATACCGTCGAGCCCCTGACCAGCGTGTCGCGGGTCCACCAGCACGCCATCCACGTAGGCCACCACCGGTGCACTGTAGGTGGGCGCATACCCGGGCGCCGCCGCACCAGCCCACTCGGGGTTGTCCGGGTAGCGCAGGTCCACCTCCCCCGCCGCCGCCCGCTGCGCCAGCTCATTGACCGGTAATGGCCGGTACTCCAGCTGCAGGCCCTCGCTGCGGGCGAACAGGTCCAGCAGGTCGCGGCCGAAGCCGCGGTACTGCCCGCTCTCATCGAGCTGGTAGTGAGGCTGGAAGGCCAGATTCTCGACCCCCACCACATAGCCCTGGGCCTGCGCCGCCAGCGGCAGCACGCCCATCAGCAAGCCCGCACAGGCGAGCCTGCCGGGAGTCGACCTGCGGCGCCTCATTCACCGGTCACCAATTGGCGGGCCAGACGGTTGTGGCGCTCGAGCACCACGGGCAGGTCGACCGTCAGCAACTGGCCATCCCGCACCACCACCCGCCCGTTGATCACGCTGGTGGAGACCTGGGTCGGCGTGCAGAAGACCAGCGCAGCCAGCGGGTCGTGATGGGCCCCGGCATAGGCCACATGCCCCAGGTCGAAGGCCACGAAGTCTGCCGCCATGCCCGGCGCCAGGGCGCCGATGTCGTCGCGGTTGAGCACCTTGGCACCGCCCAGGGTGGCGATTTCCAGCGCCTCGCGGGCAGTCATGGCGTCCGGACCGAAGCCGACCCGCTGCAGCAGCAGCGCCTGGCGCACCTCGCCGATCATGCTGGCGCCGTCGTTGGAGGCCGAGCCGTCCACACCAAGGCCCACCGGCACGCCCGCATGGCGCATGCGGCGGATCGGCGCGATGCCCGAGGCCAGGCGCATGTTCGAGCACGGGCAGTGGGCGACACCGGTACCGGTGCGGGCGAACAGGTCGATGCCATGCTGGTCCAGCTGCACGCAGTGGGCGTGCCACACGTCATGGCCGACCCAGCCCAGGTCCTCGGCGTACTCGGCGGGGGTCATGCCGAACTTCTCGCGGCTGTAGGCGATGTCGTTGACGTTCTCCGCCAGATGGGTGTGCAGGGAGACGCCGTACTGGCGGGCCAGCACGGCGGCCTCGCGCATCAGGTCGCGGCTCACCGAGAAGGGCGAGCACGGCGCCACCACGACCCGCAGCATCGAACCGTGGGAAGCGTCGTGGTAGTCCTCGATCAGGCGCTGGGACTCCTTGAGGATGTCCGCCTCCTTCTCCACCACCGAATCCGGCGGCAGGCCGCCCTGGCTGCGACCGACGCTCATGCTGCCGCGGGCGGCGTGGAAGCGCATGCCGATCTCGCGGGCGGCGTGGATGCTGTCGTCCAGCTTGCAGCCATTGGGGTAGATGTAGAGGTGGTCGCTGGAGGTGGTGCAGCCGGAGAGGATCAGCTCGGCCATGGCCGTCTGGGTGGACACCCCGATCATCTCCGGCGTCAGCCGTGCCCAGATGGGGTAGAGGTTGGTCAGCCAGTTGAACAGCTCGCCGTCCTGGGCGGCCGGCACCACACGGGTGAGGCTCTGGTACATGTGGTGGTGGGTGTTGACCAGGCCGGGGATCACCACCTTGCCGGTCATGTCCAGCACCTCGTCGGCGCTCTGGGGCAGTTCGGCACTCGGCCCCACCTGGCGGATGACGTTGTCCTCGATGAACAGGCCGCCCTGCCGGATCTCGCGGCGTTCGCCGTCCATGGTGACCAGTAGGTCGGCGTTCTTCACCAGCAATGTCTTGCCCATGCGTACTCTCCTCCGCCCTCGTGGGCGATCTTGTTGTTCAGGGAATGGTCAGTCGGCGAATCGAAAGGCCGGCCGCAGCCCAACCCAGCGCCCGACAGGGCACTCAGCGGTTCAGGGGGAATGCGGGAAGCGGTCCGGCGTCTCGATCAGCCGCCGGTGGCGCTCATGAAGCGGACCACCTGCACTTGCTGGTCGGCTTCGAAGTGGTGCCGTTCCGGCTTGAGCCGGAGCGCCTCCACCAGGGCCGAGCGCAGCCTGTCCGAATCGCCGGGATGGCGACGGATCAATGCCTTCAGGTCGAGCGCGCCGTCACTGCCCAGGCACAGCACCAGCTTGCCCTCGGCGGTGACCCGCACCCGGTTGCAATCACCACAGAAGTTGCGGCTGTGGGGTGAGATGAAGCCGACGTGGGTGTCGCTGCCGACCACCTGGTAGTAGCGCGACGGGCCGCCGGTGCGGTGGCTGCTGGGCAGCAGCTCGAAACGTTGCGCCACCCGCTCGCGCACCTCGTCCGAGGTGCACAGGGTGACCTTGCGCTCATGGCTGGAGATGCTGCCCAGGGGCATCTCCTCGATGAAGCTGATGTCCAGGCCGCGCTCGACGGCGAAGGCCACCAGGTCCTCCACCTCGTCATCGTTGCGGCCCTTCTGCACCACGCTGTTGAGCTTGATGCGCCGGAAGCCGGCCCCACGCGCCGCATCGATGCCCGCCAGCACCTGATCGAGCCGATCACGCCGGGTAAAGGCGGCAAAGCGTTCGCGCTGCAGGGAATCGAGGCTCACGTTCAGCCGGGTGACGCCGGCACCGCGCAGGTCGGCGGCCATATGCGCCAGCTGCGAACCGTTGGTGGTGATGGCCAGGTCGTCGAGCTCGCGACGCTGGCCCAGACGGCCAAGCAACCCGGTGAGGCCCTTGCGCACCAGCGGCTCGCCGCCAGTGACGCGGATGCGCTTCACGCCCAGACCGATGAAGGCATCGGCGACGGTGTACAGCTCTTCGAGGCTGAGGATCTGGGCGCGCGGCGCGAAGACCATGTCTTCGCTCATGCAGTAGGTGCAACGGAAATCGCACCGGTCGGTGACCGAAAGACGCAGGTAGGTGATGGAGCGACCGAAGGGGTCGCGCAAGGTGTGGTCTGGCATCTTGAAGCCTGCCGCAGCACGCGCCGGTCGGGACCCGGCGGCATGGACGGATCGGCAGATAAGAGCAGAAAAAACACTTTTTGTATACAGGAATGCGGGGCCGGAACCCGCCAAAAGGCTGCCCGTAGCTTGCTTGAGAGCGCGGGAAAGCCGGTGCTACCATGCCCGCCCGCTCGCCAGCCGACCGTGAGGGCCCTCGGCGAGTGAACCAAGGAGCAGATGTGAGCAGTATTCGCGAGCGCAATAGAGAGCTGATCCTGAGCGCGGCCAGCGAGGAGTTCGCCGACAAGGGATTCGCCGCGACCAAGACCAGTGACATCGCCGCCAAGGCAGGCTTGCCCAAGCCCAACGTCTACTACTACTTCAAGTCCAAGGAAAACCTCTACCGGGAAGTGCTCGAGAGCATCGTCGAGCCCCTGCTGGCAGCCTCCCATCCGTTCAACGAAGGCGGCCACCCGGACCAGGTACTGCGGGCCTACATCCGCTCCAAGATCCGCATCTCCCGCGACCTGCCCCACGCCTCCAAGGTGTTCGCCAGCGAGATCATGCACGGCGCGCCGCACCTGTCCGCCGAGCGCACCGCGCAACTCAACGAGCAGGCCCGCCACAACATCGCCTGCATCCAGGGCTGGATCGACCAGGGCCTGATGGCGCCCGTCGATCCCAACCACCTGATGTTCAGCATCTGGGCCGCAACGCAGACCTACGCCGACTTCGACTGGCAGATTTCCGTCGTCACCGGCAAGGCCAGCCTCAGCGACGCCGACTACGACGCCGCCGCCGACACCATCATCCGCCTGGTGCTCAATGGCTGCGAGGTGAAGCCGGCGCCCGAGCGGCAGAGCGCCTGACCACCCCTCACGCCTTGAAGGTGAGGATCGGGCTGAAGCGGGCGATCACCGCGACCGTCTCCTCCTCCACCTGGGCACGCACCACCTCGCCGATCTCCTTGTAGGCGCCGGGCGCCTCCTCGATCAGCCGCTCCTCGCGACGGGTGATGCACTGCACCCGGTCCAACCCCAGCCCATCCGGTGCGCGACGCGCCTGCAGGCGGACCTCGCTGCGGGACATCGAACGCCCCGCCCCGTGGCTGGCCGAGCGCAGCCACTGCGCGTTGCCCAGCCCACTGAGCAGGTAGGAGTCGTGCCCCATGCTGCCGGGAATCAGCAGGTCCTGCCCGGCATAGGATGGCGTCGCGCCCTTGCGATGGACGTTGCCCACCGACTCCCGCAGCACGATGTTGTGCGGCACGTCCACCAGCAGCGGCGCCTCGATGTCCGCACCGAACACCTCGCGGGTGCGCTGGCGCACCATCTCGGCGATCAGTGCGCGATTGGCGTCGGCGTAATGGGCGGCCGCATGCATTGCCGCCAGGTACTCATCGGCCATGGGCCCGAGCAGGGCGAACACCCGCGACTCGGGGTGGCGGATGCCCTTCGGCCACAGCTCGCGGGCCTTGTCCATCCAACGCCGCCCGACATGGAAGCCCACGTCGCGGGAGCCGGTGTGGATCATCAGCACCACCTGCCCCACCGACAGGCCGCGCTCGAAGCAGGCACGGCGGTCCACCAGCTCGGTCACCACCTGCACCTCGACGAAGTGGTTGCCGCCACCCACCGTGCCCAGGCCCGGATCGCGCAGGCGCGGGCGGGCCGGGTCCTGCAGGGCTGCGGGCGCATGGCGGGCTTCGCCGCGCTCGAACGACGACGGGTGCAACTGCGCCAGCTCCGCCATCACCTGGGCGTAGTCGAGGTGCCCAAACAGCCCCTCGCGCTCGCCCCGTTGGCGCAGCGACGCCCAGAAGTCGCCCAGCCCGCCGGCGAACAGCGCCGTCATGTCGCCCGGCGCCGTGGGAATGTTGCGGGTGCCGTCCAGCAGGTCGCCGCGGACACGCTCCACCCAATCGGCCTTGCGTGACAGGAAGCGCTCGTAGTCGAGGCCCAGCCGGTGCAGGCGCATGCCGCAGTTGATGTCGGTGCCGATGCTCTGCGGGATCACCATGTCCGGGCTGGTGACGATCACCGCACCGACCGGGATGCTGGTGCCGGCATGGAAGTCCGGCGTCGCACAGGCACAGCGCACCTCGCCACCCAACGGATGGCGGACGCCTGCGAAGTCGAGCAGTTGCTGCACCGCCTTTTCCTCGATGGGCAGGGATTCGGGCAGCAGGATGCGCGCGTCGAGGCCGGCGCGGTTCAGGGAAGCGATCGAAAGGGTATTGCCGTTGACGCGGCTGATGGCCACGCCGCTGCGGGCCAGCTTCTGCTGGATCCGCTTGAAAGGGGTCTTGTTCATGACGCTGCTTTTTCGATGGACGAAAACAGGCACCGCCCGATCAGGGCGATGCAGCATGTCCGTCAGCAGCAGAAGGGACGGCGCGCATCCTAGGCTTGCGACGGCTTCGTCGCAAGCCCCGGCGCGCCGGAAGTCAGGCCGGCAGGCCGGCGTCGGCCCTCAGCCCGACCGCCTCCACGCCCGAGACGGCACACTGCTCGTCGATGTCGGAGGTGTCGCCGCTGATGCCCACCGCCCCGATCACCTCCCCCGCCGGGTCGCGGATCAGCACGCCCCCCGGAGCCGGCACCAGGTTGCCGTCGGCCAGGTGGTTGACGGCACCGATGAAGGCCGGGCGCTGCTGGGCGTCCGCCGCAATCAGCCGGGAGCCCTTGCCCAGCGCCACCGCGCCCCAGGCCTTGCCGATGGCGATCTGCGGTCGAAGCATGCTGGCGCCGTCCTCGCGCTGCAGGGCGATCAGGTGCCCGCCGGCGTCGAGCACGGCAATGGTCAGCGGCGCGGCACGCAGGGCGCGCCCGGCCTCCAGCGCGCGGTGGGTGATGCTCATGGCGGTTTCCAGGGACAGGGTGCTCATGGCGAGGCTTCCTCGATCAGATGATGGTCCGGTCGCTCCTAAGCGCACCCAAGGGGCATCAGGCCCTGCTCGTCAGGCGCTGCTGGAGGCATTCGCCGGAGTAAATCAGGCAATACAAAAAAATCAACACAAAAATACAATGATCGTATTTTTTGTATACAAACAAGATGAGCGGTAGCCGATAGCCAGCCTCAACCCCGCGTCAAACGGGCGTTTTAAAGAAAGCGATCCCTTCGTCCATCTCCCCTGGAAATCTTCTTGACCCGTTCTCGAACGCCTGAATAGAATCCGCCAACACGACTTGTATACAATTTTCACAATAAACGAGGCACAAAACATGGCCAAAATGAGAGCAATCGAGGCTGCCGTTCTAGTGATGCGCCGCGAAGGCGTCGACACTGCGTTCGGCGTACCCGGCGCCGCGATCAACCCGCTGTACGCCGCCCTGAACAAGATCGGCGGTGTTGACCATGTGCTGGCCCGCCACGTCGAAGGCGCCTCCCATATGGCCGAGGGCTACACCCGCACCAACCCGGGCAACATCGGTGTGTGCATCGGCACCTCCGGCCCGGCGGGCACCGACATGGTCACCGGCCTGTACTCCGCCTCCGCCGACTCCATCCCGATCCTCTGCATCACCGGCCAGGCACCTCGCGCCCGCCTGCACAAGGAGGACTTCCAGGCCGTCGACATCACCAACATCGTCAAGCCGGTGACCAAGTGGGCGACCACCGTCCTCGAGCCGGGCCAGGTGCCCTACGCCTTCCAGAAGGCCTTCTTCGAAATGCGCAGCGGCCGCCCCGGCCCGGTGCTGATCGACCTGCCGTTCGACGTGCAGATGGCCGAGATCGAATTCGACATCGAGGCCTACCAGCCGCTGGCCGTGAACAAGCCCAGCGCCAGCCGCATCCAGGCCGAGAAGGCCCTGGCGATGCTCAACGACGCCGAGCGCCCGGTGCTGGTGGCCGGTGGCGGCATCATCAACGCCGACGCCTCCGAGCGCCTGGTGGAGTTCGCCGAGCTGACCGGCGTGCCGGTCATCCCGACCCTGATGGGCTGGGGCACCATCCCCGACGACCACCCGCTGATGGCCGGCATGTGCGGCCTGCAGACCTCCCACCGCTACGGCAACGCCACCCTGCTGGAGTCCGACCTGGTGTTCGGCATCGGCAACCGCTGGGCCAACCGCCACACCGGCTCCGTGGACGTCTACACCCAGGGCCGCCGCTTCATCCACGTGGACATCGAACCGACCCAGATCGGCCGCGTGTTCACCCCCGACCTGGGCATCGTCTCCGACGCCGCCGCCGCCCTGGACGCCTTCCTCGAAGTCGCCCGCGAGTGGAAGGCCGCCGGCAAGCTGAAGGATCGCAGCGCCTGGGTCGAATCCTGCCGCGAGCGCAAGCGCACCCTGCTGCGCAAGACCCACTTCGACAACGTGCCGGTGAAGCCCCAGCGCGTGTACGAGGAGATGAACGAGTTCTTCGGCAAGGACACCTGCTACGTCAGCACCATCGGCCTGTCGCAGATCGCCGGTGCCCAGTTCCTGCACGTCTACAAGCCGCGCCACTGGATCAACTGCGGCCAGGCCGGCCCGCTGGGCTGGACCATCCCCGCCGCCCTCGGCGTGGTCAAGGCCGATCCGCAGCGCCAGGTGGTCGCCCTCTCCGGCGACTACGACTTCCAGTTCATGATCGAGGAGCTGGCCGCCGGCGCGCAGTTCAACCTGCCCTACATCCACGTGCTGGTGAACAACTCCTACCTGGGGCTGATCCGCCAGGCGCAGCGCGGCTTCGAGATCGACTACTGCGTGCAGCTGTCCTTCGAGAACGTCAACGCACCGGAGCTGAACGGCTACGGCGTGGACCACGTCGCCGTGGTCGAGGGCCTGGGTTGCAAGGCCATCCGCGTGTTCGACGCCAACGACCTGCAGGCCGCCTTCGCCCAGGCTCGCAAGCTGATGGCGGAGTTCCGCGTACCGGTGGTGGTGGAGGTCATCCTGGAGCGTGTCACCAACATCTCCATGGGCACCGAGATCAATGCCGTCAACGAGTTCGAAGAGCTGGCCCTGACCGGCGCCGACGCCCCCACTGCCATCTCGCTGCTGGACTGACGAGCCACCGCCCCTCTCCCGTTCGTGGCGGGAGAGGGGCGTCTACCGAGGAGAATCTTCATGCCCCGTTTCGCTGCCAACCTGTCCATGCTGTTCACCGAGGTGGACTTCCTGGACCGTTTCGCCGCCGCCGCCGAAGCCGGCTTCAGCGGCGTCGAGTACCTCTTCCCCTATGACTACCCGGCCGAGGAGATCAAGGCCCGCCTGGACGCCAACGGCCTGGAGCAGGTGCTGTTCAACCTGCCCGCCGGCGACTGGGCCAAGGGTGAGCGCGGCATCGCCTGCCACCCCGATCGCGTCGAGGAATTCCGCGCCGGCGTCGACAAGGCCATCGCCTACGCCAAGGTCCTGGGCAACAAGCAGGTCAACTGCCTGGCCGGCATCCGCCCGCAAGGCCACAGCTGCGAGGTGATCGAGAACACCTTCCTCAACAACCTCGAATACGCCGCCGAGCGCCTCGAAGCCGCCGGCATCACGCTGGTGATGGAGATGATCAACACCCTCGACATCCCCGGCTTCTACCTGCAGACCACCCGACAGGCGCTGGATGTCCGCGAGAAGGTGGGCAGCCCCAACCTGTTCCTGCAGTACGACATCTACCACATGCAAATCATGGAGGGAGACCTGGCCCGCACCCTGGAACGCAACCTCCCCGCCATCCACCACGTGCAGCTGGCCGACAACCCCGGCCGCCACGAACCGGGCACCGGCGAGATCAACTACCGCTTCCTCTTCCAGCACCTCGACCGCATCGGCTACCAGGGCTGGATCGGCTGCGAGTACAAGCCCGCCACCACGACCGCCGCCGGCCTGGGCTGGCTGAAAACCCACAACGCCATCTAATAACGAGGTATTCCACATGGCCAAGATCGGATTCATCGGCACCGGCATCATGGGCCTGCCCATGGCGCAGAACCTGCAGAAAGCCGGCCACCAGCTGTTCCTCTCCAACCACCATGACAAGGCCCCTGCCGCGCTCGTCGAGGCCGGCGCCATCGCCCTGGCCAACCCCCGCGAAGTAGCCCAGGAAGCCGAGTTCATCATCGTCATGGTGCCGGACACCCCGCAGGTCGAAGACGTGTTGTTCCGCAAGGACGGCATCGCCGAAGGCGTGGGCCCGAACAAGGTGGTGATCGACATGAGCTCCATCTCCCCCACTGCCACCAAGGCCTTCGCCGAGAAGATCACGGCCACCGGCGCCACCTACCTCGACGCCCCCGTCTCCGGCGGTGAAGTCGGCGCCAAGGCCGCGACCCTGAGCATCATGGTCGGCGGCTGCCCGAATGCCTTCGAACGCGCCCTGCCGCTGTTCCAGGCCATGGGCAAGAACATCACCCGCGTCGGCGACAGCGGTGACGGCCAGACCGCCAAGGTGGCCAACCAGATCATCGTCGCGCTGAACATCCAGGCTGTTGCCGAGGCCCTGCTGTTCGCCGCCCGCAACGGTGCAGACCCGGCCAAGGTGCGTGAGGCGCTGATGGGCGGCTTCGCCGGCTCGAAGATCCTCGAAGTGCACGGCGAGCGCATGATCAAGGGCACCTTCGATCCAGGCTTCCGTATCAACCTGCACCAGAAGGACCTCAACCTCGCCCTCTCCGGCGCCCGCGAACTGGGCCTCAACCTGCCCAACACCGCCAACGCCCAGCAGGTGTTCAGCACCTGCGCCGCCCTGGGTGGCAGCGGCTGGGACCACTCCGCGCTGATCAAGGGCCTGGAGCACATGGCCAACTTCTCCATCCGCAAGGAGTAAGGCGTTTGCCGCCGGGTGCATGAGCCGGTCCACGGATCGGTTTATCCTCGGCGAACCCCAATCGACTGCCCTGGCCCGAGGTGACACGGCGCCAGAGGCCAGGGTGGTCGATCCCAGTCCCGAGCGGCCCCGCACCCCGGCCGCTGGGGACTGGGATCGGCCCGCCCGACGCCCCAGGCCGACGGTAGCCCCCGAACCACAGCCCTGCCCTGGAGCCCCCTCATGCCGCTCAATCCCGAAGCCCTGCTGCGCGACCTGTTCGCCACCGCCATCGCCGCCGCCCATCCCCGCCAGGTCCTCGCCGACCACCTGCCCACCGACCGTTCCGGCCGCGTCATCGTCATCGGTGCCGGCAAGGCCGCCGCCGCCATGGCCGAAGTGATCGAACGCGAATGGCAGGGCGAGATCGCCGGCCTGGTGGTGACCCGCTACGGCCACGGCGCCGACTGCCGGCGCATCGAAGTGGTCGAAGCCGCCCACCCGGTGCCGGACGCCGCCGGCCTGGAAACGGCCCGGCGCGTACTGGAGCTGGTCAGCGGCCTCAGCGAAGCGGACCGGGTGATCTTCCTGCTCTCCGGCGGCGGCTCCTCCCTGCTGGCCCTGCCGGCCGAAGGGCTCACCCTCCAGGACAAGCAGCAGGTCAACAAGGCCCTGCTCCGGTCCGGCGCCTCCATCTCCGAGATGAACTGCGTGCGCAAGCACCTCTCGGCCATCAAGGGCGGCCGCCTGGCCAAGGCCTGCTGGCCGGCCACCGTGTACACCTACGCCATCTCCGACGTGCCTGGCGACGAGGCCACGGTGATCGCCTCCGGCCCCACCGTGGCCGACCCGACCACCTCCGCCGACGCCCTGGCCATCCTCGCCCGCTACCAGATCGAGGTACCCGCCCACGTCCGCGTCTGGCTGCAGGACCCGCGCTCGGAGACAGTCAAGCCCGGTGACCCGTGCCTGTCCCGCAGCCACTTCCAGCTCATTGCCACGCCCCAGCAATCCCTCGACGCCGCCGCCGACAAGGTCCGCGCCGCCGGCCTGACCCCGCTGATCCTCGGCGACCTGGAAGGCGAATCCCGCGAGGTGGCCAAGGTCCACGCCGGCATCGCCCGGCAGATCGCCCGCCACGGCCAGCCAATCAAGCCGCCGTGCGTGATCCTCTCCGGCGGCGAGACCACCGTCACCGTACGCGGCAACGGCCGTGGCGGGCGCAACGCCGAGTTCCTCCTCAGCCTGGCCCACGACCTCAAGGGCCACCCGGGCATCTACGCCCTGGCCGGCGATACTGACGGCATCGACGGTTCCGAGGACAATGCCGGCGCCCTGATGACCCCGGAGAGCCACGCCCGCGCCCAGGCGCTCGGCCTGTCCTCCCGCGACGCCCTGGACGACAACGACGGCTACGGCTACTTCGCCGCCCTCGACGGGCTGATCGTGACCGGCCCGACCCGTACCAACGTCAACGACTTCCGCGCCATCCTGATTCTTGAGAGCCCTGCACATGACGCCTGACAAGAAAGTGAAGATCCTCGCCACCCTCGGGCCGGCGATCAAAGGCATCGACGACATCCGCGACCTGGTGAAGGCCGGCGTCAACCTGTTCCGCCTGAACTTCAGCCACGGCGAGCACGCCGACCACGCCCAGCGCTACCAGTGGGTGCGCGAGGTGGAGCGCGAGCTGGGCCACCCCATCGGCATCCTCATGGACCTGCAAGGGCCCAAGCTGCGGGTCGGCCGCTTCGCCGAAGGCAAGGTCCAGCTGGAGCGCGACCAGGCCTTCCGCCTCGACCTCGACGCCCGCCCCGGCGACAGCCAGCGGGTCAACCTGCCCCACCCGGAGATCATCCAGGCCCTGGAGCCGGGCATGAGCCTGCTGCTGGACGACGGCCGGCTGCGCCTGCAAGTGACCGCCAAGCACGCCGACGCGGTGGAAACCCGCGTGATCGCTGGCGGCGAGCTGTCCGACCGCAAGGGCGTGAACGTGCCCGAGGCGGTGCTGCAGCTCTCCCCCCTGACCGCCAAGGACCGCCGTGACCTGGACTTCGGCCTGGAGCTGGGCGTGGACTGGGTAGCGCTGTCGTTCGTCCAGCGCCCCGAGGACATCGTCGAAGCCCGCGAGCTGATCCAGGGCCGCGCTGCGCTGATGGCCAAGATCGAGAAACCCTCCGCCGTGCAGCACCTGGAGGCCATCGCCCGCCTGTGCGACGCCATCATGGTGGCCCGTGGCGACCTGGGGGTCGAAGTGCCGGCCGAGAACGTGCCGCGCATCCAGAAGGACATCATCCGCACCTGCCGCCAGCTCGGCCGGCCGGTGGTGGTGGCGACCCAGATGCTCGAGTCCATGCGCTTCTCCCCGGCGCCGACCCGCGCCGAAGTCACCGACGTAGCCCACGCCGTGGCCGAAGGCGCCGACACCGTGATGCTGTCGGCCGAGACCGCCTCCGGGGACTACCCGCTGGAAACGGTGCAGATGATGAGCAAGATCATCCGCCAGGTGGAGAACGGCCCGGACTTCCAGAGCCAGCTCGACGTGGCCCGCCCCCAGGCCGAAGCCACGGCCTCCGACGCCATCAGCTGCGCCATCCGCCGCATCAGCAGCATCCTCCCCGTGGCCGTGCTGGTGAACTACACCGAGTCCGGCGCCTCCAGCCTGCGCGCCTCCCGCGAGCGGCCCAAGGCGCCGATCCTCAGCCTGACGCCGAACCTGGCCACGGCGCGGCGCCTGACCCTGGCCTGGGGCGTCTACTCGGTGGTCAACGCCCGCCTGCACCGCGTCGAGGAGATCACCGGTACCGCCCTGGAGATCGCCCGTGGCCAGAACATGGCCCGCACGGGAGACACCCTGGTGATCACCGCCGGCGTCCCCCTCGGCACGCCCGGCTCCACCAACCTGCTGCGTATCGAACAACTGTCCTGAGGTGAAGCGGGCCGGCACGTATCGGCCCGCCACCTCCCAGCCCCGGCGCGGCCCGCCCATGCAGCGAGCCGCGCCTGACGAGCCCACGAGCCGTCCCACGCGTTCTTTCGACTGCCACCATGCGAAGCCCACACCCAACCCTCCGGGGCTGGTTCATCGGCCCCCTCAACGGGGTGAGCCAGGTATTCCTGCAACGTCATCCGGGCTGCGGCGCCGTGCTGCTGCTCGCCATCTTCCTCGGGGCGCCCAGCCTGCTGCCCTACGCCGTGCTGGGTACCTGGAGTGCCTGGTTCATCGCCCGTTGCCTGGGCGCAGCCCCTGACGACCTCGACGCCGGCCTCTACGGCTACAACGGCTGCCTGCTGGGCCTGCTGCTCGGGTTGCGCCTGGAGGGCGAGGCGCTGCTGCCGCTGTTCGTCATCGCCGCAGCCGGGCTGTCGAGCCTGGTGATGCGCCCTCTGTTGCGTGCCTCGCGCCACCACGACGGCCTGCCGGTGTACACCAGCCCCTTCGTGGCGCTGGGCTGGATCAGCCTGTGGCTGGCCGGCCTGCTGCCGCCGCCCCAGCCGGACGACACGCCCTGGCCCCAGGTGACCCTGGCGGACGGTGGCCTCGCCCTGTTGCGCAGCTTCGGCCAGGTGATCTTCCTCGACAGCCCCGCTGCGGGTGCCTGCGTCCTCGCCGCCTTGGCCCTCGCCAGCTGGCGCGTGGCGGCCTGGGCCCTGCTGGGCGCCGGCTCGGCGCTGCTGCTGGGCATGGCCCTGGCGCTGCCGCACACGGCCGTGATGGGTGGGCTGTTCGGCCTCAATGGCGTGCTCATCGCCATCGCCCTCGGCCAGGGTGTGCGCAGCCTGCCCCGCGTGCTGCTGGGGGTGGGGCTGGGCCTGCTGCTGCAACCCGGCTTCGCCGCCCTGGGGCTGCCGGCCATGACCGCCCCCTTCATCCTCGCCTGCTGGCTGGTGCTGGCCGGCGGGCGCCTGCTGCGGGACAGCGCCCGGCGCACTGCCGGCAACGCCCATGCGCTGCGCCGTGCCCGCCGCCTTTGAAAGACCATTTCAAGAGAGGCCCAGAACATTGCACGACGGCCGCCGGCCGGGCATCGTGAGCCTCCCTGCCACCGCAACCGGGCCCACCATGAGCCGACTCGACCCGACCCGCTGGAACCGCCTCTGGCAGCAGCTGGGTGCCACAGCCCCCACCGATAGCTTCGAGCATCTGCTGGCGGCCTATTCCGCACCGGACCGCGCCTACCACAGCGATGCCCACATCGCGGCCTGCCTGGCGCACTTCGACACCTGGCAGCACCTGGCCGAGCACCCGCACCTCGTCGAACTGGCGCTCTGGACCCACGACCTGGTCTACGACACCCGCCGCCAGGACAACGAAGCCGCCAGCGCCGAGCAGGCAGTGGCCTGGCTGGAGGCCGCCGGGCTCGGGCACCACGGCGAGGTCGTTCGCGCGCTCATTCTCGCCACCTGCCACCAGGCACCGCCGCAAGGTGCCGATGCCGGGCTGGTGGTCGACCTCGACCTGTCCATCCTCGCGGCCCCGCCGCCGGTGTACGACGCCTACGAAATCGCCATCCGCCAGGAGTACCACTGGGTGCCGGAGCCGCTGTTCCGGGCCGGACGCAGCAAGCTCCTGAAGCAGCTCCTGGCGCACCCGGCGCTCTACCACAACGCCCCGCTGGCCGAACGCTGGGAGCAGCCGGCCCGGGAGAACCTGCAGCGAGCCCTGCTTGCGCTCGGTGCAGAATAAGCAAATTACTTTTCAGTTCTTTAAAGCATATGCAGCCAGCCGCTATAGTCCCGCTCCTCACTCCGCCAAGAAGGAACGCACAGTGAAACGACTGTTCTCCGCCTCGCTCCTCGCCGCAGGTCTCGCCCTGGCCGGTGCCGCCCATGGCGCACCGCCGCTGCTCAACGTCTCCTATGACGTGATGCGCGACTTCTACAAGGACTACAACGCCGCCTTCCAGAAGCACTGGAAAGCGGAAAAGGGCGAGAACGTCACCCTGCAGATGTCCCATGGCGGCTCCAGCAAGCAGGCCCGTGCCGTGATCGACGGCCTGCCGGCCGACGTCATCACCATGAACCAGGCCACCGACATCGACGCCCTCGCCGACAACGGCGGCCTGGTGCCGAAGAACTGGGCCGAGCGCCTGCCGAACAACAGCGCACCGTTCACCTCCGCCACCGTGTTCATCGTGCGCAAGGGCAACCCCAAGGGCCTGAAGGACTGGCCGGACCTGGTGAAGGACGGCGTGCAGGTGGTGGTGCCCAACCCCAAGACCTCGGGCAACGGCCGCTACACCTACCTCTCCGCCTGGGGCTACGTGCTGAAGAACGGGGGCAATGAAGAGAAGGCCAAGGCCTTCGTCGGCCAGCTGTTCAAGCACGTGCCGGTGCTGGACACCGGTGGCCGTGCCGCCACCACCACCTTCATGCAGAACCAGATCGGCGACGTGCTGGTGACCTTCGAGAACGAAGCCGAGATGATCGCCCGTGAATTCGGCCGCGGTGGTTTCGAGGTGGTCTACCCCAGCGTTTCCGCCGAGGCCGAGCCGCCGGTGGCTGTGGTCGACAAGGTGGTGGACAAGAAAGGCACCCGCGAAACCGCCGAGGCCTACCTGAAGTACCTGTGGAGCGACGAGGGCCAGACCATCGCCGCCAACAACTACCTGCGCCCGCGCAACCCGGAGATCCTCGCCAAGTTCTCCGACCGCTTCCCGAAGGTGGACTTCTTCTCCGTGGAGAAGACCTTCGGCAGCTGGCGTGACGTGCAGAAGACCCACTTCCAGGACGGCGGCGTGTTCGACCAGGTCTATACCGCCCAGTGACCCCAACAGGGCCCGGCCAGCGCCGGGCCCTGTCGTTTCAGCCGCGCCAGCCCTGGGCGCGCAGCGCCTCCAGCAACACATCCCCTTCCAGCGCCGGCACCCGGCGCCCATCCGCCGTGACCATCGCCCGCCCGGCCAGCAATGCATTGACGATGGCCTCCTCCACCGCCTCTGCCGCCGCCGAGAACAGCGGGGAGATGTGGTCGTTGTTGACCATTGCCAGCGGCGTGCTGAACGGCAGGTCCTTGCGCGCGTAGTCCGCCGGCGGCAGGTTGCGGTTGCCGGTGGCGAAGGCCAGGAAGATGTCGCCGCTAGAGTCCTCGGTGCCGCCGCCGGTCCGGGCGATGCCGATGGAGGCGCGCTGGGCCAGGCGCTGGCACTGGTGCGGCAGCAGCGGCGCGTCGGTGGCGATGATCACCACGATCGAGCCCATGCCGGGGGTGTCGCGCTCGGCGAAGGGCGACTCGATCTCGGTCAGCACGCGCCCCACCGGGTAGCCGTCCACCCGCAGCTCACGGCGCACGCCGTGGTTGGCCTGCACCAGCGCCCCCACCGCCCAGCCACCCTGCTCTGCCGGCAGTTGCCGGGAGGCGGTGCCGATCCCGCCCTTGAATTCGTGGCAGATCATCCCGGTGCCACCCCCCACGGCGCCCTCCTCCACGGCACCGCTGCGCGCCTCGGCCAGGGCCTGGCGCACCTGCTCGGGGCCGACGTGCTGGCCCCAGATGTCGTTGAGCAAACCGTCGTAGGTCTCCATCACCACCGGCATGCACCAGTACACCGCCTGCCCGGCCTGCTCGCGCTCGGCCGCCACCAGGGCATCGCGTACCACGCCGACACTGTGGGTGTTGGTGATGGCCAGCGGCGTGGTCAGCAGGCCCGCCTCGCGGATCCACTCCAGGCCGGTGGCGTCACCGTTGCCATTGAGCACATGGCAGCCGGCGAAGCAGGGTTGCTGGCGGGCCGAGCCCTCGCGGGGCTGCACCAGGGTCACCCCGGTGCGCACCGGCTTGCCGTCGCGCACCTCCTCCAGCGTGCTGTGGCCGACCCGGACCCCGGGTACATCGGTAATGGCGTTGAGCGGGCCGGGCGTACCCAGGCCGATGCGGATTCCCAATTGACGCGCGCGCATGGCGACTCCTTGTGGTTCAAAGCTTCTGGAAGGCCGGGCTGAACTTGCCATAGGTGCAGTAGAAGATCACCGAGACGGCCAGCAGCCCGAGGATGATGAGCAGGTCCCGGCTGGAGGCCGCCAGGCCCAGGTTGACCAGCAGCGCCGCGGCACCACCGGCAGCCAACAGGGCCGGCAGCGGCCAGAACGGCATGCGGTAGCTGTGTTCCAGGTCACGCCGCAGCACCCGGCTGAACAGGCCGCACAGCCCCACCACCAGGTAGACCAGGACGATCAGCAGCACGGTGAACGAAGTCAGTTCGGCCAGGTTGGAGCTGAAGCTGAGCAGCGCCGAGGGCACCGCCAGGAACAGCGTGGCCAGCCAGGGCGAATCCCAGCGCGGATGAATGCGGGTGAAGGTGCGGTTCAGGGTCGGCATCCACAGCTCGTCGCGACCGCTGCTGAAGATGACCCGGCCGATCTGGATGACGATGGCGACGATGGCGTTGAACACCGAGAGGAAGATGCCGGCGCTGACCCAGCGCGACAGCGTCTCGTTGCCCAGGCTGGCGAGCAGGTAGCCGATGGGGTCGGGGCTGGCGATCAGGGTCTCCAGCGAGGGTGCGCCGATGATCAACGCGGTGAGCGGCACCAGCTCGATCACCACCACCAGCACCAGGGACCACAGCACCGCCTTGTGCACGCCCCGGCCGCCGCATTTCATGTCCTCGGCCATCAGCACCGCGCTGCCGTAGCCGTTGTAGGAGAACAGCGCCGTGCCCACCGCGCCCAGCACCAGCGCCATGGGCGCCGCCTGGAGCACGCCGCCATCGAGGATCTGCGGGTGCAGCAGCACGCTGGCCGGCTGACTGGGGTTGCCGAAGCCCAGGCCGACGATCACCAGCAGGGCGGCCACCTCCAGCAACAGGCAGAGGCCGGTGACCCAGGCGTTGACCTTGATGTTGAGAATGCCCAGCGCGTAGCTGGCGACGACGATGGTCAGGGCCACCGTCTGGCTGTCGAACGCCGTGCCCAGCGCGCGGTTGAGGTAGGTGGCGGCACCGGTGGCCAGCACCGGCGGGATGAACAGCAGCATGGCCAGCACCGTGAGGAAGGTGGCGTAGCCGGCCAGCCCACCGAAGATGCGCTTGGCGTAGACGTACTCCCCGCCGGCCGAGCGGTGCGCACGGCCCAGCTCGGCGTAGCAGCAGGCGAACATCAGGGCCAGCACGCCGGCCAGGGCGAAGGCCATGAAGGCGCCGCTGCCGGCCTGCTGGATGGCGAAGGGGGCGATCACGAAGATGGAACTGGCGGGGGTGACCCCGGAGACGGTGATGGCGACGACATCGGCGGTGCCGAGACTGGGTTTGAGACGGCCGCCCGCAGGCGTGGAAGCGCTCATATCCTGATCCTCTGGTTGTTATTGGGATTGAGGCAGACATCAAGCAGTACGCAGTGGCGCTTCTGGTGGCGCCGGTTGGTGGGCCGATTCTGGGCGGGGCCCGGCCGTGCGCCAATCACCCTATTGGCGTACGCCCCCTTGAGGCCGGGGGAGCGGATCGGACAAGCTGGCCTCCCCCTTTTCGATCTGGAGCACCGCATGGACAGCCTGTTCAGGGAGGTCGGCCTGCATGCCGGCCTGGGCCGCACCGTCGAGCACCTCGGCGGCGAGCGGTTCTGGAAGCAGCTGATCCTGTTGCTGCACCAGTGGCTGCCGTTCGACAACGCGCTGGCGGCCTACTACCCCGCCCAGGGCGCGCCGCAGCCCCTGGAGGAGTACGACGCCGAGCCGGAAGGCACGCCCACCGCCATGCCGGCCTACCTCAGCGGGCCCTACCTGCTCGACCCCTTCTACCAGGCGTGCCGGGAAGGGCTGCCCAGCGGCTTCTACCGCCTGGAGGAAGTGGCGCCGGACCACTTCCTCCAGAGCGAGTACTACCTCAGCTACTTCCACGACAACGTGCTGGAAGACGAGGTGCAGTTCATCGCACAGCTCCCCGGCGCGGGCAGCCTGTCCCTGTCACTGGGCATGCGAAAGCGGTTCGATGCAGCGGAATGCGGCCTTGCGGCCCTGGTGGCGCCCTGGGTGCTGGCGCTGATGCAGCAGCACTGGCGCCAGCGCCTGCAGGCTCGCGGCCCGGCCAGCCAGGACCAGGTGGCCTCGCAGGTACGCGATGCCCTCAGCCAGTTCGGTGCGGGGGTGTTGTCGGAGCGGGAGCTGGAGATCGCCCGGCTGATCCTGCGGGGCTATTCGAGCAAGGCGATGGCGGAGCGGCTGGCCATCTCGCCGGACACGGTGAAGGTCCACCGCCGGCATCTCTACGCCAAGCTGGACATTTCCTCCCAGCCGGAGCTGTTCTCACTGTTCATCCAGGCCCTGGGGCACGACCCGGAGAATCCATGAAACAGGCCATGAGCCTCGCCCCTCAGTCGAAGGCGTCGGCCCACTGGGCGAACTGCATGCACAGGCCGAAGCTGGTCACGTCACGGGTGTCGGCCATGCAGTTGACCGCCATGCGCGGCGTACCGCCCTTGACGTAGTCGGACACACAGGCCCGCTCGTTGCGCTTGAGCAGCTTGTAGGCGGTGTCGAACTTGTACATGGCCTCGTCCAGCTGGGCCTGGGTGATGCGCTTCTGGCGTACACGCTCGCGCCCGAGCTGCTGGGCCTCACGGATCAGCGAAGGCATGCGCGAGATGGCGGCCGCGCACTGCACCACGCCTTTCTGCTGGAGCTGGCCGGGGTTGAGGTCGTCCTCATCGTCCAGGTCCAGTCCACGCAGGGAGGCCGGGCGTGCCTTCACCTCGGTGTCGTCGAGGCCCTGCATGGTGTTCACCTGCAGCTTCTCTTCATGGACGTTGCGGCTTTCCGGCGGCGGGGTGTCGGTGAAATGCACGCGGCCCTGCTCGTCTCGCCATTGGTAGACCTGAGCGCTGGCAGGCAGGGAAAGGACGATGGCCAAGGTGGCCAGGCAGGCACGAGCGAACATCCATGTGCTCCGGAGATATCAAAACGCCAGCAACTTACCTAAGCGCCCGGATGCTGTCCATGGCCCTGCGAGCCGCCCTTTGTGACGCAAGTCACGGATGGCGACGACCCAGCCCGGCGGGTACGCCGGAGACGTCGGTGGGCTGCCAGGGGCCGTCGGCGCCGTTGGACCAGCTCCAGCCACCGTCCCAGCGGTAATAGGTGCGTTCGCGGTAATAGAGCTCGCCCCGCCCTTCCAGCACGTACACCCCGAGGGTGTTGTCCCAGTAGCAGGCCGCGCCGGGCGGCGGGGCATAGCGGGGGTGGGTCTTCATGCGGGTCACCCGCGGGGTTGGCGCAGGGGCCGGGGTGACGCGCGGCGGTGTTGCCGCGGGCCCCTGGGCAGGCGGCTGGCCTGCCGGGGCGGGAGGCCGGAGGGTACAGCCGGCCAGGGTGACGAGCAGGCAGGCCAGGGACAGTCGAAGGGTCGCGTGCATGGCTGCCGGCTCCGATGGGTTTGTCAGGGCTGATCCGGGCTGTCGATGGTCAACTGCTGCGGATCCTCGGTAGCACTAGACAACGCCGGGCCGCGTCCGATCCATTCACCGCTCTTGGCATTGCCTTCGCGGGATACACGGGCGACCAGTTGCACCTGCGGGAAGTTGGAGATCTTCAGCTGCGGCATCATCGCGTCGGCGTCGCTGAGTACCACCTCGGCCGGCAGGTCCTTCACCGTCAGGCGCTTGACGGCCAGCGGCATGGGCGGACCTTCTGCGGCGCGGGCGAAGATGAACACCGTGTCACCCGGCTGCACCTTGTCCTTCAGTGCAGCGGCCAGGTCGACGCGGACCTTCAGCTGCGGCATGGACTTGGTGAGCGTCTCGCGCTCGGGCAGGGTTTCGCCGTTCTCGGCCAGCCGCTCGCGGGCCCGGTCGATCCCGCCTTGCAGGGCGGCGCGGGACGGGTCGTCTTGGGGCAGGACGGCGATCAGGCGCTCCCAGTAGCCAATGGCGTCCTTGAAGCGGCCTTCCTCGAAACCGGCGATGCCCAGCAGGCCGAGGCTGGTGACCTCATTGGGGTCCGCCTTGAGGGCGTCCTCGGTCAGCGCCTGGACTTCAGGGGTGAAGCGCTTCTGGCTGGCGAAGTACAGCGCCTGGGCCCACTGGCCGAGCAGCTCGGGCTGACGACCAGCGATCTGCACCGCGCGCTCGTAGGCCTTGGCGGCATCGACCGGGCGCTCCTGAGCCATGTAGGTACGGCCGAGGAAGTACCAGCCTTCGGCGGAATCCGGCTGGGCCTGCACGGCCTTTTCCAGGCGCGCGGTCATTTCCTCGATGGTGCGCGGCTGTTCGCGCATTTCGCGGGCCAGCTGGACCTTGTCGCTGGCCCCCCAGTGGGCATACAGGCCAAGGCCGAGGACCGGCACCAGCAGTGCGGCGAGCAGCGGCAGCGCACGCCCCAGGCGGGCGCTGCGGTCGGCGGCGGCGCCCTCGGTATCGGCCAGCAGTTCGCGGGCCGCTTCGGCGCGACCGGCCTCCAGCTGGGCCTCGGTAAGGGTGCCGGCCTCGTGCTGGGCCTGCAGTTCGGCCAGGCGCTCCTGGTACAGGGCGACGTTGAGGGCGGTTCGGTCTTCCTCGGCCTGGGCCTTGCGGCCGCGCAGCACGGGAATCAGCAGGAATGCCAGGGCGACCAGCAGCAGCAGGCCGGCGGCGAGCCAGAAATCGATCATCAGCGGTTCTTGTCCTGAGTCTCTTGATTGAGCAGCGCATCCAGACGGGCGCGCTCATCGCTGGAAAGCAGTGCATCACCCGGCGCGTTCTCGACGCGGCGACGGCGCAGCACGATCACCCCGAGCACCAGCAGGCCGCCGGCCAGCAGGCCCGCCGGGCCGTACCAGAGCAGCAGCGTGCGGCCGTTCACCGGGGGCTTGTAGCGCACGAAGTCGCCGTAGCGGGCCACCAGGAAGTCGACGATCTCGTCATTGCTCTTGCCCGCTTCGAGCATGCGGTAGATCTCGCGGCGCAGGTCGGTGGCGATGGGGGCGTTGGAGTCGGCGATGTTCTGGTTCTGGCACTTGGGGCAGCGCAGTTCTTCGGTGAGCACGCGGAAGCGCTCGCGCTCGGCTTCGTCACGGAACTCGTAGGTGTCGATGGCCGCGCGGGCGACGCCGGTGAGGGCAAGGCCGAGGGCCAGGGTGGCGAGCAGGCGCTTCATTGGCCGGCCTCGTCGACCAGGGACTGGTACAGCGGCGCCAGTTGCTCACGCCAGACGACCTCGTCGATCACGCCGACGAACTTGTGGCGGATGACGCCGTCCTTGTCGATCAGGAAGGTCTCGGGGGCGCCGTAGACGCCCAGGTCCAGGCCGAGGCTGCCCTGCTCGTCGCGGATGTCCAGCTGATAGGGGTTGTGGAACTCCTTCAGCCACTTGAGGGCGGCGGCGTTGTCGTCCTTGTAGTTGACGCCGTAGATGGTCACGCCCATCTGCGACAGCTTGTTCAGCACCGGGTGCTCGACCCGGCAGGAGATGCACCAGGTGCCCCAGACGTTGACCAGCGCGGGCTTGCCCTTGAGGTCGGCTTCGGTCAGCGTGCGCGCGCCGTCCACGGCCGGCAGGCTGAACGCGGGGAAGGGTTTGCCGATCAGCGCCGAGGGCAGCTCGGCGGGGTCGAGGAACAACCCGCGGTAGAGGAACACCGCCACGCCGAGGAAGATCGCCAGCGGCAGCAACAGGATCAGGCGCTTCATGCTTGAGCTCCAGCCAGGCCCAGGGCGTCACGCACCCGGGTCTTCACCTTGACCCGGTAGCGCGGGTCGAATGCCGCCAGGACGCCGCCCAGGCCCATCAGCAGGCCCCCGAGCCAGATCCAGCGGACGAACGGCTTGACGTGCACGCGCACGGCCCAGGCGCCGTCACCCAGGGGCTCACCGAGGGCGACGTAGAGGTCGCGGGTGAAGCCGGCGTCGATGCCGGCCTCGGTCATCATCGACTGCTGCACGGTGTACAGGCGCTTCTCCGGGTGCAGCACAGCGATCTGCCGATCACCGTCGAGGACACGGACGGTGCCCTTGTCGGAGGTGAAGTTGGGGCCTTCGTGGTGGGCTGCGCCCTCGAACACGAAGCGATAGCCGCCCAGCTCCACCGACTCGCCGGGGGACAGGCGCAGGTCACGCTCGGCGCTGTACTGGCTGGAGAGCACGACACCGAGGGCACACACGGCGATCCCGGCGTGGGCCAATTGCATGCCCCAGTAGCTGCGGGTCAGGCTACGGGCGCCCTTGAGCAGGCCCTTGTGGCGGGTCTTGTCGAGCAGGTCGCGAACGCCGGCCAGCAGCACCCAGGCGGACAGGCAGCCAACCGCCAGCACCGCCCAGTGGAAATCCCCCAGGACGAACGCTGCGAGCACGCCCAGCACCAGGCTGCCGACCAGCACCGGGCCGAGCATGCCCACCAGCCACTTCACCGGGGTGTCCTTCCAGCGCACCAGCACGCCCACGGCGATCACCACCATCAGCAGGGCCATCAGCGGCAGGAACAGGGCATTGAAGTACGGCGGGCCGACGGAGAGCTTGGCGCCGGATAGCGCGTCCAGCACCAGCGGGTAGAGGGTGCCCAGCAGGATCATGGCGGCGGTCACCACCAGCACCAGGTTGTTGACCAGCAGCAGCGTCTCGCGGGACCAGAGGGCGAAGCCCACCTGGCTCTTGACCACCGGCGCGCGGATGGCGAACAGGGTCAGCGAGCTGCCCACCACGGCCAGCAGGAAGCCGAGGATGAACACGCCCCGCTCCGGGTCGGCGGCAAAGGCGTGCACCGAAGTCAGCACGCCGGAACGGACCAGGAAGGTGCCCAGCAGGCTGAGGGAGAAGGCGGCGATGGCCAGCAGCACGGTCCAGCTCTTGAACACACCGCGCTTCTCGGTGACGGCCAGGGAGTGGATCAGCGCGGTGCCCACCAGCCAGGGCATGAAGGAGGCGTTCTCCACCGGGTCCCAGAACCACCAGCCACCCCAGCCGAGTTCGTAGTAGGCCCACCAGGAGCCGAGCACGATGCCGACGCTGAGGAAGGCCCAGGCGATGATGGTCCACGGACGCGACCAGCGCGCCCAGGCGGCGTCCAGGCGACCGCCGAGCAGCGCGGCGATGGCGAAGGCAAAGGCCACCGAGAAGCCGACGTAGCCCATGTAGAGCATCGGCGGATGGACGATCAGGCCGAAGTCCTGCAGCAGCGGGTTCAGGTCGTTGCCGTCGGCCGGCATGTTCGGCAGCAGGCGCTTGAAGGGGTTGGAGGTGATGATCAGGAACGACAGGAAGCCGATGCTGATCATGCCCATCACGCCCAGGACGCGGGCCAGCATCACCTCGGGCAGTTGCCGGGAGAACACCGAGACGGCGAAGGTCCAGCCACCGAGGATCAGTGCCCAGAGCAGCAGCGAGCCCTCGTGGGCGCCCCATACGGCACTGAACTTGTAGTACCAGGGCAGCGCGCTGTTGGAGTTGCTGGCGACGTAGGCGACCGAGAAATCGTCGCTCATGAAGGCCCAGGTGAGGCAGCCGAAGGAGAACGCCAGGAAAGCGAACTGCCCCCAGGCGGCCGGTTGCGCCAGGCTCATCCACTGCCGGTCGCCGCGCCAGGCGCCGATCATCGGCAGGGTGGCCTGCACGGCAGCCATGCACAGGGCGAGGATCAGGGCCAGGTGGCCGAGTTCGGGAATCATCGATCAGCCCTCTTTCTTCTCAGGCAGGTTGCCGCTTTCCTTGAGGGCCTTGGTGACCTCCGGCGGCATGTACTTCTCGTCGTGCTTGGCCAGCACCTCGTCAGCCACCAGCACGCCCTGCCCGTCCAGCTTGCCCAGGGCAACGATGCCCTGCCCTTCGCGGAACAGGTCGGGGAGGATGCCGTGGTAGCGGATGGTGACGCTCTTGGCGAAGTCGGTGACCACGAACTCGACGTCGAGGGAGTCGCCGGTCCGCTTGACCGAACCTTCGGCCACCATGCCGCCGGCGCGGATGCGGGTGTCCTGGGGGGCTTCGCCGTTGGCGATCTGGGTGGGGGTGTAGAACAGGTTGATGTTCTGCTGCAGCGCCGACAACGCCAGCGCCACGGCGATCCCCACCCCGGCGAGGATGGCCAGGATGATGAACAGGCGCTTCTTGCGGATCGGATTCACTTGCCTTCCTCCCGGCGCAGACGGCGCGCCTCTTCTTTCAGGTAGCGACGCCGGGCTGCGACCGGCAGCGCGACATTGAGCGCCAGGACCAGCAAGCTGATGCCGTAGGCGCTCCAGACGTACAGGCCGTGGTGGCCCATGGCGAGGAACTCGCCGAACGATGCAAAACTCACGATGCCTTCTCCACCAGGGCCTTCACCTCGTTGCGCACCCAGGCGGCGCGGGCCTCGCGACGCAGGACTTCGAGGCGCATGCGCATCAGCACAACGGCGCCGAAGAAGCAGTAGAAGCCCAGCACCATCAGTAGCAGCGGCACCCACATCTCGGCGGGCATGGCCGGCTTCTCGGTGACGGTGAAGGTGGCCGGCTGGTGCAGGGTGTTCCACCACTCCACCGAGTACTTGATGATCGGGATGTTGATGACCCCGACGATGGCCAGCACCGCGCAGGCCTTGGCGGCGCTGTCACGATTGCTGATGGCCTGGCCCAGTGCAATCACACCGAAGTACAGGAACAGGAGGATGAGCATCGACGTCAGTCGGGCATCCCACACCCACCAGGCACCCCAGGTGGGCTTGCCCCACACGGCACCGGTCACCAGGGCGATGAAGGTCATCCAGGCGCCTACCGGCGCGGCGGCCTGCAGGGCGACGTCGGCCAGCTTCATCTTCCAGACCAGCCCGACCACACCGCAGACGGCGAGCATGACGTAGCAGGACTGGGCCAGGAAGGCGGCCGGGACGTGGATGTAGATGATCCGGAAGCTGTTGCCCTGCTGGTAGTCCGGCGGTGCGAAGGCCAGGCCCCAGACGGTACCGACGGTGATCAGCAAGGCGGCGCCGACGGCGAACCAGGGGAGCCAGCGGCCACTGATCTCGTAGAACCATTTCGGCGAACCCAGCTTGTGGAACCAGGTCCAGTTCATCGGGCCCACCTGCTGGGCACGGAGGCCTGTGCGGACATCGGCAGTTCTCTCATCAAGGCAACTCTTGTTCGTTATTCGCCGACGCTGATGGTCAGGCCAGCGGCTATGGCAAAGGGAGTCAGGGTCACCGCCAGGGCGGTGAGGCAGCCCAGCCACAACAGGTGGCCGACAGCCGGCAATCCTTGCAGGGCCGCTTGCAGGGCCCCGCTGCCGAGAATCAGCACGGGGATGTACAGCGGCAGTATCAGCAGCGCGAGAAGCAGGCCGCCGCGCTTGAGACCAACGGTCAGCGCGGCACCCACCGCACCCAGCAGGCTCAACACCGGCGTGCCCAGCAGCAGGGAGCCGAGCAGCACCGGCAGGCAGCGGGCGGGCAGGCCCAGCATCAGCGCCAGCAGCGGCGCCAGCAGGACCAGCGCCAGTCCGGAGAAGAGCCAGTGTGCCAGCACCTTGGCCAGGACCAGAAGCGGCAGGGGGTGCGGCGAAACGACCCACTGTTCCAGCGAGCCGTCCTCGAAATCACTGCGGAAAAGCCCGTCCAGCGAGAGCAGGACGGCCAACAGGGCCGCTACCCAGACCAGCCCCGGTGAAAGGGTTTGCAACAATTGGCTCTCGGGACCGACCGCCAGGGGGAACAGGGCGATGACGATGGCGAAGAACACCAGGGGGTTGGCCAGCTCGGCAGGGCGACGGAACAGCAGGCGCGCTTCGCGGGCCATGACCAGGGTGAAGACCGATCTCATGCCGCACGTCGTCCCAGGTCCAGTTCACGGTAGCCCGCCGGCAGGTGGGCGGGGCTGTGGTGGGTGGTGAACACCACCAGGCCGCCACGCTCGCAGTGCCCGGCCAGGTGCGCCTCGAGCTGGGTGACGCCCTGCTTGTCGAGTGCGGTGTAGGGTTCGTCGAGGATCCACAGCGGCGGCGGATCGAGGTAGAGCCGCGCCAGGGCGACGCGGCGCTGCTGGCCGGCGGAGAGGGTGTGGCTGGGAACGTCCTCGAATCCACGCAGCCCGACGGCGGCCAGCGCCTCCCAGATCGCCTCGCGCTCGGCGCTCTGGTGCAGGGCGCAGAGCCAGGTCAGGTTCTCTTCCGGGGTGAGCAGGCCCTTGATGCCGGCGGCATGGCCGATCCACAGCAGCTCGCGGGCCAGTTCGGCACGCTGCCGACCGAGGGCGACGCCTTTCAGCAGGATCTCGCCGGAGGTGGGTTGCATGAGGCCGCAGAGCAGGCGCAGCAGGCTGGTCTTGCCACTGCCGTTGGGTCCGCTGATCTGCAGCATTTCCCCGGGTTCGAGCGCCAGGTCCAGCCCTTCGAAAAGCATCCGCCAATCACGCTCGCAGGCGAGGTCGAGGGTCTGGAGGTAGGGACTGGTCACGTCAGCGGATACCCTGCGGGGAACTCAAGTGATGGGGTCGCCGGCCGCTATACTGGAATCGCGCTCCACCGCCAGCCCGGACGGGGCGGCATTATACATGTCATCCCCAGCCCCGAAGGGGGCTTTTTCAACAGGTTGTAACCCTTTGATGACCGAGATCAGCACTTCGCGCCCCATCGCTTCCGTGCCCACCGCCAGCCGGGCGGCGCAGGCTGTGGCAGATGCCGCGCTGAAGCTGCTGCAACCATCCAGTGGCCTGCTGGCGGCCGGCGACAGCGCCGAAGCCGAGGTGGTCAGCGTCAAGGAAACCGCACAGAACAGCTTCCAGGTGATGCTGCGCCTGAGCCTGGGCAGCGGCCAGCAGGCAACGCTGGAAGCCACCAGCACGCGCCCCCTGAGCCAGGGCTCGCTGGTGAACGTCACGGCCCTTTCGGACAGCCGCCTGATGGTAGCCCTGCAACCGACCGGTGCCCTGCCGCTGGACAGCCTGGACATGGAGCAGGTGCCGGTCGGCACGCTGATCCAGGGCAAGGTGGTCGCCAGCGAACAGCTCGCCGAGGCGAAGGCGACCGTCTATCGCACCCTGATCAACCTGATCAACACGCCGCTGGCAGGCCGCCAGCTGGCTGTCGACAGCCCGCAACCGCTGCCGGTCGGCAGCCTGCTCAGCGCCCAGGTCCAGGGCGACCAGTCCCTGCGCTTCATCCCGCTGAGCAATCGCCTGGACCAGTTGGCCCTCAGCCAGCAGCTGAACAGCCAGGTGTCGCGCCAGGGCTCCCTGGAGGGCCTGTTCGGCGCCCTTGCCGAACTCGACCCGGACCTGCCACCGAACCTGCGCAACGCCGTGGAGCGCCTGCTGGGCTCACTGCCCGGCCCCGGCCAGCTGAGCGACGCCAAGCAACTGGCCAAGGCCATGGAGAACAGCGGTGCGCTGCTGGAGGCGCGCCTGCTGGCCGGTCATGGCGCCGCCACCGGGCAGGACCTGAAGGGCAACCTGCTGCGCCTGATCGCCCAGTTGCTGCCTGAGCTGCCCAACGCACCGGCGGCGCTGCCCACTGCTGGCGCCAGCAACGCCATGGCCCAGGCCCTGCCGGCCTTCATCCGCAACGCACTGGGCTCCCTCGGCCAGGCCAGCTCGCGCCAGCAGGCACTGAGCTTCCCCCTTCCCTCCCGCCTGGCCCAGGCCGCACAGGAGGAAGGCGACCTGGAAACCCTGCTGAAGCTGGCGGCGGCAGCCGTCTCGCGCCTGCAGACCCACCAGCTCTCCAGCCTGGCGCAGTCGCAGATGACCCCGGAGGGCAACCTGGTCACCACCTGGCAGCTGGAGCTACCGATGCGCAACCAGCAGGAAATCGTCCCGCTGCAGATCAAGATCCAGCAGGAAGAGCGTCAGGCCCAGCAGCAACGGCGCAAGGACGAGCAGAAGGAAAACCTCTGGCGTATCGAACTGGCGTTCGATATCGCTCCCTTGGGCCCACTGCAGGTCCAGGCACAGCTGCTGCGCGGTTCGATCTCCAGCCAGCTGTGGGCGGAGCGAGCCGCCACGGCGCGCTTCATCGACAGCGAACTGGGCAATCTGCGTGAGCGGCTGGTGGCCGCCGGGCTGGAAGTGGGTGAACTGGCCTGCCAGCAAGGCACGCCGCCCCAAGGCCCACGCACGACCCTGCAGCAACGCTGGGTGGATGAGACGGCATGAAACAGACCGAACGCCGCCAGGCGATTGCCCTGTCCTATGACGGGGTCAGTGCACCGAACCTGACCGCCAAGGGTGACGACGAGCTGGCCGAGGCTATCCTCGCCATCGCCCGCGAGTACGAGGTGCCGATCTACGAGAACGCTGAGCTGGTCCGCCTGCTGGCGCGGATGGAACTGGGCGAAGCCATCCCAGAGGCGCTGTACCGCACGCTGGCCGAGATCATCGCCTTTGCCTGGTACCTGAAGGGCAAATGCCCGGCGGGCTTCGACCCCGACGCCACCCGGGACGTGACGCCCGGCCTGCCGCTGCTGGAGGGCCCTAGGGGCTGAGCGCCAGCACTTCACCCTCCATGCCCTTTCCTTGGGGGAAGTCCAGCAATTGCCAGGCGAAGTAGCCGTCACGGAAATAGAAGACCTGGCGATACCCCCACCCCACTGCCAGTTGCGCCGCCAGTGCCCCGCGCGGGCAGACGTCGCTGTCGCAGTAGATCACCAGCGGCACATGCCGCGGCCACTGGGGCATGGCCAGGCCGGCGAAGCGATCGGTCAGGTCCAGGTGCACGGCTCCGTGAACGTGGCCCCAGCTCCACTCCCGGTCCGGCCGGACGTCGATGAACAGGGCGCCGTAGTCGAACAGCCGCTTGGCCTGCAGCACGTTGACAGTCGTCGCTCCCGCAACATGCAAGGGTGCCTCTTCCGCCTGGGCCAGCGGCAAGAGGAGCAAGAGCAACAGGGGAGCCAGGCGCATGGGCAACTCCGCTCGGTGGGCCTGGATAGAGCCTAGTCCGGGCAGAAGTGCCGACTTGGAGTGATTGGTTAGATGGCAGGCGGTGCTTAGAACCGAGCGCGCATCAGCTCTGGGCCTGCTTGCGCGCGAGCTGGAGCTTGCTGACCAGTTCCGCCTCGGCCTTGCTGAGCCCACAGGAATGAGTGAGGTCGTCGACGCTCGCCCCCATGCCCGCCAGGCGTGCAGCTTGGGTGAAGGAGATGCTGCTGGGGTCGCGCTGCTCGATCTGGCTGACCTTGTCGGGCAGCGGCGCGACCACCCGGCGCAGCTCGTGCAACTCCTCCCCCATGCGGATGCTGCCGCTGAGGTAGGCATCGAGACGGCGGGCCAGTTCCTTCAGCCGCTGGTCTCGAGCCGCTTCGCGCTTGGCCTGTTCCTGGGCGAGCTCCAGCTGCTGCCGACGCAATCGCACGCAGGCGAAGGCGAGCGCCGCACAGGCGACCGCCAGGACCAGCAGCGCGATCTCGATCAGCACGTCAGATGCTCTCCAGCTCCGACCACTCTTCTTCGCTCATCATCTTGTCCAGCTCGACCAGGATCAGCAGCTCGCCGTTCTTGTTGCAGACGCCCTGGATGAACTTGGCCGACTCCTCGTTGCCCACGTTGGGCGCGGTCTCGACCTCGGACTGACGCAGGTAGACCACTTCGGCGACGCTGTCGACGAGGATGCCCACCACCTGCTTGTCCGCCTCGATGATGACGATGCGGGTGTTGTCGGTGACCGGCGCGGAATCCAGGCCGAAGCGCTGGCGGGTATCGATCACCGTCACCACGTTGCCCCGCAGGTTGATGATGCCCAGGACGTAGCTGGGAGCTCCCGGCACCGGCGCGATCTCGGTGTAGCGCAGGACTTCCTGCACCTGCATCACGTTGATGCCGTAGGTTTCATTGTCCAGGCGGAAAGTCACCCACTGCAGGATGGGATCTTCGGAACCTTGCCCTGACGATTTCTTCATGTTCCCTAGCCTCTTCTTGTACCGCACGGGGCGGCGAATGCGGGTTGACCGCCTTGTTGCGAATCCGGCGCCCCGGCGTGCGGAGTCTGCCTCTTCATTGTTCAGTTAAGCGACATGTTCTTGACGGCGCCACTGGCAATCAATTCGGCCAGCGCGGCGACGTCCAGTAGCGCACACATGTGCTCGATCACCGTGCCGGCCAGCCAGGGTCGCTGGCTGCGCTGGCTGCGCCACTTGATCTCGTTCGGGTCCAGGCGGATGGAGCGGCTCACCTGGTGCACGGCGAGACCCCATTCGTAGCCCTGGACGGAAATAACGTACTGCAGCCCCTCGCGGAAATCATCGCGGTAACGGTCCGGCATCACCCAGCGAGCCGTGTCCAGCACCTTCAGGTTGCCTGCCTGGCACGGCAGGATACCGAGGAACCAGTCCGGCTGGCCGAACAATGGCGTGAGTTCCTGGCCGGCAAGTGGGTAGATGGAGCCCAGGCAGACCAGAGGCACGGCCAGGGTCAGCCCGGCGACGTCGAACAGCAGGCATTCGAATGGCTCTTCCGCCCATTGAGGGCGCCCCTCGAAGCTGGGTGGCAAAGGCTCGCGGGGCTCGACGCTGGCAACCTGCAGTTCGGCAACCGGTTCCACCAGCGCAGGCTCCGGCTCTGGCTCTGGCTCCGGAATTGTCGGCACCAGCACGGGCTCGGCGATGACCGGCGCAAGCTGACGCACCGGGCGATCCTCCAGCTGGACCGCTACGGGGGCGGCACGCACCACACGGGGAGCCGCCTCCAGCGCGGCGGCCAGTACTGGGCGTGCCTGGTTCAGCCGGGCATCGCGCACCTGCTCCTCGAGCACGGCAGCCTCGAATTCCTCCAGGCTTACGCTGTCGGCGAGTTCGATGGCTGCTTCCCGCAGCAGGGAGTCCAGATAGGACTGCAACGCCAGTTGCGGTCGTGTGGTGGTGGCGAGGGTACGGCTCATGGGTGGGACCTGCGACGTTGGGCTCGACAGTCTATCGGCACAGGGCATGCCGGACTTGAGAGCACCTGTAGCTCAGCATAGACGCTCATATCAGGCGACCTGCGCGGCGAGCTGCTGGCTCAGCAGGTGCTTGAGCAGCGCGCGATAGGCGATCACACCGCGGCTGTTGCCGTCGTACTGCGACGGGGTCACGCCGGCACGGCTGGCATCCCGCAGGCGGGTGTCCACCGGGATGTAGGCCGGCCAGAGGTGCTCCGGATAGGTGTTGCGCAGCACACGCAGGGTATTCAGGGACGCCTGGGTCCGACGGTCGAAAAGAGTCGGCACGATGGTGTAGGGCAGCGCCTGCTTGCGCGAGCGATTGACCATGTTGAGGGTGCTGACCATGCGTTCCAGGCCCTTCACTGCGAGGAATTCGGTCTGCACGGGGATCACCAGTTGCTGGCTGGCGGCCAGCGCATTGACCATCAACACGCCGAGCAGTGGCGGGCTGTCAATGATGGCGTGGTCGAAGTCCTGCCACAGCTGCGCCAGGCTCTTGGCGATTACCAGGCCGAGCCCGTTCTGCCCGGGCGACTGGCGCTCGAGGGTGGCCAGGGCGGTGCTGGAAGGCAGCAGCGACATGCGCTCGTGGCTGGTCTGCAGCAACAGTTGCCGGGGCAGTCCTTCCGGTACGCCGCCCTGGTGGAGAAACAAGTCGAAGCAGCTGTGCTCCAGGGTATCGGGGTCATGGCCGAAATAGCTGGTCATGGAACCGTGGGGGTCGAGATCCACGACCACGACGCGCTTGCCGGCGTCGGCCAGCAGGCCTGCCAGTGCGATGGAGGTGGTGGTCTTGCCGACACCACCCTTCTGATTGGCTACCGCCCAAACTCTCATGCTCTTCGTCCTCCCGGCGAAACCACAGCCTTGCCGAGGATCATTGTCCACCCGCTGGCGCGGGCGACGGGGAATTGACGGCCCCCGCTGCGGAGGGCCCCGGTGCAGGCGCTGGTGCAGTTTGCGTGCCAGCACGTCGCAACGCGTCATCCGGCTTGGCTTTGCCCGCCCCTACCCCACTCACCGCTCGCCGCACGTCGAGGTTTCGCGAAACCACCAATACCACACGGCGGTTGCGTGCGCGCCCTTCCGCCGTCGAGTTGTCCGCCACCGGCTGGAATTCGCCGTACCCGACCGCCGCGAGGCGCGCCGGATTGACCCCGTCCATGGAAAGCATCCTCACGATACTGGATGCACGGGAGGCGGAAAGCTCCCAGTTGGAAGGATAGGCTGCGGTACTGATGGGCAGGTTATCGGTGAAGCCTTCGACGTGCACGGGGTTTTCGTAGGGGGCGAGGATCTTCGCCACCTTCTCGATAATGTTGAACGCCTCGTTGGTGGGGATGGCATCGCCACTGGGGAACAACAGGCTGGAATTCAGCTCGATCTCCACCCAGAGCTCGTTGCCGCGAACCGTCATCTGCTCGTTGGAGATCAGGTCGCCGAACGCTGCCTGCATGCTCTCGGTGATGCTCTGCAAGGGATCGGCCTGGGCATCGCCAGGCCCGCCCTGCTCTGCAGACGTCTGCTCTGCCTCGGTAGTACGAGGCCGCTCTTCACCGATCGGGATCGGCTTGATCGAGCGATCCGGCTGGTTGAAGACGCCGGTCAGGGTGTCCGAGAGGATCTTGTACTTGCCCTCGTTGATCGAGGAGATGGAGTACATGACCACGAAGAACGCGAACAGCAGCGTAATGAAATCGGCGTATGAAACGAGCCAGCGCTCGTGATTCTCATGCTCTTCGTGCTGACGCCTGCGAGCCATGCCATGCCTCCATCAATCCACGAAGCCTTGCAGCTTCAGTTCGATGGAGCGGGGGTTTTCACCCTCGCCGATGGAGAGGATGCCCTCCAGCAGCATTTCCCGGTAGCGCGACTGGCGCATGGCGATAGCCTTCAGCTTGCTGCTCACCGGCAACAGGAGCAGGTTGGCGAAACTCACGCCGTAGATGGTGGCGACGAACGCTACCGCAATGCCACCTCCCAGCTGACTCGGGTCGGCCAGGTTTCCCATGACGTGGATCAGCCCCATCACCGCACCAATGATGCCGATGGTGGGGGCGTAGCCGCCCATGCTCTCGAACACCTTGGCGGCCTGCAGATCGCGGGCCTCCTGGGTGTAGAGGTCCACTTCGAGAATGCTGCGGATGGACTCGGGCTCGGCACCGTCGACCAGGAGCTGCAATCCCTTGCGGGCATAGGGGTCCGGCTCGGCGTCGGCGATGGGCTCCAGGCCCAGGAGCCCTTCCTTGCGCGCCGCCATGCTCCAGCCCACCACGCTGTTGATGCCGCCGGTGAGGTCGATCCTGGGCGGGAAGATGATCCAGCGAAGGATTGCCAGAGCCCGCTTGAGCACGCTCATGGGCGTCTGGAGCAAAGCGGCACCCACGGTACCGCCAATCACGATCAGCGCAGCCGGGCCGTTCAGAAGGGCACCAGCGTGCCCTCCTTCGAGGTAGTTGCCTCCAACGATGGCGACCAGTGCAAGGATGATCCCTACGATGCTCAACGCATCCATTTACCGCACTACTCCCATCACAGGCATGCTTCGGCGATGTGCCTGCCAATGTCGTCGAGGCCGTAGACCGCGTCTGCCAGGTTGGCCTTCACAATCGCCATCGGCATGCCATAGATCACACAACTGGCTTCATCCTGCGCCCACACCTGGCTGCCGCTCTGCTTGAGCAGGCGTGCGCCCTCGCGGCCGTCGGCCCCCATACCGGTCAGCACCACGGCCAGGACCTTGTCATTGAAGGCCTTGGCAGCGGAGCCGAAGGTGATGTCGACGCAGGGCTTGTAGTTGAGGCGCTCATCGCCAGGGAGGATGCGCACGGTCCCGCGCGGATCCACCATCATCTGCTTGCCGCCCGGTGCCAGCAGGGCGAGGCCAGGCCTGAGCTGGTCGCCATCCTCGGCCTCCTTGACGGAAATACGGCAGAGCTTGTCCAGGCGCTCGGCGAATGCCTTGGTGAACGCCGCGGGCATGTGCTGGATCAGCACCAGCGGCGCCGGGAAATTGGCGGGCAACTGGGTCAGCACACGCTGAAGCGCAACGGGGCCGCCCGTCGAGGTGCCGATGGCCACCAGCCGGTAGGACTTGCGCTTGGGCGCAGGTCCGCTGCTGGAACTACCACTGGATGAGGAAGCCGGCGCTGGGGCAGGTGTAGCCGCAGGGCGAGACAGGCTCGACGGGCCGGAACTGCTGGGCGTCGGCGCGGCAGGCGGCGGGGTGTAGCTACTGTAGCGACGGTTGCTCCGCGCGATGCTGTGCACCTTCTCGCAGAGCAGTTGCTTGACCTTCTCCGGATTGCGGGAGATGTCCTCGAAGTTCTTCGGCAGGAAGTCGACCGCACCGGCATCCAGCGCATCAAGGGTTACCCGGGCGCCTTCGTGAGTCAGGGAGGAGAACATCAGGACCGGAGTCGGGCAGCGCTGCATGATGTGCCGCACGGCGGTGATGCCGTCCATCATGGGCATTTCGTAATCCATGGTGATGACGTCGGGCTTGAGCGCCAGCGCCTGATCGATGGCCTCCCGGCCATTCGTGGCGGTCCCTACCACCTGGATATTGGTGTCGGCGGACAGAATCTCCGAAACGCGACGACGGAAGAAGCCGGAGTCATCAACCACCAGAACCTTGACTGCCATAAACACTCCTAACAGGCGGCCCCCAACGGGCCGCCTAAACGATCAACCGCGGCGCGCGTAGCGCTTGAGCATGCTCGGCACGTCGAGGATGAGGGCGATTCGTCCATCGCCGGTAATGGTGGCACCGGACATGCCGGGCGTCCCCTGCAGCATCTTGCCAAGCGGCTTGATCACCACTTCTTCCTGGCCGACCAGTTGATCCACCACGAAGCCGATGCGCTGGGTGCCCACGGAGAGGATCACCACGTGCCCTTCGCCCTGCTCCTCGTATGAGGCGTCACGAACCAGCCAGCGCTTGAGGTAGAACAGCGGCAGGGCCTTGTCGCGAACGATCACCACTTCCTGGCCATCCACAACGTTGGTGCGGGACAGGTCGAGGTGGAAGATCTCATTGACGTTGACCAGTGGGAAGGCGAAGGCCTGGTTGCCCAGCATCACCATGAGCGTCGGCATGATCGCCAGGGTCAGCGGCACCTTGATGACGATCTTGGACCCTTGCCCTTTCTGCGAGAACACGTTCACCGTGCCGTTGAGCTGGGAGATCTTGGTTTTCACCACGTCCATACCAACGCCACGACCGGATACGTCCGAGATCTCGGTCTTGGTCGAGAAGCCCGGGGCGAAGATCAGGTTGTAGCACTCCAGCTCGGTCAGGCGGTCGGCGGCATCCTTGTCCAGCAGCCCTTTCTCGACGGCCTTGGCGCGGAGGATGTTCGCGTCCATGCCCTTGCCGTCGTCGGTGATCATCAGAAGGATGTGGTCACCCTCCTGCTCGGCGGACAGCACGACGCGACCGGTACGTGCCTTGCCGGCGGCCTCGCGCTCCTCGGGCGTCTCGATGCCATGGTCCACGGCGTTGCGCACCAGGTGGACCAGCGGATCGGCAAGCGCCTCGACGAGGTTCTTGTCGAGGTCGGTCTCCTCCCCCACCAGCTCGAGGTTGATCTCTTTCTTCAGGTTGCGGGCCAAGTCGCGCACGAGACGCGGGAAACGGCCGAAGACCTTCTTGATGGGCTGCATGCGGGTCTTCATCACCGCGGTCTGCAGGTCGGCGGTCACCACGTCGAGGTTAGACACAGCCTTGGCCATGGCCTCGTCACCGCTGTTGGCACCGAGACGCACCAGACGGTTACGCACCAGTACCAGCTCGCCCACCATGTTCATGATCTCGTCCAGGCGGGCGGTGTCCACCCGTACGGTGGTCTCCGTTTCGCTGGCTGCCGCAGGAGCAGCCTTATCTCCGTTAGCCGTCGGCGCAGCCGGACGGGAAGCTGCCGGCGCAGGCTTGGCGGGTTCGGGCTTGGCGGCAGGCTTGGCCGGCTCGGGCGCTTTTGCGGCGGGTGTGGCCGCAGGCTTGGCGGGCGCAGCAGCGGGCTTGGCGGGCGCCGCTGGCTTCACCGGAGCGGACGAAGCGGGCGCCTCCGCAACGAACTTGCCCTTGCCATGAAGCTGGTCCAGCAGGGCTTCGAACTCGTCATCGGTGATGTTGTCGCCACCCGGCGCAGCCGGTGCTGCGGTATCGGGCGCGGACGCTACAGCAGCCGGTGCGGCGTCATCCACAGCAGGGGCGACAAACTTGCCCTTGCCGTGAAGCTGGTCCAGCAGGGCTTCGAACTCATCATCGGTGATGTCATCGCCGCCCGGCGAAGCAGAAGAGGCAGCAACCGGCTCGGGCGCCTTGGGCGAACTGGCAGCTGGCGCTGCATCGCCGACGAACTTGCCCTTGCCATGGAGCTGGTCCAGCAGCGCTTCGAACTCGTCATCGGTAATTTCATCCGACGTGGCCGCTTCATTGCCGGGTGCGGGCTCGGCAGCGGAGCCAGAAGGCTCGTCCAGTGCCGTCAGCAGTTGTTCGAACTCGCTGTCGGTGATGTCGCCCGATGCCGGCGCGGCAGGCTCTTCGGCCTCCGGTTCGGGCTCAGGCTCGAAAGCCTCGGCGACAGGCTCAGGCTCGGACGCACCCGCAGGCTCTGCCAGGCGCGACAATGCGGCCAGCAGCTCGGGCGTGGCGGGCGTCGGCTCAGCGCGCTCGCGTACCTGGCTGAACATCTCGTTGACGGTATCCAGTGCCTGGAGCACCACGTCCATCAGCTCTGCATCGACTCGACGCGCACCCTTGCGGAGGATGTCGAACACGTTTTCGGCGATGTGGCAGCATTCCACAAGGGCGTTTAGCTGGAGGAAACCAGCTCCGCCCTTGACCGTGTGGAAACCCCGGAAAATGGCATTGAGCAGATCCATATCGTCCGGACGGCTCTCCAGCTCAACGAGCTGCTCGGACAATTGCTCCAGTATTTCGCCGGCCTCTACCAGGAAGTCCTGGAGGATTTCTTCATCGGCGTCGAAGCTCATTAGGCGGCTCCCCTAGAAACCAAGGCTGGATAACAGATCATCGACGTCGACCTGATCGGCCACGACGTCATCACGCTTATCGGCATTGATCTGCGGACCTTCACCCCTAGATGGATCTTTTAGTTTTTCTTTCTCGACAACCATCGCTTCGCGGTCATGTTGAATGCCTGCGAAACGGTCTACATCACTGGCCATCAGCACCAGTTTCACCAGGTTGTGCTCAACTTCGGTCACCAACTGGGTGACGCGTTTGATCACTTGCCCGGTCAGGTCCTGATAGTCCTGTGCCAGCAGGATGTCGTTCATATGGGAGGATAGCTGCTCGGTGTCGCGCTGGCTGCGCGCCAGGAACGATTCGATGCGCTTGGCCAACTCCCGGAACGCATCCGCGCCGATCTCGCGCCGCATGAAGCGCCCCCACTCCTCGGAAAGGCTCTGGGCTTCATCGCCCAGGCCATTGAGCAGCGGTGCGCTCTCCTCCACCAGATCCATGGTGCGGTTGGCTGCCTTCTCCGTCATGTGCACGACGTAGGAGAGACGATCCGTCGCATCGGCGATCTGGGACATTTCCTTGGCGTGGGGCAAATGCGGATCGATCTGGAAGTTGACGATCGCATTGTGCAACTCGCGGGTGAGCTTGCCGACTTCCTGATAGAGGCCGCGGTCGCGAACCTTGTTCAGTTCGTGGATCAGTTGCACCGCATCGCCGAAGTTGCCCTTTTCAAGGGTTTCCACCAGCTCGCGTGCATGATTTTTCAGGGTCGACTCGAGGTCTCCCGACTGGGAATCTTTATCCATGGCGTCCTCGCGACTGGCATCAGCCGTTGACCCGCTCGAAGATCTTTTCAATCTTCTCTTTGAGAACCTGGGCCGTGAACGGCTTGACCACGTACCCGTTCACGCCGGCCTGGGCGGCTTCGATGATCTGATCGCGCTTGGCTTCAGCAGTCACCATCAGCACCGGCAGGTGCTTCAGGCGCTCGTCGGCGCGCACGGCACGCAGCAGGTCGATACCGGTCATGCCGGGCATGTTCCAGTCGGTGACCAGGAAATCGAAATTGCCGCTGTGCAGCATCGGCAAGGCGGTCGTGCCGTCGTCGGCCTCTGCGGTGTTGGTGAAGCCCAAATCACGCAGGAGGTTCTTGATGATGCGTCTCATCGTAGAGAAATCGTCCACGATGAGGATTTTCATGTTCTTGTCCAAATCGACCTCCGTACAGTCCTGAACGCCCCCGGGTCACGGGGGCGTCGTTCAATCGAAAAACCGGTGTGCTTCAGGCACGCCACTCACCCAGCCGGGCCCGCAAACGCGCGGCGCACTGGCTGTGCAACTGGCTGACTCGGGATTCACTGACTCCCAGCACTTCACCGATTTCCTTCAAATTCAGCTCTTCGTCGTAATACAGCGCCAGCACCAGGCGCTCTCGTTCCGGCAGATTGGCGATGGCATCGGCCAGCGCCGCCTGGAAGCGCTCGTCTTCCAGGTCATTCGAAGGTTCGAGATGGGTGACTCCGGTGTCTTCGTGCGCCGTGCCATGCTCCCCGCCTTCCAGAAGGTCGTCGAAGCTGAACAGCCGGCTGCCCAAAGTGTCGCTCAGGATGCCGTAGTAATCTTCGAGACTCAATCCAAGTTCGGCCGCAACCTCCTGATCTTTAGCGTCACGTCCGGTTCTTGCCTCGACTTTGCGGATGGCGTCGCTGACCATCCGGGTATTGCGGTGGACCGAGCGCGGTGCCCAGTCGCCCTTGCGGACCTCGTCGAGCATCGCCCCGCGGATGCGGATGCCGGCGTAGGTCTCGAAACTCGCGCCCTTGCTGGAGTCGTACTTCTTCGATGCTTCCAGCAGGCCGATCATCCCCGCCTGCATGAGGTCTTCAACCTGCACGTTCGCCGGCAAGCGTGCCAGCAGGTGGTAGGCGATCCGCTTGACCAGGGGCGCGTAGCGCTCGATCAGCTGGTGCTGGGAATCCCCGGCCTGAGCCTTGTTGTACATGCGAAGTCCACTTGCGGGTGGTGTCATACGGTCGAATCCGCGATGGGTTGCTGCACCAGTCGCTCGACGAAGAACTCAAGGTGGCCACGGGGGTTGGCCGGCAACGGCCAGCTGTCCACCTTCTGAGCAATCGCCTTGAACGCCAGGGCACATTTCGAACGCGGGAACGCTTCGTAGACCGCTCGCTGCTTCTGCACCGCCTTGCGCACGGACTCGTCGTAGGGGACGGCGCCGACGTACTGCAAGGCCACATCGAGGAAGCGATCGGTCACCTTGGTCAGCTTAGCAAAGAGGTTGCGACCTTCCTGCGGGCTGTGGGCCATATTGGCCAGGACCCGGAAACGACTCATGCCGAAATCGCGGTTGAGCAGCTTGATCAGCGCATAGGCGTCGGTGATGGAAGTGGGCTCGTCGCAGACGACCACGATCACTTCCTGCGCAGCACGGACGAAGCTGACCACCGCATCGCCGATGCCGGCGGCGGTGTCGATCACCAGCACGTCCAGGTTGTCGCTGATCTCGCTGAACGCCTGGATCAGGCCGGCATGCTGCATCGGCGAGAGCTGGACCATGCTCTGCGTGCCGGAAGCGGCCGGCACGATGCGGACGCCGCCCGGCCCTTGCAGCAGCACGTCACGCAGGTCGCACTCGCCTGCGATCACGTCCGCCAGGGTCCGCTTGGGCGTCAGCCCGAGCAGCACGTCGACGTTGGCCAGGCCGAGGTCGGCGTCGAGCAGCATCACGCGGCGCCCCAGGTCGGCCAGCGCCAGCGAGAGGTTCACGGATACGTTGGTCTTGCCGACACCGCCCTTGCCACCGGTTACAGCAATCACCTGTACGGGATGCAAACTACCCATTTATCACACACCTTGTTCACGTCGACTGGGCCACTTGGCGCATTCACGCCACCCATCCCGGGCGGCTCTGGGTTTCTATCCAACCTGGCGAGTGGGCGCCTGGTACAGACCTGCGAACAGGTCGGCCATGGCTTCCTCGCTGGGGTCCTCCGGTGCCTGAAGGCTCACCGCACGGCTCACCAGTTGGTGACTGCGCGGAACCTGGAGATCATCCGGAATCCGAGGCCCATCAGCGAGATAGGCTACCGGCAGATGCTGGCCGATAGCCAGTCCCAACACTTCGCCCAGGCTCGCGGCTTCATCGAGCTTGGTCAGGATGCAGCCCGAAAGGCCACACCGCTTGTAACTATGGTAGGCCGCTTTCAGCACCTGGCTTTGACTGGTTGCAGCCAAAACGAGGAAATTGCGCGCTTTCACGCTGCGGCTGGCCAGTGTCTCGAGCTGCATTTTAAGCGCCGGATCGTTCGCCGGCAGCCCCGCCGTATCAATCAGCACCACACGCTTGCGTGCGAGGGGGGCGAGAGCCTGGGTCAGCGACTGGCCCGGATCGACGTGAGTGACGGACACACCGAGGATGCGGCCCAGGGTCTTCAGTTGTTCCTGGGCACCGATCCGGTAGCTGTCCATGCTCACCAGGGCGATCTGCTGGGCGCCGTACTTAAGCACATAGCGGGCGGCCAGCTTGGCCAGGGTGGTGGTTTTGCCCATGCCGGCGGGACCGACCAGGGCGATCACGCCCCCCTCTTCCAGAGGCTCCTCGGCAGGGGTACGGATGGCGTGGGCCAGGTGGGCCAGCACCATGCGCCAGGCCTGGCGCGGATCCTTGACGCTGCTGACACGCTCCAGCAACACACGGGACAGCTCCACCGGCAGCCCCATCCGCTGCAGGCGACGCCACAGATTGGCCTGCTGCGGGCGACGGTTCTGCATCTGGCTCCAGGCGATGGAACCAAGCTGGACTTCGATCAGCTCACGCAGCCCGTTGAGCTCGAAACGCATGGCATCCAGCGCACGCTGGTCGGCCACGGGCGCAGCTGTCGGAGTGACCGGAACGGCCGCGACGGCTGCCGGCGCCACGGCGGGACGGGTCGGGCGCATGGCGGCCTCAAGGGCCTCCGGCGAAGGCTCGGAGCGATCCGGAACCAGTTGCCGGTTGCGTCCGGCATCCGCGCGAGCGGCGCGGTTGGACAGCTCGGCATGGGCCTCGGCGATGCGTGCCTGGGTGCGGCGCAGCTCCGCTTCCAGGGCCGGGTTCGGCTTGCTGGGGGCCGGAGCAGGCATGGGGTAGTCGAGTGCCGCCGTGATCTCGACACCACCGGCCACGCGCCGGGTACCGATGATGGAAGCATCGGCGCCCAGTTCGTCCCGCACCAGTTTCATGGCCTGGCGCATATCCGCAGCGAAGAAGCGTTTGACCTGCATGGCCTGTGACCTCGGTTAGTTCTGCCCCACAGTCGCAACTATGGTGACCTGCTTGTTGTCCGGTATTTCCTGGTAGGCCAGTACGTTCATGGTGGGTACGGCCAACCGGGCGAAGCGCGACATCATGGATCGGATCGGGCCTGCCACCAGGAGGATCGCCGGCTTGCCGAGCATCTCCTGGCGCTGCGCCGCGTCCACCAGGGAACGTTGCAGCTTCTCGGCCATGCCCGGTTCGAGGAGGATGCCGTCCTCCGCGCCCTGACCGGCCTTCTGCATACTGTTCAGCAAAATCTGTTCCAACCTGGGCTCCAGGGTGATCACAGGCAGCTCCGGCTCTAGTCCCACAATGCCTTGGACGATTGCGCGGGAAAGTGCGACGCGAACCGCCGCCACCATCGCGGCGGGATCTTGACTCTTCGGCGCCACGTTCGCGATGGCTTCGGCGATGGTGCGGATGTCGCGTACCGGCACCTGTTCCTGCAGCAGGTTCTGCAGCACCTTGAGCAGCGTCGACAGTGACACCAGCCCCGGCACCAGCTCCTCGGCCAGCTTCGGCGAGCTCTTGGCCAGCAGCTGCATCAGTTGCTGCACCTCCTCGTGCCCCAACAGCTCGTGGGCATGCTTGTGCAGGATCTGGTTGAGGTGGGTGGCCACCACCGTGCTCGCATCCACCACCGTGTAGCCCAGGGACTGCGCCTGGTCGCGCTGACTGGCATCGATCCAGACGGCTTCCAGGCCAAACGCCGGATCCTTGGCGGCGATGCCGTTGAGGGTGCCGAACACCTGGCCAGGGTTGATCGCCAACTCGCGATCCGGATACACCTCCGCCTCCGCCACGCTCACCCCCATCAGCGTCAGCCGATAGGCGTTGGGCAGCAGGTCGAGGTTGTCGCGGATGTGTACGGACGGCATGAGGAAGCCCATCTCCTGGGAGAGCTTCTTGCGCACGCCCTTGATCCGCGCCAGCAACTGGCCGCCCTGGTTGCGATCCACCAGCGGGATCAGCCGGTAGCCCACCTCCAGGCCTACCATGTCCACCGGGGTGACGTCGTCCCAACCCAGTTCCTTGGTTTCCTGGGGACGCTGGGCCGGCAGCAGCTCCTGCTGGCGCTGGACTTCCTGGGCGGCCGCTTCCTGGGCCTTCTTCGACTTGTGCCAGATCCACCAGGCGCCGCCGGCGGAAATCGCACCCAGGCCGATGAAGGAGACATGCGGCATGCCCGGCACCAGGCCCATGGCGACCAGGATGGCGGCGGAAACGGCCAGTGCCTTGGGCGAGGTGAACATCTGGCGGTTGACCTGCTGGCCCATGTCCTCGGAGCTGGATACGCGGGTCACCATGATCGCGGCAGCGGTCGACAGCAGCAGCGAGGGAATCTGTGCCACCAGGCCGTCACCGATGGTCAGCAGGGAGTAGATGCGCCCGGCATCGCCGAAGGTCAGGCCGTGCTGGACGATACCGATGGCCATGCCACCAATAAGGTTGATGAACAGGATCAACAGGCCGGCGATGGCGTCACCGCGCACGAACTTGCTGGCACCGTCCATGGAACCGTAGAAATCCGCCTCTTGGGACACCTCGGCACGGCGCTTCTTGGCCTCGTTCTGGTCGATCAGACCGGCGTTGAGGTCGGCGTCGATGGCCATCTGCTTGCCGGGCATCGCGTCCAGGGTGAAACGCGCGCTCACTTCGGAAATGCGCCCGGCACCCTTGGTGACCACCACGAAGTTGATGATCATCAAGATCGCGAAGATCACCGCACCGACTACGTAGTTGCCGCCGATCACCACCTCGCCGAAGGCCTGGATCACCTTGCCGGCTGCGTCATGCCCATCCTGGCCGTGCAGCAGTACCACGCGGCTGGAAGCCACGTTCAGCGCCAGACGCAGCAAGGTGGAGACCAGCAGGATGGTGGGGAATACCGCGAAATCCAGCGGGCGCAGCGCATAGACGCTGACCAGCAGGACGACGATGGACAGCGCGATGTTGAACGTGAAGAACACGTCCAGCAGGAAGGGCGGCACCGGCAGGGTCATCATCCCCAGCATCACCAGCACCAGCAGCGGCACCCCCAGGTTGCCCCGGGAGAGGCTGGCGAAGTTGCCGCGCAGGTTGCCCATCAGTTGCGTGCGATCCACATCGAGGTCCTCGAGCACTGGCGGGCAAGCCTGCCCAACCATTCAAAATCTTGACGCGCGAAACCGCGCACAAGCTCTGGTGCAAGAACCCTTCCAACTTCGTGAAACCCTGGCAGAACAGCGCGTTATGTCGACCCGGACGGGCCCGCGCCCTACTCGTCGCGCCGCAGACCGGCGGGGATGGGCGGCTCGGAAAGCGGCGGCGGTCGCTTGGCCTTGCCGGCACGGAACTGCTTGAGCTGGTAGACGTACGCCAGCACCTGGGCCACCGCCAGGTAGAGGCCGGCCGGAATCTCGTGGTCCAGCTCGGTGGAATAGAACACCGCCCGCGCCAGCGCCGGCGACTCCAGCACGGTGACCTTGTGCTCCTGGGCGATCTCGCGAATCTTCAGTGCGGTGAAGTCGTTGCCCTTGGCCAGCAGCACCGGGGCAGTGCCCTTGGCCGGGTCGTACTTGAGCGCCACCGCGAAGTGGGTCGGGTTGGTAATGACCACGTCGGCCTGGGGCACGGCCGCCATCATGCGGCGCTCGGCCATCTCCCGCTGCATGCGGCGGATGCGCGCCTTGACCTCGGGCTTGCCCTCGGAGTCCTTGTACTCGTCGCGCACTTCCTGCTTGGTCATCATCAGCTTCTGCTTGTTGTCCCAGAGCTGGTAAGGCACGTCGATCCCCGCGATGAGGATCAGCCCGCAGGCCAGCCAGACCGCACTCCAGCCCACCACCTGGACGCTGTGCAGGATGGCCCGGTCCAGCGGCTCGTGGGCGATGGCCAGCAGGTCATCGGCATCCGAGGACAGCACCATCACCGCCACCATCAGCACCAGTGCGAACTTGCCCAGGGCCTTGAGCAGCTCCACCAGCGCGTGAGCGGAAAACATGCGCTTGAGGCCGGAAAGCGGGTTCATCCGGCTGAACTTCGGCCCCATCGCTTCCGGAGAAAATAGCCAGCCGCCCAGCGCCACCGGCGCCGCCAGGGAGATGATCAGCAAGGTCACCAGCAGCGGCATGACCGCCGACAGCGCCATCTGCCCGGCATGCAGCAGGAACAGACCCATGCTGCGCTCGTCCAGCAACACCTCACGGGAAAAGTCGAAGCTGGTGCGCATCATCTTCATCATCATGTCCGCCAGCCCCCCACCGGTGGCCAGCAGCCCCCCTGCCCCACCCAGGGTGATGGCCAGGGTGTTCAGCTCCCGGGATCGAGCAATCTGCCCCTTCTCGCGCGCCTCCTGTTGGCGTTTCGCTGTGGGTTCTTCGCTCTTGTCCGCCCCGCTCTCACTCTCTGCCATGGCGCACCTCGGCAGCAGGCCCGGTTGACCGACCGGGACGGGTAAGGGGTTGAAGGACCATCAGCGCGCCCTCACCAACTCGCGCAGCAGCTGCAGCGCGTCGGTGGCCAGCACCTGGTACTGGGACAGGATGTCGGCCATGCCGATCCAGATGATCACCAGGCCCATGGCCACGGTGAGCGGGAAACCGATGGAGAAGATGTTCAGCTGCGGCGCGGCGCGGGTCATCACGCCAAAGGCGATGTTCACCACCAGCAACGCCGTGATCGCCGGCAGTGCCAACAGCAGGCCAGCCCCCAGCACCCAGCCCAGGCGGGTGGCCAGCTCCCAGAAGTGAGCGGCCATCAGCCCCCCGCCCACCGGCAAGGTCACGAAACTCTCGGCCAGCACCTCGAACACCACCAGGTGGCCGTTCATGGCCAGGAACAGCAGCGTCACCAGCATGGTGAAGAACTGACCGATCACCGGCACCGATACCCCGTTGGTGGGGTCCACCATGGACGCGAAGCCCAGGCCCATCTGCACCGCCAGGATCTGGCCGGCCACCACGAAGGCGTGGAAGAACAGCTGCAGTGCAAACCCCATCACCGCGCCGATCAGCACCTGCTCCAGCACCAGCAGGAAGGCCCGCAGGCTCACGGCGTCCACTTCAGGCATGGGTGGCAAGTTGGGCGCCAGCACCACGGTGATGGCGAGAGCAAGGTAGAGCCGCACGCGATTCGGCACCAGTTGGGTCCCGAACAGCGGCATGGTCATCAGCAAGGAAGCGATGCGGAACAGTGGCAGCACCAGGCTGGCGATCCAGCCGCCGATCTGCGAGGAGGTCAGCTCCAGCATCTCAGCCGATCAGCATGGGAATGTTGTGGTAGAGCGTGGTGATGTACTCCATCAACTGGCGGGTCAGCCAGGGGCCGGCCACCATCAGCGTCATCAGCATCACCAGCAGGCGCGGCAGGAAGCTCAGGGTCTGCTCGTTGATCTGGGTCGCAGCCTGGAACATCGCCACGATCAGGCCCACCACCAGGCTCGGCACCACCAGGATCCCGACGATGACGCAGGTCAGCCACAGCGCCTCGCGGAACAGGTCGACGGCAATCTCGGGTGTCATCGCTAGACGCCTCCGAAGCTTCCGGCCAGGGTGCCGATGATCAGCGCCCAGCCATCCACCAGCACGAACAGCATGATCTTGAACGGCAACGAAATGATCAGCGGCGAGAGCATCATCATGCCCATCGCCATCAGTACGCTCGCCACCACCAGGTCGATGATCAGGAACGGGATGAAGATCATGAAGCCGATCTGGAAGGCGGTCTTCAGCTCGGACGTGACAAAGGCCGGCACCAGTATGGTCAAGGGCGTGGCATCGGCACTGGGAATGTCGGTGCGCTTGGACAACCGCACGAACAGCTCCAGGTCACTGGAGCGGGTCTGCGCCAGCATGAAGTTCTTGACCGGTCCCTCGGCCCGCTTGATCGCCTCCTGGGCCGGCAACTGCCCGTTCAGGTAGGGCTGCAGGGCATCGCGGTTCACCTGGTCGAACACCGGCCCCATGATGAACATCGTCAGGAACAGCGCCATCCCGGTGAGGATCTGGTTCGACGGGGTCTGCTGCAGGCCCAGCGCCTGGCGGAGGATGGAGAAGACGATGATGATCCGGGTGAAGCTGGTCATCAGCATGACGAACGCCGGGATGAAGCTCAGCGCCGTCATGATCAGCAGAATCTGCAGGCTGACCGAATACTCCTGCTGACCCTGCGCGTCGGTGGTCAGGGTGATGGCGGAGACCGACAACGGGTCGTCGGCGCCCAGCGCCAGGGGGGCCGCCACCGCCAGCAGCAGGGCGATCAGGATGCGCCAGAAGGCCATCAGTGCTTGTCCTTGTCCTTGCCCAGCAACTCCATCAGGCGCTGGGCGAATTCGGGTTGGGCGGGTTGCGAATCGGGCAGGTGCACCGGCTCCTTGAGCACGTGCAGCGGGGTGATCCGGCCTGGCGTGAGCCCGAGCAGGACCTGCTCGTTACCCACCTGGACCAGCACCAGCCGGTCCCGCGGGCTGAGGGTCTGGCTGGCGATCAGGCGGATCGCCCGGTCACTGCCACGCGGCCCCATCTGCTGCACCCGGCGCAGCAGCCAGGCGAGCAGGAAGATCACCCCCACCACCAGCAGCAAGCCCAGGGTGAGCTGGCCCAGTTGGGCGGCCACACCGCTGCCGCCAGTCACCGCAGCCGCAGACGCAGCCGTGGCGCTCGCCGCAGCAGGCGCCGAGGCGACCGCTGCCGGCTCGGCGGCCATGGCCGCCAGCGGGGCGAAGATGAGGGCGAACAGGAGGCGGCTCATGGTCAGCGCAGCTTCTTGATGCGTTCGCTGGGGCTGATCACGTCGGTCAGGCGGATGCCGAACTTCTCGTTCACCACCACCACTTCCCCGTGGGCGATCAGGGTGCCGTTGACCAGCACGTCCAGCGGCTCGCCGGCCAGGCGGTCCAGCTCGATCACCGAGCCCTGGTTCAGCTGCAACAGGTTGCGGATGGTGATGTCGGTATTGCCCACTTCCATGGAGATGGACACGGGAATGTCGAGGATCACATCCAGGTTCGGGCCATCCAGGCTCACCGGCGCGTTGGAGCGCGGCACGCTGCCGAACTCTTCCATGGGTGCACGGGGGTTGGCGGCAGGGGCCTCGGGGGCCGCGCCCTGGTTCATCAGCGCGTCGATATCGTCCTGGCCGGGGCTCTCGCCGGCCTCCGCCAGCGCGGCAGCCCACTCGTCGGCGAGCGCCTGTTCCTCGGGCGTGGTGTTTTCTTCGTCTGCCATCTCGACCTCGTCGGCTTACGTAATGAGAGCGACCGTCAGCGGGGACGGTCGATGGGATCCAGTATCTGCAGCGACAGGTTGCCCTTGTGGGCCCCCAGCTTGACCTTGAAGGCCGGCACCCCGTTGGCGCGCATGATCATGTACTCGGGCATGTCCACCGGGATCACGTCCCCGGGCTGCATGTGCAGGATGTCCCGCAGGCGCAGCTGGCGGCGGACCACGGTGGCGCCCACCGGCACGCTGACGTCGAGAATGTCCTCGCGCAGGGCCTTGATCCAGCGCTCGTCCTGATCGTCGACGTCGGACTGGAAGCCGGCATCGAGCATCTCGCGGATCGGCTCGATCATCGAATAGGGCATGGTGATGTGCAGGTCGCCGCCACCGCCGTCCAGCTCGATGTGGAAGGTGGAAACCACCACCACCTCACTGGGGCTGACAATGTTGGCGAGTGCCGGGTTCACCTCCGAGTTGATGTACTCGAAGTGCACGTCCATCACCGCGTGCCAGGCCTCCTTCAGGTCGATGAAGGCCTGGTCGAGGACCATGCGCACCACCCGCAGCTCGGTGGGGGTGAATTCGCGGCCTTCGATCTTGGCGTGGCGGCCATCGCCCCCGAAGAAGTTGTCCACCAGCTTGAACACCAGCTTGGCGTCGAGGATGAACAGCCCGGTGCCGCGCAGCGGCTTCATCTTCACCAGGTTGAGGCTGGTGGGGACGTAGAGGGAGTGCACGTACTCGCCGAACTTCATCACCTGCACACCGCCCACCGCGACGTCCGCGGAGCGGCGCAACAGGTTGAACATGCTGATGCGGGTGTAGCGGGCGAAGCGCTCGTTGATCATCTCGAGGGTGGGCATGCGCCCACGGACGATGCGGTCCTGGCTGGTCAGGTCATAACTTTTGACACTGCCAGGCTCGACGTCGCTTTCGGTCTCAACGAGGCCATCGTCGACGCCGTGCAGCAGGGCATCGATCTCGTCCTGGGAAAGGAGGTCTTGTACGGCCATGGTTGAACCCGCCTACTGCAATACGAAGTTGGTGAACAGGACCTGCTCGATCACGACCTTGCCGGTTTCCTGCTTGGCCAGTTCCTGGACGGTCGCCGTGGCCTGCTGGCGCAGCATTTCCTTGCCCACGGCAGTCACGAGGTTGTCGAAGTTCTGGCCGGAGAACAGCATGACGAGCTTGTTGCGCAGCACCGGCATGTGGACTTTCAGGGCATCCATCTCGCCCTTGTCACGGGCCATCAGCGCCACGCTGACCTGCATGTAGCGCTGCCGCCCGTTCTGGTTGAAGTTGACCACGAAGGCAGGGGCCAGCGGCTCGTAGATGGCCGGCTGCTTGACCGGAGCGGCGTGCTCGGCGGCCGCCTCCTCCTTCTTGCCCTCGTCCTTCTTGTCCCCGCCCTTGCTGAGGAAGAACCAGGTGGCCCCGACGGAAAGCCCGATCGCCAGCAACAGCGCCACCACGATCAGGATGATCAGTTTGAGCTTGCTCTTGCCCGCCGGTTTCTCTTCCCCGGCCGCTGCTTCTTTCTTCGCCATGCCAATATTCCGTCGCTGAGCGGCTTTCCGTCCGCATTCAATGGGTTGTGAGCAAGTGCTATGCCAGGCTCTCAACAATCGCGCTGGGTATACCAGTGTCGCCCGCGCCTGTCATCCAAGAAAAAGCGCCCGGTACGTTCTCGTACCGGGCGCTCTAAGTCTAGAACAGGACGGCGTCGGCTCGACGGATCAGGCGTAGTAGTCCACCAGCCCCCGGGCGACGCCGGCCGCAGCAGGTCGCAGCTCACTGACGCCAGCCAGCGTCTCGTCATCGCCGGAACCGCCCAGCAAGCCGCCATTGCCATTGCCGCCGCCACGACGCTCACCCTCGCCGCCCTGCTGGCCTTGCCAGCTGCGCGCCAGGGACTGGTCGGAGACGTTGACGTCGAGCTGGGTCATGCCCTGCTGGTTGAACATGTCGCGCAGGCGGTGCATCTGCCCTTCCAGCGCGTCCCGCACGCCGGCGTTGGGGCTGGCGAAAGTGACCTGGGTCTGGTCCTGGCTCATGTGGATGCGCACCTCCAGCCGCCCCAGTTCCTGCGGGTCGAGCTGGATCTCGGCGGACTTCAGGTTCTGGCTGGACAACCACATCACCCGGTCCACCACCGCCTCGCTCCAGCCGTTCTGGTTGATGGCCACCGGCTGGCCGGGCACCACGGCCGGGGCACGCTGGGCCATGGCCGATTGCTGGGTCACGGCCTGGTTGAGGGCATTCAGGCGACTGTCCAGCACCTCGCTGCGGATCTCCGCCTTGTTCTCGCCCAGCCCCTGGGCCAGTTGTTCGGAGAACTCGCCGGCCGGCAACTCGACCTCGGGCGGCGTCTCGCTCACATCGGCGTTCTTCTCGGAGAAGGCTGCCATGGCGCTGGCGAAGTTATGACTGCCGCTGGCGGAATTCTGGCTGTTCACCGTGGTAGTGGTGGCCGCCTGGACCGGGTCGCCCTCTGTGCTGGCCTGCAGCGTCTGGGGCAGACCGACGACGCCCTGGAGCGGGTCGGTTTCCTCTGCCGCAGGCTGGGTTGCCTGGGTCTGGGGCGTCGTGGCCAGCGGCGTGGTGACCACCAGCGCCGGCACCTCGGGCTGCACCTCCGCCGGCTGTACCTGCGGCTCGGTGGGCACGGGCGGCGTCTGGCCGTTCATGGCCATCAGCAGCAGCGGATCGAGCGTCGAACTGCCGTCGCTGGAGGTGGTATCCGTCGAATCGTCGCTGGTGGTGGTGGCGGCTGCATCCGACGGCAAGGCATTGCCGCTATCGGCAACGGTGGTCGGCTTGTCTGCCGGTGCGGCAGCCGGTTTGTCGGCCGGCTCGTCACTCTTGCGGTTGTCGGCAGGCTTGTCCCGGGCCTGCTTGGGCGCGGGTTCACTTCGTTCTGCAGGCTTGGCTTGCCGTTCCTTCGCATACATCTGGGCGAAGCTGGGAGCCCCGCTGTTGCTGGGCTCGGGCGTCCGCACCTGGGACTTTGCCGCCTGAAAGTTCGGCTTCACCTCAGGCTTGGCCTGCAGAAGCATATCGGGGGCAACGGGCATGGGCACTCTCCGCTGGGGGTTGGATTCGTGCCTGGGAGGTTGCAAGTGACGGGCCAAGTCCGCCATCAGAGGCGATAACGCTGCCGCTCGGAGCGCATGAGGATGCGCACGATGGCGAATTCACGCTCGATCTGTTCCACCAGCGAGGGCGCCTCGTCGAGTTGCTCACGACGCCCGGCTTCTTCCAATTGCTTGCACAGCGACGACAGCAGAGGTGCCCCCATGTTGCTGCAGCTGCCCTTGAAGCTGTGGGCAGCCAGGCGCAGCCCCTGGGCATCGCCCTGGTCGCAGGCCTGGTGCAGCAGGCGCAGGCGCTCCTCGGAGTCCACCAGGAAGGTGTCCAGCAGGACGGGATACTCGTCCTCCATCACCTCCTGCAAGGCAGCGAGCACAGTGGTATCGATATGCAGATCGGACAACCCGGTTACCCCCGGCAGAACACAATGAACATCAGGATGGGCGCGGCCAGACGAACTCCACGCGAATGCCCTTGCCATCCTCCGGCAAGTCGCAGCGTGCGGCAAGCTGCCTGACGAGATTCAGGCCGCGCCCGCTGAGCAGCACCTTGCCGTCCTGGACGGCAGGCAGTTGCCGCGCGTCGAATCCCTTGCCGCTGTCCTCCACCTGGATACGCAGGCGCCCTCCCTCCCCCTCAGGCATCAGCGCGAGATGGATGCGCACATGCCCCTCCTCCAGCCGCTCCAGGCGGGCGCTGCGCTCGCGGTAGTACTCGGCGAACCCCTTGGCATCTCGCTTGAGGGCGGAGTCCAGCCCCAGCACACCGTGCTCCAGGGCATTGGAATACAGCTCCGCCAGCACGGTGTAGAGCGCACCGCCCTGCTCCCTCAGCCCCTGCACCTCCAACAGCAACTGCAACAGGAACGGCAACGGGTTGAAGCGCTTGAGCGTCTGGGCGCGGAACTCGAAGCTGGCCGACCAGTCCAGGGGGCTGAGCTGGCCGCTGTCGGTGAAGTCCAGCTGCGGCCATTGCTCCAGGCCATCCACCACGCCCACTTCGATCATGCTGACGTCGTCCTGGGCTTCGCCACGGAACGCCGTGAGGGATTGCTGGATGGCGTCGAACAGGTGCTCGGAACGCCCACAGCGGGCGAACACCTCCTTCAGCCGCTCGTCGCCGTACAGCTCTCCGGCTTCGTTGCGCGTTTCCAGCACCCCATCGGACCAGAGGAAGATGCGATCCCCCAGCTCCACCGGATAGACCTCGTAGGTGGCATCGAACACCGCCGGGTCCAGGACCCCCAGCGGCAGGTGCCGCGATACCAGCGGCACCACGCTGCCATCGGCGCCGCGACGCAGGTAACCCTCCGGCAGGCCGCCATTCCACACCTCCAGCAGCCGCTGCTGGAAATTGAGGTTGAGCAGCGTGGCGCAGCAGAACACGCCCACCGGCAGGATGCGCTTCAGCTTGGCGTTCATCTCCCGGAGGATGTCGGACATGGCATAGCCCTTGGCCGTCATGCCGTAGAACACCTCGGCCAGGGGCATCGCCCCGATGGCTGCCGGCAGGCCATGGCCGGTGAAGTCCCCCAGCAGCACATGCATGCCGCCGGAGGGTTTGAAGGCGGCCAGCAACAGGTCACCGTTGAACAGCGCATAGGGCGACTGCAGGTAGCGGATATTGGAGGCCTTGAGGCAGCCGGAGTGGGCCACCTTGTCGAACACCGCCTTGGCCACCCGCTGCTCGGTGAGCAGGTGCTCATGGTGCCGTGCGATCAGGTCGCGCTGGTGCAGCACCGTCTCCTGCAGGCGGCGCAGGCGGTCCATGGCGTTGATCTTGGCTTCGAGGATGACCCGGTTGTAGGGCTTGGCGAGGAAGTCGTCACCGCCGGCCTCCAGGCAGCGTACAAGGGCTTCGTTCTCGGTCAGGGAGGTGAGGAAGATGATCGGGACCAGCTCTTCCCCAGCCAATTGCTTGATGCGCCGTGCGGCTTCGAAGCCGTCCATCTCTGGCATCAGCGCATCCATCAGCACCAGGTTCGGCCGCTCCTGCTGGAACAGCGCCACCGCCTCCACGCCGTTGCCGGCAGTCAGGGCACGGTGCCCCTGGCGGCTGACGATGGTGGACAGCAGCATGCGGTCGGCCGCGTTGTCCTCGGCGATGAGGATCGACAGACGGCCGGGCACGGGCACCTCAGGCAATCTGGAACAGCTGCTCGAAGTTGGAGATGGCGAGGATCTTGCGGACGTCCGGGTTGCAGTTGGCCAGGCGGATCTGGGCGCTGTCGCCCCCCGCGTGGTCACGCAGCAGCAGGAGCATGCCGAGGGCAGAGCTGTCGAGGTAGGTGGTGCCCTTCAGGTCAACGACATAGCGCTTGGGGGAAATGTTGACGCGCTCGTAGGCGTCGCGAAATTCCTGGTGGGCCCCGAAATCGAAACGTCCCTGAATGACGATGGTCAACTCTTGCCCGTCGCTCGAAGGCAGCGAGGTGATGGCCATGCAAGACTCCTTGGTCAGATGAAAAGGCGCGTGCTGAGAAGATTTAGCACCCGCCAGGGACCTCGGCAACCTGCGTCTTACTCCTGTCCGGGACGATTCAGACGCTGGGAGAGCTCATCCAGCAGGCGTTGCTCACGCTTGTCCTCCGCCAGCCGGGCCTCGTCACGGTAGCGCTGCACCAGCTTTTTCAGGCCCTCCAGCCGCGCGTAGCGTTGCTGCCAGGTGTCCCGCGCACGGTTCAGGTTCTCCCGGTGCCAGGCCACGCTCTGGTTCTGCTGGCTCACCGCCGCCTCCAATTGCGAAAGGAAGCGCTGGTAGTTGGTCAGCCATTGGCCGCTGACGCCCTGGCTGCCCTGGGTGATCCACTGCTGCTGGTAGTCGCCCCGGTAGCGCTCGAGGTCGCCAAGCTTGCCCTCGGCCTGGGCCAGTTGGGCCTGGCACTGGCCCATCAGCCGCGCGGCTTCGCGCTCGGCCTTCTGGGCCATCTCCACCACCGGCGCAAGGCGCGCCGCCCGGTCATTGGCCATCGTTCATCAACCCGCGTTGCCGTTGGCCAGTACGCCCCCCAGGCGCATGACGCTGCTGGCCAGCGGCTCGCTCTCGTCCAGGCCCTGCTGGAGGAAGGCCGCCATGGCGGGCTGGCGGGCGATGGCCAGGTCGGTGTCCGGGTCGCCACCGGCGACGTAGGCGCCGACGCTGATGAGATCGCGGCTCTGCTGGTAGCGCGACCACAGCTGCTTGAAGCGCTGGGCCATCTTCAGGTGCTCGGGGCTGACCACCTGGGGCATGACCCGGCTGATGGACGCCTCGATGTCGATGGCCGGGTAGTGACCCTCCTCCGCCAGCCGGCGTGAGAGCACGAAATGCCCGTCGAGCACGCCCCGCGCCGAGTCGGCGATGGGGTCCTGCTGGTCGTCGCCCTCGGAGAGCACGGTGTAGAAGGCGGTGATGGAACCGCCGCCCTTCTCGCCATTGCCGGCGCGCTCCACCAGCTTGGGCAGCTTGGCGAAGACCGACGGCGGATAGCCCTTGGTCGCCGGCGGCTCGCCGATGGCCAGGGCGATCTCCCGCTGGGCCTGGGCGAAGCGGGTCAGGGAATCCATCAGCAGCAGGACATTCTTGCCCTTGTCGCGGAAGTATTCGGCGATGCGGGTGCAATACATGGCGGCACGAAGACGCATCAGCGGCGCGTCGTCGGCGGGTGATGCCACCACCACCGAGCGCTTGAGCCCCTCCTCGCCGAGGATGTGCTCGATGAACTCCTTCACCTCGCGACCCCGTTCGCCGATCAGGCCGACCACGATGATCTCCGCCTCGGTGAAGCGGGTCATCATGCCCAGCAGCACCGACTTGCCGACGCCGGTGCCGGCGAACAGGCCCAGCCGCTGGCCGCGACCGACGGTGAGCAGGCCGTTGATGGAGCGGATGCCGACATCCAGGGGAACGGAAATGGGGTCGCGGTTCAGCGGGTTGATCACCGGGCCGTCCATCGCCACCCAGTCCTCGGCCTTCATCCCGCCCTTGCCGTCCAGCGCACGGCCGGCGCCATCCAGCACTCGACCGAGCATGGACATGCCCATGGGCAGGCGGCCGGTATCCGGCAGGGGCACGACCCGCGCACCGGGCGCGATGCCGGCCAGGCTGCCCACCGGCATCAGGTACAGCTTGCCGCTGGCGAAGCCCATGACTTCGGCCTCGACCTGCACGGGGTGGTAGCTGTCGTCGTTGATCACCAGGCAGCGGCTGCCGATGGCCGCACGCAGGCCCTCGGCCTCCAGGGTCAGACCGACCATGCGCAGCAGGCGCCCCTCCACCACGGGCTGGTTGGGCAGGCTGACCGCGTCGGCATACCCGGCCAGGCGGCGGGCAAAGCTGACCCGATCAAGACGCATGGCCGTCCTCGAGGTCGATGGACAGGTCGGCAGCCGGCGGGTGCACCTTCTGGTCCCGCTGCTGGTCGAAGAGCTGCTTGAGGGCCTGGGCCAGGCGGGTTTCCACGCTAGCATCGATGCGGCTGTGCTCGGTCTCGATCCGGCAACCGCCGGGCAGCAGGCCATCGTCTTCGAGGATGCGCCAGGATTCCTCATGGCGCTCGCGCAGGGCCTTCACCAGCTCGAAGTCCTGCGGGTTGACGTGGATGCGCACGTTGCTCGCGCCCATGGGCAGCAGCTTGAGGGCTTCCCGCAGGATGTGGCGCAGCTGGGAGGAGTCGGTGGACAGCTCGCGCTGCACCACCTGCCGGGCCATGTGCCCCACCAGGTGGATGACGGCCTCTTCCAGCTGCTGGTCCTGCTCGGCGATGGGGTCCATCAGTTGCCCCATCAATTGCTCCAGCGCGTCGAGGCGGGCATTGAGCACGACCTCCGCCTCCTGCTTGGCCTTGAGCTGGCCGGCGTGGAAGCCGTCCTTCTCACCGGTGGCGAAGCCTTCGTTGTAGGCGTCCTGTCGGATGGCCTCCAGCTCTTCCAGCGTCAGCGGCTTGACGTCTTCCGGCGGGACCTCTTCGATCGTCTCCAGCCCCGGCTCCGGCTGCGCCTCGTCGACGGGCGCAGCAGGCTCCTCGCTCGGCACCGGCTCCGGCTCGACCGCAGGTGCCGGCACTTCCGGGTCGAAGCTGGGCAGCGACCAGCGGTCGAAGGCATTGATGTCCTTGGCGCGGATCAGCTCGCTCTGCGCATCCTTGTTGGCCATGGAATGCGCCTCAGATCATTTCTTCGCCGCCCTTGCCACCGAGGACGATCTCCCCGGCTTCGGCCATCCGGCGGGCGATGGTGAGGATTTCCTTCTGTGCCGCTTCCACGTCGCTGACGCGCACCGGGCCCTTGGCCTCGAGGTCGTCGCGCAGCAGTTCGGCGGCACGCTTGGACATGTTCTTGAAGACCTTTTCCTTGATCGCGTCGTCGGCGCCTTTGAGCGCCACCACCAGCACCTCGGAGGACACTTCGCGCATGAGCGCCTGGATACCCCGGTCGTCCACGTCGGCCAGGTTGTCGAAGACGAACATGAGGTCTTCGATCTGGCCGGACAGGTCGGCGTCCACTTCGCGGATGGAGTCCATCAGCGCGCCTTCGACCGAGCTGTCGAGGTAGTTCATGATGTCCGCCGCACGCTTGACGCCGCCCATGGTGGTGCGGGTCGAACTGGCGTTGCCGGCGAACTGCTTCTCGAGGATCAGGTTCAGTTCCTTCAACGCGGACGGCTGCACGGTATTGAGGGACGACACCCGCAGGATGATGTCGAGGCGGACCTTGTGGTCGAAGTGACTGAGCACCTCACCGGCCTGGTCGGGGTCGAGGTAGGCGACGACGATGGCCTGGATCTGCGGGTGCTCGTAGCGGATCACGTCGGCCACGGCGCGCGGCTCCATCCACTTCAGGCTGTCCAGGCCGCTGGTGCTGCCACCCAGCAGGATGCGGTCGATGAGGTTATTCGCCTTGTCCTCGCCCAGGGCCTGGGTGAGCATCTTGCGGATGTAGCCGTCGGCACCGACGCCCAGGCTGGTCTGGTCGCCGACGATCTCGACGAACTCGCCCATCACCTGCTCCACCTGCTCGCGGTGGACGTTGCGCATCTGCGCCATGGCCACGCCGACCTTCTGGACCTCCTTCGGGCCCATGTGGCGCAGCACTTGTGCGGCATCGGTCTCGCCAAGGGACAGGAGCAGGATGGCTGCCTTGTCCACCTTGGTCAGCTTGGCTGGGGGGCGATTGTCACTCATCGGAGTTGATCCACTCTTTGACTACCAGGGCCACGCGACCCGGGTCTTCAGCCACCAGGCTCTTGATCGCGTTCAGTTGCGCATCATACCCCTCGCTCGGGCTGGGCAGGAGGATGCTCTGCGGTCCGCCGAGGCTGACCCGATCATCGGCCAGCTCACCGGACAACCCACCACCCAGTTCGCCCAGCTCGCGCTCGGCCGCCAGGGCTGCCTCGCGTTCCTTGTCCTTGGCGCCGGAGATGTTGTTCAGCACCGGACGCAGCACGAACCACACCAGGATCAGGATCAGCAGCGCCGGGAACAGCTGCTTCAGCGCGGACGTCAGCATCTGGAACCAGACCTGCTCGTACCACGGCAGTTCGATCACATCGTCCTGGCCGCCGAGGAACGGCGTGTTGATCACGCTGACGCTGTCGCCACGGCTGGCATCGAAGCCCACCGCGTCCTGCACCAGGCGGGTGAAGCGGGCCAGCTCGTCAGCGGTCCAGGGCACGTGGGTGGTCTCGCCCTGGGCGTTGACCTTGACCTGATCGTCCAGCACCACCGCCACGGACAGGCGGCGCAGGCGGCCTTGCTGCTGCTTGGTGTAGCTCACCGAGCGGTCCAGCTCGTAGTTGCGGGTGCTCTGGTCGCGCTTGTCGGTCGGGTACGGCGCCAGCAGCGGCTTGCCGGTGGCCTGGTCGATGATCTGCTGGCCGTTGTCGTCGAGGATCGGCTGGCCGGGCTGCACGCCGGGGGCTGCAGCGGCGGTGGCCTGTTGCGGGGCATTGGCCGGGCCGGGGGGCTGGTTGGACAGCGCACCGGGCACACCCTGGGGCCCGGAACCCGCCTGGCGCTCCTCGGCGAGCTTCTGCTCACTGCGCAGGGCCGGCTGGTCGGGGTTGAACATTTCGGAGGTGGACTCGACGGCGCTGAAGTCGACGTCTGCCGACACCTCGGCCTTGTAGCGGCCGCTGCCGAGCACTGGCTGCAGGATGCTGTGCACGCGCTGGGTGAACAGGCTCTCCATCCGGCGGGTGTAGTCATACTGCTTGCCCGCCATGGTCAGCTCGGACAGCTCCTGCTGGTCGGACAGCAGGGTGCCCTTCTGGTCGACCACGGTGACCTGGCCTTTCTCCAGTTCGGGAACACTGGTGGCCACCAGGTTGACGATGGCCATCACCTGGCTCGGCTCGAGATTGCGGCCCGGGTACAGCTCAACCAGTACGGAGGCGCTGGGCTTGCGCTCATCACGGACGAATACCGAGCTTTTCGGGATGGCCAGGTGGACGCGCGCGCCCTTGACGTTGTTCAGGCTGGAGATGGTGCGAGCCAGCTCGCCTTCCAGGCCCCGGCGGTAGCGGGTGGCCTCCATGAACTGGCTGGTGCCCAGGCCCTGGTCCTTGTCGAGGATCTCGAAACCGACGTTGCCGTCGCTGGGGGCGAGGCCGGCGCCAGCGAGCTTGATGCGCGCGCGCGCCACATCGTCCGCCTTGACCAGCAGCGCGCCAGAGTTGGGCTCGATCTTGTAGGGAATGTCGGCGCCGTTCAGCGTCTCCATCACCTGGTTCGCGTCCATGCCGGTGAGGCTGCCGTACAGCGGGCGGTAGTCCGGCTGCTGAGACCAGAGCACCACGGCGAAGCCGATGGCGACACTGGCGGCCAGGCCGACCATGAGGCCGATCTGGCGCAGCATGGTCATCTGCGACAGGTTTTCCAGGAAGGCCAGTCCGAACAGGGGCTTCTTCTCACCCGGCTCGGTGGAGGGTGCCGGTACGTTGGCGGTTGCTGCGTCTGCCATTTCTCACCTCCCCCCTTAAACCGGCATCTGCATGATGTCTTGGTAGGCCTGGACCAGCTTGTTGCGCACCTGGGTCAAAGCCTGGAAGGAAACGCTGGCCTTCTGCGAAGCGATCATCACGTCAGTGATGTCGACGCCGCTCTTGCCCACCTCGAAGGCGGTGGCCAACTGACTGGACGCCTGCTGGACCTCGTTCACCTTGTTCACGGCCTGGCCGAGCATGTCGGAAAAGCTCGGCACCGCAGCAGCCTCGGGCGCAGCTTGGGTGGTGGGTTTGGGTCGTGCCATCGCCTCCATCTGCATGGAGCGCATTTCCAGCATCAGGCGATTGAATTCGACACCCTGGCTCATCACATTCCTCCGCGGCCGCAGATTTTTGACGCAGGAGCGGCCTTTGAAAGGGTATTTGCAACAAGGGTGCCAGAAGTGGCGAAGGCGCTTGGGAAGGGACTGAAACGCAGACAAAACAAAGGGTTGGCGCTGCCCTGTCAGGCTGGCCAACCCGGTGATCAATGCTCAGGCAGACGCGGAGCCCGTGTCAGCTGGCGTAGAGGTAGGCCTCGACGTCCATGCCGGCATCGCGCATCTGCGCCAGCTTGTAGCGCAGGGTCCGGGGGCTGATGCCGAGCCGCTCGGCCGCCTCCTTGCGACGCCCCCGCTCCAGACGCAGCGTCTCGATGATCATCTGGAACTCATGGCGGCGCAGGTCCTCACCCAGCGCGCTGGCAGCGTCGACCACAACCGGCGGAGTAGCGACTGGCGGCGCAGCGGAGACCGGTACGGACGACACAATCGGCTGCGGCGCCAAAGAACCGACACTCATGCCGATGGGTGCATCCAGGCACAGGTCGTGGGGTTGGACGATGCCGCCCTGCTGGAGAATCAGCGCCCGCTGGATGGCGTTGTCCAGCTCCCGCACGTTGCCCGGCCAGGGATGGCGCAACAGCGCATCGCGTGCCTCGCGGGAGAGGCTGACAGGGGCGTGGTTCATCTTGCGTACGTGCTTGGCCAGCAGGCGCTCGGCCAGGGGCAGGATGTCCGCCGGGCGCTCGCGCAAGGCGCGCCAGGCCAGGGGGAAGACCGAGAGCCGGTAGTAGAGGTCTTCACGGAAACGTCCGGCCGCCACCTCTCCCGCCAGGTCGCGGTTGGTGGTGGCGAGCACGCGAATATCCAGCTCGATGGGCTTGCGCGCACCGACGCGCTCCACCTCACGCTCCTGCAGCACCCGCAGGAGCTTGGCCTGCAGCGCCAGCGGCATTTCGGAAATCTCGTCCAGCAGGATGGTGCCGCCATTGGCCAGTTCGAACTTGCCGGGCTGGGCGGCGATGGCGCCGGTGAATGCCCCTTTCTCGTGACCGAAAAGCGTGGCTTCCAGCATGTTGTCCGGGATGGCCGCGCAGTTGATGGCGATGAAAGGCTTGTCCGCACGGGACGACTGCAGATGGATGTAGCGCGCCAGGACCTCCTTGCCGGTACCGGACTCGCCGGAGATCAGCACGGTGGAGTCGCTGCGGGCGACCCGGGCCGCCAGCTCCAGCAGCTGACGGCTGGCCGGGTCCTCGGCGATGGGGCCTTCGGCTTCGCCACGGGGGACATGGCCCAGGGCATGGCGCCCGACAAGGTCCAGCAGCACGCGAGGCTCGAAAGGCTTGACCAGGTAATCCGCCGCGCCCTGGCGGATCGCATCCACGGCACGTTCGACGGCGCCGTAGGCGGTCATCAGCAGGACGGGGAGCTGCGGATACCGCGTGCGGATCAGGGCCAGCAACTGGTGCCCATCCATGCCCGGCATGTTCACGTCGCTGATGACCATGCCGAAGTGCTCTTCGCCCAGGGCCACCAAGGCGGCCTCGGCGCAATCGGCCTCACGGTAGGTGTAGCCGCCGAGGGCCAAGGTATCGGCCAGGGCTTCGCGCAGGGCGCGGTCGTCTTCGACCAGCAGGATCTTGACGGTCATGGAATCACTCCTGTTTAGCCGGCTGTGCCGCCAGCAGCGGCAGAACCAGGGTGGCGCAGGTGCCCAGTCCCACGCGCGAGCGCAACGTCAGCTCGCCCTGGTGGGCACGTGCCACGGCCTTGACCACGGCCAGGCCGAGGCCGGTTCCGGTGGTCTTGGTGGTGAAGAAAGGCTCGCCCAGGCGCGCCAGGGTGGCGGGCTCGATGCCAGGACCGTTATCGCTGACGGACAGGTGCAGGGCGTTGCCACGGGCAAAGAGGTGCACCTTCAGGCGCAGCCGAGGACCGGCGGCCTGGGTGGCGTTTTCGATCAGGTTCAACAGTGCACCGACGAGGGTGTCGCGGTTGCACAGCACCTCTCCCCCACTGATGTCGCACTGCCAACGCACCTGGGCGCCGGCGAGGTGAGGCTCAGCGGCCGAGCGCAACGCGGCGAACAGCATCACCGGCGCAAGGCGATCCGGCAGCGGCAGGTCGCCCCGGGCAAACACCAGCATGTCGCGCACCTGGTGCTCCAGTTCATGGAGGCGTTCCTTGAGGCGACTGGCAAAGCGCTGCTGCTGCTCGGTCGGCAGCACCTGCTCGGCCAGGTGGCTGGCATAGAGCAAGGCGGCGGAAAGCGGGGTGCGGATCTGATGAGCCAGGGAGGCGACCATGCGCCCCAGCGAGGACAGGCGCTCATGGCGGGCCAGCTCATCCTGCAAGCGGCGGGTTTCCGTCAGGTCGGCCAGCAGTACCAGCTGACCTGGCTCACCATCGAGGGACCGGGTGGCGATGGAGACGCGACGGCCATCCTTGAGGGATATCTCATGGCCGTCGTCCTTGCGGGGAGCGAAATTGCGCGCGATGACCTCGCGCCAGAGCATGCCGACCAGGGGGCGCCCGAGCAGGCTGCAGGCCACCGGGTTGGCCTCGCGGACGACGCCCTGTCCGTCGAGGACGATGACGCCACCGGGCAGCAGGTCCAACAGGCTCTGCAGACGCTGGGCCAGGCGTTCCTTTTCCGCCAGCTCCTGCATGCGCTGGGCACTGACCAGTGCCAACTGCCCCTTGAGCTCGGTGACACGCGCTTCGAGCACGTTGTACGACTCACTGAGCTGAGACGACATCTGGCTGAACATGGCGAAGGTCTTTTCGAGGCTGGCACGGCCGGCCTCTTCGACATTCACCTGGGTGTTCTCGTCGTCTTGCTGTGCGGGGTTGGCTCTTGCGGTCATTTCAGTCTCTCGCTCGGCAAACCGTCATCCAACGGTCGTTTCACAAGAGACTTAGCAATACCCGTGCCTAAAAATTAATCCATTTAAATCAGCTAGTTAGCAAAAGGACGTCAATCTTCCGCCATATCTTCGTCGCGGCGGCTCATACCGTACTTGCGCATCTTCTCCACCAAGGTGGTGCGTCGGATACGCAGGCGCTCGGCGGCACGGGCCACCACACCGGCCGCATCGTCCAGCGCCTGCTGGATCAGTTCCTGCTCGAGGTTGCCCAGGTAGTCTTTCAGGTCCAGGCCTTCGGGCGGCAGCATCGCCGGAGCACTGACGCCGGGCAGACCGGCGCCGATGGCGGAACGCTCCTCCAGCTCTTCGCGCAAGCTAGCGGCGAGTTGCTCGTCCTCGTCGTCCACATGGCGGAACTTCTTCGGCAGTTCGCTGACGCCGATGACGCCGTAGGGGTGCATGATCGCCATGCGCTCCACCAGGTTGGCCAGCTCACGGACGTTGCCCGGCCAGTCGTGGTTGCACAGCGACATGATGGCGGCGGAATTGAAGCGGATGGAGCCGCGCTTTTCGTGCTCCATGCGGGAGATGAGCTCGTTCATCAGCAGCGGGATGTCCTCCACGCGCTCACGCAGCGGGGCCATCTCGATGGGGAAGACGTTCAGGCGGTAGTAGAGGTCTTCACGGAAGCTGCCGATCTCGATCATCTGCTCGAGGTTCTTGTGGGTCGCGGCGATGATGCGCACGTCGACGTTCTGGGTCTTGTTGCTGCCAACCCGCTCGAAGGTGCGCTCCTGCAGCACGCGCAGCAGCTTGACCTGCATGGGCAGCGGCATGTCGCCGATCTCGTCGAGGAACAACGTACCGCCGTTGGCCAGCTCGAAGCGGCCGGCACGGCTGGTGATGGCGCCGGTGAAGGCGCCCTTCTCATGGCCGAAGAGCTCGCTCTCGAGCAACTCGGCGGGGATTGCGCCGCAGTTGACCGGTACGAAGGGCGCTTCGCGGCGCTTGGAATGGTAGTGAAGGTTGCGCGCCACCACTTCCTTGCCGGTGCCGGACTCGCCGAGGATCAGCACGCTGGCATCGGTATCGGCCACCTGCTGCATCATCTGCCGCACCTGCTGGATCGCACGGCTGGTGCCCACCAGGCTGCGGAACAGGTTCGGTTCGCGCTGGCGACCACGCTCGCGGGCCTGGTCGTACATCTCGCGGTAGACCTGGGCACGGTGCAGGGAGTCGAGGAGCTTGTTGTAGCTGGGCGGCATCTCCAGGGATGCCAGCACGCGACGACGGATGTCTTCCGACCACTCGACTGGAGCCACCTGGTCGATCAGCAACACCGGCAGGAATTCGTCCCAGTTGCCGACCTGCTTGAGCAGCTCCAGCACACCGCCCTTGGACTGGACCTCACCCAACAGCACGCAGAGCACGTCGCGGCTGGCGCTGCTGGCATCCGCCATGGCACGCCAGTCCGCGCTGCCGCAGGCCAGGTGGTCTTCACCGAGGAAGTTCAGAATGACTGTCAGGTCTCGACGCCGATCAGCGTTGTCATCGATCAGCAGAATCTTGGTTTCACGCCACATCGGTCTGTTCTTACTCGAAAGCGGGCGCCACTGGAACGCGGCAAGAAAAACCGACGTACCTCAAGGAGTTCCGCCGGCAATTGGCCAGTAGTAAAGTCAAAAACACCGACTGAGTCAAATTTATGGCGTGTATTTTTCAGAAGCCCCGATGACCTCGCGAAAGGCCATGAAAGCTGCACCGAGGGGCATCGGTGCAGCCTGGATTCCACTCAACCGAAGAGCTGGTAGACCTTGGCGCCCTGGCTGGCACGAACGATCTGGCTGAGCTCAGCCGCTACCTCGTCACGCTGTCGCGCGCAGGATTCAGTCAGTTGGCGATAAACCTCGATCAGTGCCTCGAGCTGGGCTCGCAACCCTTCTTCGATATCGCCGCAGTCCAGCATCGCCACATTCACCTGTTCACGGCACTGGAGGTCCAGGCGCCCAACGGCCTCCCAGTCCTGGCTTTCGAAGGCGGAGACGAGCGCCTCCCGGGTCTCTTCGATCTGCTTGAGCATGGTCTGGCTCATGGTGCTTTCCTCAAACGGGCGCGATGGCGTCCCAGCCGGATTTCACTTCGCGCAGCAGCCCTGCCACTTCGTTGACGAGCGCAGGGTCGTTGACCTTATTGGCCTCGATCAGGCGAGCGATCATGTATTCGTAGAGGCGGTCGAGGTTCATGGCGATCTCGCCACCCTGGGTGGGATCGAGCGCTTCTCGCAACCCGCCGATGATGGCAATGGACTTGCTGATCAGTTCGCCCTTGAGCGGCGCCTGGTCGCGCATCATCGCGCCCTGGGCCTGTGCCATGCGCTCCAGACCACCTTCCATGAGCATCTGGATAAGGCGGTGGGGGCTGGCTTCGGCAACCTGGGCCTGGACATTGACCCGCTGATACTGCTGCATGGCCATCATCGCGTTCATTTGCGCAACTCCTCGTGAACCGGTGTTTCGTCGATGTTCATCTTATCGGCCGGTCCTACCAGAGCTTAAGCCTCCATCCATCTTTTTTCGCGATCAGGAGGCTCGCGCGTCAAACTCAAGATCAGCTGCTGGACGTGCCGGGAAGTTTCTTGAGTTGCTCGGTCAGGTTCGTGCTGGTGCTCTGCATCTGGCTCAGCAAGCTGTCTAGGGTCGTGAACTGCTTGTAGAGACGGGTTTGCAACACGGTCATGCGCACATCCAGTGCAGCCTTCTGCTTGTCAACGCTCTTGATGGTGTCGCGCAAGACCGTACTGCGCTGTTCAAGCACCCCACCTGAAGCCGTGAACGGCTTGGCTCGATTGGTCAAGCGATTGGCCAATCCGTTGTCACCAGTGAAGAAGTCGGAAATACCCTGCACATCCTTCGCAATCGCTTTGTCGAGCTTGGTGTTGTCCAGCTCGAGGGTGCCGTCTGTCTTGGTCGCGATCCCCAGGCTTGCAAGCGCCTTGACGGTACCGCCATCACTACTCTGGGTGACCAGCTCCGTGCGCAAGTTCGCCAGCAGACCACGAGCAGTGGAGTCACCAGCAAGAGCCGCCACAACAGGCTTGCTGCCTTCTACTGCAGTCACTTTGGTCAGACTGTTGATGGTGGAAACCATCTTGTTATAGGCCGTAACGAAGTTCTGGACGTTGGTTTTCACTGCGCTGGTGTTCTGTGACACCGTGAGCGTCAACGGCTTGCCGACCTCGGTCGCGGCGGTGAGATTCAGGGTCAGCCCTTCAATCGCGGTGGACACGCTGTTGGAGTCGCTGACCACATTCAGGCCATCAACGGTCAACTTGGCGCTTTGTGCGGTGTTGAGGGTCTTTCCGGCGGCTGCAACGGCAGCATTGTACTCGGCAGGCGTGGCGAAGTCGGAGGCGTTGAGGGCTGCGCCAGGGAAGGTCAGCTTGCCCAGGTCAGTGGCGCTGCCCGAGGTACTGGTACCGGTCATGGTGATGTCCTTGCCATCACCCATCTTGCTGCTGCTCAAGACAAGGCGCGAACCCTGGCTGTCGGTCACGATAGTCGCGCTGAGCCCCTTGGCGGCACCCTGCTTGTTGATCGCATCTCGGATGCCGGTCAGCGTGTTGTTGGTGCTGTCGACGGAAATGTTGAGGGCATCCTCACCGCCGATCTTGATATCAAGCGTTCCGGAGTTGAATGTGGTCGTTGCGCCATCGGCGAAAGCTGCCGAGGCGATCTTGCTGCCTTGAGCGAGCTGAGTGACGTTGATGCTGTAGGTGCCTGCCACAGCGCTTGCAGTAGCGGTAGCGTTAAGTGCAGCCGTATTGGAAGAGACGACACTACGGGACAAGAAGCTGCTCGGACTGTTGAGCAAGGCCATCGCAGTCTGAAAATCGCTGACGGCGCTCTTGAGGCTACCCAGGGCAGTGAGCTTGGTGGTGGTCTTGGACTCAAGCGAATCCAGCTGGTTCTGTTTCGGCGCCCTGGCGTTGTTCACCAGTGCCTTGACCGTCGCGTCGATGTCGAGCAGTCCCGAACCCACTGTGCCGATCGTTGTGGCCATTTCACACCTCCGTCAAAAAAACGTCCCGAATCCCCTTCCTGGAAGGATTGGCAGAGCAGCAAACAAGAATCGCGCCAACTCAAGCCTTTGCTTCGAACATCAGACTGCGGATGTCGTCAAGCCGCTCAGCAAGCTTGAGAAGCTCCTCCGACGGAATCTGGCGAATCAGCTTGCCCGAGTCGGTGTCGATGACCTTCACCACCACATCGCCAGTGGAGTCATCCACGCTGAACTCCAACCCGCGCTTGACGGCCTGCACGAAAGACTGAATGTCGGACACCGCCGACTCCAGATCGGCGCCCTGGCCTTTACGGGCATCCTTGTCGTCCTGGGCGGCCGTGCCGCTGGCTACCGGAACCGCAGTGGTCGTATTCGGGGTGACGCCATTTTGGGAAGGCGTCGTACCGCTGGTGTCCTTCACCAACCGAGGGATGGCGTTGACCGACGTTATGCTTGAGATATCCATGTTTTACATACCTCACAATGGCCAAATGGGAGGAAGGGTAAGTCCCTTCCTCCCATCAGTGACTAGGCGCTCCGCCTCACTTACCTCAGCAGGCTGAGGACCGACTGCGGCAACTGGTTGGCCTGGGCCAGGATCGCCGTACCAGCCTGTTGCAGAACTTGGTTCTTGGACAGCGTAGCGGTTTCGGCCGCGAAGTCAGTGTCCTTGATCCGGCTCCGAGCGGCAGATGCGTTCTCGGAGATGTTCTGCAGGTTGGAGATGGTGTTGTCGAAGCGGTTCTGCACAGCACCGAGGTCGGCACGCTGGGAGTCGATCGCCGCCAGGGCGCTATCGATTACCGCAATCGCGCGCTGGGCACCATCGGCGGTGGAGATGTCCACGTTGGCCACCGTGTTCAGAGTCGAGGAACTCTGCGAGAACACCTCGGTGGTAGAGCCGGTTACCGCGAAGGAAGTCGGGGAGTCCAGCTGCACGTAACCGAAGGCCTTACCGCCGGCAGCCTTGACATCTGCCGCTGCCCCGAAGGTTCCATCGTTACCTTGGACAGCCACATCAATCGTGCCCGCCGAAGAACCGGTCGCAGTGCCGAACTCAATCGTTTCACCAGTAGACGAGGTGATGGTGATCTTGTCGCTCTGCTTGTCGTAGTTGGCAGTCAGGCCCAACTTACCGGCGTTGGAGTTGATCTGGTTGGTCAGGTCCTCGTTGGAGGTCACACCCACCATCTGCACGGTGTTGCTGCCCACGGTGATGTTAAAGGTAGCGGCACCGGAGGTGAAGTTCACGTCGGCCTGAACCACGGTACGGGCAGTGGCGGACAGACCAGAGATGGAGCCGTCGAACTTCTGGGCGATGCTCTTCGCGCTGTCAGTTGCAGTGATGTCGATGTCTTTGGTCTGGCCGTTGCCAACCACGGTCACAGTGCCGGAGCTGAAGGCGCCGCCGCTACCGGTGATCAGGGTACCGGTCTTGGTGGTGGCTGCAGCGGAAGCACCGGCCGAGTTGGTGGAGGCACCACCGCCGACCTGGTAGGAGCCCAGCTTGCTGGAGGAAGCATCGCGCAGGGTCACGTCGATGGTCTCGTAGGCTTTGGAGCCCACCTGGAAGCTGGTGGTACCGAAGGAGCCATCCAGCAGCTTGCGACCACCGAAGGTAGTGGTTTCGGCGATACGGGACAGTTCGGCCTGCTGGGCGGTCACTTCTTTCTGCAGGGCGGCACGGTCGTCGGCGCTGTTGGAGCCAGTGGCGGCCTGGATGGACAGGTCGCGGATACGCTGGAGGATCGCGGTGGACTGCTGCAGGGCACCTTCAGCGGTTTGCGCCAGGGAGATACCGTCGTTGGCGTTACGAGTCGCCTGGTTCAGGCCGCTGATCTGGTTGGTCAGACGGTTCGAGATCTGCAGGCCGGCGGCATCGTCCTTGGCGCTGTTGATGCGGGCACCGGTGGAGAGACGTTGCAGCGAGGTGTTCAGCGAGTTGGACGATGCGTTCAGGTTACGCTGAGTGTTGAGCGAAGCGATGTTTGTGTTGACTGTAAGTGCCATGGTGGCGTCTCCCGAAGTACCTAGTATTTGCCTGAGCCTGCGACCTTCAGGACCTGCTGCTCAGGTGCCCCTAGAATTCGCATTCGAACTGTTTATCGGCGCTTGTCGGAGGACCTTTAGGGGAGATTCGAAATTTTTTCTCCCGGGGCTTGCTCAACAAGCACGAACTGTGTCCGTACCAGGGTTATCGGCGGGTATGACGAAGCTTTAGGATTTCGCCATGCCGTTCGTCGGGTACCCAGTGGTCAGTCCGGCAGCCAGGCGGAACGCCAGCGCTGCAGGTTCTCCCCCCTCAACATCCACTCGCCGAGCACCTGCTGGCGCAACGCGTCACCCTGCCGGGCAGTGGCGTCCAGATCGGCCAGGTGCATGCGCACTGCATCCAGCCAGTCCTTGAAGCGGTTCTTAACCCGGGTCACCGGCAGGTCGCCGCGGTAGCAGACGGCGTCGGTGCAGATCACCGGGAAGCCGCAGGCACCGTACTCCAGCAGCCGCAGGTTGCTCTTGCACTCGTTGAACAGGTTCGGCTCCAGCGGCGCCAACGCCAGGTCCAGGTCCAGGCTCGCCAGCAGCGCCGGGTACTGCTCGATGGGCACGCCGCCGTGGAATTCGTGGATATAGGGCCGGATACGCTCCGGGCACATGCCGAAGAAGACCCACTCCACCTCGTCCTTCAGCGCCTTGACCAAGTCGGTGATCAGCTCCAGGTCACCCAGGTGGCTGCTCCCCCCGGCCCAGCCGACACGCGGCTTGCGGCCTCGACGGCGTTGGCTGCGCAGGTTGCCCCACCAGTGTTCGGGGAGGAAGTTGGGCACCACCCGGATGTCCCCGTGCAGGTCGCGCAAGGCCTCGGCCAGCGGCTCGGTGGACACCACGAAGCGATCAGTCAGCGCCACCGCTTGCCTGAGCGAGCGCAGGATGTCCTTCGGCATGGTGTCGCGGTGCACGCTCTTCAGCGGCAGGTTGGGCAGGTAGTCGTCCAGCTCGTAGACCTTGAATACCGAAGACAACGCCTTCACCTCGCGCATACCCTCGATCTGCGGCTCCATGATCTGCCGCTGGAAGACGATGCTGGTGGCCTGGAAGCGTTCCAGTTCCACCGGGGACAGGTGCACCCCACTGGCCATGCCCTCCGCCCAACCGGCCGCCTTCAGTGCCGCGAGCGGCTGGCGTACACGGTAATGTCCGCAGCCGGTGATGTCCGCCGGGTAGCACAGCACCTGCGGCAGCAGCGGATCGCTCACGCGGCGCTCGCCGTACTCGAAGCTGAAGCCCGACCCGGCCAGCGACAGGTTGCGGTTATAGGACGGATCGTTCGCCAGCACCGGTAGCCAACGCTGCAGCATCTCCTCGCGCTCGGCCTTCAGTGCTGCCTGCCTTGGCAGCGCGCCTTCAATGGCAAGAATCGGCAGGTCGATGCCATCGCGCCGAACCACGCTGTGGGGCGTCCACACGTTGAGCAGACCCGAAGCGCGGATGCGCAGGCACAGGTCGACGTCGCCATAGAAGGCCGACAGCTTCGCCTCGTCCATCCCGCCAACGGCCACATAGGCTTCGCGACGCACCATCAGGCAGGCACTGCCAACGGCGCTGTAGTTCTGCGTCACCTGCAGGCGATTGAGGTAGCCCGGAGCCTCGAAAGGTTCACCCACAAAGGCACGCCCCGCGACGTCATGGAGCCCCAGCACGATGCCGGCCTGCTCGACGCTGTTCATCGCATCCAGCACCTTTGCCCCTACCACCCCCACTTCCGGGCGCTGGGCCTGGTTGATCAGCTCATCCAGCCATTCGGGCTGGACGATTTCCACGTCGTGGCCCAGCAGCAGCAGGTACTCGCTCTCCACCGTCATCGCCACCGCATTGACCATGGCCGAGAAATTGAAGGGGCCGGCAAACCGCCACACCTTCACCTGCTCGCTCTGCAAGCCCTCGACCCCCTCCAGCCAACTGAGGGTCGCCGCATCCTGGCTTTCGCAATCCACCAGCAGCAACTCGTAATTCGGGTAGCGGGTGTGCTCCAGCAGGGTTTCCACACAGCGCTGCAGCAAGGGAAGGTGATCGCGTACCGCCACCACGATGGAGATCCGCGGCTGCTGCGGGTGCCCATAGTGGATGTGGTAGCGCCTCGGCATCGGGCTCTCGACCCGCGCCTGGAAGCCGCGCTTCTCCAGGTGCCGTTCGATGGCCACCTGCTCGTAGGGGTTGGCCTGCAACACCGGAACGGGAGCGCTCAGCAGCACCTCGTCGACATGCTCCAGCCCTTGCAGGCCATCGCCTTCCACCAGGCGCAACAGCAACTCCAGCTCGGGCGCCTCGACGAAGATCGGGTCGAACCCGCCCTCGGCCAGGAACACTTCCCGCCGGAAGAACCAGCGCGGCGCCAGGCTCAGGGGGAAGCTGAGCAGCAGGTCGAGGTTGAAGTCTGGCTTGAAGCACGCCCCGCGGGCACCGGAAGGCGCACGCTGGAATTCGTCGCCATACACCGCCCGGCACCCTTCCAGCCGCTCCAGGCGTCGCACCATCGCCAGCAGGCCGCCCGCCGTGAACGTCACGCCCGCCTCCACCACCTGCAACCAGTCCACATCGGCTTCGGCGGCCCAGGCGTTGATCGCCTGCAATTGCTCGCCCTCGGCCACGCACAGGCCCATGACGCCGGCCGGAGCCGACAGCCCAGCCGTGCTCAGCAGCACCGGGACGACATGGGGATAGAGATTGGCTGCCAGGCTGTCCAGCGTGGCGGAGACCCCATCGGCATCGCCGTGGCGATCCAGCACCACCACTGCCAAGCGGGGCGGCCGCGGCTGCTGGGCCGCCAGGCTGTCGAGGATGCGCGCCAGCGCCGGCCCTTTCGGCGTACCGGAATCCAGCCAGTCCTGCAGCTGGTCGCTGGCCAGCAGGCGACGGGGTTCAGACAGCGCCATGCGGCCCATGAACGCAGCAATGGCCGCCGTCGAGTTGCGCGGCAGAGCCTCCACACAGGCCTTCGCGCGCGCGCGCATCGTTTCGCGGTGAACGTCATCCGTCAGCAGCCGGCGGATGGCGTCGGCCAGTTCGTCCGCCCCCACGGTGTCGACGCCCTGAGCCGGCACCAGGCCGGGCCCGTAGAAGAAACCGGTCTCGGTCATCAGGTTGAGGGCTGGTGTACCGACCAGCATGGCCTCCACCTGCAGGCCCGAATCCACGGCCACCAGCACATCGGCGCTGAGCAGGAAGGGCAACGGTGCGCCGTCGGCGTAGCGGTAGTCATTGGCACCCAGACCGTACTGGGCCGCCAGCAACTGGACCTGCTCAGGCCCGAAGCGCCCCTGCGGACGCCGGCCCTTGATGATCACCTGGGCTTCACCGCCCAGGGCCCGCACAGCCTCCAGGTAGGCCCGCAGCACCTGCTCGTCGATGGCCAGCTCCGGCGGCAGGCTGTGCTCGGCCAGCAGCGTAGTGCCCAGCACCACAATGGGCCGCGCGGCATCCAGCCCCAGTTCCTGGCACAAGGCCGCGCGGGCACTGGCCCGTTCTTCGCGGGCTTCGAACAGCGAGTCGAACTGCGGCAGACCCAGCACATGCAGACGCTCCGGATCGAAGCCGGCGTCGCCGTAGAGGCGGCGGCTGTCCTCGCTCCACACCACCATCAGGTCGGAGTTCTGCTGGTCATGCACGGTATAGGGGTAGCAGAGCGTCGGGTTGTGCTCGATGTGCAGGGAGGGGATGCCTCGCGCCTTGGCCCACGCCACCAGGGTCTTGGAACCGAACATCCAGTCCTCGTTGACGGCGACCAGTTCCACCTCGTAGGTCGCCGCCATCCGGTCCAGCGCATCCACCAGGGCAAAGGACACCGGCAGGGTTCGCGCGGCCACATCCTTCAGGGTGGCCTCCCAGCCGTCCCACTCCAGGCCGGCGGCCTCCAGGTCGGGGCGCAGGTCCTGGCGCACGGTGTCGCTGAAGGCCAGCGCCTGGCGCTGGTCGAATTCCGCCTGGGCCGAGGGCATTGCCTGGTCCAGCAGGGGGTCGATCACCACCAGCTCGCCGCCATGGCGCTGGACCATGGCCTCCAGCTCCGGAGTCAGGCAGCCCTGGAAGGTGATCAGCGTCCGCGGCTCGTTCTCGCTCAGGTAGCGTTCCAGCAGTGGAATGTTCTTCGGCCAGAGCTGGGTGATGAGGGCACGTACAGGTTGGGACATGGGGATCACTCGGCCGAGAAAGCGTTGAACAGCGAATCGAGCATGCGCGGGAAGGCCTGGTAGTCCAGGGCGCCGTGGAGGTCCACGCCCCGGTACTGGTAAGCGGCCTTCACTTCCGGCTGACGCTCCCAGGCCTGCAGGCACTGCAGGGCCACGAAGTCGGTGTGGTACTTGCGATGCCAGCGGCGGAAGGTCGCCCAGTGCTGCTCGCCCAGCAGGGCCGACAGGTCCGGCAGGCTGGCCAGCGGTGTGGGCTGCGCGCCTTCACGGAAGAACCAGACCACGAAGAGAAAGAAGCGATTGCGCGGACGTGCCAGGTGCGCGGCCAACTGTTCGGCGAGGGCTTCGCGGCTCAGCTCCGGCTGGCCGGGCAGCGACTCCAGGAAGGCCAGGAAGGCCGCGAACGCCGGGTCGCTGTCGCGATAGCCCAGCCAACGTCGCCAAAGCGATGGCCAGTAGCCGCAGGGTTGCTCGGGGTCGAAGCCGTTGAAGCCCGCCGGCAGCAGCTGCCGCCAGGCCGGCCGGCCCTGCATCGAAGAAGGAAGAACGAGTCCGACCATAGCGCTACCTGCCTTATCGCAGGCCCGACCATCCGGGCGGGCCTTGTACGGAAAATTGACGTTGCAGCCCGTGGAGCAAGATTCACACCAGCAACTGGATGCCACGCGGTTGGGCCAGCCGCTGCACGGGCTCGGGGAAGCTGAATCCATCCATGAACAGGTAACCGCTGCGCCCGCGGATGAAGTCGATGTACTGGCGGGCATGGGCGTTGTTGCGCGAGGCCATGAAGAACACCGCGTACTTCTCCTGCTCCACCGGCACCGGCCCGGTGGGCCAGCAGGCCTTGTGGTCCAGGCGGGTGTTGAAGATCACCAGGTCGCCGGCCTCGCCGGGGACGCGATAGCCCCTCTGGCTCTCCTCGTACCAGCGCATGTCCACGCGGTGGGAGCCGGGGATCACCTCCAGCCCACCACCGTATTCCGGCGTATTGGCCTGGAGGTAGAACGCGATCTGCACGATGTCGCAGTCCGGCTCCCAGTGGAAACGATGCCCGGCCTTCTGCTGCGAATCGGTGTCCTTGTGCCAGGTGCCATAGCCGCGGTGATGCAGGGCGGACTCGGGCAGCAGCACAAAATCCTCGCCCAGCAGCATCTGCAGCACCGTCAGGAACTCGGAGTCGAAGATGGCTTTCCACACCGCCGGGTAGCGGTTGAACACGTCGATGCGAATGCTGCCCAGGCTGGGGTTGTCGTAGATGTCGCCGGGGTAGCGGGTCTCGCTGGCGAAGGCCTTCACCAGTTCCTCGCGCAGATGGCGGGTGGTCTCGGGGGCGAGCAACTGCTTGACCAGGGCGAAGCCGTTGTCCTGGTAGCTCTGGCGCAGCGCCTTGGCGAAGGCTTCGTACTCAGACACGGGCGCCCTCCTCCGGCTTGCGGGCCATCACCCACATGTGGGACGACATCCCCGACTCCGCCAGGAAGCGCTGGAAGGCCGGGCCCAGCTCGTCCCAGCGGTTGAACAGCACGTCCTGCAGGAAGGGGTCCAGCTCCGCCTCGCGGCCTTGCGCCTGGACGCCCTTGCGCACCAGCTCGGCATCGAGCTTGCCGGGGGTGAAGCAGGCCAGGGTCTCCAGCCCGTGGCGCTGCAGCAGCAGCGGCAGCGAGCGGGTGTTGAAGTAGTTCAGGTGCTCATGGTCCACGCAGGGGCTCTCCGGCCCCAGTTGCTGGACATCGAACCCGGCACCGTTCGGACACGTGAGGATCAGCGCGCCCCCCGGACGCAGCAGCGCCGACAGGCTGGCCACCACCTGGCCGGGGTCGAACAGGTGCTCGATCACCTCGAAGGCTGCGATCAGGTCGAAGCGCTGGGCGGTCGCGGCGGCATAGACCTCCACCGGTTGCTCCACCACCTCGAAACCCTGCTCGCGGCAGATCGCCGCCAGGTCCGGCGTCGGCTCGATGCCGACGATGCGCTGCCAGAGCCCGCGCTGCTGCATCTCGCGGCAGAAGGAGCCATAGCCCGCCCCCACCTCCAGCAGGTCGCCACAGGGCAGGCCGATGCGCTGGCACAGCTCCAGCACCCGCTCCACCCGCGGCACGATCACCGACTGGTGGCGCGCCTCGGCCGAGGCCGGATAGATGTGCCGAGCCCAGTAGGCGTAGTTCTCGCTCTGGCGGTAGAAGTCCGCCAGCAGGCGCTCGCCGGGCCGGGGATTGACGTAGAAGCTGGTGCAGTCCAGGCAGTCCACGTAGCGGAAGCCGTTCTTCTCGAAGCGTGGCCGGGCGCGCTCGCTGCCGCAGGCCGGGCACGCGCACTGGACGAACTCTTCATTGCGGGCCAGCAGGAAGGCGATGTCATGCAGCAGGGCCACACGCTGACCGGCCTGCAGGCGCGAAGGGCGGATGTCGTCTTCTTTCACCGTCGCACTCCTCAACCGGCACGCCGGTATTTCTGCTGCTGCGCCTCGGGCAGGTGCACCGGCCCGTAGGCGCTCGGCTCACCCCAGATGTTGTCCTTCCACCACTGGCCATCCTTGATCCACCAGACACGCGGCGAGCGGAAGGTGTCGGCCGTCTCCCAGAAGGCCTGCTCGGTCATGCCCACGTAGTCCAGCCAGTGCTGCAGGTCGCTGGACACCACAGAGTCCATGCGGCGGACGATCTCGATGCCCTCCTCCCGGGTCAGGTAGCCGGCGCGGATGTCCTTGGAGGCATGGTCGGAGGCGCGGCCGTAGCCGAACTTGATGAACTTGAGCAGGTCGTGCACGCCGTTCTCGTAGCGGTCGTCCAGGTTGGACATCTGCCGGTAGGTGCGCTCGAAGGGCTTGTCGGCCATCTTCCAACCGTAGCGTTCCTGCACCAGGCGGGTGTGCTGGTTCGGGTCCCAGGGGAAGAAGTTGCCGATGTAGATGCCCCGCACTCCCGTCTTGAGGATGTCGGCATCGCTGGGATAGCGCGCCCACAGCAGATCCTTCTCGCGCAGCGGCTCCTCGGGGTCGTCCAGCATGTCGCTCCACTCGAAGCCGCGCAGGGCGTGCTCGTGGCGGACGCGCGCGCTGAATTCCACGTAATCGTCCGGGTCGAACATCCCGGAGATGTCCCAGGCGGTCTCGCCCCAGATGATCAGCGGAATGTCGAACTTCACCGCCACCTGGATCGGGTAGGTCATGATCCCGCAGTGGGCGTGCCAGTTCATGTCGCCCATCTTGCGGAAGCACAGGCGGTTGAGCCGCTTGAGCACCTCCACGCTGGGGCCGAAGACCATGTGGTCGGCATCGAACACATGGCGCATGCGGTCGCGGTTGTAGTCCCCCTCGGGCAGGTAGTTGTTGCCGTGGTAGGTCACCAGCAGCGGCTTGAGGCCGTACTGGGCGGCGATCACGTGGGCCTGGTAGTAGCTGTCCTTGCCACCGCTGACCGGGATGATGCAGTCGTAGTTGTCGTTGCGCTTGCCGGCACCGGTCTCCTCCAGCACCCGCTCGAAGCGCTTGCGGCGCTCGTCCCAGAAGGTGGGCGGCAGCTGGGCGAACTGCTCGGCGACCTGGCAGGCCGAGCAGACACCGTGCTCGTCCAGCATCAGGTTGACGCTGGCCCGGGGGTACACGCAGCGGCTGCAATATTCCATGAAGAGGCTCCTAGAGACTGAGTAGCTGGGGGCTGCGAACGTTCAGCCCCTGCTCGAACAGGTACTTGCGCGCCAGGTAGACGCTCTGGTCGGTGTAATGAAAGATGTTGGCCGCCGCCACCGCGTCGACGCCGGTCTGCTCCAGGGCCTGGGCCATGTGCGCCCACTCCCCCACGCCCCCGAGGGCGATCACCGGGATGTGCACGCTGGCGCAGACCCGGTCCAGCAGAGCCAGGTCGTAGCCCTGGCGCGCGCCGTCCCGGTCGATGGCATTCACCATCACCTCGCCGGCGCCCCGCTCCTGGGCCTCGCGCACCCAGTCCTCGACACGGCGGCCGGTGTCGCGACGCCCGCCTTCGGCGAACACGCGGTAGTCGTCACCCTGCTGCAGGACATCCACCGAGAGCACGATGCACTGCGAGCCGTATTCGCGGCTGGCCGCCTCGATCAGGTTTGGGTCGTCCAGGGCAGCAGTGTTCAGCGTGACCTTGTCCGCCCCCGTGGCCAGGCGCCGGGCGATATCGTCCAGCGAGCGGATGCGCCCGCCCAGGGTGATCGGCATGAAGGACGCCCGGGCGACTTCGGCAACGATGGCGTCGATGTCCTGCAGGTTGCGGCTGCCCAGGTCGTCACGGCCCAGGTCGTAGTGGTCGTCGCGGCTGATGTCCAGGTAGACCAGCTCGTCGGCGGCCCAGTCGCTGAGCCGGCGGACAGCGGCGGAGGGATTGCCCAGCACCTGGTGGCGGGAAAAGCGCTTGCTCTGCACCAGCTGGCCGTTCTTCAGCAGCAGGACCGGGATGATGCGTTTCTTCTTCATGCCAGCTCCAGGAAGTTCTTCAGCAGCTGGGCGCCGGCCCGCTGGCTCTTCTCGGGGTGAAACTGCACGCCCAGCACGTTCTCCCGCCCGACCACCGCCGGGAAGCGGCTGCCGTACTCGACGGTGGCGATGACGTCATCGGTCGAGGCCGTGGCGAAGGCGTAGCTGTGCACGAAATAGAAGTCCGGCGTGGCTTCCAACCCCTGCAACAGGGGGTGGGGCCGCTCCCCCCGGATGTCGTTCCAGCCCACGTGGGGCAGCGGCAGGCCGGCACTGTCCAGCGCCAGCACGCGACCGGGTATCCAGCCGAGCCCGGCATGCTGGCCGAATTCATGACCCTCGTCGCTGAGCACCTGCATGCCCACGCAGATGCCGAGGAAAGGCTTGCCATGTTCGAAGACCGCACGGCGCACGCCGTCCAGCGGCAATTGCTGGGCGATTCGCGCCATTGCCGCGCCGTAGGCCCCCACCCCGGGCAACACCAGGTGGGTGGCATCGGCGATCACCTGGGGATCGTTGGAAACCCGGGTTTCCCCCAGGGTGGCGAACAGGTTCGCCACCGAACGGACGTTGCCGGAGCCGTAGTCGAGGATGCACACCCGGCTCATCGACCGCCTCCCGACAGGTGCCGCCAGGCCAGCGCCTGGCCGCGCTTGAGCGGCTCGCTGGCAACGCAGCGCAGCACCTCGTCCAGGTGCTTGGGCGGCAGGCCGAGGCCCGGACGGATGGCGCGCACGTTGTCGGCCGTGAAGGGCTCGCCGGCGGCGATGTCACGCACCACGTAGAGGGAACGACGAAACACCAGGGACTTGCGCTCAGCCGGCGTGGGCCCGTAATGGACCTGCCCGAGGGCCTGCCAGGCCCGCTCGGTTTCGCTCACCAGGGCCGCCAGCTCGGCCGGTTCCAGGGAGAAGGCGGAATCCACCCCGCCCTCGGCACGGGACAGGGTGAAGTGCTTTTCGATCACGCTGGCGCCCAGGGCGACGGCCGCCACCGAGGCGCCGACGCCGAGGGTGTGGTCGCTCAGCCCCACTTCGCAGCCGAACAGCTCGCGCATGTGGGGAATGCTGCGCAGGTGGGTGTTGGCCGGGCTGGCCGGGTAGGTGCTGGTGCATTTGAGCAGCACCAGGTCACGGCAACCGGCGCCGCGTGCCGCGTCGACGCAGTCCTGGATCTCGCCGACGCTGGCCATGCCGGTGGAGATGATCAGCGGCTTGCCGGTGGCGGCCACGCGACGGATCAGCGGCAGGTCGACGTTCTCGAAACTGGCGATCTTGTAGGCGGGCACGCCGAGGGATTCGAGGAAGTCCACCGATGTGGCGTCGAACGGCGTGGAGAAGGCCTCCAGCCCGCGCTCGCGGGCGCGGCGGAAGATCGGCTCGTGCCATTCCCAGGGGGTGTAGGCCTCACCGTACAGACGATAGAGCGAGGTGCCGCTCCACAGGCTGTCGGGGTCGCCGATGTGGAACTCGCCCTCGTCCAGGTCGAGGGTCATGGTGTCCGGGGTGTAGGTCTGCAGCTTCAGCGCGTGGGCGCCGGCATCGGCGGCGGCATCCACCAGCGCCAGGGCACGCTCCAGGGACTGGTTGTGGTTGCCGCTCATCTCGGCGATGACGAAGGGCGCGGCATCGCGCCCGATGGCTCTGGCGCCGATCCGAAAGGTGCTCATCGGCTCTCTCCCTGCAGGGTTCGTTGAAACACACAGTGACGCTGGGTGAAACCGGCGCGCTCGAAGAGTAACAGCGAGGCGAGGTTGTCAGGGCGTACCCGTGCCTCCACCCCGCTCACCTCCGGCCAGTGAAGGGCCAGGGCCGCCTCACCGGCCTGCAGCATGTACAGGCCCCAGCCGGCCGAATCGCGGCCGGGCAGCAGATAGAGCGAAACCTCGACCCGCGCCGCCTCGATGCGGTCGTAGCGCAGCACGCCAACCGGGCCGTCCGCCGCCTCGGCCAGCCACAGCAGGTGCTGGTCCGGGCTGGCGAGCACACGCTCCAGCCAGCGCACGTGGGACGACCACTCCACCGGCTCGGTGTTGAGCGACGCCCGTCGCACGGGCTCGGCATTGCGCCCTTCGAACAGCAGCCGGGCGTCGTCCAGGGTTGCCGCGCGCATGCGCAGGTCACGGGCCAGCAGGGCCGCGACCACGCGCCGGACGCCACGCCCGTCCACAGTCTCCCGCCCCCGCGCCGCCAGGCTGCGGCGCAGGCCCGGGTTGCCGAGCAGAATCCGCAGCGCCGCACGGTAATCATCGACCGCCAGGTCGGCAGCCTCTCCCAGGTAGAGGTGCAGGCCCGCCTCGGCCAGCCGCTCGGCATTGGGGCGCTGGTTGGGCGCGAGGGAGACGCAGAGCGTCGGCAATCCCAGCGCAGCGCGCTCCCAGGTGGTGCCGCCGCCGGCACCGATGCACAGGTCGGCCTGGCGCATCAGCCCGGCAAAGTCGTCCACGTGGCGATGCAGGGTCCAGCGGGGGTGCTGGCTTACCCGCTGCTCCAGTTCGCTCCACGCCGGATTGGCGGCGCCGGCGACCACGTCGACCGCCACGCCGGGAAAGGTTTCCAGCGCGGCCAGGGCCTTCAGGGTCTCGCCGCCGATGTCCACGCCACCGAAGCTCACCAGTACCCGCTCGACCCGCTCGGCAACAGCGATCGGCGCGCCCTGGAAAGCCTCGCGCAGGAGCGCGAAGTGAGGCCCGAGCAGCGGTTGCCGGACAGTCGCCAGCGAGTCGTCGTCCAGGCGTTGGCGTGCGGTGGCGTTCTGGTCCAGCAGCAGGTCGACCTCATGGGGGCGGCGCAGCAGGTCGTCGATGGCCATGACCCAGCGGGCACGCAGGCGAACGCCCCGCTCCCACTCGGCGCCGAGGCCGTAGTGGTCCACCACGCACCAGTCGAAGGTCGTGCCGGCGGGCAGCGCCTGCCACAAGGCCGCCAGGTCCTCTGCCCAGGGCAAGGGGGACTCCACACAGGCGCGCTCATCCTCGACGCCTTCCAGGCGGTGCACCGGGAACCCCCGGGCGGCGATCAGCGCCAGCCCGTCACCCGGACCTGGCCGGCAGGCGAACTGCACGTCGCAGCCGGCCTGGCGCAGCGCCTCGGCCAGGGTCAGGCAGCGCATCACATGGCCGGAGCCGATGCGCAGGGATGCATCCGCCCGCACCAGCACCCGCATTCAGATGTCCCCTTCCAGCAGCAGCGCGGTGTACATCAGCTCGGCCCGGTGCCAATCGTCGGGGGTGTCGATGTCCTGCACCAGGAAGCGCGGCAGCACCAACGGCCGCGAATGCGCGGCGTGGATCGGCTCGCCACGGGTCCAGGCCTCGGTACGCCCCCAGTAGAACTGGCCGGCATCGTGGTAGGCCGGCTCCAGGTCCTGGGAGCGGGTTTCGCGGAACTGCGGGTAGAGCGACTCCACGCCGCCCCCGGCGGTGAGGCGCAGGGCGCGCTGCACCGGCGAAGCGAAATCGGTGACGGTGAAGGCGTAGTGCGCATCGGGGTGTTGCAGCAGCAGATCCAGCCCGGCCTGCAGGCTGTCGGCCTGGACGAAGGGCGCGGTGGCGTACAAGCAGCAGACCAGCTCCGGCTGTTGGCCGGCGGCCGCCAGCTCGGCAACGGCGTGCTGGATGACCGCGACCGTGCCGGCATGGTCGTCGGCCAGGGCCGCCGGGCGCATGAAGGGCACCTCGGCACCCAGTTCGCGGGCCACGCTGGCGATCTCCTCGTCGTCGGTGCTGACGATCACCCGGTCGAACAGCCCGGACAGCAGGGCCGCGCGGATCGGGTAGGCGATCATCGGCTGGCCCTGGAAGAGCTTGATGTTCTTGCGCGGGATGCGCTTGCTGCCGCCTCGGGCAGGGATGATGGCGACGCGGCTCATGGGCGCTTCTCCAGCAGGAACCAGGTGATGTCGTCGGTGGGGAAGCTCGGGTCACGGCGGTAGACGAAGCCGTAGTCCACCAGGCGCAGGTCCTCGTAGCGGTCGAGCAGCTCGCCGGCGAAGTCGCGCTTGAACAGCTTGCCCGTGTGCCCCCGGTAGCTCACCTCCACCGGTGAGGGGTTGTAATACTCGGCGACGAGCACGTAGCGCCGGCTGGCCTCGTACAGCTTGGCGTAGGCCTTGGGCAACAGCTCGGGCGGCAGGTGGATGAGCACGCCACGGGTAAAGGCTAGGTCCACCGGCTCGTGCACCGGGTAATCGAACAGCGAGCCGTGCCACACCTCGGCGATGCCCAGGCCCTGGGCCATCTCATGGGCCTTGGCATTCAGCTCGACGCCATGCAGGGCCGCGTCCGGCAGCAGCCGGTGCAGCGCCTGGAGGTTGAGCCCGCGGTTGGTACCCAGCTCCAGCAGGCTGTCGAGCCGCCCGGCACGGCGCAGGGCCTGGGCGAAGAAGGCGGTGGCGCTGGCCACGTGGCGCTCGCCGTCGTTGCGGTCGACGTAGTCGTCACCGAACTCGCCCTGCCAGAAACGTTCCTGCTCGGTCAGTTCGCGCATGGCGCGTCTCCTGTCAGCGCAGGAGGGCGGTCAGTGCCTGCACCACCCGCTCCTGCTGGTCATCGGTCATGCCGTGGAAGAGCGGCAGGCTCAGGGCCTCGGCGTAGTAGCGCTCGGCCTCGGGGAAGTCGCCCGGGGCGAAGCCCAGCCGCTGGTAATGAGGCTGCAGGTGCACCGGGATGTAATGCAGGTTGACGCCGATACCGGCGGCCCGCAGCCCCTCGAACACTTCGCGGTGGCTGCGGCGGATGGCGTCCAGACGCAGGCGCACCGGATAGAGGTGCCAGGCCGAGTCGGCCCCCTCCTGGCGCCCCGGCAGGCGCAGCGGCAGGTCGGCGAGCAGCTCGTCGTAGCGCGCGGCCAGTGCCCGGCGACGGGTGACGAAGGCCTCCAGGCGCTGCAGCTGGGAGAAGCCGAGGGCGGCCTGCAGGTCGGTCATGCGGTAGTTGAAGCCCAGTTCCAACTGCTGGTAGTACCAGGGGCCGTGGCTGGCTTCGGTCATGGCGGCGGGGTCGCGGGTGATGCCGTGGCTGCGCAGGCGGCGCAGGCGCTCCGCCAGGTGCGGGTTCTGGGTGGTGAGCATGCCGCCCTCGCCGGTGGTGATGATCTTCACCGGGTGGAAGCTGAACACACTGATGTCGGCATGGACGCCGCAGCCCACCGGGCGCCCAAGGTAGGCGGCGCCGACGGCGTGGGAGGCGTCCTCGATCACACGGAAGCCATAACGCCGTGCCAGCGCGGCGATGCGCGCCATGTCGCAGCTCTGACCGGCGAAGGCCACCGGCACCAGCACCTTGGGCAACCGGCCGCACTGCTCAGCCTGGGCGAGGCGAACCTCCAGCAGGTCCACGTCGAGGTTGAGGGTGCGCGGGTCGATGTCGACGAAGTCCACGCTTGCGCCGCAGTAGAGCGCGCAGTTGGAGCTGGCGACGAAGGTGTTGGGGCTGGTCCAGAGCCAGTCCCCCGGGCCCAGGTCGAGGGCCAGGCAGGCGATGTGCAAGGCTGCCGTGGCGCTGCTGACGGCGATGCCGTGGGCGGCCTCGCAGCGGGCGGCGAAGGCGCCCTCGAAACGCTCGATGGCCGGCCCCTGGGTCAGCCAGTCGGAGTTGAGGGTCTCGACGACAGCGTCGATGTCCGCCTGGGAAATGCTCTGGCGTCCGTAGGGAATCATGCTCAGGACCAGACCTCGGCCAGCTCGCGCAGTTCGGCGACGCTGAGGTAGTGGGGATTGCTGTCGGAGACGTACTCGAAGCCCTCCTCCACGGCCCGCCCGATCCCTCCCAGGCCGTCACAGGCGTAGTCGTACTGCATGTTGAAGTTGATGGAGGGGGCGATGACGAAGTGGCTGTCGAATTCCCAGGTGTGGGAGCTGTCATCGCGGGAAATCATCATCTCGTGCAGCTTCTCACCGGGGCGGATGCCCACCAGGCGATGGGGCAGGCCCGGTGCCAGGGCCTCGGCCAGGTCGGTGATGCGTGCGGAGGGGATCTTCGGCACGAACAGCTCGCCACCCTGCATGCGCTCGAAGCTGCGCATGACGAAGTCGACGCCCTGGTCGAGGGTGATCCAGAAGCGGGTCATGCGCGCATCGGTGATCGGCAGCTCTCGGGCGCCGTCGGCCAGCAGCTTGCGGAAGAACGGCAGCACCGAGCCCCGCGAGCCGACCACGTTGCCGTAGCGGACGACGGCAAAACGGGTCTGGTGATCGCCGGTGATGTTGTTGGCGGCAACGAACAGCTTGTCGCTCAGCAGCTTGGTGGCGCCGTAGAGGTTGATGGGGCTGGAGGCCTTGTCGGTGGAGAGTGCCACCACCTTCTGCACGCCATTGGCGATGGCGCCATTGATGATGTTCTCGGCGCCGCCGACGTTGGTGCGGATGCATTCGGTGGGGTTGTATTCAGCCGCCGGTACCTGCTTGAGGGCTGCGGCGTGGACCACCAGGTCGATGCCGCGCAGGGCCTGCTGAACGCGGTCGGCGTCGCGCACGTCGCCCAGGAAGTAGCGCATGCAGGGGGCATTGAACTCCTGCTGCATCTCGTACTGCTTGAGTTCATCCCGCGAGAACACCACCACGCGCTTGGGCTGGTAGCGCTGGAGCAGGCTGCGGATGAAGGAGCGACCGAACGAGCCGGTGCCTCCGGATACGAATACGGACTTGCCATCGAACATGCGTGTTCTCCCCTGCCCTGCCGCCACCGGCTTCGCCGACGGCCCTGCGCCTGTCGTGCTGACGGAATTATGGCGTTCTATTCGGTTTTCAGGTCACGAAGCAAGCATGGTGCCAACCCACCGGAATGCAAGGCGGCGCCGTGTCCCAGGGACAGGGCGCCGCCAGCAGTGCACAAAAGGTCGGTCAGTTGAGGAAGTTGAACAGGCTCAGGCCGTTGATCTTGACGAAGCTCTGCTGGGCCGCCTGCAGGATGGTGGACTGCATGGTGAGGCGCGAGATGGCCTCGGCATAGTCCAGGTCCTCCAGCTCGGATTGCACGGCCTTGTTCACCAGACTGACGTCGTCGACGAACCCTTCGGTGGTCTCCAGGGTGTTCAGGCGCGCACCGATGGAGCCCTGCACGGCAAGTACCTTGGTATTCACCGCTTCGAGGTTGGACAGTGCCACCGCCACCGAATCACGAATCTGCAGGTTCCCAACCGGGCCATCAGAGGAGGATTGAAGGGCCTTGCGCAGGTCGGAGACCACGTTCAGCAGCCCACGCTTCTCCTGGGATGGGTTGCGGTTGATGCTGAAGTCGTCGCCAGTGGCGGGCTTGCCGTCGATCTGCACCTTGACGCCGCCGTAGGTGACGAAGTTAGGGGTGGCGCTGTTGGTATCGAACGCCCCGGTAGCCAACTGCCCAGTCGGCGGCGTGGCGGGGTTGTAGGTGGTCCAGTCGTAAGCCGGCGGCAGGGTGGCCGGGTTGTAGACCACGTAGTTCTGGGAATCGAGGAAATGGATGCCGATGGCATCGGTGGCCGCTGGCGGGTTGCTGGCGGGGAAGATGGTGTCGTAATCGACCTTGTCCACCACCAGGCCCTGGGCGATGCGCGCGGTACTGCCGGTACCGACAGTCCCCTGGGAGGTGGTCACGCGGTTGGCGTTGAACACGTCCTCGAACAGCGCCTTGCCGTTGTCGCCCAGGGCGAGGAAGGTGCTGCTGGCCACCTGCACTTCGCGCCGCCCCTCGTCACCCAGGTAGCTGTAGGTGCCGTCGGCATTGCGGACGAACGGCGCGGTGTCGGCCTGGGAGCCACCGAACAGGTACTTGCCGCTGGAGTCACGGCTGTTGAGCAGGCTGAGCAACTCGTCCTCGCGCTGTTGCAGCTCGGTGCCCAGAGCTGCCTTGTCAGTGGAGTCCTGGCCACCGTCGCCCGCCTGCACAGCAATCTCGCGGATGCGCTGCAGCACGTTACCCACCGAGGTCAGGACGGCCTCTTCGGCATTGAGGCTGTTCTTGGCGGCGGTGATGTTCGACTTGTACTGGCCGTTCAGCGACTCCTCCTGGCTGAGCTGCAGGAGGCGCACGGACGCCACCGGGTCGTCAGCCGGCGTGAGGATGCGCTTGCCGGTGCTGATCTGTTCCTGGGTGCGGGTGACGTTGGAGTAGTTTCGCTGCAGGCCGGCAACCTGGTTGTTGAAGGCCTGGATGGTGGAGATTCTCATATCGCATCAGCCTCAGTTGAAGGCGCCGATCAGGGTATCGAACAGCGCCCGCGCAACTTGAATGACCTGGGCATTGGCATTGTAGTACTGCTGGAACCGGATGAGGCTAGCGGCCTCTTCGTCCAGGCTCACGCCCGACAGGGAGTCACGGCTGTCCTGGGCCTGCTTCTGTACCGCCTCGGAAGAGGCCGCGTTGACCCGCACCTGGGACGTGAGCGCACCGACCTTCTCCACCAGGGCGCTGTAGGAGTCGTTGTAGGTGGCGCTGGTGGCACCGATGTTGACCGTCTGCTTGGTCTGCAGCCCGACCAGGGCGAGGCCGTTGCGGTTGTCTGCGGTGCCCTTGGTGTTGAAGGCCAGGGTGAAGCTGTCGCCGCCCTGGGGAATGCCCGAGACGGTGAACTCGTAGGTGTAGCTGTTGTTGGTGGACGGGTCGGTGTAGTTCAGCCGCAGGGTGTTGTTCTGCCCGGGGGTCAGCGCCGTGGTGGACGGCGAGACGTAGCTCAGGGTCGCGCCGGGCGGCAAGGTGCCGGTCAGGGTGTTGGTGGTCGAATCGAACGTCAGCTTGCGACCGGTGGTGCCGAACAAGTCCTGCAGGTCGGTGAGGTCGATGGGCGACGGACCGTTGACCAGCGCCGGCTGCCCGATGGCGCCGGTACCCCGGTTGTTGGTGGTGGCTTCGGCGCGGGCCGAACCGGCGAACGCCAACTGGTCGGCGGACTGCAGCGTCGCGCCGAAGTCGGCAGCGCCGCGACGGGTCGGCTGCAGGGTGAAACGGTCACCGGCGGCCGGCAGTGCGTTCAACTGCACCTGGAAACCCTGGTTGACGCCCGAGGCGTCGGCGAAGCTCAGGGTGTAGGGGCCGGTGCCGGTGACCGTGACGGTCATGCTGGCGCTGTCGGACAGGCGCAGCGCGGTGAAGTTGGTGCCGTCGAAGTCCAGCCGGTAATCGCTGGCGGTCATCTGGCTGGTGTTGGTGATGTTGAGGACACCACTGGCCGTACCGGTGTTGGTGGTGGCCGCCAGTACACGCAGGGATGCCGCCTGGGCCGAGTTGATATTGGCGAAGAGCGGGCTGCCGGCCCGACCAACCAGGTCCAGGCCCTGGCCCAGTTGCTTGTTGACCGTGTCGCTGATGGTGATGGCGAGCTGGCCCAGGGCGTTGTAGGACTGGTCCAGCGCGGTATCACGGTAGGCAATCAGCCCGCCCATCTCGCCGCCGGTCACCTGGTCGGTGACGATCTGCGAGACGCCGCCGGTGATGAGCTCGATCTGGTAGCGCGACGGATCGTTGACGCCCGGCGAGGCTTTCAGGGTGGAGGCGGAGTTGCCCACCACCAGCGGCTGGCCGGTGCCGATGAACAGGCTGAGGGTGCCGTCCTTCTGCTCAAGGGTCTTCACGCCGACCATCTCGGAGATCTGCCGGATCGCCTCTTCGCGAGCGTCCAGCAGGTCGTTGGGCTCGGCGCCGTTGGCACGCGCCTTGGCGATGGCGTCGTTGTAGGAGGCGACGTTGGCGGCCAGGGAGTTGATCTGGGTGGTCAGCGCACCGAGCTGGCTGTTGATCTGTTCGTTCTGTTTGTCGAACTGGCTGTAGAGCGTGTTGAAGGTGTCCGAGAGGCTCTTGGCCTGGGACAGCACGGCCTCGCGCCCGGCCAGGGACGCCGGGTCCTGGGAGGCGGTCTGCAGCGAGGTGAAGAAGCTCTTCAGCGCCGGGCTGATGCCGGTGGTGGTGCTGGACAGCAGCGAGTCGAGCTGTTCGATCTGGCTCTTGAAGGCCTGCAGCTCGCTGTTCTGGCTGGTGGCGGTGCGCAGCTGCGAGGTGAGGAACTCGCTGGCCAGGCGGCGCACATCCGTCACCTGGCTGCCGGAACCGATGTAGCCGCCGCCGGTGAACTGCGGGAGGTTGGTCTGCTGCACCGTCTGCTGGCGTGAAAAGCCGGGCGTGTTGACGTTGCTGATGTTGTGCCCGGTCGTGGTCAGCGAGGTCTGCGTGCTGCGCAGGCCGGACAGGCCGATGTAGAGAAGGTCAGCCATTGCTCATCCTCATGAGTTGGGCACCGAACCGACCGATGCGACGGCCTGGTAGGTCTGCATCTGGCGCGCGATCTGCGTGACCTTGCGGGCGTACTGCGGGTCAGTGGCGTAGCCGGCCTGCTGCAGCTCGCGCACGAAGCGCTCGGGTTTGTCGGTCACGGCCAGTGCGTCCTGGTAACGGTCATTCCCCTGCAGGAAGCTCACGTAGTCACGGAAGCTCTGCCGGTACGAGTCGTAGGCGCGGAACGAGGCCGCTTCCTTGACGGCTTCGCCGTCCTTGTATTCGGTGGTCACGGCGCGGGCCGACTGGCCGTCCCAGCCGTGGGACTTGATGCCGAACAGGTTGTGGCTGCTGCTGCCGTCCTGCTGGCGGATGATGGATTTGCCCCAGCCGGTCTCCAGTGCAGCCTGAGCCACCAGGAAGCGCGGATCGACGCCGATGCTCTTCGCCGCCTCCTGGGCCATGGGCATCATGGTGTCGATGAATTCCTGAGGCGAACTGAAGGCAGGCTTGCCCGGTGCCAGCGGCGGTTGGGCGATGCGCCGGCCAATCACCGCGTTGTCGCCGTCCACCGAGGCCACGCCGCGCTCGGGCGCGCCATAGGACTTGGCCGGCAACCAGTCGGAACCGGCCAGGGCCTGCTTGCCGTCTGCGGCCCCCGCAGGCGGCACGATGCCGGCCAGCAGGCGGTCGGTGAAGCGGCTGGGCAGGCTGATACGGCGCTGGGCCAGCAGTTTGGAATCGTCCCGGCCCGCCTCCGGCGCAGCCACCGGGCTGCTGCCCTTCTGCGGCCACTGGGCTCCGGCGGTCTCGGCCACCTGGGCGAAGGGATTGGCCTTGCCGGTGGACTTGGTCTTGCTCAACTGGCGGGTCAGCACATCGGCCAGGCCGATGCCGTGGCCCTTGGAGATGGTGACCGCAAGCTGCTGGTCGTACATGTCGCGGTAGGTCTTGCTCTCGTTGCTGTTGAGGAAGTTGCCTTCGGCGAAGACGTCGCCGGCGGCACGCATGGACTTCAGCATCTCGTTGACGAACAGCGACTCGAACTCCTGGGCGACCTTCTTGACGTTTTCCTCGCCGTCGCGCCCCTTGCCCACCTTGAACTGGGCCATGCGGTTCAGGTCGGTGAAGGCACCGGAGTCGATGGCCCCGCGCGTGGCGAGGCCCGTAGTGAGCCTGGAGTCCATGATCGCTACCTCAGATCACGATCAGGTCAGCCTGGAGAGCGCCGGCTTGCTTGAGCGCCTCGAGGATGGCCATCAGGTCGGAAGGAGACGCCCCCACCTGGTTGACCGCGCGGACGATCTCGTCCAGCGAGGTACCGGGAGCGAACTTGAACATCGGCTTCGCCTCCTGGTCGGCCTTGACCTTGGAACGCGGTACGACGGCCGTCTGCCCGCCGGACAAGGCGCCCGGCTGGCTGACGATGGGGTCTTCGGTGATGGTGACGGTGAGGCTGCCGTGGGTGACGGCGGCCGGCTGCACGCGCACGTCCTGGCCGATGACGATGGTGCCGGTGCGCGAGTTGATGATGACCTTGGCCACGGCCTTGCCGGATTCGATTTCCAGGTTCTCGATAACCGAGAGGTAGTCCACGCGCTGGTTCGGATCCAGCGGGGCGCTGACCCGTACCGAACCGCCGTCGATGGCCTGGGCAACGCCTGGGCCAAGCAGTTCGTTGAGCTTGTCGACGATGTTCTTGGCGGTGGTGAAGTCCGGGCGGTTGAGGTTCAGGGTCAGGGTATTGCCCTGATCGAAGCCGCTCGGCACCGGGCGCTCGACAGTGGCACCGGCGGGAATCCGGCCGGACGACGGGACGTTGACGGTGATCTTGGAGCCGTCGCTGCCCTGGGCGTCGAAGCCACCCACCACCAGGTTGCCCTGGGCGATGGCGTAGACGTTGCCGTCGATGCCCTTCAGCGGGGTCATCAGCAGGCTGCCGCCGCGCAGGCTCTTGGCGTTGCCGATGGAGGAGATGGTCACGTCCAGGGTCTGGCCGGGCTTGGCGAAGGGTGGCAGGTCGGCATGGATGGAGACGGCGGCGACGTTCTTCAGCTGCACGTTGCCCGAACCGGCCGGCACCTTGATGCCGAACTGCGCCAGCATGTTGTTGAAGGTCTGTAGGGTGAAGGGCGTCTGGGTGGTCTGGTCGCCGGTGCCGTTGAGGCCCACCACCAGGCCGTAGCCGATCAGCTGGTTGTTACGCACGCCCTGAATGCTGGCCAGGTCCTTCAGCCGCTCGGCATGAGCGAGGGTGCTGGCAAGCAACAGGCAAAGGGCTGCGGTGAATCGTTTCATGTCGCGCTACCTGCTCAGAACGGCCACAGCGGGCTCATGAAGAAGCGGTCGAACCAGCCCGGCTGGCTGGCGTCGGCGAAGGCGCCGGTGCCCGAGTAGGTGATACGGGCGTCGGCCACGCGGGTGGAAGACACGGTGTTGTCGGTGCCGATGTCGTCCGCACGCACCAGGCCGGCGATGCGTACCAGTTCGTCGCCGGTGTTCAGGGTCAGCCACTTCTCGCCGCGTACGGCGAGGATGCCGTTGGGCATCACCTCGGAGACGGTGACGGTGATGGAGCCGGTCAGGCTGTTGCTCTGCCCTACCTTGGAGGTGCCGTTGGCGTCACGGGTGCCGTTGTAGCCGGCGGACAGCGTGAGGTCTTCGGCTTCCAGGGGGTTCAGCTTGGTGCTGGGGTTGCTGATCGAGACGCCGCCGCCAAACAGGGAGGTCAGGCCGATGTTGGCCTTGCTGTTCTTCTGAATCTGCGAGTTGGCGTTCTTGCTGGCCTGGGTCCGCTCGTTGAGGGTGATGGTGATGATGTCACCTACGCGGTAGGCCTTGCGGTCGTTGTAGAGGTTGGTCTCGAACCCGGGCTGGTAGATGGCGCCGTTGTTCTGCGCGGCCGGCATTGGGGTGCGGGGCAGCACCGGCGCGTAGTACGGGTCGTTCGGCTTGGGCGGCGGCGCGACGCACCCGGCGAGGAGCTGGGTGGCGAGCAACGGGGCGATGATGAGCAGCCGGTTCATGACAACTTACCTCGGGGGCGTTACAGGTTCTGCGAGATGTAGCCGAGCATGGAGTCGGCGGTGGAGATGACCTTGGAGTTCATCTCGTAGGCACGCTGGGTGGTGATCATGTCCACCAGCTCTTCCACCACGCTGACGTTGGAGTTCTCCAGGGTGTTCTGCAGGACGTTGCCGAGGCCGGTGAGGCCCGGGGTGCCGACCTGCGGCGCACCGCTGGCGGCGGTCTCCAGGAACAGGTTGTTGCCGATGGCCTGCAGGCCGCCGTAGTTGACGAAGTCGGCGGTCTGGATGTTGCCGATCACCTGGGGCGTGGGGTTGCCGAAGGTGGTCACCGAGGCGGTGCCGTCCTCGCCGACGGTGAAGGTCTGGACCTGGGCGGGCAGGACGATGGCCGGCTCCAGGGGGTAGCCCTGGCTGGTGACGATCTGCCCGTCGGAGTTCAGGTGGAAGCTGCCGTCGCGGGTGTAGGAGACGGTGCCGTCCGGCATGAGGATCTGGAAGAAGCCGCGCCCGTTGATGGCCAGGTCCAGCGGCTGCTCGGTGGTCTGCAGGCTGCCCTGGGTGAAGATCTTCTGGGTGCCGGCGATGCGCACACCGGTACCCAACTGCAGGCCGCTGGGCAGTTGGCTGTCCTGGGTGCTCTGGGCGCCGGGCTGGCGGCGGATCTGGTAGAGCAGGTCCTGGAATTCGGCGCGGTCGCGCTTGAAGCCGGTGGTGGAGACGTTGGCCAGGTTGTTGGAGATGGTGGTCAGGTTCATGTCCTGAGCCGCCAAACCCGTCTTGCTGACCCAAAGTGCCGGAATCATCGTCATTCTCCTCGGGCGCCGAAGTCATGGCGCCGCGTACTGGTTGTTAGCTGAGCTGCATGACCCGTGCCATCGCCGCGGCGTCGTCCTCGGCGGTGCGCATCATCTTTACGTGCAGTTCGAATTGACGGGACAGGGAGAGGATCGCAGTCATCTCCTCGACGGCATTGACGTTGCTCGCCTCAAGGAAGCCCGAGGTGAGCTTGACCGTGCCATCCACGTCCGCCGGCTGTTTGTTCTTGGTGTGGATCAGGCCATCGAGGCCCTTCTCCAGTTGCTTGGGATCGGGGTTGACCAGCTTGATGCGGTCCACCTCGGCCATCACGTTGGGGGCCTCGCCCAGGGCGCGGATGCTGATGGTGCCGTCGGAACCGATCTCCACCTTCTGCTCCGGCGGGATGGCGATCGGCCCGGCGTTGCCGATAACCGGCAAGCCATTGCCGGCTCGCAGCTGGCCGTTGGCGTCCACCTGGAGGCTGGCGGTGCGCACGTAGCCTTCGCTGCCGTCCGGCGCCTGCACGGCGATCCAGCCCTCCCCGCCGATGGCGATGTCCATGTCGCGCCCGGTCTCCTGCAGGGCACCGGGGGTGAAGTCGGTCCCGGGACGTTCGCTCATGGCGAACACGCGCGCCGGGAAGGTGTCGCCGAACACGGGCATGGAACGCGCCTGTTCGAAGTCGCGACGGAACCCGGTGGTGGACACGTTCGCCAGGTTGTTGGCATGAGCGCGCTGGGCCAGGGTGTTCTGGCTGGCACCGGTCATGGAGATGTAGAGCATCTTGTCCATGGAGGTCTCCAAGGTGGGCTTTTGACGCCCGCATTGCTTTGCAGGGTCTACAGCAATTGCTGTGCCAGGCCTGCAAAATCGAGACAACTCATTGACAAATAAGGAAAAAGCAAAAAGAAAAAGGCCTCACATGGAGGCCTTGGAATGCCGTGGCGGCGAGGGGATGCCGCCAGCGGCAAGGTCGCCGCCACCCTTTTGACGGGCGGCGGCCACTCACTCAACGCAGGTTGATGATGGTCTGGGTCACCGCGTTCTCGGTCTCGATGGTCTTGGCGTTGGCCTGGTAGTTGCGCTGCGCCACGATCAGGTCGACCAGCTCGGTGGAGATGTCCACGTTGGAGGACTCCAGGGCACCGGACTGGAGAGCCCCCAGGGTGCCGGCACGCGGGGTGCCGATCACCGGCGCACCGGATTCGGAGGATTCGACCCAGGAGGTCTTGCCCACCGGGGTCAGGCCTTGGACGTTGGCGAAGTTCGCCAGGACGACCTGGCCCTGGAGCTGGGTCTGACCGTTGGTGTAGCGGGCGTAGATCATGCCCTTGTCATCGATCTGCAGACCGGCCAGTTGGCCGGTGGTGTAGCCATCCTGGGCCACGCTGGCAACAGCGAAGGCGCTGGAGAACTGGGTGGAGCCGCGGATATCGAAGGTGATGCTCGGGGCGGCAGCGGCACCGTTGGCACTCCACACCGGCGGGGTGGCGCCGTTGGACACGGCCGGCACCCAGCCGTTGATGCCCAGGGTGCCGTCGGCGTTGACGGCGAAGCCGCCGGTGTTGGCGAAGGTGGAGGTGTCCAGCTGGCCGGAGGTGGTAAAGCCCACCGGCGTGCTCATGGGCGTGGTGGAGGCCGGGTTGGTGGGGTTACGGCCATCGATCAGCACGTTCATGGTCCAGGTGTTCGCCGGTGTGGCCGATTTGACGAAGTACTGGGTCATGACGTGAGGGTTGCCCTGGGAGTCATAGATGTTGACCGAGGTCGAAGAGTTGTAGCTCTTCGGGTCGGCCGGGTTGAACGGCGACACCGTCGGCGGGGTGTTGCTGGAGTTCAGGTTGAACGGCTGGGTGATGGTAGCGGTGGCCTTGGGCTGCTGGTTGTTGGTCTTGATGGTGAGATCACCCACCACACCGCTTTGCAGCGCACCACTGGCATCTACCGTGTAACCCTGGAGACGGTAGCCGTTGTTGTCGACGATGAAGCCGTTCTTGTCGGTACCGAAGTAGCCGGCACGGGTGTAGCTGACGGCGCCGTTGTTGCTGGTGACGAAGAAACCGTTGCCGTTGATGGCCAGGTCGAGGGCGTTTTCGGTGTAGTCGATGGTGCCCTGGTTGTAGAGCTGGGCGACGTTGGCCAGCAGCACGCCGCTGCCGATGGTCTTGCTACCGGAGCCCAGCACGGACGCCGAGTACAGGTCCTGGAATTCTCCACGGGACTGCTTGAAGCCCACGGTCCCGGCGTTGGCGATGTTGTTGCCAGTGATGTTGAGGTCACTGGAGGCGGCGCGGATGCCGCTGAGGCCGATGTTGAACGACATGGGATGCTCCTGTTGCGCCGACAGCGTCGACGATTACTTACCGATGACCTGGACCTTGGAAAGCGCGATGCTGCCGAGCCCTGCGAGGTTGAGCGTCATTTCCCCGCCGTTCTGGCCCAGGGTGACGCTATCGACGTTGGCCGGGAGGACGGTGCCCATGGCGACTGTCTTGCCATCGACCCCGGCCTCGGCCTTGAAGGTGTAGGTGCCCTTGGCAACGGCGTTGCCGCTGGAGTCCTTGCCATCCCAGGTGAAGCTGACCGCACCGGCCTTCTGTGCACCCAGGTTGACGCGGTTGACGGTGTTGCCCTTCTCGTCCAGCACGTTGACGTAGAGGTTGGACGTGGAACTGGTAAGGCTGACGGTGCCGGTGAGCCCTTCGGCAGGATCGACCACGGCCTTGCTGGAGGGGACCATGACCTTGCGCCCGACCAGGGAGGACGCCTGCAGCGCCTGGGAAGACTGGGTGCTGGAGAGGATGGTGTTGACGCTCTTGTTCAGGTTGTCCAGGCCTTCGACGGTACTGAACTGGGCAAGCTGCGCCACGAACTCGCTGTTGGTCTGCGGGTCCAGCGGGTTCTGGTTGTTCATCTGTGCCACCAGCAACTGGAGGAACTGGTCCTTGCCCAGCTCCTTCGACTTGGTGGTTTCCTTGAGCTTGTATTGATCCAGTACCGAAGAACTGGTGGTGGCGCCTACGTCAACGCTCATCTTGTCGCTCCCTCACGCACTCACTGACCCAGGGTCAGCACGCGCTGCATCATCTGCTTGGCGGTGTTCATCATTTCGACGTTGGTCTGGAAGGCTCGGCTGGCGGAGATCATGTCCGCCATTTCCTCGACCACGTTGACGTTGGGGTAGTACACGTAGCCGTCCGCGTTGGCGGCGGGATGGTTCGGCTCGTAGCGCGGCACCAGCGCGCTCTGGTCTTCGACCACGCCCAGCACCTGGACGCCGCGACCGGACTCGTCTTCGGGAGCGAACAGAGAGCCCTGGTCGTTGCCCTGGCCGTTGAGCTGGCTCTGGTACATGGTGGCGAACACCGGGTGGCGGGCGCGGTAGGTCTTGTCGATGCTGGAGGACACGGTCTCGGCGTTGGCGATGTTGCTGGAGACGGTGTTCAGCCGGGTGCTCTGGGCACTCATGCCGGTGCCGGCAATGTTGAAGACGCTGGACAGGGACATGATCGCTCTCCTTACTCGCCACGCAGCGCGTTGACGAGCCCTTTGAACTTGCTGTTGAGCAGGGTGAAGCTGGCCTGGAACTGCACGGAGTTCTCGGTATAGCTGGACTGTTCCTGCTGCAGGTCGACGGTGTTCTGGTCGATCGAAGGCTGGAACGGGGTGCGGTACTTGAGGGACTCATCCAGCATGCCGGTGCCTTCGGCCGCGATATGGCGCGCGTTGGTCAGCGTGGCCTGGAAGGTGCCCTTGGAAGCCTTCTCCGCCTGCTCGGCGAGCACGGAGGAGAAGTCCAGGTCACGCGCCTTGTAGTTGGGCGTGTCGGCGTTGGCGATGTTGTTGGCCAGCACTTCGGCACGCTGGGTGCGGAACCGCAGGGCCGACTCGTGGATGCCAAGGGCGCTTTCGAAACTGATGCTCATCTCTTCCAACCTTTGCCGTGCGGCAATGACGGTTTGTCTGCCGGACATTCAGCAAGGGCTGTGCCAATTTTTAAAATCCTTTTAAAACAAAAGGTTGAGATGAATTCAGGACGACAGAACGGAGATCAGCGGTAAGGGCTTGCCGCTTTGCCAAGGTCAGGGTGGCAAGGCGGCAGAGGCGATTGCCGCCCAGCGGCAAAAGGCGGCACGACCGAATGGCAGGCACAAAAAAGGAGGCTTGCGCCTCCTTTCAGGATCACCACCGGTCACTTCACCTTGTAGATGATGCCCGGGTTGCACTGGACCATCTGGTAGAGGTCCGGCAGGCCGTTCAGCGCCTCGGAGGCCCCGAGGAACAGGTAGCCACCGGGTTTCAGGGTCGCGTGGATACGAGTGAGGATGTCCTTCTTCACATCGGCGGAGAAGTAGATCAGTACGTTGCGGCAGAACACGATGTCGAACTTGCCGAGGGAGGCGTAGCTGTCCAGCAGGTTCAGGGCACGGAATTCCACGCGATTGCGAATCGCCGGCTTGACCACCCAGCGTCCCGGCCCTTTCGGGTCGAAGAAGCGGGTGAGCCGCTCCTGGGACAAGCCACGCCCCATCGCCAGGCTGTCGTATTCGCCAGCACGGCAGGCCGCGAGCATCGCCGTGGACAGGTCGGTGGCGACGATGCGCACACCGGCCTTGAGCTGGCCCAGGTTGGTCCGCTCGAACTCGTCGATGGCCATGGAGATGGAGAACGGCTCCTGCCCAGAAGAACTCGCCGCCGACCAGATCCGCAGGGGCTGGTTCGGGTTGGCCTTGATCAGCTCGGGCAGGATGCGGCCCTTGAGCACTTCGAAGGGGTAGGTATCCCGGAACCAGAGCGTTTCGTTGGTGGTCATCGCATCCACGACCTGCTCTCGCAGGCCGCTGCGCGGGGCGCTCTGGATCTTCTGAACCAGTTCGCTCAGCGTCTTGATGCCGTTCTGTTCCATCAGCTTGTTCAGACGGCTGGAAACCAGGTACTGCTTATTGCTTCCCAGCAATATGCCGCAGGTTTTTTCCAGGAAAGTCCGGAACTGCTCGAAATCCAAGTTACCTGAAGACACTAGGGCCGCCTCATTCATATCTGTACCTGGGGAAGGAATCCCCCTCACGCCCCGTCCGCAATCCTGATCCGCTCGATCACCCTCGAAGCCAGCTCGTCAGGCCGGAACTTGGCGAGGAAGTCATCCGCGCCAACTTTCTTCACCATCGCCTGGTTGAATACGCCGGAGAGCGAAGTATGCAGGAGGATGTGCAGCTTCTGCATTCTCGGATCGCCACGGATCTCCGCCGTCAGGGTGTAGCCGTCCATCTCCGGCATCTCGATGTCGGAAATGATCATCAGGAGTTCTTTCTCCGGCGCCTTACCCTGCTCGACCAGGTCATGCAGGTAGTTGTACGCCTGGCGGCCATCGTTCAACGAGACCACCTCCACCCCGACCGTCTCCAGGCAGCGGACCAGCTGCTTGCGCGCCACGGACGAGTCATCGACGATCAGCACGCGCTTGGTGACGGCGCTGGCCTGGGTCTCGTGATCGATCACGCCTTCGGAGATGACCTCCGAGGTCGGCGCGACTTCGGCGAGGATTTTCTCCACGTCGATGATCTCGACCAGGTTCTTGTCGACGCGCGTGACCGCGGTCAGGTAGTGCTCACGCCCGGTGCCCTTGGGTGGCGGATGGATTTCTTCCCAGTTCATGTTGATGATTCGCTCCACCGAGCGCACCAGGAACCCCTGAACCTTGCTGTTGTACTCCGTGATGATCACGAAGCTGTTCTTGAGATCACTCAGCGGCCTGCGCCCCGTCGCCATGGACAGGTCGAGGATGGGGATGGTCCCCCCGCGGATATTCGCCACGCCCCGAACCACCGGGCTGGACTTGGGCATGATGGTGAGCTTGGGGCACTGGAGCACCTCCTTCACCTTGAACACGTTGATCCCGTAGAGCTGGGGTCCATCCAGCCGGAACAACAGCAACTCCAGGCGGTTCTGCCCCACCAGTTGCGTACGCTGGTTAACCGAATCCAATACACCGGCCATGCCAGGACTCTCCCCTTTTGAGCTTCAGGACGCTTCGCCATAGATTAGCAGGCGGCACGAGCCTTGCTTTTTTGAATTGCATGAATCCGATAACGACGCTTTTCCGACACTTGATAGCACATCGCCGCCACCGGTCATGGGCCTTTTTACCCGTTTTGTTCTGCCTGAGCCACAACGGCGCACAGGCAGAAGGACTCACGCCGCCCGAAGTCCTTATCGGCTCCACCGAAGGGTTTCTTGAGTTCAAGGTAGAGGAATATCTCCAGAATAGCGGCATCGAGGGACGCTACGAGATCCAGGTGAGCCGATTGGACCCACGCCTGCGCCTCGCCACTTGCGACAGGGATTTGACGGTCAGCCTGGAGAGCCCGGCACAGCCGATCGGACGGGTGACGGTCAAGGTTCGCTGCGAGGGCAGCACCCCTTGGTCGGTCTTCGTCCCTGCCCAGGTTCGGCTGTTCCGCAATGTAATAGTCGCAGCGCGCCCGATGCGCAAAGGGGAAGAACTGTCCTCCCGTGATTACAACCTGGTCGAGCGTGATGTGGGGCTGCTCTCCCAGGGCTACCTTACGGCGCCTTCCCAAGCGGAAGGCTACAAGCTCACACGCCCCGTCCTGGTCGATCAGATCCTGACGCCGACCCACGTTGAAATGGCCGAGGTAGTCCACAAGGGTGATCAGGTGGTAATCAGTGCCGGAAGTTCCACCATCCAGGTCAAGATGCCGGGCGAGGCACTTTCCGCAGGGGCCATAGGTGACCAGATACGCGTACGCAACCTCAACTCCAAACGCGTGGTCAAAGCCCGCGTAACCGGCCCTGGGCAAGTGGAAGTCGCCATGTAGGCACGACTCTTGTATGGCACGTAGTCAATTCGTGTAGAGTGCCGTTTTTCCAGCGCCACACCGCACCCGGGAATTTTTTCGGAAGTTGCCCTAAAGTTAGTTTGGGCCTGGTCGATAAGGTCGGTAAGCGTCCATAACACCCAGAGGTTCTGCATCATGGTCATCGACTTCAACCGGCTCAATAATGCCAACACGCCCGCCAGCGCGGGACGTACCGGCAACGCCGGCAAGAACGAAGGCGTTACCGCCAACCAGACCAGCGCCAGCCAGACCACCAGCGAGCCGGCTGCCACGTCCCCCCGTAGCGGTGAAAACGTGCAACTGAGCAGCGATGCCCAGCAACTGCAGAAGGTCACCGACAAGCTGCGCGACCTGCCCACCGTCGACCGGGAGCGGGTCGACAAGATCAAGCAAGCCATCGCCAACGGCACCTACCAGGTAGACAGCCAGCGCGTGGCGAGCAAGTTGCTCGACTTCGAATCCCAGCGCTAGTCCAAGGGCAGCGCTGGGGATGTTGGACGCCCGATCCCCAGAGCCCGAAATGCACGACACCGAACTGCTCGACCTGCTCAACCACGATATCGACCACGCACAGCGCCTGCTTGAGCTGATCGATAACGAATTCAAGGCACTGACCGAACGTGACCTGCCGCAACTCGAGCAGATCCTTTCGGACAAGCAACCCCTGCTCGCCCTCCTCGACCAGCACGGCCGCCTTCGCGCCGACGCGCTGCAGGCGCTCGGACTGAGTGTCGATCGTGCCGGACTGACCGCCCTGGCCGAACGCTCCCCGGTCGGAACCGACCTGCTGGCACGCAGTGCAACGCTGAGCGATGTACTTGAACAGTGCCAGGCGGGCAACCTGCGCAACGGCCGCCTGATTCGCGCCAGCCAGACCAGTGTCGACAACACCCTGGCCATCCTCCGCGGCCAGGAAACCCCCAGCCTCTATGACAGCCGAGGGGGCGCCGCTAAAATCCCGCGACAGCGCCCGCTCAGCCAGGCCTGAAACAATAAGAAGCGCCAGGACATCGGGGCACATTGCCAGTATGCTGGCGCCCCGAGCCCCATGTGTTTGGAGAGACCTGGACCGTGTCCAACGCATTCAACGAAGATGATGGCCCACAACCCCCCAAGGTGTTGAAGGCACCTGTGGAGATCCAGGCCAATCTTCGCCTCCTGCTGCAAAGCCATGACCCCCTGGTCGTCACCTTCCATGAGCGCAGCCAGCGCTTCCAAAGCTTTCTGGTGGAAGTGGACAAGGATCGCAAACGCATCGCCCTTGACGAGATGGTTCCCAACGACGGCGAGCGATTCATTCGCGCGGGGGAGTACTTCCGCGTGGAAGGCTTCCATGATGGCGTCAGAATCGCCTGGGAATGCCGCCAGCTCGTGCAGGTAGGCGAGCATCAGGGAGCCCCCTGCTATTGGTGCCCCCTGCCGGAAGAAGTCACCTATCACCAACGCCGCAACGCCTTCCGCGCGCCCTTGTTGAAAGGGCAGCCCGTCCCCATCGAGCTGGCCGGAGACCGACTGCCCGCTGGGATCAACGGCGAGATGCTGGATATTTCCGCCACCGGCTGCAAGTTGCGCTTCGCCGGTGACGCCACCCAACAGCTGCAGACAGGCCAGGTCTACGAGCGCTTCAGCGCTCGCCTGCCATTCGGCACCTTGCTCACCCCCGTTGAGCTACGCCACCTCAGCTACAACGACAAGCTGAACATCACCCTGGCGGGCGTTCGCTTCTACCGCATGAACGGCCCCGAGCAACGCCTCGTGGAGCGCTTCGTCTACCAGCTCCAGCGCGAAGCCCGGCGCTTCGACAAGGACGATCTCTTCTAGCCGCTCTCCGCCCGAGCCTTCAGCTCGGGCGGGGCGCCTCCGGCTCCTCGGGAACTGGGGGTGGCGTGAAAGCCTCCCCAGTCATCTGCTCCTGCACCACCTGCTCATCCACGCGAGGATCAAGCGCGGCCACCAGCGGCGAGCTGACTTCCGGTGTTGCCACGTGCTGCAACGGAGCCTCGTCCACCCGGTGCAGGCCGGTGACCTTGTCGGGACGCACACGCACCACCAGGATCAACGCGCAGAGACTGACGAACGCATAGAACATGTTCGGCCCCAGCTGCTTCATCAGCGCGCCGGTCAGCAGCGGGCCGATGCTCGCGCCCACCCCAAAGGTGATCAGCAACATCGCCGTCAGCGACACCCGGCGCTCCGCCTCGATGTGGTCATTGGAGAAGGCCACCGCCAGCGGGTAGAGCGTGAACTGCAGCATGCAGACCAGGAAGCCCATGGGGAACAGCATCTCCATCGGCACGCTGGGCATCAGCGCCAGCGGCAGGGCCGCCAGCACCAGCAGCACCGACGCACTACGGATCAGCATGGCGCGGTCGTTACGGTCCGACAGCCAGCCCAAAGGCCATTGCACAAGCAAGCCCGCAAGGATGCAGCAGCCCATGAAGAGACCGACCTGCTCAGTGGTCAATCCCTGTCGCGTGGCGTAGAGGGGCGCCAGACCATAAAACGAACCCAGCATCAGGCCCGATACCAGCACCGTGGTCATCGACTGCGGCACCCGCCGGATGAAGAAGCGTGGCTCTAGCGGCGCCGGATGCAGAGGCGCCGGGTGGATCTTACGGGTCACCGCCACCGGCACCAGGCACAGCGCAAAGCACATCGCCACCAGCATCAGCAGCTCCGGGCCAAGGCCGGGGTGCAGCACCAGCACCAGTTGCCCCAGCACCAAGCCGAGGTAGGAGGCCACCATGTAGCCGGCGAACACCTTGCCGCGCTGACCAGGCTCCGCCTGCTCGGTCAACCAGCTCTCGATCACCATGTACTGGCACATCATCCCCAGGCCGACCAGCATCCGCAGGAACAGCCAGCCGGGCACCCAGCTCAGCAGGCCGTGCCCCAGCACGGCGGCCGTCACCAGCCCCGCACAGGCGACATATGCACGGATGTGCCCGACCCGGGCGATCAGCCGGTGTCCCAGCTTGCCGCCGATGATGAGCCCCAGGTAGTTGGCCGCCATCAGCGCACCGACCCACAGGCCATCGACCTTGTCCGCCGCCAGGCGCAGGCCGAGGTAGGTACTGAGCAGGCCGGAGCCGATCAGCATGAGCAACGTTGCGAAATACAGGGCCCGGAAGGACTTCAGGACTCGACCCATCGGCTTTCCATGCGCTCCTTGAGCAAGGGCGGGCCGCTTGAGTGCGGCCCGCGATGAGGGGTAATGCTAGGGCCTGGCAGATAGGCCGTCGAACGCTGGAACTCTACATTGCCGGATCAAGCCTGGGCTGCCAGAACACGACGCTCCCAGGGCGTGATCTGATCGAAAAAGCTCGCCAGCTCCATCGTCTTGGTGGCGATGTAGCCTTCGATGAACTCCTCCCCGAACAGTTCCCGTGCCAGGTCGCTGCGCTTCAGACGCTCCAGGGCTGCATGCAAGGTACAGGGCAACGAAAGAGAATCCGCCACCTCGAACTCCCCCTGGATCGGTGGGCTCGGCTCGATCCCCTGCTCCAGGCCATGAAGCCCCGCCGCCAGGCTCGCGGCAATCGCCAGGTAGGGGTTGGTGTCCGCACCCGGCAAGCGATTCTCCACCCGCCGCGCAACGGGCGCACTGGCCGGGATACGCAGCCCAGCGGCGCGGTTGTCGTGGGACCAGCACGCATTGTTCGGCGACGCGTAAGGGTGGCACAAGCGCTGGTATGAGTTCACGTTGGGCGCGAACAGGGCTGTGAACTCCGCCATCGCCGCCTGCTGCCCCCCGATGAAGTGATAGAACGCCGGCGACGGATCGCCATTCGCCTCGGAAAAGATGTTCCGCCCATCCGCACTGGACACCACGCTCTGGTGGATATGCATCGAGCTGCCCGGCGTATGCGCCAGCGGCTTGGCCATGCACACCACGGTCAACCCATGTTTCAGGGCGACCTCCTTCAGCAGGTGCTTGAACAGAAAGGTCTGGTCGGCCAGCAGCATCGCATCGCCATGCAGGAGGTTGATCTCGAACTGGCTGACACCCATCTCGTGCATGAAGGTGTCACGCGGCATCCCCAGCAGCGCCATGCAGCGGTAGACCTCTTCGAAGAAGGGGCGCAGGCCGCTGTTGGAGCTCACGCTGAACGCCGAACAACCGTCCTCGCGGCGACCATCCAGCCCAACCGGCGGCTGGAACGGCTGGTGGGGATCGGGATTGGGCGCGAACACGAAGAACTCCAGCTCGGTGGCCACCACCGGCGACCAGCCGCGCTCGGCATAGCGATCCAATACACGGCGCAGCAAGCCACGGGTGGACAGGCCCGACGCGCGGCCATCCAGCTCCTGGGCATCGCAGATCGCCAGGGCACGCGGGCTGTCACTCCACGGCAGGCGATGGACCTGTCCAGGGTCGGGCACCAGGGCCAGGTCACCATCGTCACTGCCATAGAAGCGTGCCGGCGGATAGCCGCCCATGATGCACTGCAGCAGCACGCCACGCGCCAGCTGCAGACGCCGCCCGGAGAGGAAGCCCTCGCCGGTCATCACCTTGCCCCGCATCACGCCATTCAGGTCAGGCGTCACGCACTCGATCTCATCGACTCCAGCCAGGCGCTCTGCCAGCTCGGCCGGGATTCCCGTGTTCATGTTGTTTTCCTTGTAGACATGGACCGCTGCGAATAGCGGCGCGAACAAAATACTCATCACCTGTTCAATATTTCAAGCACATATGAAAACCCCCGCAGATGCGGGGGCTCGGTGATGCAAGGAGGCTGCGGCGAGGTCAGCGCCAGTCCTTGAGCGCCTGGGTGGCTGCCTGGTTCATCGGCTGTGCCAGAAGCCCTGTAGGGGACAGGTTGACCGCGTAGACCGCCCCATCCGCCATCGGCAGGAAGGTGACGCGCTGCGCCTGGGCATCGAACAGGAAGAGGTCATGCTGCCCAACCCGCAGCCAGCGCCACAGGTCGATGCCGTACGGGCTGCTGGCCAGTGTTGCCTCGGGGTGTTGCGCCAGCTGCTGGTCCTCGATGGCGAGGAAGCGGCCCGACAGCTTCTCCAGGCGGTAGCCGGACTGCAGGCCGATCAGGCGCGCCAACCCCTTTAGGTGCAGCAGCCGGGCATCCAGTTGCCACAGGTCGCCGTCCAGCAGCACGCTGCGCTCGCGACCGCCCTCCAGCAGCATCACCTCGTAACGCTGGGGCCCGAGCGCCTTGAAGCTGAGCGTCACGATGGGCTTGCTGGCGTCCAGGTGGTCGTAGCGGGTCAGGTCCCAGGCAACCGTCCCCACCAGGGCGGCCAAGGCGACGAAGGCAAGGCCCACGGTGCCGCGTAGCCAGCCGAGGAACCAGCTGCGGTCGAAGAGGATGCGTGCGGCCACCACAACCGCGAGCAGGGCCAGCAGGGCAATGCCCCAGGCCAGGCCGTCATACTGCATGGAACCCTTTCCTTCTCCACAAAAGAGCCGGCATTATGCGCACCTCCCGACGCAGCGACCAGTTGCCGCGCTGCGCAGTCCGCCACAGATCGAGCATTTATGCCCCTCCCCATCGAACTCGCGGTTGATCCGGCCACTCTGCTGGTGCTCGCCGGCGTCGCGTTCCTGGCCGGTTTCATCGACGCCATTGCGGGCGGTGGCGGCCTGTTGACCATTCCGGCGCTGCTCACGGCCGGCCTGCCGCCACATCTGGTGCTGGGTACCAACAAGCTCTGCGCCACCTTCGGCTCCGCTACCGCCAGCTACACCTTCTACCGACGCAAGCTGTTCGAACCGCGCCGCTGGAAGAATGCCCTGCTGGCCACAGCGGTGGGTGCCGCCCTTGGCGCGACCATCGCCCACTGGCTGCCGGCGCATTGGCTCAACCAGATGCTGCCGGCCGTGGTGTTCGGCTGTGGCCTGTACCTGTTGTTCGGCCGTACCCCCGACGTGCAGCACGCTGCCGACGCGGCCATTCCCCATGGCAGGCAATGGCCCCAGGGGCTGGGCCTGGGCTTCTACGACGGTGTTGCCGGCCCCGGCACAGGGGCCTTCTGGACCGTGAGCAGCCTGCTGCTCTACCCGCTCGACCTGGTGCGGGCCAGCGGCGTGGCGCGCACCATGAACTTCGTCAGCAACGGCGTGGCGCTGGCGGTGTTCATCATCGGCGGCCAGGTGGCCTGGGTACTGGGCATCTGCATGGGGCTGGCGCTGATGGCCGGCGCCTTCTTCGGCGCCCGCACCGCCATCAGCGGCGGGGCGAAGCTGATCCGCCCGGTGTTCATCTGCGTGGTACTGGCGCTGACTGCGCGACTAGCCTGGCAGCACTGGTTCTGACAAGCCCAGGCGGCGCGCCACGTAGAGGTCGATGAGGTAGCGGGCAATGGACTTGCTGGCCGGCAGTGGCGGTAGCGCATGGATGGAGAACCAGCGCGCATCCTCGATTTCGCCCGGCTGAGGGACGATCTCACCGGAGCGGTATTCGGCGTGGTAGCCCAGCATCAACGAGTGCGGGAACGGCCAGTTCTGGCTGGCAATGTAGCGAGGCTCGCCGATCTCGACCCCGACCTCCTCGCGCACTTCGCGGGCCACGCACTCCTCCACCGTCTCGCCAGGTTCGACGAAGCCCGCCAGCGTGCTGTAGACGCCGCTGACAAAGCGCGGCGAGCGCGCCAGCAGCAGCTCATCACCACGGGTCACCAACACGATCATGCTGGGCGCCAGGCGCGGGTAGTGGTGCACACCGCAGCTTTCGCAGTGCATCGCCCGCTCGCTGGCCACCTGGACCATGCGTGCGCCGCAGCTGCCGCAGAAGCGGTGGTGGTCGGCCCAGGTTCCGATCTGGGTAGCGAAACCCAGCATGCGGAAGGTCTCGGCATCACCTTGCATCATCAGTTGGCGCAGGCCGACCCAGGCCGCGCCAGGTACGTCGGCGGGGCGCGCCAGTTCAAGGAGGAAGACTTCGTCATCACCGAAGTGACCGATGCCATGCTCGGCGAGAATGGGCAGGTCCTGGCGCTTCAGCCAGTCACGGGGGAACAGCACACCATTGCCGTCCGCCAGGAAAGTCTGACGGCAGTGCGCCAGCGCCCAGCCACCCGGCCGGGCCGCATCCAGGAAGCTCGAACGCCAGCGCGGATCGGCCATCTCAGGCCGCCACCTGCAGGCCCAGGGCCCGCACGCTGTCAGCAGCCAGGTCGAGCACATCGGGCTGGGCATCCGGGCGCAGCACCGCGCCGCCTTCGAGGTAGTACTCGAGGCTGGTCAGGGCGTCGGCCAGGGTCTCCAGCATCTGCTCGGAGGGCATCTGCGCGGCTTCCAGCATCTGCTTCTGGATGAACTCGCCACAAGCGCCCACCAGGTTGCCGGCACGCTCCTGCCCGAGGAACCACAGGCCGCCACGCACGGCCTGCAAGGTGCTGGGCACGTTGGCCAGGTGCAGCTTGTCGCCGTTGGACTCCAGGTAGGCGGTGATGGCGCGCTTGGCCATCGCCAGGCCGCCCTGGGCCTCGTCGATCACCACGATGCGCGCCTCGGTCAGTTGGTGCTGGGCGAAGGACTCCGCCTCGGTCATCACCGGGGTGGCCGCCTGGCGGGTATCACGGCGCTCGCCGCGCTCCAGGTCCGCCACCATGCTCTCGACATACAGCACGGCGTCGGCGAGCCGGTTGAGCGACTCCGGCGATACCGCTTCGCCTTCGGCCCAGCTGCCAACGGCAGGCAGCTGCGCATGCAGCGCATTGGCGGCAGAAGTCAGGCCGACCATGCCGAGGGTCTTGGCCAGCTTACCCAGCAGGGCGTGCAGGCTGCCGAGGCTTTCGGGCTGGGCGGTGCCGCGCTCGATCAGGTCAAGCACGTCCTTCACGCTGGCCAGCTCCTCGCGGATCGCCGAGGACAGCGAGCGCATGACGGCCTGGCCGGGGCCGGCCAGGCGCTGGTATTCCTCTTCCAGCAGGTGGTCGGTGAACGGCATCGCCGTCATCCCGAACACGCTGCGGACCTCGGTGGCACGCGGGCCCTGGCTGTCCGCCAGGGCCACCAGGTAGAGCAGCTCCTTCTGCAGGCTGCGCGGCGCTTCGTAGTGCTCGTTGGCCAGCAGCTGCTTGAGTTCACGGTCGATGCGGGCGAACAGCTGCTTGCGCGACTTACGCGCGATCAACTGCCCGTCCACCATCGCCTCCAGCGCCGCAGCGCCGATCCAGCACAGGCGCGCACGCGGGTCGATGGCATAGAGGCTGTCCAGGCGCGCCAATGCACGGCCCATGAGCTTCAGGCTGGGCTGGGGGCTCTGCTCGCGGATAAAGCCCAGCAGGCCCACCTGGTACATCTGCCGCAAGCGCCGCGCCATCAGGTACTGGGCACTGACCTCAGGCAGGCTGGAGGCGGACGGCACGCGAGCCTGGTCCAGGCGCACGCTGAAGAAGAAGCTCTCCGGCAGCGGCTGTTGCCCGGCGGACTGGCGCAACTCGTTGATCGCCGGCAGCAGCAGCTCGGGCATTTCCTGCCGGTGGGCATCGACGTTTTCCAGGTAGCGGCGCAGCACGTAGAGCGCGTTGCTCAGGGCGGCCAACTGGTTGTCACGCTCCTCCCCCACGCCGGCCGGGATGTCGGTGGCCTGCTGGAGGATCTCCTGCGCCAGCAGTTCGGCGCCGGTCAGTTCGATGAGGTTGAGGGTGCCGCGCACCTGCTGCAGGCTTTCAACCGCCTGTTGCAGCAGGCTGCCGTTGTGGCGGTCGACAATGAACTGTTCGAGGCTCTGTTCAGCCTGCTCGATCGTGGCGAACAGCTCGTCGCGCACCAAGCTGAGGGAAGTGGCTCCGGTGACCATGGGTCTAGCGCGCCTCCCGCGCGAAATACTGGTACGGCATCAGTCGGCGAATTCCGGTTTCTGTTTGTTCATGTGGGCGGCCATGGCCACACGCAGGTCGTTGGACTGGAGCATGGCGGCGTTCCAGGTGGCGATGTACTCAAGGCCATCGTCCACGCGGTGGTCACGCATGTAGCGGATCATTTCCTTGGTGCCGCGGATCGCCACCGGCGACTTGGCGGCGATGTCCCGCGCCAAGGCGAAGACGCCTTCCATGAGTGCGTCGCGGTCGGCGTAGGTGCGATTGACCAGGCCGATGCTGCGCGCTTCCTCACCGTCTAGGGTGCGGCCGGTGTAGGCCAGTTCGCGCATCATGCCGTCGCCGATGATGTGCGGCAGGCGCTGCAGGGTACCGACGTCCGCGGCCATGCCGATGTCGATCTCCTTGATGGAGAACTGGGCATCGACGGTGGAATAGCGCATGTCGCAGGCGGACACCAGGTCGATCGCCCCGCCCAGGCAATAACCCTGGATCGCAGCGATCACCGGCTTGCTGCAGAGGTCGACGGCATTGAAGGAGGCTTGCAGCTCGAGGATCTTGCGCCGCAGCACCAGGGCATTGCGGCCCACATCCTTGCCCAGCTGGGCGCCAACGGATGCCAGCAGCATCAGGTCGATACCGGAGGAGAAGTGCTTGCCGGCACCACTGAGGACGACGACCCGGACCTCGTCCGTTTCATCGATCCAGCGGAAGATCTCGACGATCTCGGCCCAGAAATCGGCGTTCATCGCGTTGATCTTCTCGGGGCGGTTGATCTCCACATGGGCGATCTTGTCCGTCAGCTCAACGCGAAAGGCTTTGTAGTCGGGCACGAAAATTATCCTCGCCAGTTCTGCTGCTGGCCTGTGAAAAGTGCGGGATTCCAAACCCGGCAACTATAACAAGCGGCCACCGAAAGTCGAAGACGACCACTGTGATGCAGGCCACGCCATCGGCCTTCAACCGCTCCCCCGCGCGCCTTCCACGCGGTTTCGCCACTGCCGCCAGCTGTACAGCGGAATCCCCGCCATCAGCACCAGGAAGCCCCAGAAGATCGCCTGCTCGCCGGTGCCGTACAGCGCCCAGATGGCGTACACGAACCCCAGCGAGCCGAGCAGCAGCGCCCAGCCCCGCTCACGTTCGGTGAACGCCTCGGGCTTGACTGCCAGCCACTGCAGCAGCGCGGCGGTGCAGAAGGCATAGGGCACGACGCCGGTCATGGTGCCTAGAAGGATGATCACGTTGAACACATCCACCAGCTCGCCCTGGCCATCGACGAACACCAGGGCGGTCACCAGCACCGCCGAGACCAGCAGTCCATTGGCCGGCGCGCCCCAGCGGTTGGTCTGCCCGAGCGAATGGGGTAGCAGCCCGTCACGGGCGGTGGCCATGGGGATCTGCCCCTGCAACAGCACCCAGCCATTGAGCGCCCCCAGGCAGGCGATCACCGCCCCGGCCGCGACCAGGTGGTACCCCCACTCCCCCACCAGCACCCGCGCCGCATCGGCGAAAGGCGCACTGGAGCGCGCCAGTTCCTCGGGCGGCAGTACCCCCTGCACTGCGGTGATGGAGAGGATGTACACGGCCGCCGCCACCAGGGTGCCGAACACCGTGGCACGGGGAATGGTGCGGCGCGGGTCGCGGACGTCGTCCGCCGGAACGGTGGCCGACTCCAGGCCGATGAAGGACCACAGCGTCAGCGCCGCCGTGGTGGCAATGGCCTTGGCGTAGCCGCCGGTTCCCGGCGGCAGCTCCTCCGGCGCAGGGATGCGCAGGTACTCGGGGTGGAACGAGAACCAGCCGAGAATGCCCACCAGCAGCAGCGGGATCAGCTTCAGCGCGGTGAGGATGTTCTGCGCCACGCCGAAGGCGCCGATGCCCCGCAGGTTGATCAGGGTGCACAACCAGATGGCACCGATGGCCACCAGCACAGTGAGCACTGGGTCGCGCAAGGCCGGGAAGAACACCTGCAGGTAGCCCACCAACGTCACAGCGATGGCCGCGTTGCCGATCCAGGCCGCCTTCCAGTAGGTCCAGGCGCAGAGGTAGCCGGCGAACGGACCGAAGCCATCACGGGTGTAGGCGTAGGGGCCGCCCGCCCCGGGCGCGAGCCGCGCCAGCCGGGCGAAGGTGAGCGCGAGGATGACCGCGCCGGTGCTGGAGATCAGCCAGCCGAACAGGCTGAGCCCGCCATAGGCCGCCAGGCTGGAGGGCAACAGGAAAACGCCCGACCCGATCATGTTCCCCACCACCAGGGCGGTGCAGGTCCAGAACCCCATGCCACCGCCCCGGCGCACCGCCGCTCGCTCGTCGCTCATCGCGCCCCCAGGCCGAGTCACTCCTTGATGCAATCAACGGTATAGCAGCGGCCCTGCGGGGTGTCCTGCTGCTGCAGGCCGTGCACATCGGAGTCGAAACCGGGGAAGGACTCGTCGAATGTCCGGGCGAAGGCCAGGTAGTCGATGATCGAGCGGGTCTCTTCGGTGAAGCGCTCCCCCGGCATGATCAGCGGGATGCCCGGCGGATAGGGCACCAGCATCACCGCCGCGATGCGCCCTTGCAGCGCATCCAGCGGCACCGCCTCCACGTCGCCGCGCACCAGCTTGTCGTAGGCGTCCGCCGGCTTCATCGCGGCCACCGGCAGGGTGGTGTACATGCGCCGCATCGCCCGCGCGGTGCCGTTGTCGCGGTAGCAGCCGTGGAGTTCGTCGCACAGGTCACGCAGGCCGAGCCCCTGGTAGCGGGCACCGCCGGCACGGGCGATGGACGGCAAGGCGGTGATCAGCGGCGCGTTGGCGTCGTAGAGACGCTTGAACTCCAGCAGCTCGGTGAGCAACGTACTCCACTTGCCCTTGGTGATGCCCATGGAGAACAGCACCAGGAAGGAATACAGGCCGGTCTTCTCCACCACCAGCCCGCGCTCCCAGAGGAACTTGCCGACCACCGCCGCCGGAATGCCGCGTTCGCCCAAACGTCCGTCGGCAGTCAGGCCCGGCATCACCAGGGTGACCTTGATCGGGTCGAGCAACACGTAGTCGTCGGCTACCTCGCCGAAGCCGTGCCAATCGGCCTGGGGCTGCAACAGCCAATCGGGGGTGCTGACCTGGTCGCGCCCTTCCACCTTCGGTGGCTGCCAGATGCTGAACCACCAGTCATCCTCGGCCAGGTTCTGCCCGACGTTGGCCAGGGCACGGCGGAAGCTCAGGGCCTCGTCGAAGGTTTCCTGGATCAGCGAGCGCCCGGCGGGGCCTTCCATCATGGCGGAGGCCACGTCCAGCGAGGCGATGATCCCGTACTGGGGCGAGGTGGAGATGTGCATCATGAACGCCTCGTTGAAGCGATCACGGTCCAGCTGGCGGGTCTCGCCGTCCTGCACGTGGATCATCGAGGCCTGGCTGAAGGCCGCCAGCAGCTTGTGGGTGGAGTGGGTGGTGAACACCAGCGGGCCGCCCGCCCCTCGCGCGGTGCCCATGCCGTAGCGGCCGGCGTAGAACTCGTGGAAAGCCGCGTAGGCGTACCAGGCCTCGTCGAAGTGCAGCACCTCGACGCTGTCGCCCAGGGTCTGCCTGATCAGCTCGGCGTTGTAGCAGAGCCCGTCGTAGGTGGAGTTGGTCACCACCGCCAGGCGCACCTTCGGCTCGCGTCCACGGGCCAGCGGGCTGGCGTCGATCTTCGCCTGGATCGATTCGCGGCTGAATTCGCTCAGGGGGATCGGGCCGATGATGCCCAGCTCGTTGCGCTCCGGCATCAGGTACAGCGGGATCGCGCCGGTCATGATGATCGAGTGGAGGATCGACTTGTGGCAGTTGCGGTCCACCAGTACCAGGTCATCGCGGCCGACCATGGAGTGCCAGACGATCTTGTTGGCGGTAGAGGTGCCGTTGATGACGAAGAAGGTGTGGTCCGCGCCGAAGTTCCGCGCCGCCCGCGCCTCTGCCTCGGCCAGCGGCCCGGTGTGGTCCAGCAGCGAGCCCAGTTCGGGCACCGACACCGAGAGGTCGGAACGCAGGGTGTTCTCGCCGAAGAACTGGTGGAAAGCCTGTCCCACCGGGCTCTTGCGGTAGGCCACGCCACCGCCGTGGCCGGGTGTGTGCCAGGAATAGTTGGACTGCGCGGTGTGCTCCACCAGCGCGCGGAAGAACGGCGGCAGCAACCCCTCCAGATAGGTGCGCGCAGCCCGCGCCACCTGGCGCGCGAGAAACGGCACGGTGTCTTCGAACAGGTACAGCAAGCCGCGCAGCTGGTTGAGGTCGGCCATCGCCTCGGCGGGGGCGTTCTCGATGGTGACCTGTTCACCCAGGGCGAAGATCGGCAATTGCGGCGCTCGCACCCGGGCGACGCGGATCAGTTCGACCACGTCATGCAGCAGGCGCTGGTTCTCCCCGGCGCCCTCCGCGGCCACCAGGATGCAGGCCAGCCCGTGGTGGGTGGAGGCGACGATGCGCCCCTCGGCGGAACTGGCGGTGGAGAGGATGACGAAACCGTCCCGCTCCAGTTCGTGGGCGATGCCGCGCACGCGCTCCCCCGCGACGGTATCGGCCTTGATATCGCGGTGGACGATGAGGATGGGGAACTTCAGGTCTTTGTACATGAGGACGTCCCGGTACGGCGGGTCCATCCCGCCCAGGACGCCAGGGTAGAAGCTCGCCGGGAGTCGCGTAACCCCCGGCGCTAGCACCTGTAAGAAAAGGTCGCGCCGGTGAAATCGGCGCGGGTCACGCCTCGGGCGTGGCCGGTGCTTCCAGCTTGGCCCACAGGGCCGGGCCGCCGGAGGCCTTCTCGATCACTGCCAGCCGCTCCAGGTGGGCCGCCAGTTCCGCTTCGCTGGCCCGCAGCACGCGGCCGGGCACACGGCCCTGGATGCGGCGGATGGGCGAGGCCTGGGGCCGGCCACCCTCGTCACCGCCCTCGCCCGCCAGGGACAGGTTGGTCTGGCCGCCGGTCATCGCCAGGTAGACGTCGGCGAGGATCTCGGCGTCGAGCAGTGCGCCGTGGAGGTCACGGCCGGAGTTGTCGACGTCGTAGCGCTTGCACAGGGCGTCGAGGTTGTTGCGCTGACCCGGATGGCGCTCGCGCGCCATCATCAGGGTGTCGATCACGCCGCAGTGCTCGGCGATGTCGGAACGGTCGCTCTGCCCCAGCAGGGCGAACTCGTTGTTGATGAAGCCGATGTCGAACGCCGCGTTGTGGATGATCAGCTCGGCGCCCTTGATGAATTCGAAGAACTCGTCGGCAACGTCCTTGAAGCGCGGCTTGCCCACCAGGAACTCGTTGGTGATGCCGTGGACGGCGATGGCGCCTTCGTCCACTTCGCGGTCGGGCTGCAGGTATTGGTGGAAGTGGCGACCGGTGAGGCGGCGCCCTTCAAGCTCGACGCAACCGATCTCGATGATGCGGTGGCCATCGGTCACCGGCATGCCGGTGGTTTCGGTATCCAGTACTACGTAACGCATGTTCGATGCCCGTGGGGTGGAGGGTCTGGATCAGGAGGCGGTATTGCGATGGCGCATTCTAACGGGGGCCCAGCTCGCTGACACCCCGGTTCGCCAACTGGTCGGCACGCTCGTTGCCCGGATGGCCGGTGTGCCCGCGCACCCACTGCCATTCCACCTGGTGGCGGCTGACCTGCTCGTCCAGCAACTGCCACAGGTCGGCGTTCTTCACCGGTTGCTTGGCGGCCGTCTTCCAGCCGCGCTTCTTCCAGTTGGGGAGCCACTCCTGGATGCCGCGCATCACGTATTCGGAGTCGGTGACCAGACGCACCTGGCACGGCCGCTTGAGCGCTACCAGGCCGGCAATCGCGGCCATCAGCTCCATGCGGTTGTTGGTGGTGTCGTGCTCGCCCCCCCAGAGCTCCTTCTCGGCGCCCTTGTAGACGAGCAATACGCCCCAGCCACCGGGACCGGGGTTACCCTTGCAGGCCCCGTCGGTGTACATCTCGACCCGTTCTGTCACTTATGCCTCGTGTTTCGAATCGCGCCGGCTGACCTTCGCCACCGGCATGGGAATCAGCTTGCCCATGGGCTCGCGTCGACTCTGGCGCAACGGGCGCAGGCCGACCACCAGCTTGCGCGCCACCAGCAGATAGAAGCCGGCACCGAACCACTGCCCGGCGCCGCCCCAGCGCTCCAGCCAGGCCAGGCGCGATTGCCAGGCCGGTGAAGCGAGCGGCGGACGATAGCACCCGAAGCGGCGTTTCTCCAGCGCGAAACCCAGCAGGTTGAGCCAGTCGGCGACCCGGCTCGGCGCGATGCAGCGGGCCTTGCCCAGGGCGTCCCCGGCGGAGTAATGACGCACGCCCCAGGCACTCCACGGGTTGACCCCGACGATCAGCAGGTGCCCGCCAGGGCGCACACTGCGCGCGGCCTCACGCAGCAGGCCATGGGGCGAGAGGCTGAAATCCAGCCCATGCTGCAGCACCACTACATCGGCGGCATGTTCGGAGAGGGGCCAGGCATTCTCGTCGCAGGCGATCTCCACCCCCGGCAACGGTGCGCCGAGATGGACGCTGCGCTGGATCTGCCGCGCACCCGGCGGCAGTTCGGCACGGGGGCCGTAGTGAACCAGGTAGCCGCCGAAATAACGCCCCAGTTCGTCCTCGAGCAGGCGCTGCTCCTCGAACAGCATCAGCCCACCCAGCGGGCCGGAGAACCAGGTGCGGGCGTCCTCGATCAACTCGAGCCAGGCGGGATCGGCCTGGGCGATGGGTGGCCTGTTCACGGAAACCTCCTGGTGATGGACACGGAGCCGCCGATCCGGGCAGCACGACGGGCACTACCCACACCGGCTCGACGCCCCGGGGCACGGCCCCTAAGATGCGCTTTTGCTGACAGACAGGCGAGCGGCCCATGATACAGATCGACCCCATCCGTGCCTTCTCCGACAACTATATCTGGCTGTTGCAGGATGCGACCGAACGACGCTGTGCGGTGGTCGACCCCGGCGATGCCGCCCCCGTGCTGGCCTGGCTGGAGGCACACCCCGGCTGGACCCTCAGCGACATCCTGATCACCCACCACCACGGCGACCACGTGGGGGGGGTGGCCGAGCTGAAGGCTCGCACCGGCGCCACGGTGTACGGCCCGGCCCACGAGACCATCCCGGCGCGGGACCGGGCGCTGGAAGACGGCGAGCGCATCGAGGTGCTCGGCCTGACGTTCGAGGTGTTCCACGTCCCCGGCCACACCCTGGGCCATATCGCCTACTTCCACGACGATGCCACCGCACCGGTGCTGTTCAGCGGCGACACCCTGTTCGCTGCCGGTTGCGGTCGGCTCTTCGAGGGTACCGCCGAGCAGATGCACACGGCCCTGTCTCGCCTCGCCGCCCTCCCCGCCCCGACCCGCGTCTACTGCACCCACGAATACACCCTCGGCAATCTGCGCTTTGCCTGCGCCGTCGAGCCGGGCAACCCGGCGATCGAACAACGCTTCGAGGCGGTAAGCCGCTTGCGCGAGGAAGACGGCGTCAGCCTGCCCTCCAGCATTGCGCTGGAACGCGAGACCAATCCGTTCCTGCGGGTCAGGGAAGCCTCGGTGATCGCCGCAGCCGACAAACGGAGCGGCAGCCGCCACACCGCCCCGGCAGCGGTGTTCGCCACCCTGAGGAGCTGGAAGGACACGTTCTGAAACGCCCTTCAGGTCACATTCGAGCTGGTGAAAACTTGACCACCCCCGGGTCGGTTCCTAGAATCGCCCGACCTTTTTTCCCGGAAAAGCCCAGCGACCAATGCCGTCTACGCCGCCGAAAACCCTTGATCTAGACGCATTGGCAAGAGCCGTAAGGGCTGTATTGCTGGTCTCCGCCGCAGCCCTCACCGGCTGCCAGAGCATGGGTCATCGCCCCGAGGACGACAGCCAGGAGAAGGCGCTGGCCGCCAAGCTGCACCAGCAGACCCAGTGGCAGGAAGAGGTGCAGGTCGAGCAGGAACCGCAGGACATCTGGGAGCGCATGCGCAAAGGCTTCGCCCTGCAGGACGAGATCGGCGTCAACCCGCGAATCGAACAGCAACGCCTCTGGTTCGTCAGCAACTCGTCCTTCGTCGAGAAGGCCTCGCAACGCAGCAACCCCTACATCCACTACATCGTCGAGCGCCTCGAAGAACGTGAGATGCCGCTGGAGTTGGCGCTGCTGCCGGTCATCGAGAGCGCCTACAACCCCTTCGCCTATTCCCGTGCGGACGCGGTGGGCCTGTGGCAGTTCATCCCCTCCACCGGACGCCACTTCAACCTGCGCCAGACCAACTGGTACGACGGCCGTCGCGACATCACCGCCTCGACCAACGCCGCCCTCGATTACCTCGGGCGCCTGCACGAGATGTTCAACGGCGACTGGCTGCTGGCCCTGGCCGCCTACAACGCTGGCGAAGGCACGGTGAGCCGCGCCATCGAGCGCAACCAGAAAGTGGGCCTGCCCACCGACTACTGGAACCTGCCGCTGCCCCAGGAAACCCGCGACTACGTGCCCAAGCTGCTGGCCCTGTCGCAAGTGGTCCTGGCCCCCGACGCCTACGGCATCGCCCTGAGCCCCGTGGCCAACGAGCCCTATTTCGAGGTGGTGGAACTCAAGCAGCGCATGGACCTGTCCCGCGTGGCGGCGATGGCCGATCTGGACGCGGACGAGCTCTACCAGCTCAACCCCGCCTTCAAGCGCCGCATCACCATGGACGGCCCGCAGCAACTGCTGGTGCCGACCCAGAAGGCCGAGCAACTGGTGGCCAGCCTGTCCAGCCTCGCCCCCCAGGACCTGGTGGAGTGGCAGGACTACCGGGTGCGCAACGGCGACAACCTGCAGGCCATCGCCAACCGCTACCAGGTGAGCGTCGCCAGTATCAAGGAAATCAATGGCCTCTCCGGGAATCGCCTGCGGGTGGGCCAGAGCCTCAGCATCCCGGTGGAAGCCGGCCGCGCCCCGACCCAGCCGGTGTTCCAGAACCTGGCCCGCAACGAGCCGGCCGCCAAGGCGCGTACCTACAAGGTCCGCAACGGCGACAACCTCTGGCAGATCGCCAAGCAGACCGGCGTCGATGTGAGTGACATCAAGCGCTGGAACCGCCTGAACGGTACCCACCTGAAGGTCGGCCAGACCCTCGCCCTGCAGGGCGCCAGCAGCACCCGCACTACAACCCGTACCGTGGCGATGGCCGACAAGGCCGGCCGCGATGCGGTGACCTACTACAAGGTGAAGGAAGGGGATTCGCTGTACGTCATCGCCAAGCGCTTCAATGTGGAGATGAAGCATATCCAGCGCTGGAATCCCCGCAGCGGCCACGCGCTCAAGCCAGGCCAGACCCTGACCCTCTACCTCCCCTGAGGCTTGCCGATCGCCGCCAGGCATCGCCCGGACAACTGGGCGAAGCGCTGGAAGGCGACGAACTGCTCGTGCTTCAGCGCACGCCCCGAGGGCCGGCAATCGGCGTAGATCACCCCGATCGGGCGTGCCCCCGCGAACAACGGGGCGATGAAGAACATTCCCTGGCCGAACCAGCGGCGCATGGGCTGGGTCATCAGGTCGTTCAGGGTGCACGTGGCAGGAATGCCCATCCAGAGCGGCTCGCGGCTGCGCAGCACATAGCTGAACAGGTGGGGCTGCTCCGGCTGCTCGACCGGTAGCTCGAAGCCCTGTTGCCAGTCCGCCGTCCCCTCGCCGGCCACCCGCTTGACGCGGAAGCAGGTCTGGCGGTCAGCCAGCACCGCCACCATCACACGCTCCAACCCCACACCAAGGTGCAGGCCGCGCGTCAGCGTGTCGAGAATCAGGCCGACATCCGCCTGGCGGGACACCATCATGCCCAGGTCCTGCAGGGCCTGCTGCATCAGCAGCAGGTCGGGCTGGAGCTGGCGTGCCTTGCGCTGGGCCTGCTGCACCAGCAGTTGCTCGGGGTCGGTGGGCGGGATGAGCGCGCACAGGCGGCTGGCACCGAAGGTCGCCGCCACCTTCACCGATTCGTCGGCACTGGCCAGCACCTGCTGCATCGCCTCCTCGGGGGACACACCGATGAACTGCGCCATCTGCTGGACCAGCGTCGCCATCTGCGGCGAGTCCCAGCCCTCCAGCGCCGCCTCGCTGACCTGCACCCCAAGCGTCACGGCCCTGACGGCCGGATCGGCCTGGGCACCGCCACCGCGGGCCAGCGCCGCCACCTCGCCCAGGTTCCAGCTCTTGATCAGCCCGGTGGTGAGGTGGCGGAAGCTGGTACCCAGCACCTCGCGCACCGTCTGCTCCTCATCCGCACCGGGTTGAGCAAGGGCCTGGGCCAGTTCGTCGGCCTGGTCTCCGGCGCAGCCCCAGAACGCAAGCTCCCCAAGGCGATAGAGCAGCGCGGCGATGAACACCTCTTCCTGGTCACGGCTGATCACGTAGCCAGCGATATTGCGCGCCTGCACGGCGGCATGGAAGGAGCGCGCCAGCAGCTCCTGCAACTGCTCACGAGGAGCACGGGTCAGCAGGCCGTCGATCAGGCTGAGGGACAGGCCGATGAGGCGAACGTTCTCGAATCCCACCAGCACGATGGCGCGGGAGATCGTACGAATCGGCTCCTGGGAAGGGTTGTAGTAGGCGCTGTTACCGACCCGAAGGACCTTGGAGGTCAGCGCGGCATCGCGCAACAGCACGTCGGCCAGTTGCTGGACGGACGCGTGATCGCGCTGGGCGAGGCTGTGGAGGTCGAACACGACCGCCGCGAGAGCAGGCAGATCCGCCTGAGTGAGCCTGTCGATCCATGACTGCAAACCATGGCTGCGTAAACCCAAGATGAGGAACCCCCGCACGTTTTGGAAAAGTGTAGTCAAAGTGCTGGCCAGCCCCACTCGGGACGGACCTTTTTCCAGTGGATACAAGCTGTTACTGTACCGGCCAGAACGCCCGTCCTGCAGCCCTTTCGGTGATGCGAGACGGCTGATACCGCCCGAGGTTTTCATGCCCCGCACGGCTCACGGCACGCCCCCTTCCCAGCGCACCACGGACCGGATTCCCACCTGATGCGTCACCTCATACTCCTGCTGATCGGCCTGTTCGCCAGCGCCGCCGCGAGCGCGACAATCAGCGAGAGCCATGGCTATGCCCAGTTCGGCGGCCTCAAATACCCCGCCAATTTCAGCCATTTCGACTGGGTGAACGCCGACGCCCCCAAGGGCGGAACCCTGCGGCTGATGGCATTCGGCACCTTCGACACCCTCAACCCCTACACCTTCAAGGGCACCAGCCCGGTGGCCACGCCGAACTTCCTGCAGTACGGCATCTCCGAGCTGAACGAGCCGCTGATGGTCGGCACCGGCATCTATGACCCTTCGGGGGACGAGCCCGCCTCCAGCTATGGCCTGATCGCCTCCAGCGTCGAGTACAGCGAGGACCGCAGTTGGGTGGTCTTCAACCTGCGCCCGGAAGCACGCTTTCACGACGGCAAGCCGATCACGGCCTACGACGTGGCCTTCTCCTACCGCACGCTGGTCGGCAGCGGCCACCCCCAGTACCGCACCAGCCTGCAAGAGGTGGAGCGGGTCGACATCCTCAACCGTCACCGCATCCGCTTCGTCCTCAAGCGCGCTGGCAACCCGCTGCTGATCCTGCGCCTCGGCGAGCTGCCGGTACTGCCGCAGCACTACTGGAAGGATCGTGATTTCAAGGCCACCACCTTCGAGCCCCCGCTGGGCAGCGGCCCCTACCGCATCACCCAGGTCCGCCCCGGACGCGGGCTGGTGTTCGAGCGCGTCAAGGACTGGTGGGGCAAGGACCTGCCGGTGAACCGCGGCAAGTACAACTTCGACCGGGTCGAAGTGGAGTTCTACCGCGACGCCAACGTCGCTTTCGAAGCCTTCAAGGCCGGCGAGTTCGACTTCTACATCGAGCACCAGGCGAAGAACTGGGCCAACAGCTACCGCTTCCCGGCCGTGGCCCGAGGCGATGTGATCCGCGCCGAAATTCCGCACCAGATCCCCACCCAGACCCAGGCCCTGTTCATGAACACCCGCCACACGGTGTTCCAGGACCGCCGCGTGCGCGAGGCCATGGGGCTGATGTTCGATTTCGAGTGGACCAACCGCGCCCTGTTCAACAACGCCTACCTGCGGGCCGCCAGCTACTACCCCAACAGCGAATTCACCGCCACCGGCAAGCCAGAGGGACAGGAATGGCTGCTGCTCTCGCCGTATCGGGGGCAGCTGCCGGCCCAATTGTTCACCGAGCCCTTCAAGGTGCCGACAACCGACGGGCGCGGCATCCCGCGTGAAACCCTGCGCCGGGCGCTGGGTCTACTGGGCGATGCCGGCTGGAAGCTTTCCGGCCAGCGCCTGTTGAACACACGCGGCGAGCCGCTGCGCTTCGAGATCCTGCTGGTCAACCCCAACCTCGAGCGAATCCTCCAGCCCTACGCCGAGAACCTGGCGGGCATCGGCATCGACGTCACCCTGCGAACCGTCGACCGCGCCCAGTACAAGCAGCGCCTGGACCACTTCGACTACGACATGATCCTCATGACCCTGCCCCAGAGCCTCAGCCCCGGACTGGAACAGTCGCTGTACTTCCATTCCAGCCAGGTCGGCGTGAAGGGCAGCAAGAACTACGCCGGCGTCGCCGATCCGGTGGTGGACGCCCTGCTGGAGCGCCTGCTGGGCGCCCGCACCCGCGACGAGCAGGTGGCCGCCGGCCGCGCACTGGACCGCACGTTGCTTTGGCAGCACTACAGCATTCCCAACTGGTACCTCAACTACCATCGCCTGGCGTACCGCAACCGGTTCGCCTTCGTCACCACGCCGCCCTACACCCTGGGTCTGCGTGCGTGGTGGCAGAAGCCCACGGAGAACACCCGATGAGCACGAACCCCCTGCGCACCTGGTGCCTGGCCGGCTGCGGCGCCCTGCTGCTCGGCCTCGCCGGCCTGGCCCAGTGCGAACCTCGGCACGCCATCACGCTGTATGACGAAGCCCCCAAATACCCGGCGGGCTTCAAGCACTTCGAGTGGGTCAACCCGGACGCCCCCAAGGGCGGCACCCTGCGCCTGGCCAGCTACGGTGGCTTCGACAGCCTCAACGACTTCATCCCCAAGGGCACGTCGGCCAGCCAGTTGGGCCTGATCTACGACTCCCTGACCTTCCACTCCCCGGACGAGCCATTCACCGAGTACGGCCTGCTGGCGGAGAAGATCGAGAAAGCGCCGGACAACAGCTTCGTGCGCTTCTACCTCAACCCCAAGGCCCGCTTCAACGACGGCACTCCGGTGACCAGTGAGGACGTGGTCTTCACCTTCCAGACCCTGCTGCAGCACGGCGACCCGATGTACCGCCACTACTATTCCGACGTGGACAAGGTGGTGGCCGAAGACGCTCAGCGCGTGCGCTTCGACTTCAAGCACCCGGGCAACCGCGAGCTACCGCTGATCCTCGGGCAGATCCAGGTCCTGCCCAAGCACTGGTGGAGCACCCGCGACTTTGCCAAGGCCTCCCTGGAGCCGCCCCTGGGCAGTGGCCCCTACCGCATCGCCCAGGTAGAAGCCGGGCGCTCGATCCGTTTCGAGCGGGTCAAGGACTGGTGGGGCAAGGACCTGCCGGTGGTCCGTGGCTATTACAACTTCGACGTCATCAGCGTCGACTACTACCGCGACATGTCCGTCGCCCTGGAAGCCTTCAAGGCCGGGCAGTTCGACTTCAACCTGGAGTACTCCGCCAAGGACTGGGCCACCGGCTACGACTGCCCGGCCTTGCGCAAGGGGCACATCACCCAGACGGCCATCCCCAACCACAACCCGGTGGGCATGCAGGCCTTCGCCTTCAACATCCGCCGGCCGGTGTTCCAGGATCGCCGCGTGCGCGAGGCCATCGCCTCGCTGTTCGACTTCGAGTGGACCAACCGCCAGCTGTTCTTCGGCGCCTACAAGCGCACCCGCAGCTACTTCGAGAACTCCGAGATGGCCTCCAGCGGCCTGCCGACCGAAGCCGAGCTGAAGATCCTCGAACCCTTGCGCGGCAAGATCCCCGACGAGGTCTTCACCCAGCCCTTCCAGCTACCGGTCAGCGACGGCAGCGGCATCATCCGCGACCAGAAGCGCCACGCCTACAAGCTGCTCACCGAGGCCGGCTACCGCATCGAGAACGACCGCATGGTGGGGCCGGACGGCAAGCCGCTGAGCTTCGAGATCATGATTGCCCAGGCCAACCTGGAGCGGGTGATCCTGCCGTTCAAGCGCAACCTGGCCGAGCTGGGCATCGAACTGGTGATCCGCCGTGTCGATGTCTCCCAGTACATGACCCGCCTGCGCTCGCGGGACTACGACATGATTCCCGCCACCTGGGGCCAGTCGAACTCGCCGGGCAACGAACAGATGGAGTTCTGGCACTCCCGCAGCGCCGAGAGCCCGGGCAGTCGCAACTTCATCGGCCTGCGCGATCCGGCCGTGGACACCCTGGTGGAAGGCCTGATCCGCGCCGACTCCCGGCAGAGCCTGATCGACCATGCGCGGGCGCTGGACCGCGTCCTGCTGTGGGGGCACTACGCCATTCCCAACTATTACGTCGACACCTGGCGCGTCGCCTACTGGGACCAGCTCCAGCGCCCCGCCGCAACGCCGCAGTACGACCTCGGCCTGTTCACCTGGTGGCAGAAGCCCGGTGCCACGCCTGCCGCTGAGGCAACGGACACGCCCGAAGCCCAGGCCACCGAACCGCAACAGGACGCCCGCTGATGCTCGCCTACATCCTGCGGCGCCTGCTGCTGATCATCCCCACCCTGTTCGGCATCCTGCTGATCAACTTCATCATCATCCAGGCCGCCCCCGGCGGACCGGTGGAGCAGATGATCGCCAAGCTGGAAGGCTTCGACGCGGCCTCCGGTGGCGCCACCGGGCGCATCTCCGGAGGCGGCGGAGAGGTCTCGGTGGCCGGCTCCAACTACCGCGGCGCCCAGGGCCTGGACCCGGAGCTGATCAAGGAAATCGAGAAGATGTACGGCTTCGACAAGCCGGCACCGGAACGTTTCTGGCTGATGGTGAAGAACTACCTGCATTTCGATTTCGGCAACAGCTTCTTCCGTGATGCCAAGGTCACCGACCTGATCCTGGAGAAGATGCCGGTGTCCATCTCCCTCGGGCTCTGGAGCACCCTGATCATGTACCTGGTCTCGGTGCCCCTGGGCATCGCCAAGGCTGTGCGGCACGGCAGCGTGTTCGATGTCTGGACCAGCACCGCGATCATCGTCGGCTACGCGATTCCCGCCTTCCTGTTCGCCATCCTGCTGATCGTGCTGTTCGCCGGCGGCAGCTACTACGACTGGTTCCCGTTGCGCGGGCTGACCTCCAACCACTTCGACGAGCTGAGCCTGGGCGGCAAGGTGCTCGACTACTTCTGGCACCTGGCCCTGCCGGTGACGGCGCTGGTGATCGGCAACTTCGCCACACTCACCTTCCTCACCAAGAACAGCTTCCTCGACGAGATCAACAAGCAGTACGTGATCACCGCGCGCGCCAAGGGCCTTTCGGAGAACCGCGTGCTGTACGGCCATGTGTTCCGCAACGCCATGCTGCTGATCATCGCCGGCTTCCCGGCGGCCTTCATCGGCATGTTCTTCACCGGCTCGCTGCTGATCGAGGTGATCTTCTCCCTCGACGGCCTGGGCCTGCTGAGCTTCGAGTCGGCGGTCAACCGCGACTACCCGGTGGTGTTCGGCACGCTGTTCATCTTCACGTTGCTGGGCCTCCTGGTGAAGCTCATCGGCGACGTCACCTACACCCTGGTCGATCCGCGCATCGACTTCGAAAGCCGGGAGGGCTGACATGCGCCTATCGCCCATCAACCGCCGTCGCTTCGAGCGCTTCAAGGCCAACAAGCGTGGCTGGTGGTCCCTCTGGCTGTTCCTCACGCTATTCGTCCTCAGCCTGGGCGCGGAGCTGATCGCCAACGACAAGCCCCTGGCCATCCGCTACGACGGGGAGTGGTACTTCCCCGCCTTCAAGCGCTACCCGGAAACCACCTTCGGCGGCGAATTCCCGCTGGAGGCCAACTACCGCAGCCCGTACATGAAGGAACTGATCGCCGCGCGCGACGGCGAGATGTACTGGCCGCCGATCCCCTTCAGCTACGACACCATCAACTACGACCTGAAGGTCCCCGCTCCCGCGCCGCCCTCCGCCGACAACCTGCTGGGCACCGATGACCAGGCACGCGACGTGCTCGCCCGGGTCATCTACGGCTTCCGCGTTTCGGTGCTGTTCGCCCTGACCCTGACCCTGCTGAGCGCGGTGATAGGTGTCACCGCAGGCGCCCTGCAGGGCTTCTACGGCGGCTGGGTGGACCTGGCCGGGCAGCGCTTCCTGGAGATCTGGTCCGGGCTGCCGGTGCTCTACCTGCTGATCATCCTGGCCAGCTTCGTTCAACCGAACTTCTGGTGGCTGCTGGGCATCATGCTGCTGTTCTCCTGGATGAGCCTGGTGGACGTGGTGCGTGCCGAGTTCCTGCGCGGCCGCAACCTGGAATACGTGCGCGCTGCGCGGGCGCTGGGCATGCAGAACGGCGCGATCATGTTCCGCCACATACTGCCCAACGCCATGGTCTCCACCATGACCTTCCTGCCCTTCATCCTCACCGGCGCCATCGGCACCCTGACGGCACTGGACTTCCTCGGCTTCGGCCTGCCCCCCGGCGCACCGTCCCTGGGTGAGCTGGTGTCCCAGGGCAAGTCCAACCTGCAGGCGCCCTGGCTGGGCATCAGCGCGTTCGCCGTGCTGGGCCTGATGCTGACGCTGCTGGTGTTCATCGGCGAAGCCGCCCGCGATGCCTTCGACCCGAGGAAGTGAGATGAGCGAGAACCTGATCGAAATCCGCGACCTCTCCGTCGCCTTCAGTGCCGGCAACGCGACCCAGACGGTGGTGGAAGGGGTGAGCTTCGACATCCGCAAGGGCGAAACCCTGGCCCTGGTGGGCGAGAGTGGCTCCGGCAAGTCGGTGACCGCGCACTCCATCCTGCGCCTGCTCCCCTACCCGCTGGCCAGCCACCCGAGCGGGCATATCCGCTATGGCGGCAACGACCTGCTCCGGCTCCCGGAGGCGCGCCTGCGCGGCATCCGTGGCAACCGCATCGCCATGGTGTTTCAGGAGCCGATGACCTCACTGAACCCGCTGCACTGCATCGAGAAGCAGATCAACGAGGTGCTGGCCCTGCACAAGGGCCTGACCGGCAAGGCGGCCACTCGACGGACCCTGGAGCTGCTGGAGCTGGTCGGCATTCCCGAGCCGGCGAAGCGCCTGCGTGCCCTACCCCACGAGCTGTCAGGCGGACAGCGCCAGCGGGTGATGATCGCCATGGCCCTGGCCAACGAGCCGGAACTGCTGATCGCCGACGAACCCACCACCGCCCTCGACGTGACCGTGCAATTGAAGATCCTCGACCTGCTCAAGGACCTTCAGGCACGCCTGGGCATGGCGATGCTGATCATCAGTCACGACCTCAACCTGGTGCGCCGCGTGGCCCACCGGGTGTGCGTGATGCAGCGCGGGCGCATCGTCGAGCAGGCCGACTGCCAGGCGCTGTTCAAGGCCCCCCAGCACCCCTACACCTGCGAGCTGCTGGCAGCCGAACCCAGCGGCGGCCCCGTTCCGGCCAGCGAAGGACCGGCCATGCTGGAAGTGAACGACCTCAAGGTGTGGTTCCCGATCCGCAAGGGCCTGCTGCGCCGGACCGTGGACCATGTGAAGGCAGTGGACGGCATCGGCTTCACCCTGCGCCAGGGGCAGACCCTGGGCATCGTCGGCGAGAGCGGCTCCGGCAAGTCGACCCTGGGCCTGGCCATCCTCCGCCTGCTGGGCAGCCAGGGCGCGATCCGCTTCCAGGGGCAGGCGCTCGAAGGGCTCTCGCAGAAGGAGGTGCGGCCACTGCGCCGGCAGATGCAGGTGGTGTTCCAGGACCCCTTCGGCAGCCTCAGCCCGCGCATGTGCGTGGGCCAGATCGTCGGTGAGGGGCTGCGTATCCACGGCATCGGCAGCGAGGCGGAGCAGGAAGCAGCGATCATCGAAGCCCTGCGCGAGGTGGGCCTCGACCCCGAGACCCGGCACCGCTACCCCCATGAATTCTCCGGCGGCCAGCGCCAGCGCATCGCCATCGCCCGCGCCCTGGTGCTCAAGCCCGCACTGATCCTGCTGGACGAACCCACCTCGGCGCTGGACCGCACCGTGCAGCGCCAGGTGGTCGACCTGCTGCGCAACCTGCAGGCCAAGTACAACCTGACCTACCTGTTCATCAGCCACGACCTGGCCGTGGTGCGCGCCCTCAGCCACCACCTGATGGTGGTCAAGCACGGCCAGGTGGTGGAGCAAGGGCCGGCAGAGGCCATCTTCTCCGCCCCCCAGCACAGCTACACCCAGCAACTGCTGGAAGCCGCCTTCCTGGCGCCGTCTACCGCTCACTGACCCCAGGAGAACCGCCACATGGGATTCCTCACCGGCAAGCGCGTCCTCATCGTCGGGGTGGCCAGCAAGCTGTCCATCGCCTCGGGTATCGCCGCCGCCATGCACCGAGAAGGCGCCGAGCTGGCCTTCACCTACCAGAACGACAAGCTGCGCAGCCGGGTCGAGGAATTCGCCCAGGAGTGGGGCTCCGGCCCGGATCTGTGCTTCCCGTGCGACGTCGCCCGCGACGAGGAGATCGCCGCCGTGTTCGAGGCACTGGGCCAACGCTGGGATGGGCTCGATGTGATCGTTCACTCCGTGGGCTTCGCCCCCGGCGACCAACTGGATGGCGACTTCACCGAGGTCACCACCCGCGACGGCTTCCGCATCGCCCACGACATCAGCGCCTACAGCTTCATTGCCCTGGCCAAGGCTGGCCGCACGCTGATGAAAGGCCGCCACGGCAGCCTGCTCACCCTCTCCTACCTCGGCGCCGAGCGCACCCTGCCCAACTACAACGTGATGGGCATGGCCAAGGCGAGCCTTGAGGCCGGCGTACGCTACCTGGCCGGCAGCCTGGGCCCTGAAGGCACCCGGGTGAACGCCATCTCCGCCGGCCCGATCCGCACCCTGGCGGCTTCGGGGATCAAGCATTTCCGCAAGATGCTGGCAGAAAGCGAGCGCCAGACGCCCCTGCGACGCAACGTGACCATCGAGGAAGTGGGCAATGCAGCGGCCTTCCTCTGTTCGGACCTGGCCTCAGGCATCAGCGGCGAGACCCTCTACGTGGACGGCGGCTTCAACACCACCGCCATGGGGCCGCTGGAGGACTGACTCCTCACTGCCCGAACGAGCCCGCCTTGTGCGGGCTTTTCATTTCCTGCGGGCAAGAAAAAACCGCCCGAAGGCGGTTTCTTCATCAGCCCACGCGGATCAGTAACGCTCGATCTTCGCGTCGGCTTCCAGCTGGCGACGGTATGCCGCGAAGTCCTGCTGGCCACTGCGGGACGCCAGGAAGCGGCTGTACATGGCCTTGTCCTGCTCGGACAGGGTCTCGTCGGGCTGGCTGACACCATTCAGGCGTACCAGCACGTAGTCACCGTTCTTCAGCGCCACGGAGGTGAAGCTGGGCTTGTCGGCGGCAGCCGGCTTGGGCATGCGGAACACGGCCTGCAGCAGGGAAGGATCGACACCCTCCTGGCCACGGGTCGCGGCTTCCACCACGTTCCAGGTCTGGCCGTCCTGAGCCTGGTCGACCGGGGTCTTGCCTTCACGCAGGCTGGCCAGCAGGGCATCACCCTTGGCCTTGACGGCCTCGGTGGCTTTCTCCTGCTGCAGGTGCTGGCGAATGCTGTCCTGCACGGAAGCCAGCTCAAGCTGCTCGGGCTTCTTGTGCTCCTTCACGCGTAGGGCGACGACGGTTTCCGGGTCCAGCTCGATGGCCGAGCTGTTGGCGCCGTCTTCCAGCACTTCGGTGCTGAAAGCAGCCTGAAGCACCTGACGGTTGGCCGCGAGGCCTTCGCCACCTTCACGACCGAACGGGGCGCTGGTCTTCACCTCGAGCCCCAGTTCCTGGGCCGGCTGGCTCAGGTCGGACGCTTCGAAGGCGGAGTCTTCCAACTGCTTGGTCGCCTCGACGAAACGCTGCTCGACGCGTTGCGCCTTGAGATCGCGCTCCATCTTGTCCTTCAGGCTGGCGAAGCTGGGCACCTCGGGCGCCTGCACGGCCAGCAGCTTGATCAGGTGGAGGCCGTAGGGCGTGCGCACCGGAGCGGAGACTTCACCTTGCTTGAGGGCGTAGAGGGCGTCCTCGAAGGCGGGCTCGTAGACACCACGGCCGGCAAAGCCGAGATCACCGCCGTTGGTGGCCGAACCGGGGTCCTGGGAGAACTCCTTGGCCAGGGCGGCGAAGTCTTCACCCTTGTCCAGGCGCTGCTTGATCTCGTCGATCTTCGCCTTGGCCTGTTCCTCGGTCTGCTTGTCGTTGACCTCCACCAGGATATGAGCGGCATCACGCTGCTCGGACAGGTTGGAGATTTCCTTCTCGTACTGGGCCTTGAGCTCGTCGTCGCTCACGGAGACCTGGCTGAAGAACGCATCCTTCTTCAGCTCGACGTACTCCAGCACGACCTGCTCGGGGCTCATGAACTGGGCCTTGTGCTCGTCGTAGTAGGCCTTGACCTCGTCGTCGCTGACCTGGGTGGCCTTGGGATCGGCCTTGAAGGTCAGGGTGGCGAAATCGCGGGTCTGCTTCTCCAGGCGGGCAAAGGCACGAACCTCGTCATCGGTCACGAAGCCGCTACCGGCAAGACCGGCACGCAGTTGACCGATGAGCATCTCGCGCTCCAGCTCCTGGCGATACTGCAGGCGGGTGTAGCCCATCTGGCGCAGGACCATGTCGAAGCGGTCGGCACTGAACTTGCCGTTGTCCTGGAACTCGGGCGTCTGGACGATCAGTTGGTCGATGGCCTGCTGGGAGAACGCAAAATGCGCGCTCTTGGTGCCCTGCAGCAGCAGGCTGCGGTCGATCAGGCCCTTGAGCGCAGCTTCACGCAGCAGCTTGTCATCCAGCATGGAGGCATCGAAATCCTTGCCGAGCTGCTGCATCAACTGGCGACGCTGCATGTCCACGGCTTGCGACAGCTGGTTCTGGGAGATTTCCTCACCATTCACCTCGGCCGCCGTCTGACGATGGCTGGTGGCATTGAAAATGGCATCGAAACCGGTCAGCGCCAGCAGAGCGATGATGACGCCGATGATGGTCTTGGCAATCCACCCCTGTGAATTGTCCCTGATGTTCTGCAGCATGGGTCCCCCAGAAACGACTGTACTGACTCAAACAGCCGTGCAGAGCGGGTAGAAGATTGGGTCCGGATAAAAGAAAGGCGCATCCGAGGATGCGCCTTCTCTTAACTGTCGGGGTAGCCGGAGGGTTACCCCTCGGCAGGCTGACTGCCTTGCTTCCCCGAGCCGCCTCCGAGCTAGTCCGGAGGCGGATGGGCAAAGCCAGAGGGACGCTTAGTTGACGGCGTCTTTCAGAGCTTTACCAGCCTTGAAACCGGGGATCTTGGCAGCGTCGATCTTGATCGGCTTGCCAGTCTGCGGGTTGCGGCCAGTGCGAGCAGCGCGCTCTTTGACAGCGAAGGTACCGAAACCTACCAGCACCACGGAATCACCAGCCTTCAGAGCGCCAGTGACGGATTCGATCACTGCGTCCAGCGCACGGCCAGCGACAGCTTTCGGGATATCAGCGGATGCGGCGATGGCATCAATCAGTTCCGACTTGTTCACTCTTAAGTCCCCTTATATCTGTTGAGTTTGCTTCTTAGTTCTTCGGTGTAAGCAAAGCGGGTGCTGGATGGCCTGCTGACACATAGGAGCCGCTTTATAACAAGGGCTCGAAAAATGTGTCAAGAAAGCCCCCCGGCTAATGCGTGCTGATTCGCTCCTTGGAATCAGGCTCGCGCTTTTCATCCTTTGCAACCATCTCGGGAGCCGCATCGGGCAAGGGCTCCGGCGCGTATTGCAGCGCAATTTGCAGGACCTCGTCAATCCATTTAACGGGTTTAATATTCAGATCCTGCTTGATGTTTTCAGGGATTTCTTTCAAATCACGGACGTTTTCTTCGGGAATGATCACAGTTTTGATACCGCCCCGATGAGCCGCCAGCAATTTCTCTTTCAAACCACCGATTGCGAGCACTTGGCCACGCAAGGTGATTTCCCCGGTCATGGCGACATCAGCGCGCACAGGGATTTGCGTCATGGCCGACACGAGGGCTGTGCACATGCCGATGCCCGCGCTGGGCCCATCCTTCGGCGTAGCCCCTTCGGGCATGTGGATATGGATGTCGCGCTTCTCGTGGAAATCGGCCGGAATGCCGAGACTCTTGGCGCGACTGCGCACCACGGTGAGTGCAGCCGTGATGGATTCCACCATCACATCACCGAGCGAGCCGGTCTTGGTCAGTTGCCCCTTGCCCGCCACGACAGCCGCCTCGATGGTCAGTAGCTCACCACCAACCTGGGTCCATGCCAGGCCTGTTACCTGGCCAATCTGGTCCTGCAGTTCAGCCAACCCGTAACGGAACTTGCGCACGCCCAGGAAGTGCTCCAGCGAATCAGCCGTCACAACCACACTGAAACGCTTCTCGCGGGCGTGTTCCTTGACGGCCTTGCGGCACACCTTGGCGATCTGGCGCTCCAGGCTGCGCACGCCGGCTTCCCGGGTGTAGTAGCGGATGATGTCGCGGATCGCTGCTTCTTCGAACGCCAGCTCCCCTTTCTTTAGGCCATTGGCCTGGGTCTGCTTCGGAGCCAGGTACTTGGTCGCGATATTGACCTTCTCGTCCTCGGTGTAGCCAGGCAGGCGAATCACCTCCATACGATCCAGCAGGGGCGCCGGAATGTTCATGGAGTTCGCGGTGCAGAGGAACATCACATCCGAGAGATCGTAGTCGACCTCAAGGTAATGGTCGTTGAAATTGTGGTTCTGCTCCGGGTCAAGGACCTCAAGCAGCGCAGAAGCCGGGTCGCCGCGCATGTCGCTGCCCATCTTGTCGATCTCGTCGAGCAGGAAGAGCGGGTTGCGAACCCCGACTTTGGTCATCTTCTGGATGAGACGGCCCGGCATGGAACCGATGTAGGTACGGCGGTGGCCACGGATTTCGGCTTCGTCACGCACGCCACCCAAGGCCATGCGGATGAACTTGCGGTTGGTGGCACGGGCGATTGATTCGGCCAGCGAGGTCTTGCCCACGCCGGGCGGCCCGACCAGGCAAAGGACAGGGCCTTTCACCTTCTTGACGCGCTTTTGCACAGCAAGGTATTCGAGGATCCGCTCCTTGACCTCTTCGAGGCCATAGTGATCGGCATCCAGGATGTCTTCTGCCTTCGCCAGGTCCAGACGGACCTTGCTCTCGGCCTTCCACGGCACGTTCACCAGCCAGTCGATGTAGGAGCGGACGACCGTAGCTTCCGCCGACATGGGCGACATCTGCTTGAGCTTGTTCAGCTCGGCATTGGCCTTGGTGAGAGCTTCCTTGGTGAGCCCCGCATTGTCGATGCGTTTCTTCAGCTCCTCGATCTCGTTGTGGCCTTCATCAATGTCACCGAGCTCCTTCTGAATGGCCTTCATCTGCTCATTCAGGTAGTACTCGCGCTGGCTGCGCTCCATCTGCTTCTTGACGCGCCCACGGATACGCTTCTCGACCTGCAACAGGTCAATCTCGGCATCCAGGAGAGCCAGTACGTGCTCAACGCGCTCGGACAGATCGGTGATCTCGAGGATCTCCTGCTTCTGCTCGATCTTGAGAGCCATGTGCGCCGCCATGGTATCCACCAAGCGACCCGGCTCATCGATGCTGTTCAGCGAGGAGAGCACCTCGGCAGGCACCTTCTTGCCCAGTTGAACGTACTGTTCGAACTGGCTAAGCAGGCTGCGAACGAACACTTCGGACTCACGCTCACCCGCGTCAGCCTCATCGATCAGGGCAACCTCGGCCCGGCAATGACCTTCTACTTCGAAGAAGCGCTCGATGGCGCCACGCTGCTCGCCTTCGACCAACACCTTCACGGTGCCGTCAGGCAGCTTGAGCAATTGGAGGACGGTTGCGACCGTACCGACACGGTACAGGGCGTCTTCGCCCGGATCGTCGTCCGCCGGGTTCCTCTGCGCCAACAGAAGAATTTGCTTGTCCCCGGTCATCGCGGCCTCCAGGGCCTCGATGGATTTCTCACGCCCCACAAACAGCGGGATGACCATGTGCGGATAGACCACGACATCACGCAATGGCAGGAGAGGCAATTCTACGGTTGTCTTCATGATTTCAGCTCTACAGCGGCCATGGGCCGTTAACAGATAGGGTGACCCTGAGGGACTAAGATGGGGGCACGTCTGGGAAAAAACAAGCGCTGTAGTGGGAAAGACAAAGGGGCCCGAGGGCCCCTTTGGTGATCACGCGTCGGGCGCAGCTTTCGCCGGCTGTTCGCTGTTCTCGTAGATCAGCAGCGGCTTGGAGGCTCCTTCGATGACACTTTCATCGATGACCACCTTGCTGACCTCGTTCTGCGAGGGGATTTCGTACATCGTGTCGAGCAGCACGCCTTCGAGGATCGAGCGCAGTCCCCGGGCACCGGTTTTGCGCTCGAGCGCACGGCGAGCAACAGCCTTGAGTGCGTCCGGACGGAACTCCAGATCCACCCCTTCCATTTCGAAGAGCTTGCCGTACTGCTTGGTCAGAGCGTTCTTCGGCTCGGTGAGGATCTGGATCAATGCAGCCTCGTCGAGTTCGTCCAGGGTGGCGATCACCGGCAGACGACCTACGAACTCGGGGATCAGGCCGAACTTGACCAGGTCCTCCGGCTCCGCATCGCGCAGGGTTTCACCCACCTTCTTGCCCAAATCAACACTGCGGACCTCGGCATTGAAGCCAATACCGCCACGAGCAGAGCGGTTCTGGATGACTTTCTCCAGCCCGGCGAACGCACCGCCGCAAATGAAGAGGATGTTGCGGGTATCTACCTGCAGGAATTCCTGCTGGGGATGCTTGCGACCACCTTGCGGCGGCACGGACGCAACGGTGCCCTCGATCAGCTTCAGCAATGCTTGCTGGACGCCCTCACCCGACACATCACGGGTGATGGAGGGGTTATCGGACTTACGGGAAATCTTGTCGATCTCATCGATGTAGACGATGCCCATCTGGGCCTTTTCCACGTCGTAATCGCACTTCTGCAGCAGCTTCTGAATGATGTTCTCGACATCCTCCCCCACATAACCCGCCTCGGTGAGCGTGGTTGCGTCGGCGATGGTGAAGGGAACATTCAGCAGGCGAGCGAGCGTTTCGGCCAGCAGCGTCTTGCCGGAACCCGTAGGGCCGATCAGGAGGATGTTGCTCTTGCCGAGCTCGATGTCATCCTTCTTGTCGCGCTGATTGAGACGCTTGTAGTGGTTATAGACGGCGACCGCGAGGACCTTCTTCGCGCGCTCCTGACCAATCACATACTGATCCAGGATGGTGCGGATTTCCTTGGGCGCCGGCAGCTTGTGCGCATTGCTCTCGGCCTGGGCTTCCTGCACCTCCTCACGGATGATGTCGTTGCACAGGTCGACGCACTCGTCGCAGATAAAGACGGAAGGGCCAGCAATCAACTTGCGCACTTCGTGCTGGCTTTTGCCGCAGAAGGAGCAATAAAGCAGTTTGCCGTTGTCCTCGCCATTGCGGGTGTCAGTCATTCGATCAATCCAGTCGGGATAGGCATGAAACACAAGATGAAGGCAAATGCGGGCATTTTCAAGCCCGCGGAGTGGCCGGCGGAAGCCGGCCACGGTGCTGCGGATGGTGTTAGCTGGCGATCTGACGCTTGCTGAGGACCTGATCGATCAGTCCGTATTTGACAGCCTCATCACCACTCATGAAGTTGTCGCGATCAGTATCACGGGCGATCACATCGATCGGCTGTCCGGTGTGATCGGCCAGGATCTTGTTCAGGCGCTCACGGATCGTAAGGATCTCACGCGCGTGAATCTCGATGTCCGAAGCCTGCCCCTGGAAACCACCCAGAGGCTGGTGGATCATCATGCGCGAGTGTGGCAGGCAGTAACGCTTACCAGCTGCACCACCCGCCAGGAGCAACGCACCCATGCTGCAGGCTTGGCCGATGCAGATGGTGGATACGTCAGGCTTGATGAACTGCATGGTGTCGTAGATCGACATCCCGGCAGTCACCGAACCACCCGGAGAGTTGATGTAGAGGTGAATGTCCTTGTCGGGGTTCTCGGCTTCGAGGAAGAGCAACTGGGCAACCACCAGGTTGGCCATGTAGTCCTCGACCTGACCCACCAGGAAGATAACCCGCTCCTTCAGCAGGCGGGAATAGATGTCGTAGGCGCGCTCGCCACGGGCAGACTGCTCCACCACCATCGGCACGAGGCCGCCAGCAGCCTGGATATCAGGGACTTGTTGCTGCATAAAAGAATTGCGGGACATGTCCAGCGATCGCTCCCTAACTAATGTCATGTCTCAAAGACGCATAAGCCAGCTCGGAGGCTGGCTTATGGTGTGCTCGAACGAGGCGAAACGATCAGGCGGCTTGCGAAGCTTCTACCGGCTTGACTGCATCTTCGTAGGAGACCGCTTTGTCAGTCACGTTGGCCTTCTGCAGGACAGTATCTACAACTTGTTCTTCCAGCACAACAGAACGGACTTCGTTCAGCTGCTGGTCGTTCTTGTAGTACCAGGCCACGACCTGCTCAGGCTCCTGGTAAGCGGAGGCCATTTCCTCGATCAGCTCGCGAACGCGGGCGTCGTCCGGCTTCAGCTCGAACTGCTTGACCACTTCAGCCACGATCAGCCCCAGAACCACGCGACGCTTGGCTTGCTCTTCGAACAGCTCGGCCGGCAGTTGATCAGGGTTGATGTTGCCGCCGAACTGCTGAACAGCCTGAACGCGCAGACGGTTCACCTCGTTGCCGATCAGTGCCTTCGGTACCTCGATCGGGTTGGCAGCCAGCAGGCCGTCCATTACCTGGTTCTTGACCTTGGACTTGATGGCCTGGCGCAGCTCACGCTCCATGTTCTTGCGAACTTCGGCGCGGAAGCCTTCCAGACCGCCTTCCTTGATGCCGAACAGCGCGAAGAACTCGTCGTTCAGCTCCGGCAGGATGGGGGCGGAGACGCTGTTCACGGTCACGGTGAACTCGGCAGTCTTACCGGCCAGATCCAGGTTCTGGTAGTCCTCGGGGAAAGTCGGGTTGATGACGCGCTCTTCGCCCGCCTTGACGCCAACCAGGGCATCTTCGAAGCCCGGGATCATGCGACCGGAGCCCAGCACCAGGCTGGTGCCCTTGGCAGAACCGCCCGCGAAGGCTTCGCCGTCGATCTTGCCGACGAAATCGATGTTCAGCTGATCGCCATTCTCGGCAGCACGATCCACTGCTTCGAAGCGAGTGTTCTGCTTGCGCAGGATTTCCAGCATGTTGTCCACGTCAGCGTCGCCGACTTCAGCCTGCAGGCGCTCGACCGCAATGGACTCGAGACCAGCGACCTGGAACTCCGGGAACACTTCGAAGGTGGCGATGAACTCGAGGTCCTTGCCCTTCTCGAACACTTTCGGCTCGACGGAAGGCTGGCCGGCCGGGTTCAGCTTCTGCTCAACCACAGCCTCATAGAAGGAAGACTGGATCAGATCGCCCAGGACTTCCTGGCGAGCAGCGTCTTCGTAACGCTGACGGATCACGCTCATGGGCACCTTGCCCGGACGGAAGCCAGCGACCTTGGCGCGGCGAGCAGTCTGCTGAAGACGCTTGTTGACTTCAGTCTCGATCCGCTCGGCCGGCACACCAACGGTCATACGGCGCTCGAGAGCGGAGGTGCTTTCAACAGAAACTTGCATGGATATTCCTCGTTGCAGACATTTGCCGGCCGGACCGGCCCCATAATCAAGGGTCGGCATTCTATTAGAGGAAAATGCAGAAGTCACCCCGCCAACCCATCGCTCTTCGCGCCTCTGCCTACAAGCGCCGACACCAATGGATTCGCACCTTTATAAGGAAGGACCGCCCTACCCGGCCAACATCCCTGCCCGATGCCTACGGCCGGGCGGGCAGCGCTCCGGCAGTACAGCACGCCCAAGGCCGGACGACACTGCGGCCGGATGCCGCAAATGCAGACCCCGGAACGACGAAAGGCAGCCCGAAGGCTGCCTTTTCATCCCCTACCCGGTTCTTGCAAGCAAACCCAGGGGCAAGGGTCATCGAATAATGGTGCGGACGGAGGGAACCAATACAGAAGCACAACTAATTGAATTTAAAGTGTTTATCCTTAAAACATTTAAATATCTGTACTAACCACTGTACTAACTCATCTGCGCTGGATTCGGCGGCTACGCAGAGCACCCCGGCGAATCCTGCTCGGCCTCGGCAGGACGTTCACCGCATCCGCTGGTCTACCCTTCCAGAACCTGCCAGAGGAAGCGCGTCATGTGCGGCCGAGTAGTCCAGGCCATGAGCTGGGCCGAGATCCATCACCTGCTGAATATCCACAGCGAGCCGCCAGAGCAGGCGGAGCCGCGCTACAACGTGGCGCCTACCACCCAGGTGCAGATGGTGCTGCCCCTCAAGGCGAGTGGCCGGTTGGCGCCGGTGCGCTGGGGGTGGCGGCCGCACTGGGCGCAGGATCGCGCAGCTCCTATCAACGCCCGCGCCGAGACGGTGGCCAGCGGACGTTACTTTCGCACGATCTGGCCCCATCGCATGCTATGCCCCATCTCCGGCTGGTATGAGTGGGTGGACGAGGGAGGCCCGAAGAAACAGCCTTACTACATCCGCAGGCGCGACGGGGCTCCTACCTTCTGCGCCTCCATCGGCCAGGTGCGCGACGAGCCACACGAGGGCGACGGCTTCGTGATCATCACCGCCGATGCTCTGGGCGGCATGGTCGACGTCCACGACCGCCGGCCGGTAGCGTTCGCCCCGGAGCTGGCCCGGGAGTGGCTGGACCCAGCCACGCCACGGGAGCGCGCCGAGGAGATGCTGCGCCAGGGCGAGGGGCCGGAGGCGTTCGAGTGGTACCGCGTCGACCGAGCCGTGGGCAATGTGCGCAACCAGGGGCCGCAACTGATCGTGCCTCTGCCCTCGCCTCTTATCTGAGGCCTCTGGCGAGCCCCGTGGCCCTGGCGGCATACTGGATATCCATCCACATTTATCGCCAGCACCATGCACCTCCAGATCGACCAGCGGTTGCGCCTCTACCAGGCCGCCTTCCATTACCCCGCCCACATCTACGGCGACCCGGAGCGCTGGCGGCGCGAGCAGTTGCAGGCGGCGGACGAACTGCTACGCGCTCGCGTGATCGAGGCGGCCGAGTACCTGGACATGCGCGACGAGGTGCTGGCGGTTCACGCCTACGCGCTCGAGCGCACTGCCGGGGATGCGCTGGAAATCACCGGGGTTTACGCCGTTCTGGATGCATCCAATGGCGGCCCAGTCGGCCGCCTGGAACGGCGGTACCTCAGCGCCGGTACCCGACCCGAACTGGACCGCCTCACTGCGATGCACGATGCGAATGGTCAGCTGCAGATGATGCGCGACCGCCGCGACCCGGTCGGCCCGGTGTACGGCCTGGAGTTCCACCACCAGAACGGCAGCCGTTACCGGTTCCAGCCGCTCGGCTTTTTCCATCTCGGCCGCATCGTTCCGATCATCACCGACCCAGACCACCACCAGATCCTGGCAGCGCTGTTGCAGGCGGCAACAGAAGCGGGCGACCACGCCCTGGCGGAGCTGTACCGGAAACGCCTGCGCTGGTCCGAGTTCAGGTGCTGCCCGACCTGTCGCAGTCGGTTCGCCCATCGAGACGACTGCAGTAGATGCGAAGGCCTGGGCCTCGTCCGGGGCCAGCCTCAGTCCTGAAGGATACTCACCTCGGCCGTGCCCAGGTCAATCCAGCTATCTCGCTCGCCTCGCGGGTTGCAGACGTAGGCCTGAGCGGTAGTGCCGTGCTTCGGCTCGGCCGGGATAACGGCAATGTGGCGCAGCAGCTGCTTGCCGTCGTAGTAGGTGCTGGCTGAGCGGTGAAACTCCCAGATACCCGCCTTGTCTCGTTCGGTCACCAGTCGATCCAGGAGAATCGACCGCGTCGGGAACCGTAGTCGCATCGTAGCCATTGCCCACCTCACGGAGCGGAAGAAGGCGGCCATTCTACGTCACATCCCTGCGAACAGGCCGCCCAGGGCGTCGGGTGCCCAGTTCATGATCACCAGCTCGCCGGTAACCTCGGCCGGGCCCTGCCGTTGGTTAGTGTTCGAGTATCGGATGTCGAGCCGCTCCATGTGGAAGCCCTGGAACACACGCCGGATGTCCGGGTGGTCGTTGATGCTCACCATCACCCGTCCCTTACAGCGCCGCATGAACTCGGCCATCCGCTCATAGTTGGCGAACGGGAAATCGAAACCGTAACCCTCGGTCTGCCAGTAGGGAGGGTCCATATAAAGGAAGGTGTGCGGCCTGTCGTAGCGCTCGGCGCAATCGAGCCAGGCCAGGTTTTCTACGTAGACGCCAGACAGGCGCTGCCAGGCGGCCGACAGGTTCTCCTCGATACGCATGAGATTGATGGCCGGGCCCGTGGTGGCGGTGCCGAAGGTCTGCCCGGCCACCTTCCCCCCGAATGCATGGTGCTGCAGGTAGAAGAACCGAGCGGCCCGCTGGATATCGGTCAGCGTCTCCGGCCTGGTCATCTTCTGCCATTCGAAGATCTGGCGGCTGGACAGCGCCCATTTGAACTGGCGCACGAACTCCTCGATATGGTTCTGCACCACCCGGTACAGGCATACCAGGTCGCCGTTGATGTCGTTTAGCACCTCCACGGGGGCGGGCTGGGGGCGCAAGAAGAACAGCGCAGCTCCGCCAGCGAAGACCTCGACGTAGCACTCATGCGGAGGGAACAGCGGGATCAGACGGTCAGCAAGACGGCGCTTGCCGCCCATCCAGGGAACGATTGGGTTAGTCATATATGCAAGCCTTTACTGTATAAATAAACAGGTGTTAGCCTGCCTCCGCTTCGTCGACGAGGCGGAGGGCCTAGGCTGGGCTTGCAGGCGTGCTCTGCAGTTCGGTGACCGCTGCCAGTGCTGGAACACTGGCAGCGGTCGCCCTTCTCGATGAGGCCGCTTGACCTCTGGTGGTGTGGAAGAATTGGTGAATGGGGTATTGCCAAATAGGAACAATGTTCCTATATTAAATCCATGCCAGCCACAACGGCGAGGCGACATCAGGGAGCAACATCATGAGCCAGCAGCACACTTACGAAGAGATCGCAAACGACTACCGCCTCTGGGTGGAGTACGTGGACACTGACGCCGCCATGACCGAAGAAGAGTTCGAGGCGCTCAGCACCGAGGAGAAGGTGAAGCTGCAGGTCGAGGCCTTCGGTGAAGAAGCCTGACGCCTCCAACCACAACCCAGACCCGCGCTACCTGCGCGGGCTCTTGGACAGCGCAGGCATTACACAGCGCAAAGCGGCCGAACTGATCGGCATCACCGACCGCGCCATGCGCTATTACTTGAGCGACGAAACCAGCGAGAGCTACCGCGTAGCCCCCTACCCTGTACAGTTCGCCTTGGAGTGCCTGGCCGCCTCCCGCGCGTGAGTTACCCCCCTTCCTTCAACTGTCTGCGCACTTCGCTGACCCACTCCTGCAGCCCGCTCAGTCGGCGGGCGCAGGTGTCGGCGTCTCCGGCGAGATTGGCAAGATCTGCTGCAGCCGCTGGCTGAAGCTCGGCGCGGTAGGCTCCATCATCCAGGCCGGCGGCGCCGGGGGTGGTGGGCAGCTGCTGGCAACTGTCTGCAGTGACGGGGACGTACATGCGGCGAGCATTGGCAGCCAGATCAGCACGCAGGCGGTTCTGTTGTTCCTGAGCATGGGTGAGTTCCTGGTAACGCTGTTGATCGAGCAGGGCGAGCCGCTGCTGCAGCTCGGCCTGTTGTTGTTGGGCGGCCTGCAGCTGGTCGGCAGCGGCGCGGCTGATCTCGCCCAGGGTTGAGGCGTATGCCTTGCCCGCCTCGGCCAGTCGGGCTTCCCAGCGCAACCCATTGACCCACCACCCCGCCACCGCACCGAGGGCCAGCACGGCACCGAGAAGAATCAGCCGGCGGGCCAGGTCGCCTGGCACCACATTGAGCATCGTCATGGCCACCCCCTACCCGGCCAGCACAGCGCGGGCGCGCTGCCAGATCTGCAGGCGTTCCTGCTGGCCGTTGAGGCCGCCGTTTATGCGCCGGGTGATGTCGATGAACTGGCCGGCATCGGCCAAGGCGTTCAGCCCCTTGGACCACCAGAACCAGCCGGCCGAGGCGGTGGCCGCTTCGGGCTCCTCCAGCAGCTCGGGCGTCTGCACCAGGCGGTCGTCGCGGTATAGGGCGAGGCTGCATTTCATGTAGTTGGCCCGCCCGGTGATCTGGATCAGGCCGCGCCCCATGTAGCGCCGGCCGTCGCCGTCTCGCTCGGGGGTGTTGCCCAGGTCTTCGCGCACGTCGTAGCGGTCCTGGGCCGGTGTCGGCCCCCAGATCTCGCGGGTTCGGCGCAGGTGCATGGACTCATGGCCCACCTGGGCAATGAACGCGGCGAACCGCTTAGGCCGGTCGAACTGCCAGCGCTCGGCGGCGGCGTTGAGGTGCGGAACGAAAACGCCCGCAACAGTGCGGGCGTTCGGGAGGATCTGCAGCAGCTGCTGCTCGGTGATGATTGGCATGCTCAGTTCCCGGCGTAGATGATGAAGTTGACGGCGAAGAAGGCGGGGCGGATGTCCACCGCATCGCCCGTACCGGCGCTGATGGTGTTGCCGCTCAGCCCGGTCTGCAGCGCGGCAGCGTTGAGGTCGGCAGCGGCATGCCAGATATTGGCAGCGGCAGCCGAACCACCCGCCGCCGCGCCGATACAGCCGCCATCAATAGGCGCAGCGGCGCCAGGCGTCAGCGTGGAAACCCGCAGACCGGCCCCTTCGCCTGCCAGCCCATGGGTATGCGCGGGCATCTGGCTGGCGGACAGCGTGACGCTGTCTGCACCACCCGTGCTACCGAGGGCATTGCCAGGCCCCGCGCCACGCATCACGCGGCCGGAGCTGGTCGGCAGGGCGAACGTGTTGATGCCGTCGCCCCCGTAGGCGTTGCCGATCACCTCGAACAGCTGCTGGTGCTCGGCGATGCTCAGCACCTGGCCCTGACACAGCAGCCAGCCGGCCGGCGCGGTGGCACCGGCAAAGCCCCGGATCTCGCCGACGTTGGGCATCGCTGTCAGCAGCTGCTTGATATCGGCGCCGATGGCTGCCGCCAGTTGGAGGATTCCGCTGGACATCGTCATGGTCAGGCCTTCGCGGTGTTGTAGGCGGCAACGAAATCGGACTCGGGGTCACCGATGCCGATGTTCTGGCAGACCTGCAGGCGCTGGGCCGTGGTCAGCGTCTGTGCGGCGTCGTAGCGGACTCGGTTGGAGATCTGCGTGGCGATGGTGGCCGCGAAGTTCGGGTCGTTGTTCAGGGCGTCCGCCAGCTCTTTCAGCGTATCGAGCGCCGCGCCGGCACCACCCAGGATGCTGTCCTTCACGGCCTGCTTGGCCTGCTCGATGGAATCGAAAATCTTGTCCGCCGACCAGGTGACGCCGGTATCGCCGTTACCGGCGCCGTCGTCGATCTGCACGCCGCCGGCCCCGACCAGGGCAACGACCTCGTTGATGGCGGCCACCAAGTTGCCCTTGGCGGTAGTGGACAGGCTGGTCAGGTCGCCCTGCGCGGCGCGCAAGCTCTTGACGTCGGCGCCGATGGCCTGAGCCAGGGCGATGAGGCGGGTTTCCATGGTCATGTTGGTCTAGCCCTTTGCGAGGATGTAATAGGCGAGCGGGTCCGGCGTCAGGTCGTCGCTGACGTAGAGCCCGTCGGGTCTCAATACGAGGCGGTTGTCGGGGGCCTTGCTGATCTGGGCGCCGTCGACGCCATTGCGGCCCGGCGGGCCCTGGCCACCGGCGGCGATGGCCACCCCGGCGACGCGGGTCGGCTCCACCACCACAGCCACGGGCTGGGCCAGGGCGACGACGGCCGGGGTATCAGCAGCCATGGGCGCACCCTCCTCCGCTGTTCACCAGCACTTGGCCGGCCACCCAGCGGTTCACGGTGCCGTCGGGGTGGGTGATGGTCAGGTCCCATTCACCGCGCGCCCAGGTGATGGCGGCGGTCTGCTCGGCGGTGAGGATCAGCAGCACCCGGCCGAGGCCCTGGAGCTGCACGCCGCCGTTGCCCTGGGTCAGCAGGACGGGGGCGGCGCCCTCACCCCGGATCTCGGCGCGGATCTCGCAGCCAGTCAGGTCCACCGGGAGGCGGTAGACCAGCAGGCCGCTGGCGGCGGTGCGCCCCTGGCCGGCCAGGTCGTTGAACTCCAGGGTGTCGGCGTCCACCACGCGGGCCAGGCGGCCGGGGCTTCGGGCCTTGTCCTGGTTGAGGTCGGGCCAGTTGGGCACGCCCTCGCACCACACCAGCCAGCCCCCGGGCAGGCCGTGGGCGGGCACCTGCAGGCGCACCGGGGCGGTGCCGGCCAGGCCGGTGATAGGGCGGTACTGGTAGACGGGCTGCATCAGCAGCAGGGGCTGATTGAGCGTGGCGCCCGGGATGACGGACAGGTCTAGGCGGGCCGGCGTCATGCTGGCTACTCCTCGAATGCAGATGGTGAAGCGGGGCGATCAGCCCCAGTGGCCGCTCGCGTACCAGACGCCGGTGCGGGGGTCGCAGCGGAAGCGGGCGTGATGGCCGGGGGCGCTCAGTTCGATGGGGCCGGCGGGGTACAGCGAGGCGCCGGCAGCGGGCTCGAAACGCCAGATCCTGGCGTTGCCAGCCGTGACGGTCACCTCGACGAACAGGTCGGGGTCGCCGCCCAACTGGTCGATGCCGTTGTCGCTGTAAGCCGTGCGGACGGCGTCGTTGAAGCCGGCCGGCAGCTGGACGACCAGGGTGTCCGCCGTGGTGTCGTTCAGGTAGTGGTGCTGCTGAATCACCCGCTCGCTGATGGCAAAGCCGCCGTTCGCGTAGCCGCACTCCATCTCATGCCAGGCCGCTCCCCAGGTGCCCCATACGTTCGGCACCACGGTTCGGCTGGGGGTTTTCATGGCGTCCACCCAGGCCGTGTCCAGCGGGTCGACTGCTAGCTGCCAGGCGTAGCCGGTGGCGGTTCGCTCCAGCACGTAGCGGCCACGGCCGGATGGCGGGGCCGGCGAGGCGGTGAGCGCACGCAGGGCAAAGGGGGCGGCGAGGCCGCCCATCAGTTGCAGCTCCACACCACCCGGTCGCAGCAAGTCGCCGGCGCTGATGGTGCTACCGCTGCCACTCTCCCCGCCGCCGGCCAGGTCGATCAGGATCGGCTGCGGGTGGAGGGTGACGGTCCCCTGCCCTTGCCCCGATGTCAGGTAGCCCACCACCAGGATGGTGGCGACCTGCAGGTCCTCGGCGGTGGCGGGGGCTTCCCCGGCCGGGCCGCGCCCGTTGAGGTACGCGCTGCCCACGGTGACGCCGAACGACGGTCCGGGCCCACCGCCCAGCAGGCAGACCGGGGCGCCGACCCAATCGTCCAGCGCCCCGGCCGGCAGTGCGGCGGTGTTGGCCTTGAGGTCCGCCAGGCTGCAGGTGCCGCCCACCAGCACCTGCACGGGAGTGCCTTCCGCCGCGCCAGCGGTGAGCACGCGCCCGACCAGGTAGCCGGGCAACAGGCCCAGGCCGCTGCCGATGTCTTCCTCCAGAAGGTAGGCATAGCGGTCGGTCTGGCCGGGGGTGTTGGTGTCGCCGCCGACCGGGTACAGCCCCACCAGTTCGCCACCTTCGGTGGTGTCGGGGCTGCCCCACAGGGCGGTGACGGTGTAGGCGCTGGACGCCCCGGCGGCAGCGGCCAGGGCGTTGGCGACGCCAGCGGTCCAGCGGGCGGATAGGCGGGTGCCGGCGGGCCAGGCCTGCGCGGCGGTGCCTTCCTGGGCGCGCTGCACGGTGAGCACGCCCCCGGCGATGGCGTCGACCCGGACGATCTCGCCGCTGTCGTCGTCGCCGGCATCGTCGGCGGTCAGGGTGAGGACGTAGTAATCGCCGCCCGCCAGGTTGCCCAGGGCGGCGGCCTTGTCGGCTTCGACAGTCAGGGTCAGGCCGGCCGGGCCGAGGGGCGCCTGCAGGCGGGCCGCCCAGTTGTTGATGAGCAGGGGTCGTGCCACGGGATGAACTCCTAGATGTAGACGACGGGCGATTCCTCGCCCAGGACGTAGTGCCCGGTGAAGGGGTCGTGTGCGCCGTACAGGGGCCGGGGGCGGCCCTCTGCGGGATACGGCCGATCCCGCCGTACCAGGTCGACGCCGCCGGGGTAGGCGGTGAAGCCGTAGCGGTCGCGCTGCCGCTGGTCGCTGATGAGGCGGAAGGCTTCCAGCAGGCACACCAGGTGGTTGCTCCACCAGTGCGCCCAACACTGCCAGCTGTAGGTTCTGGAGGGCGCGCGCATGGGCAGGGTGAACACCCGGCGGGCGGCACTCACCAGCCACGCCTCGGGCTCTCCGAAGCGGCCCTGTTCGTCGATGGACAGGTTGTCGCCGCTCGGGCCGTAGTAGCCGCCCAGCTCCAGACCCAGCCCGCCGACAACGTCCTCGGCCTGGTCGATGGTCTCCCCGTCGATACTCAGCGCCCAGCGCTGCCGCAACTCGGCCACCTGGGGGCCGGGGCGGCCGTAGATGCCGCCGACCAGGAAGCCCACTGCTCCGGTGGCGTCCATCGTCAGCTCGTTGTCGTAGGTGAAACGTAACGTCCGGCGGTCGCGCTCGATGCCGCCGACCCGCAAGACGTAGACCAGCGTCTCGGTGACGCTCGACGCGACCCGGCCCTGGAATCTGAAGTTGCCGTGCTGGATGGTGTACGCGCCGCCGTTCGGCGCGCAGACCACCCCGTCCCCGGTGAACTGCTGCTCGAACACATGGGGCGTCAGCGCCGTGGCGGTGCCGTTCATGTCGAAGTCCGCCACCTGGCGATACTCCAGGTCGAGGGTCACGGGCTGGAGGGCGCCGTTCTCGTACCAATAGCCCAGGGCGTACCCGTGGACCGTGGCGCTGCGGCTGCCTTGCCTGATGGTGACGGCCGGAGTGTTGAGCGATGGGATGCCGTTGGCGTCGAGGAACATGTCGCCGCCCTCGACCGTCTGGTGCAGCCAGTTGCATGGATCGTTCGACGGCACCCAGTCGTCACGGCGCGGGAAACGCCAGCTCCACACCCCCGAGAACACCGTCATGTTGTCGATGGTTTCAGTCTGCGCGGCCTGCTCGTAGCCACTGAGCCGGCGCAGGCTGGCGCGGAAGGGCTGGGCCTTGCCATCGCCCTCGATGAGCAGTTCGGCAAACGGGCCCCTGGGCTGCATGAGGCGAAATCGCTCGGAGCCCTGCGACCAGCCCAGCACGGCGCGCGAGCCGTCTCCGGTGATGTCCCACACCGTCATGCCGGCGAAGGGGCTGTCGGTGGTGTAGCCCTCCAGGGTCACCGGCACGTCGTGGGTGGGCTCGTCGTCCTCGCCGAAGCGCCCGAACGGGGCCAGGTTGAGGGGCGTGTTCAGGGCCTGCCCGTCATCACTGCCGGTATCCCCCAGGGTGGCCAGCCAGGTGCGCCCGACGCCTTGGGTGTACAGCAGCCGCCCACGGGCCGGCAGCCAACCCCAGACCCTCAGCAAACTGCCGCCCTCGGCACCCAGGACCAGCGCCCCTGCGTTGCGCCACTGGTAGCCCAGGGCCGTATCCGAGGCGACCTCTTCAGGGGTGCGGACCACTTCAGGCACGCCGGGCACTCGGACCAGTACGCTGCCAATGGCGTCATCGGCGAAGAACCGGTTCGTGATGGTCCGGCCGTTCGGCAAGGTCAGTTGCCAACCCCTTACCAAGCCGTGGTAAGGGCAGCCCCAGACGGGCGCGGTCATGGGACCACCGCCGACACGTCCGCCAGTTGGACCTCGACCGGCTCGCCGTTGGCATCCTGCAGCTTGAGGGTCTTGATGGCGGGCAGGACGAGCAGGCCATCGGTGCTGGCGTACCCGTTGGGCCACCAGGCGCGCTGCTGGGCGTCGGGCTCCACCAGCGGGCCGGCGATGCCGCCGCCGGTACCGGTCTTGGCCGGCTCCTTCCACACGCCCCGGCCCCGGGTGGCCACTCGCTGGCCCTTGCGCTCCAGGGTGTTGAGCACCTGGGTCTGCCGGCGGGCGGTCTCCAGGCTGTTGAGGTCGCGCTTGAACGTGGAGGCGCGCGAGGCCGCCACGCCGCTGCGGGTGGCGGCGCGTTCGTCTGCGAGGGACATGTCATAGCTCCAGCAGGTCAGTGGGTACCGCCACCCGGTACGTCTGCGCCCGGGGCGCGAGGTATTCGTCGCGGTGGTCGGCAGGGATCTCCGGCGCCTCGATGTCGAAGCGCCGCTCGAACCGTTCCTGGGTCGAGTTGTAGTTGGTGTAGTTGCCGGCGAAGCCGAGCTGGGCCTCGTTGTAGGGCGGGCTGTCCACATGCCCGGAGAACTGGCTGGGCAGGCGGATCAGCACGGGCACCGCGCCGGCCGGCGTGCTCGGTGGGGCCGGCGGCAGCGTCAGCGGGTCGCTCACCTCCCCACCGCCCTGACTGACGGCCAGTTCCACGGTGGTGAGGGCCGAGCCGCTGTCCAGGTCCCATTCGTGGGCGATGCTGAACACCTTGGCCTGACAGACGATGGCGCGGCCCAGCACCTCGTCCTCGAACCGCAGCGTGTGCTCCAGGCGGAAGCCGATGGCGTCGGCCGCCGGCAGCTGGAACACGAAGCGGTTGCCCCGGTGCGTGCCCAGGATGCGGGTGCTGCCGACGTGCAGCAGGCAGACCACGCCCTCAGCCAGGCGGCCGTTCTCGCGCAGATCCACCACCCAGTCGCCGAGGGCGTCCTGCACGGCGTCTGCCTCGGGGCCTGTGAACTCGGCATCCTCGAACGCCGAGGCGCGGTCGTTCTCGGTCTCGAAGGCCAGTCGCTCGCGCTCCACCACCTCGCCGGCCTGGGCGATGCTGGCCGGCGCTTCCACCCGCAGCGTGTACTGCTCGGTCACCGGCTGCACCCAGCGCATGGCGCTGGTCCAACCCGCCCGTACCAGCAGGTCCGGGTATTGGTTCAGCCAGCTGGAGGGCGGCGTACAGAGCGCGCCGGAGCCCGACGGCGGCAGGCGATCCCAACCGGCGTTGATCACCGCCTGATAGCCCGCGCTCTGGCTGGCCTCGGTGATCATGGCGATGTCCGGCATCTCGGTGCCGTCGTGGCGCCACGCCAGGCAGAAGCCGTCGATGATGCTGAGCCCGGCCCAGTCCGGGTGCTCCCACGCGAACGGCTGGTGACGCTCGCGCAGGCGGCTGAAGCGGTAGTCGGCCTCGATCTCAACCACGTTGATGCGGTCGCTCAGCTCCACCGGCGCCCATTCCAGGGACTCGAACAGCACCGCCCCCGGCGGCACCCGCCAGGCCGGCGCGGTGGTCGCCCAGGGCGTCACCTGCAGGGCTCCCTCCAGGCTGAGCTGCAGGCTGGCCGGGCGGGTGCTCATGCGCTCGCTGGCATAGTCCCAGCGCGAGCGCCCTTCCACCGCCTCGAACACGTCCGCCGACCACAGCCCGCCGGTGATGGCGTCGATGGTGGCGAGGTCCAGCAGCTCCACCTGCTCGTTCAACTGGTCCGCGCACTCGCAGGACAGCACCCGCGTCTGCAGGCTGAACTGCGGGCCGGTGATCTTGCCCCGGAACACCAGGTGATCGACCCAGGCCCCGCCCACCCAATGGCGAAACCACAGCTCGGCGGCCTGGCCCTGGTAGGTGGCGGGGTTGACCGCTTCGCCGAGGAACTGCAGGTCGAAGTCAGCGATGGCCCGGGCGCCCTCCTCCCGCCGGGTGGTGATGCGCCCGGCCAGCAGGTGGCTGGCGTCCACGCCGTTGAGCAGCAGCCGCGCCGACCAGACCATGCTCACCACCGGGGCGATGGTCTGCGGCTCCGCCACCGCGCCACGGGCCGAGGCGCCGTTGAGCGTGCGGCTGTTCAGCGGCGATCCATTCAGCTGCATGTCAGACCTCCTCGGCGGTAAGGGTCCACTCGTAGATTCCCCCGCCCGGGTCGAGGGCCTGGCTGGGGGGCTCGCAGAACACCGTGAAGACCGGCATCCACAACACCTGGTAGCCCAGGGCACCCACCACCGGCTGCAGCGTGAAGCTGCGGCCGTCAGCGCCCAGGGCGACCGCCGTCGATACCCATTCCTCCCCCACGTACGCCAGGGCCCAGGGGGCCACGTCGTCGCGGACGCGCCCCTCCAGGGCCCCGGTCAGGCTCTGGGTGGTGAGCGCGAGGGGCTGGGTGCAACGCAGCTCAAGGGGCTGGGTGAAGTCCAGCTGGGCAAAGCCCAACCCCAGCCACCCGCTCCCGCGAATGCTGATGGCCGTCTTGCTCCAGTGCTGCATCTTCACCGCTGCGCCGCCGGAGCGCCGACGGGTGGCCGACCCGCCGAGCGGGCTGTATTCCTGCGCCGGTGGGCCGCTGTGCAGGCGAATGGGCACGCCGCCCAGGATCACCTCGGCATCTACCTCTGCCATGTGCGTTTCTTCCTATCGTTTGCTGCCCCGCATGCGCGCCTGCAGGCGCAGCAGATCAGGCATGGATTTCTGATGGACCAGCACCTGGGCCGAGCCGCCTCCGGGCAGGCCCAGGTCGACAGCGCCCCAATGCGGCAGCGGGTTGGCAGGCTGCATGGCCTGGCTGTTCACCTGCGGGATCTCGGGTAGATTGCGGGCCAGGCCGCCGCTACGCGCCTGACTATCGAGCGCCAGGGACAGCCCCGAAGGCAGCACCTGCTCGCCACCGCGCATGCGCAGCAGCTCGGGGCCGTTCTCACCGACCCAGGCCCAACCCGGCAGCGCGCTGGCGGTGCCGTTGGCGTGGCCGGGGATGGTGCCGCTGGCGTCGATCATCTTGCCGGCGTCCTTGATGCCGGAGGTGTCCGGCGGGATCAGGACCACCTTGACCTGCATGTACTTCTGCCATTCGCCGGCCAGGGTCAGCATCCGCTGCCGGGTGGCCTCCTCCGACTCGCCATCGCTGACGAACCCCACCGAGATCCGCTTGAGCGCTTCAGCCTTCTGCAGCAGCTGCTCGATGACCGCCTCGCGAGCCTTGACCCCGGACTCCGCGGTGCGCTCGTCCATCTGCGCGGCGGCATTGGCGATCTGTTGCAGCTCCTTGGCGATGCCGGCGAAGCCGTAGGTGTTGGTACCGGCCTCGCGCAGGTCCTCCATGATCTTGGCGGCGCGTTCTGCCTCGGCCAGGGCCTTGTCCGTATCGCCGGCCCGCAGAGCATTCCGCGCGCTGATCTTGGCCTGGTTGAGGCTGCCGAAGCTGGCTTCCGGCCCCTTCTGGGTGGTGAAGCTGGTGACCAGTTCCTGGAAGCGCTTCTGGATTTCGAGGCGCTTCTTGCGGGCCTCCTCCAGGTTCTTGTTGGCCTCCTCATGCTCCTTGGTCACGGCAGCGAGCTGGGCCTTGATCTTGGTGAGTTCCTCACCCTTGAGCTTGTCCTGCCGCTGCTGGAACGACTTCTCCTTGGTCAGGCGGTCTTCCTGCACCGCGTTGATGTCGCCGTACGCCTTGCGGTACTCGCTGGCCTTGCGCGCAGCTTCCAGGGCTTCTTTGGAGACGGCCGCCGTCGGGCCCAGCTTCTCCATGTCCTGCCGGCTGATCTGCTCAGACAGTTGCCGGTAGTAGTCCTCGGCCCGCCGGAGCCGGTCCACGTACGCATTGCGCTCGGCCACGGTGAGTTTCTTCACCTCCTCCCCCTGCAGCACCAGGGTGTTGCGGTAGGGTTCGGCGGCGTTGATCCCCGCCTGCAGGCTGGCGTTGTAGTCGGCTTGCGCCTTGTCCAGCTCCTGCATGCGCCCGTAGAGCGAGTACAGCTCGCTGAGCTGCTCCAGGATGATCCCGTAACCGGTGATGCGAAGAGCCTTGCCGATGTTGAGTCGCCCGGCGATCTCGCCCAGCTGAGTCAGCCTTCCCCCAAGCCCGGTTACCGCACCACCTGCGGCACCCGCCGCGCCTGGTACTGAAGAAATGTGGGTCAGCAGCAGTGCGAAGGGCCCACGAATAGCCTTGATAACTACAGCAAGCGCCTTGCCGGTGACGCCCAGCGCCACCAGGCTGATGATGGTGCTCTTGGTTTGCTGATCCAGACCACTGAAGGCCTTGAGCATATCCGTCAGACCAATGACCAAGGGCAGACCCGCCGCGATGACCTTGCCGAACTCGATCTGCAGGTCGCCCACGGCGCTAACGAAGCGCTTGACCTGCTGCTCAGGGGTATCCTTCATGATGTTATAGGCACGCTCGGTCGAGCCGGCCGCACTATCCATGCGCTTGAGCTGCTGGTTGAAGGCGTCCATCTGGTTGGTAAGCGCGAGCACAGCAGTGCGCCCTTCGATATCCGGCACGATGCTGCGCATCTGTTCCGGGGTCAGCTTTAGGGCCGCAACCTGACGAAGCGTGCCTGCCAGACCATCCCAGCGGATACCAAGCTCTTTCATGGCCTTTGCCGCCTCCGGGGAAGGCGAAGACAGCTGAGTAATGGCGCTGCGTAGCCCTGTAATGGCGATAGGGGCCTTGATACCCTGCACGGTCATCCTCGCGATGGCCGCACCGATTTCATCGAAGCCAACCTTTGCAGCTGCCGCACTAGGCAAAACCTGACCAAGTCCGGCTGCAAGCTCATCGAACTCGACACGACCATCCTGGATGGCAAGGAAAAGCTGGTCATAGCGCTCGCCCAGCTTGTCAACACCGTCGCCGTATGCGTTAAGCACGGATACGCCGACGTCCGCAGCCGTCTTGGTGTTTGTCATCCCCGCGATGGCTGCACGGCTCGACTCCCGGAGCACGTCCATTCCTCGGGACGACTCAATCCCGCTACCCAGAATTTCCCTGAGTGCTGCCGCACTCTCTGCAGCAGGCTGCCCCATCTCCAAGCTAAGCCGTCGGACTTCCTCGCCCATACCCTTGACCTGCTTTCCAGTCAGTTCAGTGATGGACTGGATACCGGCCATCTGCTGCTCAAAACCAGCGAACTTCTGAAATGAGCGCTGGCCAGCCAAGGCGATTCCACCAAATGCAGCAGCCCCAGCCACAACTTCGTTGCGCACCCCCGCCAGGCTGGTCCGCCAGCCGTTGGTCTGTTCGGTCAGCTCGCGGGTGCGCTCCAGCATGCGGACGTGGGCCTGGGTCAGCTCGGCGGCGCTGAGCTGGCCGCTGGCCTTGAGCAACTGGAAGTTGCGCTGCAGGCGGGTGACCTCGCTGTTGATCTCCGCGAACGGGCGCACCCCGAGGGACTCGCGGGCACTACCTACGGCAGCCTGCAGGGCGATGTTGGGCGCGGCCTTGGCAAGCTCCGCACGCAGGCGCGCCTGCTCGGCCGCCAGTTGGGTGGTATCCACTCCGGCGGCCCGGAGCTGGGTGCGCAGTTGACCCAACTGGGCGCTCTGGGTGGACGCCCGCGTGGTGAGCGTATCCAGCTCGCGGGTGGCGTTGCGGTAGTCGCCCTGCAACTGCCGCAGGACCACCTGGCTGCGCTGCTGCTCAGCGGTGAGCTGCTGCATCTGCGCGCGAGCCGCCTGCAGGGCCTGGGGGTCAGCCTGCACACCCTGGAGCTTCACCTCGTCACGCTGGACGCTGCGCTGCAGGGTGCGGTAGGCGTCGACTGCCTTCTGGTACTGCAGCTGCAGATCGCGGGAGGGCTCGGCGGCACGGGCCAGTTCGTTGCCCAGGTCGCGCACGCGGTCGCGCGCCGTCACCAGGCTGGCCTGGCCGAACTGCAGACGGTCCAGCGCCTTGGCGTTGCTCTCCAGGGTGCGGACGTTGGCGGTGACCTCGCGCAGGCTGGCTGCCGTGCGGCTGTTGGCGGAGTCCACACGCACCAGTTCGCTGCCCAGATCCCGCACGCGGGTCTTGGCCACGGCCAGGGCCTTGCCCGTGGCGTCTACCTGCTGCTGCAGGTCGTTGAACACGGTGATGCGCTCGCCGGGCTTCTTGAGCGCCTCGAACGTGGCTTGAGCCGCCTTGCGGAACTGGTCGAGCTGGCGTATACCACCGGCATCGTCCACTCCCAGCGTGAACTGAACGTCGGACATGAGCGCAAAGACCTTCTACTGGCTGGCCGCCGCAGCGGCCGTGACATTGGCGCCGCAGGTGTTCCTGCCGGCTCTGTTGGGGGTGGGTGCGTGCGTGGGCGTGGCGCTGATCGGCCTAGCGTGGTGGGCGCTGCTTTTCCCTCCGCGTCAACATCGCTAGGGTCCGCAGGTACAGGGACCACCCATAGCCCCACACGCCGTGGTGGCCGAGCCCAATCAGGGCGACGGCCGACTCTTCAAGGCTGGCCAGGTCCCGCTTGAAATCACGGGCTGCCTTTTTCTTTACAGGTCCGTTCCGACCGCCTTCAGCATCCGCCCCCGCAGAACGAAAAAATGCGGGTTCAGCTCCCGCGCCTCGTCGATGACCTGCTGCAGCTCGCTCGGCCGCCAGCTGTCCATCTCTTCGACCTTGAGGCTGGTCATGCGAGCCAGGTCGCGCAGGCTGATGTCGCCCATCAGTCCATCGTCTACCCAGTTCATCAAGGCCCCGTCTGCGCTGACATCGGCCAGCCAGTTGCGCACGTCGCCCACGGTCATTTCCCGGACGATCACACTGCGCTCGCCGAGCTGGATCTCCCGGCTGTTGGTTACCTGTGCCATTTCGACTCCCATAAAAAAACCCGCCGAAGCGGGTTCTGTTGTTGCGTGGCGCTCAACTGAGCGCGATGAGCACACCACCGAAGATGCGCGCCGCGATCCAGCCCATGAGGCCCAGGATCAGCAAGGCCGGAATGGACGCGACAGCCCACTTGATCATGAACATCACCATGGAGCCGAAGCGCATGTGGACGTCCACGACCACAACGGGCTGCACGCTCTCCAGGCCCTTGGTCGCGGCCTTGAGGTAGGCCGAGGTGGCCGGCGCCTGGCGGCGACTGTTGATCTCGCGTGCCTTCTGGACGACGTCCGCCGGGGGCGCTGCGGGGGTGGGTGCGGGTGCGGGTGCGGCCTGGGCCGGTTCTGAAGCCATGAGGAATCCCTCCCTGTTGAAGTCAGGGAGGGAATGTACCTCAGTCGACGTACTTCACCACCATGTACTGCGAGACGCCCTCCTCCGTCTTGGTGACGTCCTTCTCCAGGTCGGCGGTGAAATCCATGCCGCCGAACTCGTTGGAGATCATCTGCAGGCCGGATGGCGAATGCACCACGCGGTACAGCTCGATCACCACCGGGCGCCCGGTGTCGGCCTCGTTGAGCCCGACGAACACGTGGCGGTAGCGGCGGCCGGAATTGACCAGGCCCTGGATGACGACGTGGGCACCGTGGCTGTAGTCGACGGTGATGTCGGTACCGGCGGCGAGCGCCTTGCCGCCGGCCGCCTTGATCTTGGGCAGCCCGGCGTCGGTGAGGTCGTAGTCGACGCCTTCCTCCCAGGTGACGGCGCCGGCCTTGATCACCACGTTGGAAGCGCCGGGGTTCTTCAGCAGGATCAGCCCGCCGGGGAAGGCCTTGTGCGCCTCCCCGGTCACGGTGCCGCTGTCCACCCGCGTGGAGTCGCCATAGAGCGCCCGGCTGATGTTGGCGATGTTATAGGCGTGGGCCTTGTATTTGACCGTGACGCCCTCCATGCGTTTGACGGTCTTGGCGTTGCCGCCACCCGGGCGGGTGAAGTCCTGGATCTTGATGTCGTTGGTGGCGGCCTCGTAGGACAGCTCGCTGCAGTTGCCGATCTCCAGCAGGCCGGCGGGGTTGGCGAGGTCTTCGAGGTACTGCATGCCGGCGCCGATGTATTCGCCTCGGGTATCAAGCATCGTGGTTCTCCTGGCCGATGACGCCCAGCTTTTCGAGCCAGCGTTTCTGGTCGGCGGTTACGGTGAGGGTGTCGCCCGGCTCCAAGCGGCGGCCGGCGTGGGTGTGGGGTTTGGCGAGGCGAACGACCTCGCCGGGCGGCGCCTTGGGCGCGTCCGGTGGTGCTTTGGCCATCTCAGGCTCCTTTGATGAGTACGTGCAGCTGCAGCGGGAACAGGACGGTGCCGGCCTGGATGCCCTCCCCCGGCGGGAAGGGCTTGGCCGTGCCGAGCACCACCTTGAAGGGGCCGGGCTTGCCCCAGGGGTTGGGCGCCCCGGGCGCAACCTGGAGCGCACGCGCCAGGTCGACGTACAGGGCATCCAGCTCTTGCCGCCAGGTGTCGGGGTGGTCGGTACGCACCGCCCCCACCACCCGCCGGCCGATGCGCGCGATGATTGCGCCCGGCCCCTGCTCCGGGACCGGATAGTCGTCCGGCTGCACGGCGATGAAGGGGAACGCCACGTCGGGCTCGGCCAGCAGCTCTGCCAGCCAGCCCTCCTTCACCCGCAGGCCAGCGTCGGTGAGGTAGCCGCCATCCGGGCGGATGCCCATGAGCCGCTGCAGCAGTGCCTGGTGGGCGTCTTCAATGGGGTTCATAGGGCGATGCGCTCCAGTTGCCGTTCGAGTTCGCGCTCCAGTTCAGGCCGCGTGCGCTCGCGCAGGTCGTCCAGCTTGTTGCCCAGGACCTGTGAGGGTGAAGGCCCGTGCAGCACGTCCAGGGGCAGACGCTCCTGCCCGCGCCGCTGGGCGATGAGGCCGCCGGCCGGACCCATGCGGGCGATGAAGGCGCCCTCGACCAGCTCCGTCCAGTCGTGCCCGACGTTGACCCGCACCCCCGCCATGACCGGCTTGCCGCGCTTGCCCGGCTTGTAGATCCGGGTGTGCGGGAACTGGCTGAGGCTGACACCGCGCTTGCGGGCGTAGATGACCACCCGCAGTTCCTCGGGCGTGGCGGGGATGAAGTTGACCTCGTTGCGGATGTAGCTGGGCCGCAGGTTGATCTCCTCCAGGATGAGCCGCCAGCTGAGGGTCGAGGCGTTACGGCCGACGGTATTCAGGGCGAGCTGGATGGCGCGCCGGAGCTTCTCCGGGGCGACGCCGATGCGTTGCAGCAGGGCGTCGTCGCCGCGCACGTCGAGGCGGAAGCTGGCGTAGCCGGCCATGGTTCACCCCCTCGGCATCAGCGACCAGCGCTCGACCAGGCCGTCGGCGTCCACCAGCCTTTCCAGCCGGTAGCGCCCGCCGGGCAGTTCGAGCAGGCCGTCGCGGCGCAGTTGCAGGCCGGGCTTGAGGCGGATCTCCGCCAGGTGCTGGATGACCTGGAACAGGCCATCCGCACCCGCCACCTGGGCGTTGTTCTGCACGGCCACCTGCACCTCGACAGGCACCGCCTGCGGCCCCGGCGCGGTGTAGCGGGGTTGCTGTTGCTCACCCCCGCGCTCGCCGAACACCGCGAAGTAGCGACGGTCGCCCAGGCACATGAGCCGGTCGAAGTCGCTGGCCATGATCAGCCGGCGTCCGGGCTTTCGGGCTCATCGACCTTCCCGTCCGGGTCGGCGATCAGGCCAGCGGCCAGGCATTCCTTGACGACCTCGCTCGGCACCTCCTGCGGCTGGGGTGCAGCGTAGAAGACGAACGACTCACCGGCTTTGGTACGGCCCTGGATCGTGTGCAGGACGATGTAGGTTTTCTTGGACATAGAAGACTCCAGTGGGGCCGCGTGGCGGCCCGAAGGGTTAGGCGACTTTCACCACCACGAACTCGTCGGCGTCGAACAGCACCGGGACGGGTGCGGACTGGGTCTGCAGCCACTCGACGCTGGGGTTCTTGGTGAACCAGTTGGTGGGGTAGCGCGCGGCCTCGGCGATGCCGTCCGCGTTGGCTTCCGCGTCCTGGATGCCGCCGTAGGCCATGACGTTGTCCGCCGACACCGGCGCCATGAGCAGGGTGTTGTCGGGCATGAAGCCGACCTTGTTGCCGTCCTTGTCGGTGTAGCGCCCGGCGTAGACGAGGATCTCGTACTCGCCGAAGAAGCCCTTGCGCATGACTTCCTTCTCCAGCTGGGGGCCAAGCTCCAGTTGGGAGGTGCTGCCGCGCCGGGTCTCCAGCTTCTCCTTCACGGCCTTGAAGCGGGAGAACAGGCGCCAGGCCTTGCGGTCCATGATGATCGCGCCCAGGGTGCCGTTGGCCTCGACGGCCCAGTCCTCCAGGTCCCCCGAGGGGTCATAGGTTTCCGGGTCGACGGTGTCCCATTTGGCGGCGCCGACGAGGGTGCGCTGGTTGGCGGCGCTGCGCCCGTAGTCCACCTCCTGCGCTTCGTAGTCCTCGCCTTCCATCACCACCTTGCCAGTGAGCACGGCCTGCACGGCCATCCACTCTTCACGGGCGGTGATGTTCTCCTCTTGCTCCACCAGAAGGTCGGCCAGGGCCAGGTCGTGGCGGCTGGCGGCGTTGGCGTCGGAGTTGAAGTCTTCCCCCAGGCGGCGCTGCAGCAGGCGGCCGGGGCGCAGCACGTCGGTTTCCTTGACGTAGGCGGGCTTGAGGGTGGTCAGCTTGCCGCCGCGCTCGCGCCGCGCGCGACCGGACACCATGGGCGCGACGAAGGGGGCCAGGCGGCGGTCCTTCTTGACCTTGTCGAACGCCACCTCCTCGGTGGGGAAGGTGACGAAGGTGGGGAAAAACATCTGCATGAACAGCGGGGTGAACTTGGGCAGAACCGTCTTCAGCCCGAGCAGTTTGGTGGTTGAGTAGCCTTCGGCCATGTCGGATCTCCTGAATGAAAAAGGCCGCGTCAGCGGCCTTGGCAGTGGGCGGGTGGGGTCAGACCGGCAGCTGCAGGCCGATGGGGGTGCCGACGAAGGCCGTGGCCTTCTGCGCGGCGGTGGCGCCGACCGGCCAGGCGACCTGCTCGGGGTTGAACTGCCCACCGCTGATGACCTGAGCGGACTTGGCCGCTGCCGTTGCGTCCACCGCGTAGGCGGTGAGGTAGACGGCGTTCTGCGAGCCATCGGTGGCGGCGGGGTTCCACTTCACCAGCAGGCCGGTGGCGGTGACCTGGCCCAGCGGGGTCTTGGCCGGGAGGTTCTGCCCGCTGGCAATGGTGCCGAGGGTGGTGTGGTACGGGGCGGACCCGGTGACCCAGTTGTCGGTCGGTTGGTTGACGGTGGTCATGCGCTTTTCACTCCCTTCAGGGAGGCCCAGCTGTTGGCGACAGTCTGGGCCCAGTTGTCTTCGGGCTCGCCACCGCCCGTGCTGGCCCCGACGTCGACCTGGCGCTCGGACTGCATGACGCGGTCCAGGGCGGTGCCGGCGTCGGCATGGGCCGACTCGCGCGGGGCGGTGGCGAGCACCTTGGCGGCCTCGTCCACGCTCATGCTGGTGTCGTAGGCCAGGTGCTCGGCCAGGCCTTTGCGGCCTTCGGCTTCGGCGTGGCCGAGGATGCTGCGGATGCGGGTGCGCTCGGCGTCTGCGCCGGCAGCCGGCGCGGCGGCGGTGGGTGCGGCCGGGACGGCGTCAGCACCGGCGGCGGTTTGTTCAAGTGCCATGGTTGCTCCTGTCGTGATGACCCTGCCCGGAGTGGACAGATGTTCGGAAAATTCGGCGATGGCCTCGTGCCCATTCACCAGGGCGTCGGCAAAGCCGATGTCGACGGCCGCCTGGCCGCGATAGACCGCTGCCTCGGTAGCCAGTACCGCCTCGACCGACAGCCCGGTATGGCGGGCCACCAGTTCGGCGAAGTGTTGTCGGAGGGCGTGGGTGTCGGCCTGGAAGCGCGCCAGGACCTCGTCCGGCAGGTCCTCGTAGGGGTTGCCCTCGACCTTGTGGGCGCCGGAGTGGATCAGGGTGACCTTGATGCCTTCCTCGGCGAGGGCGTCCTGGTAGCTGGCATGGGCCATGACCACGCCCACCGAGCCGGAGACGCCGGTCTGGGTGACCAGTCGCCGCTGCGCGCCGCTGGCCAGGGCCATGCCGGCGGAGCAGGCCATGTCGTTGCACAGGGCCCAGATCGGCTTGCCGGCCTGGTCGGCCATCTGCCGCAGGCGGTCGACGGTGTCGAAGCACCCGGCCACCTCGCCGCCCGGGGTGTGCAGGTCCATGAGGATGCCCTTGACATCAGGCTCGGCCAGCATCATGGCGGCGCGGTTGATGATGCCGTCATAGCCGGTCATGCCCGAGTACGGCTTGAGGTAGCCGTGCTTGTGGACCAGGGTGCCCTTCACGTCGAGCAGGGCCACGCTGTCGACCACCTGGAACAGCGGCTCCTCGATACCCCAGGCGTTGGTGCGGGTCTTGGTGTAGGTGCGAGCGTCCACGCGCAGCTTGTGGCCGGGCTCGATGGCGCCCTCGGAATCGGCCAGGCTGGTGATGCCGAGCCGGCTGGACAGGGCGCTGAAGAACACCCGGGCATAGCCGGGCTCCAGCAACAGGGGCGTGTTGAGCACCCGGCTGGCGATCTGCGGGTAAAGGTTCATGGGCTGTCCTGATAACGAAGGCCCGCGCGGGGCGGGCCTTATTCGGTTGGGGTGGTCTGCTCGGGAGCCAGTTGCTCGGCCTTGAACCAGCTGGGCGGCGGCAGGCCGGCCTCGCGCCGTTCGTTCATCTCGCGCACCTGCTGGGCGAAGGTTTCCTGGTAGTCCTCGCCGAGCAGGGCCAGCTCCTTCTCGTAGGTGCTGAGGCCGGACTCGATGCGCAGCACCGCTTCCTTCACTTCCTTGAGGCCGTCGATGGCCAGCCGGCCGGCGCCGATCCAGTCGCAGCTCGTCCAGGCTGCCCGGCCTTCGTAGAAGTCGCGGGTGGCCTTGCGCGGCAGGGTGATCTCGCGGCGCTGCACGGCCTCCTCGAAGGCCAGCACGAACAGGTAGGTGGCGAACCGCGCGGCGATGACCTTGCGCCGCCCCATGTAGTAGCGCCAGCCCTCCATCATCGAGGCACGGGCGCTGCTGTAGGTGCTCTGCCGGTAGTCCTTGGCGAAGGGCTCGTAGGGCACGTTCAGGCCGGCGGCCATCCAGCGCAGGATCGACGACTCCAGGTCGGTGAACCCGTTGTCGACGTTGCCGCTGGTCTGCAGGTTGAGGCGCTCGCCGGGCCACAGGTGCGGGATCTTCACGCCGTTCAGGCGCAGCTGGCTGCCGCTGTGGAACTGGTTGACGGCCATCATGTAGCCGGCCAGGTTCTTCACGCTGCCCTCGGCGCCGGCACCGATGATGTGCATGGCGGCCTCGGTGCCCAGTTCGCTCTCCAGGGTCGCGGCGTACATGGCGTTGACGATGGCGTTCTGCAGCTTGGTGTGCTGCAGCTTGGGCAGCATGTGGGACTGCTCCAGCACGGTGAGGAACTGGTTGGCGCCGCGCGTCTGCCCGTCCTCCATGGGCTCGAAGATGTGGATGAACTTGGGCCGGCCGTGGGCCGTCTCGCGCTCGACGAACACCCAGTCCTGCCCCATGCCGCTGCCGAGGCCAAAGCCGATGCCATCGCCGGAGCGCACCCAGCCACCGCGCACGGCGCCGTGCTCGTCCAGCTCGATGCCGGCGCGCAGCCGGGCGGTGTCGCGCCGGCCCCGGGGGTTGCTGACCCGCTTGGGGCTGATGAGCCGGACGGCGGTGCGCATGCGGGTGCCGGGGCGGTCGAGCCAGAGGCCCTGGGCGCACACCTCGCCGAAGCGGGTGTGGGTGGCGATGGCTTCGCGCACCATCATGGTGGCGGTGCGCTTGCGCTCGACGTCGAGCCAGCAGCCGATGGGGTCCTCGGCGTACTCGGTCCACCAGGCTTCGACGTCCTGCGCGAGGGCGCGGGCGTCCGCGTCGGTGATGCCGAGCCGCTGCCACCGGGGCTTGTAGCTGAGGCGAAACAGGTGCCCGACGATGTTGTCGATGTGCATCTGCACGCCGTTGGCGGCGAAGGCGTTGTTGCGGGTGACGTCTTCGGCCCGGGCGTTGCCCAGGTCCAGCTGCGGCAGTAGCGCCGCATCCAGGGTACGCAGCGGGGGCTGCCAGTTGCCCAGCTGGCCGCCGAAGCCTTCACCGGCGCCCTGCCAGGCGCTGAGCACCTGGCGGGCGGGCTGGCCGTTGGGGTGGAGTATCTGAATCTGGCTCATGCGATCACGCCGGCCGGCCCGCGACGCAGAGGTCGTGCGGTGCCGGTCTCGACCTCCAGTTGGTTGATGTAGCGTTCCAGCTCCGCGCGGTTGCCGGGGGTGAACTCGACCTGGCGGCCGTCCCGCTGGACCCGCACGACGCTGGTTCCGGTGAGCAGTTGGTGCAGGGCGAGGCGGGCCTCGCTGAGCCTGTCTGCGGGTGTCATCAGTGGTCTCCGTTCATCATCCGGGCCAGGTCGGCCAGGTTGGGCGGTGCGCCCCCGTCACTGGCGGCGGGCGCCAGGGTGCCGGGCAGCACGTCGTCGTCGGGTTCGGCCTCGGCGAGCAGGTCGGCCTGCATGAGCTGCGCCTCGATGTCGTCCCAGTCGCTGGGCTTCTTCAGGTGCAGCCGCTGGTACCGCGCGAGGTGGATCTGGTACGTCTCGCAGTCCCAGGCCTCGACGGCGGCGCCGGCCTTGCGTTGCCAGACCTTCTTGCCGGCGTGCTTGCGGCTGGGCGCCTTGACCTCGCCGTTGAGCTGCTCGAAGTAGTCGGCGCGCACCGTCTTGTAGGTGTGCATGCGACCGGGGCCGCTGCCCTCCAGCTTGAGGCGTTCGGACAGCAGATCCTTGGCGCGGTTGACCCCGACCATGTAGACCTGCAGGCCGTACTTGGAGGCCTTGGTACCGGTGCCGTCGAGGTCGACCTTGCGCGGGGCGGTAAGGATCTCGGCCTCCACGTTGTTGCTGCCCTTGATGGCCAGCAGCCGGTTGTTGAGCCGGTTGCGGCGGGTGCGCACGTACTCGTAGACGGCGTCGTTGGTCTGGCCGTCGGAGCTGTCGATGCTGGCGGCGGCGACCCGCATGCGCCAGCCGCGCACGTGGCGGTAGGTGCGGAACAGGTAGTGATCCAGCTCCTTCCACACCGGGTCGTCGATGCTGGCGGTACCGGCCTTGGCGGCGATCTCGGTCCAGAGGACCAGCCAGCTTTCTTCACCCCGCCCGAAGGCACGCAGGATCAGCGCGAGGCGGTCGTGCTGGACGTCGACGGTGAGCTGCAGCACCAGGCCACCGGCCGGCACGACCATCTCGTCGTACTCCTCGGCGCGGGTGGCCAGCTTCTCGGCGTCGGGCATGTCGGACTTGTAGGCGTAGGGCCGGCCCTCCTTCTGGTTGACGAACTTGATCAGCTGTTTCAGGTCGCCCGACTCGGCCAGCTTCTCGGCGGCCAGGCGCTCGCGCACCAGTTCGGCCATGGTGGTGCCGGGCAGGCAGGCGTACAGCTCGTTCAGCTCTTTGAAGCCGGCCTTACCGTAGAACGGCGCCGTGGGCACCCAGCCGGCCATGCGGTCACCACGCTCCAGGGCGCCGTAGATGGTGTTGCGGATGTTCTCCTGCCGCTGGTAGTCGTCCCAGGTGCTGCCGCAGTGCGGGCAGGCGTAGTAGGCGGTCTCCGGCAGGGCGAAGCCGTACACCTCATGGGGCTGGGCGCCATCGGCCGGGTCGGCGCTGTAGTAGTGCAGGTGCTCGAAGTCGAGCACGTGGGACTCGCCGCAGTCATGGCAGACCACCGGCAGCACGCGCTGGTCGGTCTGTCCGAGGCGCTGCTCGGTCTTCGAGATCCCCTTGAGCGAGGGCGTGCCGCCCACCAGGATCTTGGAGCCGGGGTAGCGCTTGACCCGCTCTTCCAGCAGGCCGATGGCGTCCCCCTGCCCCTTCACGTCGTCGCTGGTGTCGTCGGGCTCTTCCACCACGGCCAGGCCGACGCTGGAGGTCGACTTCACGTTGCCGGGGGAGTTGGAGGCGACCAGCTTGAGGAAGCCGCCGGGGAAGCTCTTGTGGTTCCAGCGGTTGCCGGACTTCTTCGCCGTGGTGACGTCCATCCGCTGCGCCACCGGCGGGTTGGCCTTGGTGGCCGGGACGAGCTTCTCGTCGTGGAAGCTCTTCCCGTCGCCCTCCTTGGCGAACAGCACCATGATGGGCATCGGGCGCCCGGTGATCAGCTTGAACATGTAGCCGATCAGGAAGTACGTCCACCCGATCTGCGCGGCCTTCATCAGGTCGACCTCTTTCACCTCGGGGTCGTCCAGGGCCAGCGCGACGCCGATGAAGTACGGCGTGTAGTAGAACTGGTAGAGCCCGTGCAGCACGCCTGCCTCCTCGGGCAGGTTGTACTCCCGCTCCAGGTACTCAGTCGTCGGGATCAGTTTCGGGGGATTGAATTGCTGCGCCGCGTCCAGCAATGCGTTGGCCAAGACGATCCGCATGGCCGCCAATTCGGCTGACTGTAGCTCCAACAATGCGGTTGACTCCGTCGCGGTCGACGCTGATCTTGTGCGCCGCCTCCAGCTGGTGGATCACCTTCTCGACGCCGCCCAGGTATTCCCGGTTGGCAAAGGCGCACCAGTCGCGCAACGCAAGCGCGGCATCAGCCGCCGGAACCAGCGTTCCCAGTTTCTCGTGGTAGGCCAGGCGCCCGTTGGCGGCCTTGACCGTGGATTCTTCGATGCGCGCGTTATTCAGGGCCTCGACCTGGCTGCCCCCGCGCCCCGCCGCCTTCTCCCGCAGGTCGCGGATGTAGGCGATGCGGATCTCGTCGAGCGAGGCGGTTGTCCAGTCCAGGTCCAGCCCCTTGAGCACGTCGCGGCAGTTGCGCTCACTCATGTCGAGGTGCAACGCGATGTCACGTTGGGTGGGCATGTGAAAACCTCTGGAAGGCCCGGCGCAGAGCACCGGAAGCGGAACCCCCTATAGGCCCGCCAATCTGTGAACAGAACGCGGTCTACGCGCCCGTACGGTGAAAAACCCCAGGAAGGACCCGTCTTTCACCCCCCCTGGGGGGGCCGGGGTGGGGACGCCGGGCGTCGCCGGTCGGCGCCGGTCCAGACTGGGCCGGGCTCAGGGCGGAGGACGCCCGCGAGGTTGCCACCCGAGCGGATCACAGCGGCTGCGAACACCAGCAGCAGGACTGCCAGCGGCCAGCCCTGGGCCGGCAATCGCAGCTCGCCTTTCAGGATGTAGATGACCGTGACACCGGCGCATCCCATCACCACTGTCGCGAGGATCGACACCCCACGACGAAACCGTGCATCACCACGCTGGTACGTGAACAGGCGACCGAAGATCACCACGCACGTCCAGAACACCACCTGGGTCAGCAGAGCACTAGCCATCGTTCCCCTTCTCCCCGCCCGCGCTGATGGCCGGGCCTCGCCGCCTGATCGCTGCCAGGGACACTGCCACCACCAGGCAACTGGCAGCGAACGCGGCAGGCCCTGGAAACTGGAACGGGCGGGTGTTCATGATCTCGACCCCGACGATGGCCGGGGCGAACAGGTAGCCCATGACGAACGAGACCATGAAGAAGATCACCCGGTTGACCACCGGCAGCTCACGGGTCGTGGTGAAGTAGATCAGCGCGCCCATCAGGGCACCGACCGCCGCCTCACCGTTCACGCTTGTCATGAAGCCCGCCACACCAGCGCCGGCAGCACCGGCCACCACAGCACCCACCGTGCTCGCTGGCTCGCCCATCGTTAACCTCCCTGCTGGCCAAAGGCCGGAAAAAGAAAGCCCCGCACATGGCGGGGCTCGCAGTCCAGGCTGGGGGCCTGGTGGGTGTCGCACACAGCACGTGCGCTCTGTCTGCGCTAGGCGCAAATCTCAAATCGTGCCTACGTTGTACCTGCCGATTTTCAAACCGAAAACCCCTCGTTATCGGTAGAACCGCTACGGCGCCGACTGGAGCCTGACGGGCGCCGACCGGCGCCGAGTGACCCGACGAGCGGTCATCGGCTGCCACCCTTGAACAGGTCGCTACCGCGTGCCTGGTGCGCCGCCTTGGCCTGCTTGATAGCCATCGCCCGATGCCGGGCACCCTCCCTCCCCGACTCGCGCCGCCTCGCCTTGAGGCGCTGCTGGCGGGCCAGCAGTTCCACCTGCAGCCGTTCGTGCAGCCGATCCAGCAGCCGGTAGTAGGCGCTGCTGCCTCGGGCACCTCGGCCCAGGTCCAGCACGTCCGCCTGCTCACTGATGCTCAGGCGCGGCTCTGCGCGGTAACGCACCTCGGCCAGGCGCATCAGCTTCTCGGCATCGTCAGAGCCCGCGAGCGCACACAGCCCCGCCTGCACTTCCTCGGCCACGTAGTCCGGCCCGGAGCCGGCCAGCAGCTCCCGGCTGCCCTTCACGCCGCCACGGGGCGCGCAGCCTCCGTACTCCATCACCGTCCCGAGCATGCTGCCCAGGCCACCGGCCGAGCCGTTGGTGCGCAGCTCCTCGCCCCAGTGCATCAACAGCACCTCAATTGCCTCAATCATGCGCCCGCCCCCCAGCCGAAAACCCAACCCAACACAAAAACCGCCAACCCAACACACACCCAACACACACAAAACCCTTTAAAAACAATGCATTGCATATAGTTGTGTGGGGTGTGTTGGGTTTGTTGGGTTTTTCGGTCCTCGCATGTAGAAAAAAACGCATCGCCCTGAGTGGGTTGGATAACGCAGGAAAACTGCGCGCACGCGCCCGCGCGCGTGAAAACCCAACACACCCGACACAGACCGCCAGAACGCCCGCCGTTAGGGGGTTCCGGTTGTGTTGGGTTACCAGAACCAACCCGACACCAACCCAACACACCCAACACACATGCACGCGCACTCATGCTGCAGCCGCCTTGACGTGGTCCCACGCCTCCACCGACCAGCCGGCGAGCTTGGCCAAACGCCGCCACTCCTCGACCTGCTTACCCAACGCTGCCGACGAGACAGATGGGGGCGGGGAAGAGGCGTCCTTGGCCGTGGGGAAGAAGAAGGCGCCGAAGCGCCGCGTGTTGCCATCCGTCCAGGGGATGGGCCGCGTCTTCTCCACCTCAGCGCTGATGAACAGCGAGAACTTCGTGTGGCTCATCGAGTGTTCTTTGTTCCGCTGGCACCACTCCAGGAACAGCGCATAGAGGTCGCTGGACAGGCATGGCGCCCACAGGCCCTGCCCCAGGTCGCCCACCTGCCACAGGTGCAGGAACGTCTGCCAGGTCGCCCGCGACAGCGCCACCAGGCGCTCCCGGGCCGGCGTCACCGGAGGCTTGGTCTGTTCATCGAAGTCGCCGAGGTCCACGTTAAGCAGCCAGGCGTAGAACGCCGCCACACCGCCGTTCGCCAACTCCTTCTTGATCGCCACCTGGCGGTCGGCCGGCAGCTTCGCCTCGGGCCACATGACCAGGAAACGTCGATCCCCCTCGGCAATCGGCCACGGCATGATCTCGTTCGAGAGGAACACCGCATTCATGTGGCTGGCTTCCTCCCAGCCGTTCACGAACTTCGACTCGATGCGAACCGTCTGGCCGGTGATCAGTTGCTTGATCTTGCCGACCTGGTTGTAGCGCTGGTCCCGGCTGACGACTTCCTCGAACACCGCCCACAGCTTCCCGCTCTGCCAGGCGTTGAAGTTCCCTTCCAGCTGGGTCTGCCCCACCGTCGCCGCGTAGCGCCCGTAGATGGCGCCCATCACCACCGAGAACAGCAGGGACTTGCCCGAGCCCTCGGTGATGCTGTGCATCAGCACCGCCGTATCCAACTTCGCCCCGGTGTGCTGCAGCGGGTAGGCCAGCCAGCGGGTCAGCCAGGTAGTCGCCTCGGCAGCATGGTTACAGAGGAAGCTCACCAGCCAGCGCAGGTTCTCGCAGGCCGCGTCATCGCGTACCGGCTCCAGGGGCAGGCCCTCGAACGTGTTGATATAGACCTTCGGGTCCACCGTCATGGTCGGGTCGAACGTGATGTGCTCCACGTCCACCACCCGCCGCTCCGCGCTGTTCAGCCAAAGCCCATAGGCGTCGCCCAGGGCCATCTTCACGGCACCCTCGGGGATGCGCCTCTTCTTCGCGTAGTCCCACACGTCCTTCGTGCCGTCGATGTACACGTAGCGGATCAGGGGCGCCATGCCGAGGGCGTCGACCTTCTTGCCCGCCATCTTGCGAGCGTCTTCGATCTCTTTGACCTGGTCCTCGCTGATGCGCTTCTTCCGCTTCGGATCGATGACGGCGGCCCACTCCTTGAACAGGTCTTTGCCCACGTGAGCCTCGAACGCCGCGCGCTTGAGCTTGCGCGCCTTGTCCACGTCCCACACATGGGTCGTGCCCTCCACCAGGGCATAGCGCCGCAGCAGCTTGGCCAGCGTCAGGGTCTCCCCCTCCCCCCCGTCGTCGTCGGAGCCGCCTGGCGCATCGTCGCCATCCTCATCGGATGGGGCTGGGGGAAGTTCACCCTCGGGGCCGAGCTGCTCCGCGTACTCGCTCACCGGCGGCAGATCGCCCAGGGGCGGCGGTTCAGGTGCCCGAGGGGTCGCCTTGTGGTCGATGCCCAGGATGCGCGCTGCAGCCTTCACCGCCGCGCCCTGATCCCCGTTGTGCTCGAGGATGCAGAACACATCGAACGCATCGTTCTGGTGCCCATTGGCCAGCGGATCGGAGCCGTGGTGCGAGAACATCTTGCCCTCGCTGATGGTAATGCCCGGCAGGCCGGTGCTGCTCTGCGGGCACAGGTACTTCCTGCCACGCCGCTCGTACCCGTGGGACTCCAGCAGGCTTTCCACATCGTGGGCCTGGTTGAAGGCCTCGATCACCGAGGCGCCGCTGCCGGGCTTCGCCGCCGGCCGCTTGGCCTCCTTCTTCGGCTTCGCCTTCGGCACCGGGCGCCACGGGCAGGCAGCCTCCGCGTCGCGCTTGAACGCATCCCAGTTGTTCCAGATGGCCAGCAGTTCCGGGGTCAGCTCAGGCAGCACCTCGCCTGGAGGCGTGCGCCAGGTGTAGGGCTTGCCGGTACCCGGGTGGATCGAGGGCGGCAGCACGTCCTGGACCAGGCCCGCCCGCAGCTCGAACACCGTGAAGGGCTTGAAGCCATCCGCCAACGTGCGCGCGGCTGCCTCGGCTTCCTTGTTGCCCTCGGCCTTCGCAGCCTTCGCCAACGCCATCGCCCGGCGGAGTTGCTTGCCGTCCGGGTCCTTCTCATTCGGCCAGCTCAGCGAGTGGCGGGTGAGCTCGACGCCATCCGGTACCCGGAACAGGATGCGGAAGCGCGCCGGGTTCCCCACCACAGTCGGGAACACCAGCGCCATCGCATCCAGATCGAGGCCCAGCTGGTCGAACAGCACGTGCCGGGTCCACTGCACGTCATCCACGTCCAGCGAGCACACCCGCCCCGGGCCCAGCACCGCGCCCATGTTGAACTTCGGCCTTTTCTGCCAGAAGGCCCGCGCCTGCTCGGCGTCGGTGAAATAGCCGCCGGGCTGGTTCCAGCCCTCCCCCTTCGGGGCCTTCTCGCCCGGAGGGATCGGCACCAGTGCCAGCCCGTAGTGATTGATGTAGGCCTCGGCCCATTCGGAAAGAGGAGCGTCAGAGGCAGGGAGAGTCACCGGCATGCCTTGCGCTCCGCGAAGCCCTGGCACTGGACGCACAGTCGGCACCCCGGTACCGCCTCACGGCGCGCTTTGGGGATCTCCTGTCCGCAGTCGTCGCACTCCTCGGCACTCTCGCCCTGGTAGCGCACGCGGTTGTCGATGCGGTGTTGCAGGGCCTCTTCCTGGGCGGCCTGCACGATTTCGAGGAAGCGCTCATTCATCGAGGTCATCCCCCTCCATCGCCGCCCGAGCACCGGCCATGATGCCCAGCACCGCGCGGATCACTTGGTGGCCGTGGTACTCCAGTTCGGCCACTTCATGGCGCTGCCAGCGGTTGTCTGCCGCGCCCGCGTGCAGGCTGCCGACAAACTCACCCTCTTTCTGCAGCAGCGCGCCCACGGCCTTGAGGGCTTCGTGGGTCGCCGTCACCGGCTCGGGCCGGTACCACACCGCGCCGGCCGGCCGCATCAGGGCGTCCAGCAATCGAGGGTCGCGGGTGGCAGCGATGACTTCCTCCATCTCGTCCGGGGTCAGCCAGCGGCGTTCCTCGGTGAATTTCAGCTTCTTCTGGAGGGTGTCCTGGTCCATCGCCAGTTCATGGGCAAGGGCGGTCAACCCGCCCTTGTAGTCGCGCCCGGCGCGGTACAGCGCCTGGCGGAGGGAGAACACCGGACCGGCGTCCGGCAAGAGGTCAATGCGGCTCATAACCGTAAATGGCTCCGTTACGGTGTAGCCATCGAGCAAGGCGCGCCCTACTCTATGACCACGACCGATGCATGTGCTGTGTCGTCGTAAGCCAGACCAAGGGGGTCAGAGCCCTTGACTGGCACCCAGCCGGCGCGGGAGGTCAGAGTCCCGCGCCGGCTCCCTTCAAGCCCTACTCGTTGGCAAGGCTTTGGAGTTTTCCTCAGCACGCCCCTGCGGAACGCTGCGGAGGTAGAGCTGTTCGATCTTCTTGCCGATCTCATATTTGAGGTCAGAACCCCGAACAGCCCGGCAAATCGTCGGCTGGCTGACTCCGGCCAAGTCGCCAATCTGTTGCTGGGAAAGCCCAGCGTCTCGGAGTGCGGAAAGCATTTCTCGGATGGTCATGGCAGACCCTTTCAATTCACAAATGAATCGACAGCCATAATACGCAGATGAGTAGGGCCAGACAATACAATCCTGAATTATTCATTTAGGAATACGGAGCCTCTATCGCATGGCAGTCTCAGGGCAGCTCATTGGCCGCCTGCTCACTGAAAAGCTCAAGGAACATGGATGGTCCGAGGGAGAACTCGCACGCCGTTCAGGCGTGCCCCAGCCGACCACCCATCGCATCCTGGCGGGCGATGCGAAGAGCCCACGAATCGACAACGTCAACAAGCTGGCGAAGGCCCTAGGCGTGGACTCGGCCGCGCTGCTGGCTGGCAAACTAGCCAACGAGTTCGACGAGAACGTAGTTACCGGCCCAGATATCAAAGGCCGCGTCCCTCGGATTTCTTGGGTGCAGGCAGGCGCCCTAAGTGAGGCGATTGATTTGTTCGAACCAGGCTACGCGGAGGAATGGCTTGACTGCCCATTCCCCCATAGTAAAGGCGCGTTCTGCCTTGAAGTTCGGGGGACAAGCATGTCCCCCGACTACCGCCCAGGCGAGCTGATTCTTGTTGAGCCCAGCATTGAACCTATGCACGACGATGACATCGTCGCCCGCACACCGGACGGCCAGGCAACGTTCAAGCGGCTGCAAGTTACTGAGGAGGGCACCTTCCTCCTTGCGCTCAACCCGGACTTCCCCAATCGCATCATTCACGTACCGGAAGGGACGGAGATTTGCGGCGTCGTCACAGGCTCATGGATGAATCGACGACGTAGGACCAAGATCAATTCACAAATGAATTGACCTGCAATATTCACAAATGTATTGTCTGTCGCGTACCCACTCTGACTACCCCCTGGAGTACGCGACATGCAATCGACACAGCACACCCGCTGCCCGGTGCTCCTGCACCCGGCTTGCACCACCAACCCTGATGCCGTTCGTACCATCCAGCAGGCCACCGGCCAACTGGTGGTGATCCATGGCGGCAAGGCTCAACTGCAGAACCCTCACGCCCACTTCCACTTCGCCACCGGCGCAGTGAACTACCTGCCCGCCCACACTGAAGGCCGCCGCTTCGTCGTCACCGACCAAGGCAACAGCGGCCCGTTCGGGGGTGACGCAGCATGAGCCAGATCCTGATCGGCCTTGCTGGCCACGCCCGCGCGGGCAAAGACACCGTCGCCCGCTACCTGGCAGCACACCTCACCCTCATCACCTACGCCTTCGCCGACCCGTTCAAGCAGGCCATCGCCTCGATGTTCCACCTCACCGCCGCCCAGTTGGACGGCGCCGAGAAGGAGCTGCCGCTGCCCTGGCTGGGCAAATCCCCGCGCGAGCTGATGCAGCTGCTCGGCACCGAGTGGGGCCGGGAGATGGTTCATCCGCACGTCTGGCTGCTGCTGGCTGAGCAGAACCTGCAACTACTCGCCGAGCACGACCAGGCCATGAAGGGCGTGGTGATCAGCGATGTTCGCCTGGAGATGGAAGCCGACTGGGTGCGCAGTAACGGCGGCGTCATCTTCCACATCAGCCGGCCCGGGGTCAGCCCAGTCAGCGATCACCCCACCGAGGCCGGCGTGCGCCGGTACTCCAGTGACTACGTGATCGAGAACAACGGCACCCTGGAAGCGCTGTACGACCAGGTCGACAGCGCCATCTCGCGCCTGATGCGCCACCGCCGCGCAGCCTGAGGGCAGCCGTCATGAACCGGACGATCCGCGAGGCTGCCCAGGTGCTGGGCATCCGCGAGAGCACCCTGCGCAACCACCTGCGCGAAACCCGCGCACTCAACCGTGACGGCAGCCTGGCTGCCCGTCACATCGGTGGCGGCCGCCTGTTCATGGACCCGCGCTCGCGCTGGGTCGAAGCCACCCGCAGCTACCGGCACTACGCCGTGCTGATGGTCACCGAGCAGGGCATCGCCTGGCTCGCCACCCAGCTCGGCATCACCATCACACAGCACACGGACGACGCCGCATGAACCGCACCACCGAACTCGTCGAGCTATTCACCCGCCTGGTCGAGGCCACCCCCATCGGCTACGTGCCCTACGTGACCCTGACCACCGACCCGGAGCGCCCCTACGGCGCCCTGATCATCGGCCCCAACCGCCAGCTGCTCGCGATGGTCAACGGCCCCACCGTCAGCACCACCGTGACCCTCCTGCAGAGCCAACTGGCAAGGGGGCAGGCGTGATCACTTCCCCCACCCACAACGCGCTGCTCGAACAGGCGCAGGCCGTCCGCTCCGCGACGAACGACTTCATGCTCAATTACTCGGTGTCTCGCTGCTATGGCGCGGCAGCCTTAGCCAGGGCGCTGGGCCTGGTGAGCTGGGAAGAATCGGACCGTTTCCTCGCGCTGGCCGAGAACGCCTTCGAGCATCGCGGCAAGGAGCTGATCGAGGCCGCCCGCAAGGATCACCTCAAGAGGGTCTGCGCCTGATGAAAACCACCCTCGACCAGCTGTTGGTCCAGTGGAAGGCCACCAGCCTGCCCCTGACCACGGTCAGGGAGCACTACTTCCCGCACATCAAGACGGACAAGCACCTGCGCAAGCTGATCGCCGGCGGGAAGGTGAACCTGCCCACCTACAAGCACAGCCCCTCACGGCTGGCCAAGCCCTGGGTGCGGCTGCAGGACCTGGCCAACTGGCTCGACGCGCAATCGAGCCAGGTGGCCTGACCGGCGCCCGGCCGATCCGGGCAACTCTGACGACGTACAACCAAGAGGCACAGCACATGAAACCCACCGACGCATCCGAATTCCTCCAGTCCCTCAACGCCGGGGTGTTCGCCCAGCAGCTCGGGCAGGCCCTCTCCAACGTTGCCGCCGGCTGCGTGGAGTACGGCAAGCAAGGCCAGGTCGTGGTCACCTTCAAGCTCAAGCAGATCGCTCAGAGCCACCAGGTCAACGTCACCCACACCCTGGACTTCGTCGAGCCCACCAAGCGGGGCAAGCGCCGCGAGGACACCACCCTCGATACGCCGCTGTACGTCACCCCGGACGGCCTGCAGCTGTTCATGACCAACCCTACGGACCAGCTGTTCCAGCGCGAAGACACGCCGGTCACCCCGCGCACCTGATCAACCGCACCACCACTCTGACGCCACAAGGAAATGCACATGCTCACCAAAGACACCCTCGACCTCATCCTGGGCAACGCTCTGACCGCCGCCCAGGCCAAAATCGACTTCCCCCACGGCGCGAGCCTGGCCGTGCTGCCGGAGGCGGTGCGCCTGCACAACCTGGAGCCGCACGAACTGCACCGCTACCGCTTCCGGGGCCGCATGGCGACCCACTCCATCGCGGACTTCGCCGAGTACGTGAAGCGCCACGCCGCTGCCGCCGAGGAAAACGCCCCGGCCGGCTTCGTCGACCAGGACAACATGAGCAGCATCATCATCTTCAACCTGGGCACCATCGACGAGCCAGGCCACGGTGACGACACCGCCACCCTGGCGCTCAAGGCAACCGCCGCCTTCCGCTCCCTGACCAAAACGGTGGGCAACCCCCTGAGCCAGCAGGACCTGGCCGAGTGGCTGGAGGATTGGCAGCAGCACCTCACTGCCCTCATGGGTGAGGAGGAGCTGCCGCTGCTCCAGGCAATCAACGGCATCCGCCGCATGACCATCGACTCGAAGAAGTCGAGCACCAGTGAGGTGGGCGACTTCTCCGCCTCCCGCAGCCAGATGGACGCCATCGAGGCCCGCAGCCTGGAGGTGCTCCCCACCGGCTTCACCTTCGAGGCCGTGCCCTACGACGGCCTGCCCCCGGTCACCATCGTGCTGCGCCTGTCGGTCCTCACCGGCAGCAATGCCCCCATCCTCAAGCTGCGCTGGGTGGGCGAGGAGTCGCAGCGCGAGGCCATCGCGCAGGACTTCAAGCGCGTCCTGCACGAGCAGCTGGGTGATGGCATCCCGCTGACCCTCGGCGAGTTCCAGCTGATCAAGTAACCCGTTCAAGCCCCGGCCGCCGGACTCTGACAACCATTCCCGGCGCCGGGCACCTACCCGGAGACACAGCACATGCAACCGACCGACCTCGACCTCATCCTGCTGGCCATCATCGGCCTGATCATCGCCGCCTCGATGTTCTGGAGCGCCGTCTGCCTCCACCGCAAGGCCGAATCCAAAGGCTACGAAGCCGGCTACCAAGACGCCCAGCAGCAGGCCAGCCTGCGCTTCGAGGCCCTGCACGAAGACATGGCCAGCCTGCGTGCCAAGCACGCCGCCGACCGCAAAGCCACCGAGCAGCAACTGGCCGAAGCCGCCAAGGCCTCACGCGAGCGCCTGGAGGCGGTGATGCAGGACGCCGACCAACGAATCGCCCACTACGCCCGCCGCTCCAACCCGCTCACCCGCGAGGACGCCAGCTGGCTGATGAAGGTGGCCGGCCAACTGAGCCTGCTGGAAGACATGGCATTTCGCATCGACGCGGAGAACGTCGCCGCCCAGGCCCGCACCGCCCACGACCAGTGCAAACGCCTGGCCCAGCGCGTGAACGAGGCCCTTGATGCCGCCGAGGCGGTCGAGGCGGTCGAGGCGGTCGAGCAGGAGCGTGCAGCATGAGCCAGTCGGAAACCTGCCCGCGCAACCTTGATTGCGCACCGCTGCAGAACGTCATCGCCACAGACGGCGGCTCATTCATCTGCGTGGGCTACAACCGCCCCGTTACCCGCGTCGTGCCTCAAGACCGCTTCTGCCACTGCTGGAAGAACGACGCGGTGGACGAGCACGGCCACTGGGACAAGCACGACCTGCTCGACACCCTGTCCGTGATAACCACCGCCCTCAGCATCGACGAAAACATCCGCCTCGGTGAAAACCTGACCGAGGACGACATGAACCGCATTGACCTCGTAGAAGGAGGCCAGTGATGAACTGGATGCTCACCCACTCCGGCCGGAAGATGGACCTGGCCGCGCCCGCTGCGCACGCCGTCCATACCAGCGACATCAGCCACGCCCTCGGCAACCTGTGCCGGTTCGGCGGCCACACCCGCAGCTTCTACAGCGTGGCGCAGCACTCGGTGCTGGTGGCCACCCTGCTGCCGGATGAACTCAAGCTGGCCGGCCTGCTCCACGACGCCGCTGAGGCGTACCTGGGCGACGTGATCCAGCCCCTGAAGCTGTTGCTGAAGGAGTTCCCCCAGCAGACCCGCGACATCGTGGACCTGGTGGCCAGCAGCCTGAGCAGCAAGGTGGCACGCAGCAACCTCACCACCTCCCTGGAGCAGCTCACGCTCTGCGCCTCCAGCGCCCCGGGCGCCATCGCCCTCCGGCACTTCGAGTCGGTCTACCACCAGGCCGAGAAGGCCATGCACGTGGTGATCTGTGAACGCTTCGGCATCGACCCGGAATTCGGCGCCGAGGAGATCCGCCATGCCGATCTGGTCGCCCTCGCCACCGAGAAACGCGACCTGCTGCCGGACGACTCCACGCCCTGGGAGTGCCTGGAGGGCATCGAGCCCCACCCGGCCACCATCACCCCGTGGAGCCCGGCCGAGGCCGCCATGCACTACCACAGCCACCTGATGGAGCAGCAGCTGCTGGCTCACCGCCGGAGGTGCGCATGAAGCTCAACATCCAGAGCATGCACACCCCCGGGCTGCTGCTCGCGACGAACCTGGTCCAGCTCGCCAACTCCATCGCGCACGCCCGCTCCTTGGTCACCGCGGCTTACTCGCACGCCCGGGAAATCGCCACCGCCGAGGCGAACCACGAAGCCGCCGACTTCTGCGGAGATCCGTATGCGCACAACTGCGGCCGCCCGCACTGCCGCCCCTCTGACAGCTACACCGGCCCGCAGCCGGCCCTTACGCGGCGTTTCTTTGAGGTTGACGCGGTAGCAGAGGCCGCTCCGCTTCCTGCTGGGGTGCCAGAGGGGTGGAAGCTCGTGCCGATGGAGCCTACGCCAGAAATGCGCGAGGCATTCCACGCGAGCTATGAGCGCTACGAGGAAGGTTACGGCGAATGCCCGGACTCGCAATGGAAGGCGATGCTGCGGAACACACCTACCCCGCCTGCACCCGAACAGCAGCGGGCTGTCTTCGCCATCCCAGACATGGATGAGCACTTGCTCCAGATACTGGGCCGCCCCAACTTCCGGTGCGGTCATATCGCGCAGGTTCTGCGGCTCGGCGGTGCCGAGATCAACCCGAAGGCCGAGCACGAACAGGCTGCGGTGGTTCACTGGATGCTGACCCTATACCTGGCCCATGGAGCCAAATGGTGGGAAGTCGCGACCGAGGAGATCAAACGCATCCAGTCTGAGCATCCAGCCGAGCCGAGCTTGGGAGGCGAATGATGGCCGAGAACATAAAACCCTGCACGCTCGCCACCCGGCACCGCTGGACCTTCAAACACAACCGGGTTTGCCAGAGCATCAGCGGCAACTCAGTCCACATATCCAAGCGCGGCGTATACAGCTGCGCCTGCGGCGCGAAAAAGCTGGGCGCACCCCAGTGGAAGGAAGGTGACGCATGACCGCCTTCCAACGCATCCCGCAGACACGCCCGCTGCCGCTGGGGCATGAGTTGTTCGTCGATCTGTTCGCCGGCCACGGCGGTGCCAGCGAGGGCGGGCGCCGCGCGTACCGCGACCCGGACATCGCCATCAACCACAACCCGGTGGCCATCGCCGTCCACCGCGCCAACCACCCGAACACCCGTCACTTCATCAGCGACGTGTTCGAGGTGGACCCGGTAGCCGCCACCGGCGGCCAGCCGGTGGGCATCCTGTGGGCCTCGCCCGACTGCCGGCATTTCTCCAAGGCCAAGGGCGGCAAGCCGCGCAACCTCAATATCCGCAGCCTGGCGTGGGTGGTGGTGCGCTGGGTCTATGCCACCCGCCCGCGCCTGTTCCTGCTGGAGAACGTCGAGGAGTTCCGCAAATGGGGCCCGCTGGACGCCGAGGGCTACCCGATCAAGGCCGAGGAAGGGCGCACCTTCGAGGCGTTCCTGGCCGCGCTCACCACGGGCGTGCCCGAGGATCACCCGGACATGCCCGAGATCCTCGACGCCATCGGTCAGTGGGTACCAAAGGCTGCCCTGGTGCGCGGCATGGGCTGCCAGGTCGAGCACCAGGTGCGCATCGCTGCCAACGCCGGTGCCGGCACCACTCGCAAGCGCCTGTACATGATCGGGCGCACCGACGGCCGCCCCATCGTCTGGCCGGCGCCGACCTGCCACAAGACGCCCACCGGCAAGCAGAAGCCGTGGAAGGTCGTCGCCGAGGTGCTGGACTTCACCGACCTGGGCTCGAGCATCATCGACAAGGAGCCGGTGGTGAACACCTGCAAACGAGTAGCGAAGGGCATCTGGCGACACGTCATGGCCACCGACCGCCCCTTCCTGGTACCCGCCCAGGCGATGCCAGGCATTGAAGGCGGTACCGCAACCGGCGCGCCCTTCCTCACCGAGTTCGCCAACGCCTCCCGGCAGCGCACCTTCAGTGCGGCAGAGCCGCTGCGCACTCAGGTGGCCCAGGTGAAGGGCGGACACTTCGCCATGGCAGCCCCTACGCTGATCCAAGTGGGGTACGGGGAGCGCGAGGGGCAAGCGCCACGCGCCCCGGGCATCGACAAGCCCCTGGGCACGGTGGTGGCGGGTGGTACCAAGCACGCCCTGGTCGCCGCCCACATCGTCACCCTGCGCAAGGGCAGCGTCGGCAGCGAGCTGCAGGCGCCGCTTGGGGTCGTCTCCACCAGCGGCGGGCACCACGCGGTGGTGTCGGCGTTCATGGACCAGGCCAATGGCGGGTTCTACACCGGCGCTGGGCGCGGCATGGCCGAACCCGTCTCCACCATCACCCAGGCGGGGTGCAACCAGCGCATGGTCAATGCCTTCCTGGTGAAGTACTACAGCACCGGCGGGCAGTGGCAGGCCGCCGACGAGCCCATGCACACCGCCCCCACGCGGGACCGCCTCGGGCTGGTCACCACCACCCAGGTTCCGGCCGATCTGCTCGCCCCGGACCTGATGGAGAAGGCCCGCCGCTGCGCGCTTTTCATGCACCGCTACCTGCCGGAGCAGTTCCCCACCCAGGCGGACCTGATCCTCATCGGCGGGTACGTCCTGGTGGACATCACCCTGCGCATGCTGACCCCGCGCGAGCTGGCCAGCGCCCAGGGCTTCGGCCCCGACTACATCATCGACCGTGGCCTGTTCGAGAACCCCCTCACCGGGGAACTGGAATGGCGCCCCCTCAGCAAGCGCGACCAGGTGCGCGGCATCGGCAACAGCGTCTGCCCCGACGAGGCCGACGCCCTCATCTCTGCCAATGCCCGCGACATGATCGATCAATACCGGAGACTCGCAGCATGACCAACAAAGACTGCAGCATCCTCATCAACGGCCATCAACTCCGCGAAGCCTTGTCGTTCCTGGCGCCAGACAACACCGAGGAGCAGTTGGACCAGGAAGTCATCATCTCCACTGGTGGGGCCGAATGTCATTCAGGGCCTGGACTCTATTGCTGGCTGGACGAGTACCCGGAGGAAGGCGCCATAAAGCTGGACGGCACCTCAACCGCCGCCCCCACCCCGCCTGCATCCGAACAGCAGAGGGCGGCGGTGATGCCGGAGGGCTTCCGCGAAGCCATGGGCAAAGCCGCGAGTTCATGGCTGTACGAAAACGATCCGCAGGGCCTGGACTGGTGCGACCCACGCAATGTGGAGGCCCTGCTCGACGCGTTGTTCGAGGCTGTGCCGCAACTGCAGCTGGCCAAGGCCGAGGACAAGAGCCATGGATGACAGACTGCAAGCAAAGCTCCGGAAGCTCCAGGCACTGGCGGAGCGTGGCGTCGGCGGTGAGAAGACCAATGCTCGACGCATGCTGGAGAAGATGCTCGAACGACACGGGCTGACCCTCGATAGCCTCGAAGAAGAGCGACGCTCAACATACTGGTTCAAAGTGAAGAGCCGAATGGAGCGAAGCCTCGCGCTTCAAGTCGCAGGCAAAGTGTGCCAAGTGAACAAGATCAACTACTTGATCAACAAGTCAAGGCGCAATCAGATCGGCTTCAAGCTCACGCCTGCGGAAGCAATTGAGTTCGAAATCTACTTCGACACGATGCGAAAAGCGCTCGGGGAGCATTTGCAAGTAGCGTTTGAGGCTTTCGTGCAAGCCAACCGGCTGTTTGGGCCAAGCGCTGACACCGATGAAAGCCCCAACCTAACCGACGATGACCTCCGCATGCTTGAGATGGCAGCTGCAATCAAGCCCACCGCTGTAGCGAAAAGGCTGCCAAGTTCAACACCGGGAAGCGCCTGAGATGAGCACTCGCAAACCTCACAACCGTCGCCAGCGCCTGGAGCGCAACTGCCGCGCCCTGGTTCGAGCCAACCACGCCGCCGTGGTCAACATCGACCCGGCCGGCAGCCAGCACCTGGTGAACTGGAAGACGGCCAAGTTGATCCGCTCCCGCCCGATGGTCGACGCGGTGTGCGATGTGGCGCACCCCTGGTGCATCTACATCAGCGCGCTGTGCGTCGACCAGGCTGGCAACCGCTACGTCAAAAACACTGAGGTCGCCCCGCAGGGGATCTACCGTGCCGAGCAGCTCACCGAGGTGATCGAGGCGCACTACCGCGCCCACCTGGCCGGCTGCAACCCGAGGCACCTGGTGGCCTCGGGCTGGATCGCCATCCCTGACGATGTATCCCTGGACGAGTCCCTGGCCGACCGCATCTACGACGCGATGGGCGCCTGGCCCGTTCGCCAGGCCGCGTGACCGGTATCCACAGAATTGGAGAGGCCGGGAACGCCGGCCGAGAGAAGTACACGATGAACGACAACGACGAGATCCGCTACATCCGCCTGCCCGAAGTACGCCGCCGCGTGGCCCTGGGCACCACCAAGATCTACGAGATGATCAAGGCCGGCGACTTCCCGGCCCAGGTCCAGCTCGGCGCCCGAGCTGTGGCCTGGGTCGAGAGCGACATCACCGAGTGGTGCCGCCAGCGCCTGCAGGCTGCCCGTCAGCGGAATCAGCCTCCAGCCGATCAAGATGGTCAGCCCACCACTGCATCATCTCGCGCCGCTGCGTGATGTACTGCGCATGGTTGTACGAGTCCCGGCTCTTGTTCGGATCGGCGTGCGAGAGCTGGGCCTCGATGTGGTCGCGGTTGAAGCCCTGCTCGTTCAGGGCCGTTGAGATCGTCCCGCGCAGGCCGTGCCCCGTCAGCCGCCCCTTGAAGCCCATGCGCTTGATGGCGCCGTTCAGGGTGTTCTCGCTGATCATCTGCCGGGGGTCGTTCCTCCCCGGCAGCACGTATGGGAACTTGGCGGATACGGGCCGGATCTCCCGCAGCGCCTCGATGGCCTGCCTCGAAAGCGGTACCAGGTACGGGGGGATGTCGTCCCCCTCGGTCCGCACACGGCTCCGCAGTTGCTTGACCCCCTCCGCCGGTACCCGCCAGATACCTTCCTCCAGGTCGAACTGATCCCAGCTCGCCTGCCGTAATTCGATGGTCCGCACGCCCGTCAGCAGCAGCAGGCGAATCCCCACCCGCGTCACGATTGACCCCTGGTACTGCCTCAAGGCGCGCAGCAGCTCGGGCAGCCCATCCTCCCGAAGGATCGGGTTATGCCGTACCGGCGGCTGCGGTACCGCGACGATGTCCAGGTCGCTGGCAGGGTTCTGATCGACGATCCCCTCAGCCATGGCGAAGCGGAAAATCTGGTTCAGCCAGGTCCGGCACTTCTCAGCCACGTTCAACGCGCCACGCGCCTCCACGCGCCGGACTGCACTCAGCACGTCGGCACGGGTGATTTCCGTCATCTGCATACGCCCGAGCACCGGGATCAGATCCTTATCCAAGTAGCGCCGAGACTGGGCCCGGCTGCCTTTGCGCCCATCGGTCAACCGAGGCGCGCGAAAATCCCACCAGCGATTGGCGACGGCCTCAAACGTGTTGGCCGCCGCACCGGCCTGGGCGTGGCGCTGCTCGCGGCGATGCTGCCGGGGGTCCACACCCCGGGCGACCAGGGCCCGGAACTCGTCCCGCTTCTCTCGCGCATCGCGCAGAGACACCTCGGGATAGGTGCCGAGGCTGATCCGCGCCTGTTTCCCCAGCCAGGAAAAACGAAACGCCCAGTATTTACTGGCGCGCGGAGGCACGACCAGGGCGAGCCCCTGGCCGTCAGATAGGGTGAATTCTTTCTCGGCCGGCTTGGCCTGACGTACCGCTGTGTCCGTGAGCGCCATCTAGTACAGAATCCCAAATGCCGAATTCGGCTGTACCGGATACTGTACTAAAAAATCACGGCTGCTAACGAAAACACGCGGAAGAGTGCGAAACCTAATTCGCTGGAAGCCCCTAGAACTGCGGGGCTTTGAGGACGGTAGCGGAGGCTACCGGATTAGAAGATGGTGCGGACGGAGAGACTCGAACTCTCACACCTTGCGGCGCCAGAACCTAAATCTGGTGTGTCTACCAATTTCACCACGTCCGCTTTCGACGCTGGAAACAAAAACGCCAGGCACTTGGCCTGGCGTCTTCGCAGAATATGGGGTGGACGATGGGAATCGAACCCACGACACCAGGAGCCACAATCCTGTGCTCTACCAACTGAGCTACGCCCACCATATTTCACTTTGCTTGTGCCAAGACTGCCAAATGGCACGCCCGGCAGGACTCGAACCTGCGACCATCCGCTTAGAAGGCGGATGCTCTATCCAGCTGAGCTACGGGCGCTCGATCATCTACCGGAGCAGACTCTTCGAAGCTTTCGGCTTCAGCAGAAGCCTTGAGACTTCTACGTTTGCCGTCTTACCCAGCTAGTGGCTGTGCTCGACAAGCGGGGCGCATGTTATAGCTGCCCCCACTACCCGTCAACAAAAAAATGAAAAAAATTTAGAAAGATAAAGGGGTTACGGGAAAATGCCCGGCAGCCGCCTTTGCCCCGCAGGCACGCCATGCGAGAATACGCGCCCTTTTTCGCTCCTTCCTAATGGTTAATCACGCGTCATGACCGCACAACTGATCGACGGCAAAACGATCGCCGCCCGCCTCCGCCAGCAGATAGCCCAGCGAGTAGCTGAACGCCGCCAGCAAGGACTGCGCATTCCCGGCCTGGCCGTGATCCTGGTGGGCAGCGATCCCGCCTCGCAAGTCTATGTCGCGCACAAGCGCAAGGACTGCGAGGAAGTCGGTTTCATTTCCCAGGCCCATGACCTGCCCGCCAGCACCCGCCAGGACGAACTGCTCGCCCTGATCGACCGCCTGAATCAGGACCCGGCCATCGACGGCATCCTGGTCCAGCTGCCCCTGCCCGCGCACCTCGACGCCTCCCTGCTGCTGGAGCGCATCAGCCCGGACAAGGACGTGGACGGCTTCCACCCCTACAACATCGGCCGCCTCGCCCAGCGCATCCCGCTGCTGCGCCCCTGTACCCCGAAGGGCATCATGACCCTCCTGGAAAGCACCGGCGCAAACCTCTATGGCATGGACGCGGTGGTCGTCGGCGCCTCCAACATCGTCGGCCGCCCCATGGCCCTCGAACTGCTGCTCGCCGGCTGCACCGTCACCGTCACCCACCGCTTCACCAAGGACCTCGCCGGCCACGTTGGCCGTGCCGACCTGGTGGTGGTCGCCGCCGGCAAGCCCGGCCTGGTGAAAGGTGAATGGATCAAGGAAGGCGCCATCGTCATCGACGTCGGCATCAACCGCCAGGAAGACGGCAAGCTGGTCGGCGACGTCGAGTACGAGCCCGCCCTGCAGCGCGCCAGCTGGATCACCCCGGTTCCCGGCGGCGTCGGCCCCATGACCCGAGCCTGCCTGCTGGAGAACACCCTGCACGCCGCCGAGCACCTGCACGACTGACACGAGCGCAAGGCACCGAACGGCACCCCAGGGGTGCCGTTCTTCGTTTGGCCATGCAGAAAGCTGACGAACGTCATTCCCCAACCCCCTCCCGGCCTGCTAAAACGGAACCCGTACCGCTCCACCGCACCACCGAGGCCATCCACGCCATGCCCGGCCGCCCCGACGCCCCGCCAGCCCCCTACCCGCCCCAGCTCGAACAGCCGGTTCACCTCACCGCCGGCGAACTCCAGGCCTCCCTCGACGCCACCATGGCCCAGCACAAGGGCGGCCCTGTCTGGCTGTTCGCCTACGGCTCGCTCATCTGGCGCCCGGAATGCCCTGCCGTCGAACGCAGCCGCGCCCGCATCCACGGCTACCACCGCGGCCTCTACCTGTGGTCGCAGATCCACCGGGGCACCCCCGATGCCCCCGGCCTCGTGCTCGGACTCGACCGTGGCGGTTCCTGCTCCGGCTTCGCCTACCGCCTGCCCGACGAACACCTCGAGCGCCACCTGCTCGCACTCTGGCAGCGGGAGATGCCCGACGCCGCCTACCAGCCGCGCTGGCTGGACTGCCGCCTCGAAGACGGCCGGCGCGTCCAGGCCCTCGGCTTCGTCCTGCGGCGCAACTTCGCCTGCTACGCCGGCGCCCTGCCGGATCACGTCCTCACCCACGTCTTCGCCCGTGCCTGCGGCCATTACGGCACCACGCGCGACTACGTCGAGCAGACCGTCAACAGCCTGCGCGCCCACGCCATGCCCGACCGCCGCCTGGAGTCCGCCCTCCTGCGCTGCAGCAAGCAACCCCATCTCGATCTCGACTGACATCGCTATACAAAAAAATATATAGCGATTGGCGAAGCGCTCGGATAACCTGCGCCAGCCGGACGCCAACGCCGGCAAGAGACGCCCAGGCGAATGCCCGATGCGTCCCGTCACGCCCATCGCTATATAAAAAAATACACAGCGAGCAACCATGAACCTTCTCACCACACGCCTCCCCCTCCTGGCCCTGGGTGCCCTTGGCGCCGTCCTCCCTCCGCAGCCGGCCAACGCCGCCAGCCAGGTCTTCAGCCTGGGCGAACTGCTGATCAGCGCCCCCTCCAGCCAGGCCAGCGACTTCGGCGACCAGGTCGCCTCCTCGGTCGACGCCCGCGACATGCAGCGCTTCGAGCGCCACACCGTCACCGACGCCCTCAACCTGCTGAGCGGCATCAGCACCAGCACCAACGCCCGCAACGAAGGCACCATCAGCCTGCGCGGCTTCGACGCCCGCCAGGTGCCGATCTTCGTCGACGGAATCCCCGTGTACGTCCCCTACGACGGCTACGTCGACCTCGACCGCTTCACCACCAGCGACCTCGCCGCCATCCAGGTCGCCAAGGGCATGAGCTCCACCCTCTACGGCCCGAACACCCTCGGCGGCGCCATCAACCTCATCACCCGCCGCCCCGACAGCGCCTTCGAAGGTGACGTCAGCCTCGGTGCCGGCACCGGCGGCCTGCAGCGCAAGAGCGTCAACCTCGGCACCAACCAGGGCAGCTGGTACCTCCAGGCCTCCGCCTCCCAGCACGAAGCCGACTACTACCGGCTCTCCGACGACTTCCGCAGCACCGTCCGGGAGAACGGCCACCACCGCGAGAACAGCGACTACGACGACCGCAAGCAGTCCCTAAAGATCGGCCTCACCCCCAACGAAACCGACGAATACGCACTCGGCTACGTCCGCCAGGACGGCCAGAAAGGCCAGCCCCCCAGCACCGACCCCAGCGCCACCCAGCGTTACTGGCGCTGGCCCTACTGGGACAAGGAGAGCTACTACTTCATCGGCAACCACGCCCTCAGCGACTACGAGACCCTGCGCCTGCGCGCCTACGCCGACCACTACACCAACGGCCTCGACGGTTACACCAACGCCACCTACAGCCGCCTCGCCACCAGCGGCAACAACCCCCAGTCACTCTCCAGCACCGGCAGCAGCAACTACGACGACCACGTCATGGGCGGCTCCCTGCAACTGCAGACCGACCGCCTCGACGCCCACCAGATCAAGCTGCAGTACGCCTACAAGCAGGACCGCCACGAAGAGGACGACGGCCAGCGCACCACCAAGCGCCTGGAAGACCGGCTCACCTCCATCGCAGTCGAGGACTACATCCGCCTCGAAGAACGCTGGCACCTGGCCCTCGGCGCCAGCCGCGACACCCTCACCCCGGTGGATGCCGACACCTACGCCCGGCCCGACACCCAACACGCCAACAACTGGCAGACCGCCCTGTACTTCGATCCCACGCCGGACCACCGCCTCTACGCCAGCATCGCCCGCAAGAGCCGCCTGCCCACCCTCAAGGACCGCTACTCCCTGCGCTTCGGCACCTTCATCGAAAATCCCGGCCTCGCCCCCGAGCACGCCACCCACTACGAGCTCGGCTACCAGGGCCAGCCCTGGTCCGGCGCGCACCTGGAGGCCGCCGTCTTCCGCAGCGACATCGACGACCTCATCCAGCGCGTCCGCAACGTCCAGCCCGGCCGCGACCAGATGCAGAACATCAACGAAGCCCGCCACCGCGGCGCCGAACTGAGCCTCAAGCAGCGCATCGGCGAAAGCCTGGAGACCGGCTTCGCCTACACCTACCTCGAACGGCGCAACCTCAGCTCCCGCACCCGCCTCACCGACACCCCGCGCAACAAGCTCAACACCTGGGTCGACTACGCCCCCATCGAACGCCTGCACCTCATCGCCTTCATCGAGCACGCCGACCAGCGCTGGTCCTCCGACACCGCCCAGGTCTCGCCCTTCACCCGCATCGACCTCAAGGCCAGCTTCGACCTCACCCACGGCGTCAGCGTCGAAGCGGGCGTCAACAACCTCAGCGACGAGGACTACGAAGTGTCCGACGGCTACCCCGAGCCCGGCCGGCAGTACTTCACCAACCTGCGCTACGAGTTCTGACCATGACCCACCGACCGCTCCTGCCCCTCGCCCTCGGCCTGCTGCTCAGCCCAGCCCTGCACGCTGCCGCGTTCGTCCCGGACGACCCATCCACCTACGTCACTGACACCCTGCAGGTCATCGGCGAGGTGCAGCACGCCCTCACCCTCGACGTCGACGCCCTGCGCACGCTCCCCGCCCACGACTACGTCGACGTCGACGTCGCCAAGGCCTGTGGCGGTGATGTCGCCAACGCCGAATACAAAGGCTACCGAGGCGCCCTGCTGCGCGACGTGGTGCAACGGGCCGCCCTCGCCGGCGATGACCCCAAGGCCTGGAAACGCGCCTACCTCGTCGCCCACGCCAGCGACGCCTACATCGCCCTGTTCAGCTGGAACGAGCTGCTCAACACCTCAGTCGGCGACGGCGTCCTGGTGGTGTACGCCCAGCACGGCCAGCCCCTGCCACCCGAGGTCGGCCACATCGCCCTGGTCTCCGGCTGTGACCGCCACCCCGGCCCACGCCACGTCAAATGGCTCAAGGCCATCGAACTGAGGACCGTCCCGCTCTGATCCCCGAAGGGCTCGGTGGAGGCCGCCCCACAGCCACGCCTCCATCCCTTTTCAGGCCGTCCTCGTGACGGCCTCTTTTTGCCTCCCCCGTCAGCGCACCTCCACCGGCTCCGCCCGCGCACGCTTGCGCACATCCAGCACGTACTCCCGCTCGGCCAACGACGCCCCGAGAAACGCCTTGAGCGTCGGCCCGCGCCGCAGCACGCGCGGCCCCAGTAAGAATTCCACCACCTCGTGGAACCACACCCGCCGGCCGATGCGCGTGTACCAGCGCATCGCGTGGCGCACCTCGGCATCCCGGTGGAACAGCACCCGCCACAGCGCCTTGGGCCGCGCCTGCATCCCCAGCTCGATCAGCTTGAACCAGAGGAACACCCGCCACGCCGGCACCTGCCGCACCGCCAGCACCTGGTGCTTGTAGTCCCAGCGGCGGGTGTCGGTCTGGATCACCTCCCGCGATTCGGCCAGCGCATAGAACGGCGTCCAGCGGTGCGGCGTGACGTACAGCAGCTGGATCTGGTCCGGGTCGTAGCGCAGCAGATGGCGGAACGAGCGCCAGTAGTCGCCATCCCGCTCCTCCTGGAACCCCACCACATAGGTGGCCATCGACACGATGCCGTGCTGGCGCAACAGGCGGATCGCCTGCTGGTCCTCCCTGGGCGTCGCCCCCTTGCGGATGGCCTTCAGGGTCGCCTCGTCGTAGCTCTCGATCCCCAGCAGAAAGCGGATCACCCCCGCCTGGCGATACAGGTGGAGGATGTCCGCATCGCGCACGATGTCCCCGGCACGGGTGGACCCCACCAGCAGCAGCGGCACTTGCTCGGCGATCAGCGCTTCGAGAAAGGCCCGCCAGGCCTTGCGTGAACCGGTGGGCAGCTCGTCGGCGAAGTTCACCAACTCCACCCCCTTCTCCCGGTGCAGCCAGGCCAGCTCGCGTGCCAGCCGCACCGGATCGCGATGGCGCCAGCGCGTCCAGAAGCCCCGCTGCCCGCAGTAATTGCACAGGTGCGGACACCCACGGGAGAACTGCACCACCACCGCCCGCTTGCCACCCCAGTAGCTGTAGTCCGCGTGGTCGATCAGCTCCCAGCCCACCCGGTAGTCGTCCAGGTTGCGCAGCATCGGCGCATCCGCCGTGGCCTGTGGCACCCCGGCCACCCGCAGGGCGATGCCCGGCACCGCCTCCAGAGGCAGCCCAGCCGCCAGGGCCTGCATCAGCGACAGCGCCGTCTGCTCGCCCTCGCCGCGCACGATCAGGTCGATCGCCTCCACCTCCCGGAGGATCTCGTCCCAGTGATAGGTCGGGTGCACCCCGCCATAGACGATGCGCAGCCCCGGCAGCAGCGCCTTCAGCGCTTGGCAGATTTCCACCACCGTCACATGGGCCGAACTGGAACCGGAGTGCCCCAGCATCACCACCGCCGGCGCCAGGTCCACCACCCGCGCCACGATGGCCGGCAGCGCCAAACCCTCCCGGTCGGCATCCAGCAAGCGCACGGCAAAGCCCGCGTCCAGCAACGGGCCGCCCACGCTGAGCAGGCCGAGGGGCGGCAGGTGCTCGCGGGGCATGCGGCTGCCGATGGCGGTATGGGGCGGGTTGAGCAGCAGTACATCCATGGGAACACCCAGCGTCGGAAGAAGATGCGGGTGTTATCGCGCGCGCCTGTGAACGGCGCAGGGAGAGGGTGTGGGCATTGCGTGGCGATTGTGTGGCAGGCCGGACGCAGGACGCGTCCGGCCCGGTGGATCAGGCGAAGACGAAGTACTTGCGCACTGTCTCCACCACCTCCCAGGTGCCCTTCAGGCCGGGCTCGATGACGAACACATCACCGGCCCGCAGGTGCACCGGCGCCTCGCCTTCCGGCGTGATGATGCAGTAGCCATCGAGGAAGTGGCAGTACTCCCACTTCTCGTAGTTCACCTCGAACTTGCCGGGGGTGCAGATCCAGGTGCCCATGATCTTGCTGCCATCGGCCGAGGTGTAGGCGTTCAGGTTCACGGTGTGCGGGTCGCCGCCGATGCGCTTCCACTTGGTGGCGTCGAGCACGGGCGTCGGGCAGGTTTCACGCAGGACAGTGATGAAATCGGACATGAGCACTCCAGGCAGTAGGGAATCGAACGCCCACCCTAGAGCCCCCGCTCCCTGCCGGCTTGTCTGATACCGCCCCCCGCCTGCCCAGAAGCGCAGCCGCCGCCCCCCCTCACATCAACCGTGACGGCCTTCCGGCCAGGCGCAGCCTGCGATAGACAGCCCACCACCTCCTCCCACTAGAATTCGCCACGCCCCCGGGAGCCCCCGGCTGGCGCCCCTTCCGAACCTCATCGCCTGCGGAGCCACCACGCAATGCGCGCCCTGTGTAGAAACGCCCTCGCCGTCCTCATGCTCAGTCTCGCGGGGCTCCCGGGCCCCGATGGCCATTCGGCTGCAAGCACCCGGGAACCGGCTCGCGCCGCCCAGCCGGACAGCGCCTCCGCCGGCCGCTTCATCCCGGTCTACAAGGCCGCCAAGCAGGACGACAACAAGGCGGAAGCGCGGCAGTGGCGCGAATGGAAGATCCTCGAAGACTTCAGCGAGGCCATGAACGACTACATCCGGATTCCCGACGACATCCAGGTGGTCGCCGAAGAGTGCGACGAGCCGAACGCCTTCTACCAAGCCAACGTCATTTCCCTGTGCTACGAACTTGGCGTCAGCGAACGCGAGATGTTCACCCAGGCCGACAACGACGCCGACGAAGTCAACGACGAGCTCTACAAGAGCCTCATGGGCACCCTGTTCCACGAAGCCGGCCATGCCTTCATCGACGTCCTGGAGCTGAAGATCACCGGCAAGGAAGAAGACGTCGCCGACCAGCTCGTGGCCTACATGCTGACCAACGACGAGGTGGGCGAGGACTACCTGATGACCGTCTCCTACGCCTACAGCCTGTCCGCCGAGCAGGCCAGCTCCCTGGACGACCTGCCCTTCTACGACGCCCACTCGCTGGACGCCCAGCGAGCCGTCAACTTCCTCTGCTACATCTACGGTTCCAATCCGGCCAAGTTCCAGTACTTCGTCGACGACGAACTGCTGCACGAAGACCGCGCCGCCGGCTGCGAGGGCGAGTACCACCAGATGGTGGACGCCTGGGATGCCCTGCTCGAAGGCAAGGTGAAATAGCGCCCACACCGCGTGGCACAGGGGCCGGTCACCGCAACCGGCCCTGGCTCCGCCGTCAGAGGAACATGCCGCCCGAGGCCTCGATCCGCTGGCCGGTGATCCAGCCCGCCTCTTCCGCCAGCAGCAAGGCGACCGCCTGGCCGATGTCGTCCGGCAGGCCGACCCGCCCCAGTGCGGTGTTGGCAGCCACGAAGGCATTCACCTCGGCGTTGTCCCGCACCACTCCGCCGCCGAAATCCGTCTCGATGGCGCCCGGCGCCAGCACGTTCACCCGGATGCCGCGCGGCCCCAGCTCCCGGGCCAGGTAGCGGGTCCAGACCTCCACCCCACCCTTCATCGCCGCGTAGGCGCCATACCCGGGCAGGCTGAAGCGGGCCAGGCCGGTGGACAGGTTGAGGATGCGCCCACCGTCGGCAAGCAGCGGCAGCAGGTGCTGGGTGAGGAAGAACGGCCCCTTCAGCTGGATGCCCAGCAACTGATCGAACTGCGCCTCGGTGGTCTCCGCACAGGGGGCATGGATACCGATGCCGGCGTTGTTCACCAGGGCATAGAGGCGCGCCCCGCCGAAGCGCTGTTCCAGGCATTCGGCCACCTGGCGGGCGAAGGCGGGGAAGCCGGACACGGCCCCCACATCCAGCTGCAGCATCTCGGCCCGCCCGCCCAGGCGCGCCACTTCATCCGCCACGGCCCGGGCCTCGTCCTGGCGCGAATGGTAGGTGCCGATCAGGTCGAAGCCCCGGGCGGCCAGCTGCAGGGCGGCGTTGCGGCCCAGGCCGCGGCTGGCACCGGTGATGAGTACGATCTTGCGGGTCATGGCGAAGTCCTCGGTTGGATGGAAAGGACTCCAGGCTATTGTTCGTGATTGATCCGATAAACACCGGAAAACCGCACATACTGATCGCCATCTACGAACAGAGAGCACCGCCATGGACACCCTCGACCTGCTGCGCACCTTCATGCGCGTCACCGAACTGTCGAGCTTCACCCAGGCCAGCGCCAGCCTCGGCCTGCCCCGCTCCAGCGTCTCCGAACAGGTACAAGCACTGGAGCAGCGACTGGGCGTGCGCCTGCTGCAGCGCACCACCCGCCAGGTCCGCGCCACCCAGGACGGCCTCGCCCTCTATGAACGCAGCCAGACCCTGCTGGCCCAGGTGGACGACCTCGAAGGCATGTTCCGTGAAGGCCACGGCGCCCTGGCCGGCCGCCTGCGGGTGGACCTGCCCAACCGCATCGCCCGCCAGTGGGTGATGCCGCGCCTGGCCGAGTTCCTCCACGGCCACCCGGCCCTCGAACTGGAGCTGAGCTGCACCGATCGCCGCGTCGACCTGGTGCGGGAAGGCTTCGACTGCGTGCTGCGGGTCGGCGAGCTGATGGACCCGAGCCTGATCGCCCGCACCCTCGGCCAGTTGCCCCTGGTGAACTGCGCCAGCCCCGCCTACCTCGCCCGCCACGGCACACCGCAGACAGCGGAAGACCTGGCCCGGCACCACCTGGTGCACTACCAGCCGGTACTGGGCGCGCGGCCGGTCGGCTTCGAATACCAGCAGGATGGACGCCTGGTGCGCCTGCCCATGGGCGGCTGTCTCACGGTGAACAGCACCGACGCCTACGAAGGCGCCTGCCTGGGCGGCCTCGGCATCATCCAGGCCCCGCGCCTGGGCCTGGCCGAGCTGCTGGCCAGCGGCGAACTGGTGGAGGTGCTGCCCCAGCTGAGCGCCCCGCCACTGCCCCTGAACCTGCTCTACGCCCACCGCCTGCAACCCCGGCGGGTGCGCGCCTTCATGGACTGGCTGGACGACCTGCTGGCTCCCCACATCGACGGCCGCGCGCACCGTTCACCGGTTTAGGTTGTCGATTCTAGAGCGCCTCCGTGAGTCTCCTGGGCACGGCACACAACCCCAACAACGCCGCGTCACGCCTGATCATCGACGGGGGCCCTGCCCCGGGAGGTTCCATGCGACTGCACTGTTTCCTGCTCGGCTGCGTCTGGACGGACGGCTACGAAACCGAAGTCGGCGCCGAGCCAATGCTCTGCCAGCGTTGCCAACGCTGCGGCAGCCACCGCTACGTCAAACGGGCCGATCCGCCTCATCTGGCGACAGCCGCAGGTGCCGAGCCAGCTCGTCGAACAACGTAACCACCGCCCGCAGCCCGCGGCAGTCGGGCCGTGTCAGCAGCCACAGGGCACTGCCGCAGCCCTCGGCCGGCAAGTCCAGCGGTTGCAGGCGCGCATCCAGCAGGAAGCGCGGCAGCACCGCCACCCCCAGCCCGGCGCGAGCCAGCTCCGCCACAGAGAGCATGCTGTTGCAGCGGTAGGCCGGCACCAGCGCCGGGAAGCGCTGGCGGCGCCAGGCCACGCTGGCGTGGTCGGGCAGGAAATCGTCCGGGGCGATCCAGGCCATCTGCGCCGGGTCGCTGCCGGTCTGGCTCGCCAGGTAGGCCGGGCTGGCACAGACCACGTAGGGCACCTCACCCAGGCAGCGGCCCACCAGGTGCTGCGGCGGCGAGCGGGTCAGGCGCACGGCGATGTCGGCGTCGCGCCGGCTGAGGTTGGCGAAGTCGTTGGAGGTAGCCAGCTCCAGGCGCAGCGCCGGGTAGGCCGGCATGAAGCGCGCCAGCACCGGCAGCACCAGGCCCTGCAGCACCGTGTCCGTGCAGGTCAGCCGCACCGTCCCGCTGAGCACCTCGCGTCCCTGCTCCAGGGCCAGCTGTGCCGCCTCCAGGGCCTGTTCCGCCTGCTCGGCCTATTCCGCCAGCAGCCGCGCCGCCGCGCCGGGCACGTAGCCGCCACGCCCCTTCTGGAACAGTTCGCTGCCCAGGGCCTGCTCCAGCCGGCGGATGGAGCGGAACACCGTGGAGACGTCCACCCGCAGCAGTTCGGCGGCCCGCGCCAGGCTGCCGCCGCGCACCAGCGCCAGCACCAGTGCAAGGTCGTCCTGGGCCAGCTTGTATTGCATCGGTGCAATCTTCATCGGTACGAACGCCCATTCTGCGTGCTGAAACGCAAGCATATAGTCCGTCCTGCCTGACACAAGGCCTCTCGACAAGGATCGGACATGATCGGCACCGCCCCCCTGCACATCGCCCTGCTGGGCGAACACGACCCCGCCATCACCGCCCACCGTGCCATCCCCCTGGCCCTGGAGGACGCCGCGGAGCGCCTCGGCATCCGCGTGCGCGCCGAGTGGATCGGCACCCAGGGCCTGGAGCCCCGCCACCTCGCCGGCCATCACGGGCTCTGGTGCGTGCCCGGCAGCCCCTACGCTGACACCGAGGGCGCCCTGCGCGGCATCCGCCATGCGCGGATCAGCGGGCTGCCATTCCTCGGCACCTGCGGCGGCTTCCAGCACGCGGTGCTGGAACACGCCCGCAACGTGCTCGGCTGGGTGGAAGCGGCCCATGCCGAGACCGACCCAGAGGCCGGCCTCGCGGTAGTCTCGCCGCTCAGTTGCGCCCTGTTGGAATGCATCGAGGCCATCCACCTGACACCCGGCTCGCGGCTCGCCCGTGCCTACGGCAGCGCCATGGCCTTCGAGGGCTACCACTGCCGCTATGGCGTCAACCCGGACCTTCAACCGGCCTTGCTGAACGCCGGGCTCAGCGCCTCCGCACACGGCAGTGACGGCGCCCTGCGCGCGGTGGAACGGGACGACCACCCGTTCTTCGTCGCCACCCTCTTCCAGCCCGAGCGCGCCGCCCTGGCCGAGCGGCCGGCGCCCCTGGTGCAGGCCTTCCTGCGGAGCTGCGCGGCATGAGCGCCGCCACGCCACGGGCACAGCTGCCGGAACCGCCCTACTACGTGGTGATGTTCATCTCGCAACGCACCGAGGGCGACGACGGCTACGCGGCCATGGCCGATCACATGGTGGAACGCGCGCGTCGGCAGCCGGGTTTCCTCGGGGTGGAGTCGGTGCGGGATGCCCAGGGCCTGGGCATCACCCTGTCCTATTGGCGCAGCGAGGCGGACATCCTCGCCTGGAAGCAGGACGCGCCTCACCGCGACGCCCAGGCCAAGGGGCGCACGCAGTGGTACAGCCGGTTCGAGGTGCGCGTCGCGCGGGTGGAGCGCAGCTACGGCTTCGCGGCGGAAGGCCCGGCCCCGGCGTGATTGCGCTGGTAGGTCTCTGCCCCCATGGCGGAGATCTGCCCCTCGATCAGCGCCTCGAACGGGCGCAGCAGCGCCTCGAAGCAGGTGGCGGGCTCCAGCAGCTCCAGCGCGCGGGTGATGGCCTCCAGGGTGGACAACGCACCGGGGCCCGGCGCCTTGCGCAGGCGATAGCGGGAGGGCTCGCCCTCGGGCAGCGTCACCCGGGGCAACGTGGCCAGCGCCGGGTTGAGGTGCAGCAGCTTGCGCGCCTTGCGCCAGGTGCCGTCAGGCACCACCAGCAGCAGCGTGCGGGGCGCGTCCACCAGCCCGGCCGGCAGCACCTGGGCTTCCTCGCCGGGAAACAGCAGCCGCGCGTCCACCTCGGGGTCGGCCAGCCGCGCCGGCAGCTCCGCGAACACCTCGCCCACCCACAGCTCCGCCTGCTGCAGCCCGAGGGCAGCGAAGCGCGCGGTATTCAGGGCATGCCCGGCCTCGCTCGGGTGCTGCAACACGAGCACACGGGTGCGGCTGTCCAGCCGGGGGATCAGCGGGCACAGGCACAGGCGTTCGGGGCGTTGGCAACGGGGGCATTGGGGGCGTGACATGGGCGCGGATTCTGCCACAGCCGCAGGCGGGCTCCGAGCCCGGTGAGTGCCGTCCGCTGGCACCCTGCGTGTGGAATCAGCGGTTGAAGCGTTCGGCCAGGCTGTGCAGGTACTCGGCCATGTGCTCCAGGTCCTGGCTGATCTGGGCCCCTTCCAGGGCCTGGTTGGTGCTGTTGTCGGAGAGCTGGGCGATGCGGGTGATCTGCCGGCTGATGTCGTCCGCCACCTGGGTCTGCTCCTCGGCAGCGGCGGCCATCTGCTGGCTCATGCCGGTGATACGCGTCACCGCACTGCTGATCCCCTCCAGCGCCTCGCGCACGGCCTCGACGCTGCCGACGCTGTCCCGGGAGATTTCCTGGCCACGGCTGGCGGTGACCACCGCACGGTCCGCACCGGAACGCAGGGAGGCGATGATCTGGTGGATCTGCTCGGTGGACTGGCGGGTGCGCGAGGCCAGCGAACGCACCTCGTCCGCCACCACCGCGAAGCCCCGGCCCTGCTCGCCGGCCCGGGCCGCCTCGATGGCGGCGTTCAGCGCCAGCAGGTTGGTCTGCTCGGCGATGGAGGTGATCACGTCGGCCACGCTGCCGATGGACTGGGTCGACTCCGCCAGCTCGTTCACCGCCTTGCCGATCTCGCTGACCGCGTTGGCCATGTGCTCCATCGCCTCCAAACTCTCGCCGGCCAGGCTGCGGCCCTGCTGAGCCAGACGGTCGGCCTCTTCGGCGGCGTGGGCGGTGTTCTGCACGTTGGTGGAGACCTCCTGGATGGTGGCCGCCATCTCGTTGATGGCCGTGGCGGACTGGTCCGTCTCGCTGCGCTGCTGCTCCAGCAGGTCGGCACTGGAGCTGGCCAGGCGCGACGAATCCATCGCCCGCGTGCGCACGCCGCTGGCGGCATCCTCCAGCCGGGTGAGCGCCGTCTGCAGGCGCGCCTCCTCGCTGATCATCGCCATGTCCAGCAGCGCCTGCTCACCCTTGTTGGTGGAGTAGGTCAACGCCACCAGGCCACTGGTGAAGGCCCTCGGGTGTTCCGCCAGGGTGCGGCGGATGGTCTGGCGCTTGTCGTAGCGCTGGTAAGCGGCAAGGGCAAACATGGTCACGGCCATCAACACCAGCAGCCACGGGCCGGTGACGATGTAGTGCCCACCCAGGACGATGGCCGTGGCCAGGATCAGCGGCCAGGAATGCAGCGTGTCGTAAGCCCAGTAGTCGTACCAGGGCACCGGCGACTTGCCCGCCCGCAGCCGCGCATAGAGAGCATCGGCGCGGCGAACCTGGTCACGGGTGGGCACCGAGCGCACCGACTCGTAGCCCACCACCTTGCCCGCCTCGTAGACCGGGGTGACGTAGGCGCTGACCCAGTAGAAATCGCCGTTCTTGGAGCGGTTCTTCACCAGCCCCATCCACGGCTTGCCCTGCTTGAGGGTGTCCCACATGTGCGCGAACACCGCCGGCGGCATGTCCGGATGGCGCACAAGGTTGTGGGGTTGGCCGACCAGCTCCTCGCGGGAAAATCCACTGATTTCCACGAAGGCGTCGTTGCAATAGGTGATCTTGCTGCTGAGATCAGTGGTGGAAATCAGGCGCTCGCTAGGAGAAAAAGTGCGTTCTCGTTGCGTCACGGGGAGGTTCTGGCGCATCGGTTGACGTCTCTGGTGGTTGGAACGCGGCGGGCAGATCGAGCCACCCATGAATAACGGTCTAGCACAGTGATGGCGTGCCGCCAGAACCAACGTACGAATCTTTTGACGTGGCTCAACACCCTCCAGGCGAAAGACGAACGAACGGTCAGCGCAGGTTCAGCTGGGCCCGCAGCAGGTCGCGGAAGGTGACGATCAGGGGCTCCCGCGCCCGCCCCCGGCGCAGGATCATCGAGAACGGCGCCTGGTAGCCGAAGGTCGCCGGCGAAAGCGCACGCAGACGCTGCTGGTCCACCCAGGGCTGGGCGTAGTGCTCCGGCAGGTAGCCGATGTAGGCGCCGGAGAGCACCAGGATCAGCTGCGCCTCCATCGACTCCACCGTCGCCGCGCTGTGCTTGAAGCCATGCCGCGCCAGCTCCGCCTGGCTCCAGTAGCCACGGCCGACCATGCGCTGCTGGGTGATGACCTCCGCCGGGATGCGCCGGTCGCTGAACAGCGAATGCCGGTCGCTGCAGTAGAGCCAGTGCTGCTCGCGGTAAAGCGGCTGGTAGGCCAGGCCGTTCATGCGCGTGGAAAACGCGCCGATGGCCAGGTCCAGGCGGTTGTCCAGCACCCCCAGCTGCAGGTCGTAGGGGCTCATCACCGACAGGTGCAGGTGCACGCCGGGGTGTTCGCGGCTGTAGGCGCCGATCACCTCCGCCAGGGGCAACGCCGGGTCGCTGACGGTGGAGTCCAGCACCCCCAGGTTGAGCGTCCCCCGCAGCTCCCCCTTCAGCGAGGCCGAGTAGCGCTCGAAGCTCTCCAGCTCGCCCAGCAGGCGCAACGCCTCCTGGTGGAACAGCTCGCCCTTGCTGGTCAGGCTGAAACCGCCCCGCCCCCGGTGGCACAGGGTGATGCCCAGGTGCGCTTCCAACTGGCTCATGTAGGTGCTGATGGCCGAAGTGGACAGGTTCAGCTCCTGCTGCGCGGCGGCGAAGCCCTGGTGGCGCACCACGGCAGCGAACACGCGCAGCAGCTTGAGGTCGGGAAGGGTGTTGGACATGGAAACTCCATGGGTTTCGAAAGGCTGCACAAATCTGTAGGGGCGAATTCATTCGCCATGCAGGCCAACGGCCTGCCCTCTGCAAGCCCCGGTTGGGGGCGCTTCGCGCCCCTTAGCGAATGAATTCGCCCCTACAGGAGCCCGCCAGATGCGACAGATCGGCGCAGTCTACCCGTTGCGGATAGTTTAGAAATCCTTGAAGTGATTATTTGCCCGTGGGGATTCTTCCCCCGCTGCCCACTCACCAGAATCGCCCCACGACAACCACAACAACCGTGAGGCCACCCCGTGGACAAAAAACTCCACCAGCCCCTGGGCGGCAATGAAATGCCCCGTTTCGGCGGCATCGCCACCATGCTTCGCCTTCCCCACATCCAGACCCCCGCCGAGCTCGACGCCCTCGACGCCGCCTTCGTCGGCGTGCCCCTGGACATCGGCACCTCGCTGCGCTCCGGCACCCGCTTCGGCCCCCGCGAGATCCGCGCCGAGTCGGTGATGATCCGCCCCTACAACATGGCCACCGGCGCCGCCCCGTTCGACTCGCTGAACGTGGCCGACATCGGCGACGTCGCCATCAACACCTTCAACCTGCTGGACGCCGTGCGCATCATCGAGCAGGAATACGACCGCATCCTCGGCCACGGCATCCTGCCGCTGACCCTGGGCGGCGACCACACCATCACCCTGCCGATCCTGCGGGCCATCAAGAAGAAGCACGGCAAGGTGGGCCTGGTGCACATCGACGCCCACGCCGACGTCAACGACCACATGTTCGGCGAGAAGATCGCCCACGGCACCACCTTCCGCCGCGCGGTGGAAGAGGACCTGCTCGATTGCGACCGCGTGGTGCAGATCGGCCTGCGCGCCCAGGGCTACACCGCCGAGGACTTCAACTGGAGCCGCAAGCAGGGCTTCCGCGTGGTGCAGGCCGAAGAGTGCTGGCACAAGTCCCTCGAACCGCTGATGGCCGAGGTGCGCGAGAAGGTCGGCGGCGGCCCGGTGTACCTGTCCTTCGACATCGACGGCATCGACCCGGCCTGGGCGCCCGGCACCGGCACCCCGGAGATCGGCGGCCTGACCACCATCCAGGCGATGGAGATCATCCGTGGCTGCCAGGGCCTGGACATCATCGGCTGCGACCTGGTGGAGGTCTCCCCGCCCTACGACACCACCGGCAACACCTCGCTGCTGGCGGCCAACCTGCTGTACGAGATGCTCTGCATCCTGCCCGGCGTGGAGCGTCGCTGACATGGACGCCCGCCGCCAGGTCCTGGAGGCCGCCGATGCCCTGGTGGCGGCCTTCGCCCGCAACGACACCGAGGCCTACTTCGCCGCCTTCAGCGAAGACGCCACATTCATCTTCCACACCACCCCCGGTGTGCTGGAGAGCCGCGCGGCCTACCGCGCGGTCTGGGACGGCTGGCAGCGCGACGGGCTGCGGGTGCTCGAATGCCGCTCCAGCAACCGCCACCTGAGCCTGCTGGGCCCGGTGGCCATCTTCACCCACGACGTCGCCACCCGCCTGCTGCTGGGCGGCGAGACCGTGGACAGCCTGGAACGGGAGACCATCGTCTTCCGCCAAGAACAAGAAAACGCCCCATGGCTCGCCTGCCATGAACACCTGTCGGCCATGCCGGACCATCTGCCCCCAACCTGACGCGTTCCCCGGGAGATGAACATGCATAACAACAACAATGAACACAGCCTGACGCGCATCGAGACATTCGGGGTCGAACAGATCCCGGACCACGAGCGCAACGCCGGACCGATCGATCTGTTCCGCATGATCTTCGGCGGCGCCAACACCTTCGCCACCGCCGTGCTCGGCAGCTTCCCCGTACTCTTCGGCCTGTCCTTCCAGGCCGGCGTGTGGGCCATCCTGCTGGGCGTCGTGGTCGGCTCGCTGATCCTCGCGCCGATGGGCCTGTTCGGCCCGCTCAACGGCACCAACAACGCGGTCTCCTCCGGCGCCCACTTCGGCGTCCACGGGCGGATAGTCGGCTCGTTCCTGTCGCTGCTCACCGCCATCGCCTTCTTCTCCCTTTCGGTGTGGAGTTCCGGCGATGCCCTCATCGGCGGCGCCAAGCGCCTGATGGGCCTGCCGGAAACCGACCTGACCCTGGGCCTGGCCTACGGCCTGTTCGCCGTGCTGGTGCTGACGGTGTGCATCTACGGCTTCCGCTTCCTGCTGTGGGTCAACAAGGTCGCGGTGTGGAGCGCCAGCGCGCTGTTCCTGCTGGGCATCTTCGCCTTCGCCGGGCCCTTCGACGCCAGCTACGCCGGCTCCGTGCAACTGGGCAGCCCGGGCTTCTGGGCCGCCTTCATCGGCGCCGCCCTGCTGGCCATGAGCAACCCGGTGTCCTTCGGCGCCTTCCTCGGCGACTGGGCGCGCTACATCCCCCGCGAGGCGAGCAAGGGCCGCATCATGGCGGCGGTGATCGGTGCCCAGCTGGCCACGCTGATCCCGTTCTTCTTCGGCCTGGTCACCGCCACCATCGTCGCCGTCCAGGCGCCGGACTACATCGCCCAGAACAACTACGTCGGCGGCCTGCTGGCCGTCTCGCCGACCTGGTTCTTCCTGCCGGTGTGCCTGATCGCGGTGATCGGCGGCATGTCCACCGGCACCACCTCGCTGTACGGCACCGGCCTGGACATGTCCTCGGTGTTCCCGCGCCTGCTCAACCGCGTGCAGGCCACGGTGATGATCGGGCTGATGTCCATCGCCTTCATCTTCATCGGCCGCTTCGCCTTCAACCTGGTGCAGAGCGTGTCCACCTTCGCCGTGCTGATCATCACCTGCACCAGCCCCTGGATGGTGATCATGATCCTCGGCCTGGTGATCCGCCGCGGCTTCTACTGCCCGGACGACCTGCAGGTCTTCACCCGTGGCGAGACCGGCGGCCGCTACTGGTTCCACAACGGCTGGAACTGGCGCGGCATGGGCGCCTGGATCCCCAGCGCGCTGGTGGGCCTGTGCTTCGTCAACCTGCCGGGGCAGTTCGTCGGCCCGCTGGGCGAACTGGCCGGCGGCATCGACGTCAGCCTGCCGGTCACCCTCGGCATGGCCGCCCTGCTCTACCTGGCGCTGCTCAACCTGTTCCCCGAGCCGGCCGAGGTGTACGGTCCGCGCGGCCCGCGCTGGGTGCGCCTGAAACGTAGCGTTGCGCCCCTGCGGGCCGAGGCCGCCTGACCCTGAACCCACCGGGGCCCGGACGGCCCCGATCCTTGCGATGAATGGACCGGCAACGCGGCAGCGCCGCGCGGCTACGCACGTCCCCGGATGCCCATCCGGACTACAACAATGAGAAAGAGAGAGCTGATCTTATGGCCCTGGATATCTTCGTCGTACTGCTCTACGCCGCCGGCATGCTGGCCCTCGGCTGGTATGGCATGCGTCGCGCCAAGACCCGTGACGACTACCTGGTCGCCGGGCGCAACCTCGGCCCGGGTTTCTACCTCGGCACCATGGCTGCCACCGTGCTCGGTGGCGCCTCCACCATCGGCACCGTGCGCCTGGGCTATGTCCACGGCATCTCCGGCTTCTGGCTCTGCGGCGCCATCGGCCTGGGCATCGTCGGGCTCAGCCTGTTCCTCGCCAAACCGCTGCTGAAGCTGAAGATCTACACCGTCACCCAGGTACTGGAGCGCCGCTACAACCCGGCCGCCCGCCAGTCCAGCGCGGTGATCATGCTGGTGTACGCGCTGATGATCGGCGCCACCTCCACCATCGCCATCGGCACCGTCATGCAGGTGCTGTTCGGCCTGCCGTTCTGGGTCGCCATCCTCGTCGGCGGCGGTGTGGTGGTGCTCTACTCCACCATTGGCGGCATGTGGTCGCTGACCCTCACCGACATCGTGCAGTTCCTGATCATGACCGTCGGCCTGGTGTTCCTGCTGATGCCCATGTCCATCGCCGACGCCGGCGGCTGGAACGCCCTGGTGGAGAAGCTGCCGGCGCGCTACTTCGATTTCACCGCCATCGGCTGGGACACCATCGTCACCTACTTCCTGATCTACTTCTTCGGCATCTTCATCGGCCAGGACATCTGGCAGCGCGTGTTCACTGCCCGCAGCGAAGGCGTGGCCAAGGTGGCCGGCACCGCCGCCGGCCTCTACTGCGTGCTCTACGGCCTGGCCGGTGCCCTCATCGGCATGGCCGCCAAGGTGCTGCTGCCGGACCTGGAGAACGTCAACAACGCCTTCGCCAGCGTCGTCGAGCACAGCCTGCCCAACGGCATCCGTGGCCTGGTGATCGCCGCTGCCCTGGCCGCGCTGATGTCCACCGCCAGCGCCGGCCTGCTGGCCGCCTCCACCACCATCACCCAGGACCTGCTGCCGCTGCTGCGCGGTGGCCGCACCAGCGGCAACGGCGACGTGCATGAAAACCGCATCGCCACCCTGCTGCTGGGCGTGGTCATGCTCGGCATCGCCCTGGTGGTGAGCGACGTGATCAGTGCCCTGACCGTCGCCTACAACCTGCTGGTGGGCGGCATGCTGGTTCCGCTGATCGGCGCCATCTACTGGAAGCGCGCCACCACCGCCGGCGCCATCGCCAGCATGACCCTGGGCTTCCTCACCGTGCTGGGCTTCATGTTCAAGGACGGCCTGGACGCCAACACCCCGATCTACTACAGCCTGGCGGTCGGCCTCGTGAGCTTCGTGGTCATCAGCCTGGTGACCCGTCGCCCGGCCAGCCACGCCAGCCTGGCCTGATCTTCCCGACTGGTCGCGGCCCACTCCCGTGACCCTTCTGAGCCCGGCAGGCAACCCTGCCGGGCTCGTTTTACACCCAGCCCAACAAGGAACCTGCCATGACCACCTGCGGTGAATTCCTCGTCAAGCAACTGGAAGCCTGGGGCGTCGACACCGTGTTCGGCATCCCCGGCGTGCACACCGTCGAGCTCTACCGTGGCCTGCCCGGCAGTCGCATCCGCCACGTCACCCCGCGCCACGAACAGGGCGCCGGCTTCATGGCCGACGGCTATGCCCGCGTCACCGGCAAGCCCGGCGTGTGCTTCATCATCACCGGCCCGGGCATGACCAACATCCTCACCGCCATGGGCCAGGCCTACGCCGACTCCATCCCCATGCTGGTGATCTCCAGCGTCAACGAGCGCCATCGCCTCGGCCTCGGCAACGGCTACCTGCACGAACTGCCGGACCAGCGCGGCCTGGTGGCCGGCGTCGCCGCCTTCAGCCACACCCTCATGAGCGTCGACGAACTGCCCGCCGTGCTGGCCCGCGCCTTCGCCGTGTTCGACGGCCAGCGTCCGCGCCCGGTGCACATCGAGCTGCCGCTGGACATCATCACCGCCCCCGCCGACCACCTGGAGCTGCGCACCCGCGTGCGCCTGCCGCGTCCCGCCGCGCCCCTGGCGCAGCTGCGCGAGGCCGCCCAGCGCCTGCGCGCCGCCCAACGCCCGCTCCTGCTGCTGGGCGGCGGTTGCGTCGAAGCCCAAGTGGAGGCCCGCGCCCTGGCCACCGCCCTCGACGCCCCCACCGCGCAGACCATCAACGCCAAGGGCCTGCTCCCCGGCGACCATCCGCTGCTGCTGGGCAGCAACCAGTCCCTGGTGCCGGTGCGTCAGCTGGCCGCCGACGCCGACCTGGTGCTGGCCATCGGCACCGAGCTGGGCGAGACCGACTACGACGTGGTGTTCGACGGCGGCTTCCGCATCGGCGGCGAGCTGATCCGCATCGACATCGACGCCCAGCAACTGGTGCGCAACCACGCCCCGGCCATGGCCATCCACTGCGATGCCCGCCAGGCCATGCGCGTGCTGCTGGCCGAGCTGCCGCCACGCCAGGCCGACGCCAACAGCCCCGGCGCCCGTCGCGCCGCCGAAGCCCGCGCACAACTGGCCGAAGGCTTCGCCGGCTGGGAGCACTACCGTCGGTTGTTCGACTGCATCCTCGAGGTGCTGCCCGACGCGCGCTTCGTCGGTGACTCGACCCAGACCGTCTACAGCGGCAACCACCTGGTGGAGCTGGACGGCGCCCGCCGCTGGTTCAACGCCTCCACCGGCTACGGCACCCTCGGCTACGGCCTGCCGGCGGCCATCGGCGCCAAGCTGGCCGAACCGGGGCGCCCGGTGATCAGCCTGATGGGCGACGGCGGCATCCAGTTCACCCTGCCGGAACTGGCCAGCGCCGTCGAAGCGCGGGTCGGGGTCATCGTCCTGCTGTGGAACAACCAGGGCTACGGCGAGATCAAGCGCTACATGGAGCGCCGCGACATCACCCCGCTCGGCGTGGACATCCACACCCCGGACTTCATCGCCATCGCCCGCGGCTTCGGCTGCCAGGCCGAGAAGGCCCGCGACCACGCCCACCTGCAGGAGCTGCTGCGCAACGCCCCGGGGGACCGCCCGCTGATCATCGAAGTGGCCGAAGCCCCGCCCTTCGCCCCGTGAACCCAGCCCCATAGCCCGGGCCAGCACCCTGCCAGACCGTAGCCCGGACTTCAGTCCGGGGCGCTTCAACCCGCAACCCCCGGGCTGAAGCCCGGGCTACTGGTCTGAAGTCGCCCCTGCAGGTGCGGCGGGGCGCCGCCAGGTATGCTGCGCCCACAACCACAACAAAGGAGCCTCCGATGAAAATCGTCAGCCGAGACCGCTGGTTCGAGGTGGAGCACCTCTACGACGGCGTCAGCCTCATCAGCGAGCCCTACGTGCGGCCCTTCTACCGCTGCAACCTCTGGCACATCCAGGGGCGCGACCGCGACGTGCTGGTGGACTCCGGCTCCGGCCTGGTCAGCCTGCGCGAACAGCTGCCCTGGCTCACCCAGCGCCCGCTGCTGGCCGTGGCCAGCCACACCCATTTCGACCACATCGCCGGCCACCACGAGTTCGACGAACGCCTGGTGCACCCCGCCGAGGCCGACATCCTCGCCCGCCCCGACGGCGACAACACCCTGGCCCGCGCCTTCGTCGACGACGCCATGTTCGAGGCCCACCCCGACTGCCCGCTGTGCTACGCCGAGTACCGGGTCAAGGCCGCCCCGGCCACCCGGCTGATCGAGGAAGGCGACGTCCTCGACCTGGGCGACCGCGTGCTGGAGGTGCTGCACACCCCCGGTCATTCCCCCGGCGGCATCAGCCTCTGGGAGGCCCGCACCGGCACCCTGTTCAGCGGCGACATCATCTACGACGGCCCGCTGATCGAGGACGCCTACCACTCCAACCTCGACGACTACGCCCGCAGCCTGGCGCGTCTGCGCGAGCTGCCGGTGCGTACCGTGCACGGTGGCCACTTCCCCAGCTTCTCGGGCGAGCGCCTGAATACGCTGATCGACGACTGGTTCGCGCAACACGATTGATCCTGCCCGGGCGCCGTCCTGGCGCCCGACCCGCCCTCGGCGGCCCGCCACGCCTGACTTATCCCTTATTTGAATAAGAATATTTATTCAAATTCCTTCACAGAATAAGACGCAGCACCTAAAACGGCTCCAGCAGGCCGCCACTGTCCGCCGGGCAACAGCCGTTCCACTGCCCGCCAGGCAACAGCGCATCAACAGTTCGCTGGCCTGGCAGCAGCACCGCCCAGCGCCATGGCCTGCCAACTCATTGATAAACAACGCTTTACCGAACTGGAACGGGACTTGCTGAACCCCTGGCTCCCACAGCACGCCAAAGGAACACCAACCATGAGCACTGCCCTCAACGTCGTCGCCGTCTCCGGTGGAGCCTACCGCCCGTCCCGCACCCTGGTGCTCACCGAAGCCCTGGTCGCCGCCCTGGGCGAACGCCTGGAGTTCAACGCCCGCATCATCGAACTGGGCGACATCGCCCGCCCCGTCGGCGGCGCCCTGTCCCGCAAGGAACTGCCGGACGACGTGGAAGCGCAACTGCGCGCCATCGAGCAGGCCGACCTGCTGGTGGTGGCCGCACCGGTGTACCGCGGCTCCTACCCCGGCCAGTTCAAGCACCTGTTCGACCTCATCGACCTGAACGCCCTGATCGACACCCCGGTGCTGCTGGCCGCCACCGGCGGCAGCGAACGCCACGCCCTGGTGCTGGATCACCAGCTGCGCCCGCTGTTCAGCTTCTTCCAGGCCCTGACCCTGCCCATCGGCGTCTACGCCAGCGAGGCCGACTTCCAGGACTACCGCATCACCAGCGCCCCGCTGCAGGCCCGCATCGAGCTGGCCGCCGAACGTGCCGCCGACCTGCTGCACAGCACCGCCGCCGGCAGCCGCCCGCTGCGCAAGATCGCCTGAGTCGGCGGGACGACACCATGAGCGCCCATCCGCAAACCACCGTCCTCGACCCGCTGCTGAGCGCCCGCCAGCTCGCCGCGCAGTTCGCCGAAAGCGCCGTCGAGCGCGACGCCCAAGGCGGCACGCCCAAGGCCGAGCGCGACGCGCTGCGTGCCAGCGGCCTGCTGGGCCTGGCCATTCCCCGCCAGTACGGCGGCCTCGGCGCCAGCTGGAGCGAAACCCTGGCCGTCACCCGCGAATTCGCCCGGGTCGACAGCTCCATCGCCCACGTGTTCGGCTTCCAGCACCTGATGCTCGCCACCGTGCGGCTGTTCTCGCGGCCCGAGCAATGGCAACCCTGGTTCGAACAGACCGCCCGCAAGAACTGGTTCTGGGGCAATGCCCTCAACCCCCTGGACACCCGCACCCTGGTCAAGCGCTTCGACGGCTGGTGCGAGTTCTCCGGCAAGAAGAGCTTCTGCTCCGGCGCCAGCGACTCCGAGATGCTGATCGCCTCCGCTGTCGACGAAGGCAACGGCGGCAAGCTGCTGATCGCCGCCATCCCCAGCGGGCGCACCGGCATCACCCTGCACGGCGACTGGGACAACATCGGCCAGCGCCAGACCGACAGCGGCAGCGCCACCTTCGAGCGGGTGCGCGTGGAGCAGCACGAACTGCTGCTCGACCCGGGCCCGCTGAGCACGCCGTTCGCCTGCCTGCGCCCGCTGATCGCCCAGCTGCACTTCGCCAACCTGTTCCTTGGCATTGCCGAAGGCGCCTTCGACGAGGCCCGCCAGTACACCCTGCACGAGAGCCGCCCCTGGTTCCGTTCCAGCGCCCGCCACAGCGGCGAGGACCCGTACGTCCTGCGCCACTACGGCGAATTCTGGGTCGGCCTGGAGAGCACCCGCCTGCTGGTGGAGCGCGCCGCCGAGCAGCTGGACGCGGCCTGGGCCAAGGAACACGCCCTGAGCGCCGAGGAGCGCGCGCGCCTGGCCCTGGCCATCGGCACCGCCAAGGTCGCGGCGACCCGCAACGGCCTCGACATCTGCAACCGCCTGTTCGAAGTCACCGGCGCCCGGGCCACCCACGCCTCCCTGCGCTTCGACCGGCACTGGCGCAACCTGCGCACCCAGACGCTGCATGACCCCGTGGACTACCGCATCCACGAGCTGGGCGACTGGGCGCTCAACGGCACGCGCCCCACTCCGTCCTTCTACTCGTAAGGCAAGCCCATGCACCTGCTGACCCTCCCCCCGTCCCCGACACTGGCCACCTCGATCCGGGCGACCGCACAGGTCTTCGAAGACCCGCGCTCCCAGGCCCTGCTCGCCCACCTGCAACAGGTCGCCCCCAGCGAGGCGAGCGTGCTGATCATCGGCGAGACCGGAACGGGCAAGGAGCTGGTCGCGCGCCACGTGCACAACCTCAGCAGCCGGCGCAACGGCCCCTTCGTCGCGGTGAACTGCGGCGCCTTCTCCGAATCCCTGGTGGAGGCCGAGCTGTTCGGCCACGAGAAAGGTGCCTTCACCGGCGCCCTGGCCGCCAAGGCCGGGTGGTTCGAGGAGGCCAACGGCGGCACCCTGTTCCTCGACGAGATCGGCGACCTGCCGATGCCCATCCAGGTCAAACTGCTGCGCGTGCTGCAGGAGCGCGAAGTGGTCCGCCTCGGCTCGCGCAAGAGCATCCCCATCAACGTGCGGGTGCTGGCGGCCACCAACGTGCACCTGGAGAAGGCCATCAACGCCGGGCACTTCCGCGAGGACCTCTACTACCGGCTGAACGTGGTCAGCCTGCAGCTGCACCCGCTGCGCGAGCGGCCCGGCGACATCCTGCCGCTGGCCCGTCACTTCGTCGCCGAGTACAGCCGGCGCCTGGGCTACAGCGACGTCACCCTCAGCGAGGACGCCGCCCGCCGGCTGGCCAGCTACGACTGGCCGGGCAACATCCGCGAGCTGGAAAACGTCATCCACCACACCCTGCTGATCTGCCGCGACAAGCTGATCCGCGCCGAGGACCTGCACCTGTCCAACCTGCGCATCGAGCGCCAGGACGACAGCCGGCCCCGCGAGGAGAGCGCCGACGACCTGCTGCTGCGGGCCTTCGAGCGCCTGTTCGAGGAGCAGAGCGGCGCCCTCCACGAGAAGGTCGAGGACGCCCTGCTGCGCGCCGCCTACCGCTTCTGCCACCACAACCAGGTGCACACCGCCAGCCTGCTGGGGCTGTCGCGCAACATCACCCGCGCGCACCTCATCCGCATCGGCGAGCTGGTGGTGAACAAGCGCCGACCGGCCCAGAGCGCCCAGGGCGGACGGGTCATCAACCTGTCGATCTGAATTCCAACGACAACGACGCCACGCGTGCACCCAACGCCCTGACGGGCAACGACGATGGCAACGAGGACAACACCATGAGTCTGGATATCTTCTGGTTCCTGCCGACTTCCGGCGACACCCGCTACCTGGGCCACTCCGCCAGCGGCCGCCCGGCCACCAACGCCTACATGCGGCAGATCGCCGTGGCGGCGGACCAGCTGGGCTACGACGGCCTGCTGATCCCCACAGGCGCCAGCTGCCTGGACCCCTGGGTGACCGCCGCCAGCCTGGTGCCGGTGACCCAGCGCATCAAGCTGCTGGTGGCCCTGCGCACCTCCCTCGGCAACCCCACCGCCTCGGCCCGCCAGGCCGCCACCCTGGACCAGGCCAGCGGCGGGCGCCTGCTGCTCAACGTGGTGCCCGGCGGCGACGCCACCGAGCTGGAAGCCGACGGCGTGTTCCTCGCCCACGACGAGCGCTACGCCGCCTCCGACGAGTTCCTCAGCATCTGGCGACGCCTGCTGCAGGGCGAAACGGTGGACTTCGACGGCCAGCACCTCAAGGTCAAGGGCGCCCAGAACTTCTTCCCGCCGGTGCAGCAGCCCTACCCGCCGCTGTACTTCGGCGGCTCCTCCCCCGCCGCCCACGAGCTGGCGGCCAAGCATGTGGACGCCTACCTGACCTGGGGCGAGCCGCCGGCGGCCGTCGCCGAGAAGATCGCCGACGTGCGCGCCCGCGCCGCTCGCCATGGCCGCAGCGTGCGCTTCGGCGTGCGCCTGCACGTGATCGTGCGGGAGACCAACGCCGCCGCCTGGGCCGCCGCCGACGAGCTGATCAGCCACCTGGACGACGCCACCATCGCGGCCGCCCAGGCCAACTACGCGCGGATGGACTCCGAAGGCCAGCGACGTATGGCCGCGCTGCACGGCGGCGACCGCAACAAGCTGGAAGTGGCGCCCAACCTCTGGGCCGGCGTCGGCCTGGTACGCGGCGGCGCCGGCACCGCTCTGGTGGGCGACCCCGAGACAGTGGCCGCGCGCCTGCTGGAGTATGCGCAGCTGGGCGTGGACAGCTTCGTGCTGTCCGGCTACCCGCACCTGGAAGAGGCCTACCGCTTCGCCGAGCTGGTGTTCCCGCTGCTGCCCGGCAAGGGCAAGGTCACGGTGGACGGTGCCTTCACCGGCGGCGCCTTCGACATTCGCGCCGGCAAGGAGAAAGTCGCGTGAAGATCATCGACATGCGCTGCCGCCCGGCCTACCTGCACCCCTTCTTCGGCGGGGCGCCGGGCACGCCGGAACATGACACGGCCCGCTGGCTGAACCGCCGCGTGGGCACGCGGGGCGCGGACAACCACTTCGAGCGCTCGCTCACGCCCGAGGGCTTCCTCGCCGAGGTGCACGACGCCGGGCTGTACCGCGCCGTGGTGGTGGGCCGGCATACCCCCTCTCCCAGCATCTGCCCAACGAACGCATCCAGGCCATCGTCCAGGGGCACGAGGCACTGATCGGCATCGGTTCGGTGGAGCCGGCCCTGCAGGGCATCGACGCGGCGCTGGCGGAGGTGGACCGCGCGGTGGACCAGCTGGGCCTGGCGGGCATCGACCTGGAGCCGGGGTTCGGCGACCCCGCCCGGCACCCGGACGATCCGCTGTACTGGCCGCTCTACGAGCACCTGCAGGCGCGCGGCATCCCGCTGTTCCTGATGAGCGGGCCGACCACGCCGGACCCGGCCTACAACGACCCCGGCCGGCTGGCGGCCGTGGCCCGGGCCTTCCCGCAGTTGCCCATCGTGGTCTACCACGGCTACTGGCCCAACGTGCAGCAGGCCCTGGGCGTGGCCTTCCGCTACCCGAACATCCACCTGGTGCCGGACATGTACCTGTTCCTGCCCGGCAGCGAAGGCTACGTGCAGGCGGCCAACGGCTTCCTCGCCGACCAGCTGCTGTTCGGCTCCTCCTACACCTTCCGGCCGATCCGCCAGAGCATCGAGGATGCCCAGCGCCTGGGCCTGCGGGACGAGGTGCTGGAGAAGTTCTTCCACGGCAACGCCGCGCGCCTGTTCAAGCTCTGATGACCCCGGGCCGCCGTTGGCGGCCCATACCTAGTTGCTGGCCAGCCCCAGCAGTTCTTCGCGGCGCTCCGGCTCGCGGGTGCGGGGCGAGAGCCAGATGTCGAAGAATGCCCGGGCGAAGGCGCGGTCGTCGACGGCGTGGGTGAGCCGGTCGCCGAAGTAGAAGCGCGCGCCCTGCCCCGGCAGGAACACCCCGGTGATGCGCTGCCCCGGCTCCACGTCGACGAAGGCCTGGCGCATCTGCTCGGCCCAGGCCTGCAACTGTGCCTCGCTGACCCGATCCCCCGCCGTCCGGCGGATTTCCTTGAGGCTGGCGGCCACCAGGTCATCGCGCTCGATAGTGCGGTGGTAGGTGAGCTCCAGGGCGAACGGCGCGTCCGCCGCCAGCGGCGCCGTTGGCGACCACAGGCGGGCGCTGTAGAGGCGGAAGCCGAAGAAGCTGTAATCCGCACTGCCCACCAGGCGCGCTTCGGGCAGGGCTTGGCGCCAGTCGGCCTGGGCCAGGCCGGTGGCAGTCAACAGGCAGCAGGCCAGCACGGCCCGGCGAAAGAAAGGATGCATGGCGTCACTCCGGTTAGGTGACGGCCAATATTGTACAAACTGACTATTTGTACAAGAACAACCGATCGACGCGGCGGCGCCTCCCGSCSCCCCCGCCCCGTGATCAGGCCACTGCCTTGGACTCGCGCTCGGCGGCGGCCTCGGCCTCCAACTCGCGAACCAGCGGCAGCACATGCTGGCCGAAGTACTCCACCTCCTCCTGGAAGTGCAGGAAGCCGGAGAGGATCAGGTCCACCCCCACGGCCTTGAGGGCGAGGATGCGCTCGGCGATCTGCCGGGGCGTCCCGATCAGGTTGGTCTTGAAGCCGTCGTTGTACTGCACCAGGTCCTCGAAGGTGGACTTCGCCCAGTTGCCTTCGCGCTCCGGGCTGGCCGCGCCGGCGTGCTTCACCTCGGCACCGAAGGCGTTGACTGCCTCGGGGTTGGCCTTGTCGATGATCTCCTGCAGCACCGCTCGGGCCTCCTCCTCGGTGTCGCGGGCGATGATGAAGGCGTTCACCCCGATCTTCACGCTGTGCCCGTTGGCGGCGGCCTTGGCGCGGATGTCGTCCACCTGGGCCTTGATCCCCTCCACCGTGTTGCCGTTGGTGAAGTACCAGTCCGACACCCGCGCCGCCATGTCCCGCGCGGCTCGCGAACTGCCGCCCTGAAAGATCTCCGGGTGCGGTTGCTGCAGCGGCTTGGGCTTCAGGCTGTAGTCACGGAAGCGATAGAAATCACCGTTGAAGGTGAAGCTGTCCTCGGTCCAGATTCCCTTCAGCGCGCGGATGAACTCCTCGGAGCGGCGGTAGCGTTCGTCGTGGTCCAGCCAGGGCTCGCCGATGGCGTGGAATTCGCCCCGGAACCAGCCGGACACCACGTTGATGGCGATGCGCCCGCCGGTGAGCTGGTCGATGGTCGCCAACTGCTTGGCCGCCAGGGTCGGGTTCCAGGGCCCCGGCAGGATGGCCGCGATCACCTTGAGCTTGTCGGTCGCCGCCAGCAGCGCATGGCTGATGGCCACCGACTCGTGCTGGTACTCGGCGCCGTAGCCGGCGGTGAAGCGGATCTGCGACAGCGCGTATTCGAAGCCGGCCGCCTCGGCCGTGCGGGCCAGGGTGCGGTTGTAGTCGATGTCCCAGCGGGTGCGCTGCTCGATGGTGCTGACGACGAGGCCGCCGCTGACGTTGGGGACCCAGTAGGCGAACTTGATCGGTTGCTGGCTCATGGCTTCTCTCCTGTGCGAACGGACGGATGGCCGCACCGGCGGCCAGTTGCACAAGGTCTTCAGCAGCAACCATGCCAGGATAAAAAAGCCTTTACGAACAATGATTTGCATCAATCAGCAGACAACGGGCGGCTGCCCGGACGAGGACAACCTGCTGATGCACTGTTGCCCGACCAACAGCCTTTCGACCATCAGCCACGCGCAGGCAGCCGCCCGGCGCGAAGGCGCCGGGGGTGGCTGGGTCAGGTCATGACGGCGCGGGCAGAACGCCCCGCGCCAGGTTCACGGACGGCGCTGGCGCCGGGCCTCGGCCAGGCGACGCTGCTCGTCACTGCGGACAGGGATGGGTTGCAGGCGCGGGCGCTCGATCAGCCCAAGGGTCACGGACAACTGCCAGGCGAAACGGCTCAGCCAAGCTTTCATGGTCCCCTCCTCATCAGGACAGGCGGCGGAAGGATTCCGCTGCCAATTACAGCGTAGACCTGCCCCGGAAAGGGCGAACTGCGCTGAATCAAAATTTACAGGAGCCGGTCAGACGCCAGGAGCGGCCAGCGTAGGAAGCCGACTAACGGAGCCCGCCGGACGGAACCGCCTCGGCGCCACAGCACGCGGCGGGAAACGGGCCAGGGAACGGTTCGCCGCGCGCATAGCCGGCCATGATGATGGCCAGGAACAGCACGGCCACCGCGCTGAACAGCACATTGAGGGGGTTGGGCTCGCCCATGGGTCAGTCCTTCGAGGTCAGGGAGCAACACAGGATCGACCGGCACCACGGGCAAGGGTTCAAGCATTTTTCACCGACGCTGAACGGCCACCGACCTGACGGACGGTCGCCACCGCAGGGTCAGCCGCGCGCCGCCACCGCGCGCTGGTTGGACGCCAGGATGTTGTCCGGCTCCAGCGCCCGGCCCGCCTCCACCGCCGCCAGCCAGTCCTGAGTGCTGGCCACGGCGCCGAAGCCGGCATGCAGCACCACGGTGACCACCCGATGGATCTCCTCGGCGGTGACCGAACCGGCGGCGTTGGCGTAGGGCAGCGAGCCGGTGGCGTCGTTCAGCAGCTCCACCGTCCAGCCCTCGTGGGCAGCCTGGCGCACCGTGGAGTCGTCGCAGTGGTGGGTCATGTAGCCGACCACCGTGAGGGTGTCCACGCCACGGGCACGCAGCCAGTCACCCAGGCCGGTGCCGTACAGGGCGCTGGCCTCCTCCTTGTCCACCAGCAGGTCATGGGGGCGACGGGCGATCTCCGGGTGCAGTTCGGCGGTGGCGCTGCCACGGGCGAAGATCGGCGTGCCTTCCGGGGTCAGGTGCCGCACCACCACCACCGGGATGCCGGCAGCGTGGGCCGCATCCATGGCGCGGGTGATGTTGGGCAGCGACTGGCTCACCGGCGGGTACTCGATCAGCAGGTTGCCGTTGAAGTACTCGTTCTGCACGTCGATGACGATCAGGGCGCGTTTCGGGGACTGGGACATCAGGGGCTCCTCGCAAGCTCAGGCAGTGAAGGTGGCGAGGATTGTTGGCCAGCCCCCCTGCGACGCACGAGTGGCCCAGTTGCCAAGTTCCGCTAAGATCGGGCCAAGCCAACCGGAGCCCCTCCATGCCAGCCCCCGTGATCGCCGTGGTCGCCTTCGACCACATCAGCCCCTTCCACCTGTCCGTGCCCTGCCTGGTATTCGGCGAGATGCAGCCCGATGCGCCGCCCTTCGAGCTGCGCGTCTGCGCGGCGGAAGACGGCCCGCTGCGCACCAGCGCCGGTTTCCAGATCAGCGTCAGCCACGGCCTGGAGGCCCTGGAGGACGCCCACACGGTGATCGTCCCCAGTTGGCGCGACCCCGACGAACGCCCGCCGCAGCCCCTGCTGGACGCGCTGCTCGCCGCCCACCAGCGCGGCGCCCGCCTGGTGGGGCTGTGCCTGGGGGCCTACGTGCTGGCCGAAACCGGGCTGCTCGACGGCCAGCGCGCCACCACCCACTGGGCCTGGGCGCGGGACTTCAGCGCCCGCTACCCGGCCGTCGACGTGGACCCGGACGTGCTCTACCTGGAAGCAGGCAACCTGCTCACCTCCGCCGGCACCGCCGCCGGGCTCGACTGCTGCCTGCACCTGCTGCGTCAGCACTGCGGCGCCGAACGGGCCAACCGCGTGGCCCGGTTGCTGGTGGTGGCGCCCCACCGCCAGGGTGGCCAGGCGCAGTTCATCGAACAGCCGCTGCCCGCCAGCGCCCGCGATGACCGCCTCGCCGGGCTGCTCGACTGGGTGCGCACCAACCTGCGCGAACCCCACAGCCTGGACAGCCTGGCCGAGCGCGCGCTGATGAGCCGGCGCAGCTTCACCCGGCACTTCCGCCAGCTCACCGGCACCACCCTGGGTGACTGGCTGCAGGCCGAGCGCCTGGCCCTGACCCAGCGCCTGCTGGAGAACACCGACCAGAGCGTGGAGCAGATCGCCACCCTCGCCGGTTTCGGCTCGCCCGCCTCCCTGCGGCACCACTTCGGTCGTCACTTCGGCGTCTCGCCGTCGGCCTGGCGACAGAGCTTCCAGGGGAGCGCTTCGTAGCAGCGCGGCCGGCATCCAGGGCTGAAACCCGGGCTACGGTCGCGCCTGGGGTTTGGGCTGCAGGTCCATCAGCTCGATCCAGGCCTTCAGGTTCGCCCCCAGCATGCCCTTGCGCCACATCAGCCAGGTGGTGGCGGTAGCGAAGGGTTCGGCCAGCGGGTGAATCGTCACCGCCTCGCGCCCCGGCATGCTCTGCAGCATGGAGCGCGGCATCAGCGCCACCCCGCCGCCAGCCACCACACAGGCCAGCATGCTGTGGTAGGACTCGATCTCCATCACCCGGCCCATGGCCACCCGCGACTCGGCGAACCAGCGCTCCAGGCGCTTGCGGTAGGAGCAGCGCGAGCGAAAGGTGTAGACCGCCGCCCCTGCCACGTCCGCCGCGCTGGCCACCGGCCCATGGCCGAGGGCGGTGATCAGCACCAGCGCCTCGTCGAACAGCGGGATGCCATCCAGGTCGGCGTATTCCAACGGGCCGTCCACTAGCGCCGCGTCCAGTCGCCCGGCCACCAGCCCCTCCACCAGCTCGCCGCTGGGCTGCGTCTGCACCTGCAGGTTCACTGCCGGCCAAGCCCGGTGGTAGCGCGCCAGCATCGGCGGCAGGTGGATGGCCGCCGTGCTGTACATCGAGCCGATGAGGAAGTCCCCCGCCGGCTCGCCGACCTTGATCGCCGCCTCCGCCTCGGCCTGCAGGGCGAACAGCCGCTCGGCATAGCCCAGCAGCACCTTGCCCGAGGCCGACAGCTGCAGGCGCTGGCGCTCCCGCAGGAACAGGTCCACGCCCAACTGCTCCTCCAGTTGGCGCAGCCGCGTGGACAGGTTCGACGGCACCCGGTTGAGGCGCTCCGCCGCGCGGGCGATGGAGCCGGACTCGGCCACCGCCTGGAAGATGCGCAACTGGCTGAATTCCATGGCATGCATTCTCTTTTGCTGAATGAGTTGTTCTTTATTATTCGTTTTTTATGAACACTGCAACGCCCTAGCATGGTCTTCCGATGTCCTGCATGGAGCCCTGCCATGGCCCCCTCGATCCGCATCCTCGCCAGCCTCCTGGCCCTCATCGCCGCCATGGGGATCGGCCGCTTCGCCCTGACCCCGCAGCTGCCGCACCTGATCGCCGAAGGCCAGGTGGACCTCACCGCCGCCGGCCTGATAGCCGCCGCCAACTACCTCGGCTACCTGGTGGGTGCGCTGGACGCCCTGCGCGCCACCACCGCCCAGCGTGCCCGCCGGCGCCTGTTCGGCGGGCTCTGGGTGGGCGTGGCGATCACCCTGGCCTCGGCCTGGGCCGAAGGCTTCTGGGCCCACGCCCTGTTGCGCTTCGCCGCCGGCGTAACCAGCGCCTGGGTGCTGGTGGTGGTGACCGGCCTGGCCGCCCAGGTGGCGGCAGACGCCGGCCGGCCGCGCCTGGGCGGGCTGATCTTCACCGGGCCCAGCCTGGGGGTGATCCTCACCGGCCTCATCGCCCTCGGCCTGAACCTGCAAGGAGCGGGTTCGGCCCAGGCCTGGCTGGCCTTCGGCAGCGTGGCCCTGGTGCTGGCGGCCATCGCCCACCCGTTGCTGCCGCGTCCGCGTACCGCCTCGGCGACCGGCGCGATGCAGGCCGGGCCGCGTCCGGCGGCCTTCTACCCGCTGCTGGTGGCCTACAGCCTGGTGGGGATGGGCTACATCCTGCCGGCCACCTTCCTTTCGCAGATGGCCGCCAGCCAGTTCCACGGGCACTGGCAGGCGGACCTGTTCTGGCCGGCCTTCGGCCTGGTGGCGACCCTGGGGGTGCTGCTGGTGAGCCTGCGCCGCCCCGGCATGGGCAGCACCGGTCGCTGGCTGGTGGGGGCGCTGTGGCTGCAGGCGCTTGGCGTGCTGGCCTGCCTGTTCCCGGGCATGACCGGGCTGGCCCTGGGCGTGGTGCTGTGCGGTGCGCCCTTCCTCGCCAGCATGTTGCTGGTGATGCAGCGAGCGCGGGAAATCGACCCCCAGGGCCACGCCCGCAACGTCGGCCTGCTGACTGCCGGCTTCGCCCTCGGCCAGCTCAGTGGCCCGCTGCTGGCGGCCCTGAGCAGCCACTTCAGCGGCGGCCTGCGCCCCGCCCTGCTGCTGGCCGCCGGCGCCCTGCTGCTGGCGGGCGGGTTGATGCTGAAGGCGCGGGAAGCCGTGAAGGTGAACAGCGTTGTGACGTGCCGGGGTTGAGCCGCAGGGCCCGGGTGCCGCCTGACGGTCCCGGGGGCTGAAGCCCAGGCTACGCGGGTAGTACAGGATCAGCCGGGAAGGCCTCGCGCTCTTCCTCACGCAGGGTCAGCACGCGGAAGCCGGTCTCGGTGACCAGCACGGTGTGCTCGAACTGGGCGGAGAGGCTGCCGTCGCGGGTGATCACCGTCCAGCCGTCGGCCAGGGTGCGCACCTGGCGGCGGCCCTGGTTGATCATCGGTTCGATGGTGAAGGTCATGCCCGGTTCCAGGCGCAGTCCCTGGCCGGGCCGGCCAACATGCAGCACCTGGGGGCTTTCGTGCATCTGCCGGCCGATGCCATGGCCGCAGAACTCCAGCACCACCGAGTAGCCCATGCGCTCGGCGTGGGTCTGGATGGCATGGCCGACGTCCCCCAGGGTCGCGCCCGGGCGCACCACGCGGATGGCGTCGTACAGGCATTCGCGGGTCACCCGCACCAGCCGCTTGGCGTCCTCGCTGATGCGGCCGACGGCGTACATCCGGCTGGTGTCGCCGTAGTAGCCGTTCTTGATGACGGTGACGTCCACGTTGACGATGTCGCCCTCCTTCAGCACCTCGCTGGCCGACGGCCAGCCGTGGCAGACCACATGGTTCACCGAGGTGTTGACCGTGTACGGGTAGCCGTACTGGCCCTTGCTGCCGGGGATGGCGTCGAGGGTCTCGACGATGTAGCGCTCGCAGAAGGCGTCGATGTCCATCGTGGTGATGCCGGGCACGATGAACGCCTCCAGCGCCTCCAGCACCCGCGCGGCGAGCCGCCCGGCCACGGCCATGCGCGCGATCTCGTCGGCGGTCTTGATCGTCACCTTGCTCATTGCACCGCCTCTTCCGCTGCACCGGCGCTTTCCATCTCGCGGGCCTCGCTCATCAGCCGGCGGATGATGTCGGCGTAGGTCAACTCGGGATGCGCCTCGGCGAGCATGCCGATGCGCATCCAGTGCTCGGCCTGGGCGTTGATGGAACGGGACATGGCCCGGCAGGCGACGCGGGCCTCCTCGTGCAGGGAATCCGAGATCTTGACGATGCCCATGGCAAACACTCCATATACGAAATGCTACATAACATAGCATTTCGGATTGGCTCATGGGGTACATGCAACGATGAAGCGAGGGCAGTCTGGCGCAGCCAGACCCGCCGCCTTCTGGCTCCGAAACTCGCCCGGCCAAGCGAACCAGGCAGCCTCGGCTGAACCCGCGAATCAACCACTCACGGAATGAAAGGGCCGCATAGCGGCCCTTTTGCACAGCACTGCCCTGCTCAGGTCCCGGTCTTGATCTTGGTCCAAGTCCGCGTGCGGATGCGCTCCATCTTCGGCGGCAGCATCTCCACGGAGAACAGCTTGGCCTGCACCTCGGCCGGCGGGTACACGTTGGGGTTGTCCCGCAGCTCGGCCGATGTGAGCGCGTCGGCGGCCTGGTTGGGGTTGGCGTAGGCCACGTGGTCGGAGATCGGCGCCACCACCTCCGGCTGCAGCAGGTAGTTGAGGAAGGCGTGGGCCTGCTCGACGTTCTGCGCGTCCTTGGGGATGGCCAGCACGTCGAACCAGGCGGCAGTGCCTTCCTTGGGAATGCGGTACTCCACCTTCACCCCGTTGCCGGCCTCGCGGGCGCGGGCGGCGGCCTGCATGGCGCCGCCGGACCAGGCCAGGGCCACACACACCTCGCCGTTGGCCAGGTCGCTGACGAACTTGGAGGAGCTGAAGTAGCGCACGCTCGGGCGCAGCTTCTCCAGCAGCGCTTCGGCCTTCTTGTAGTCCTCCGGGTTGCGGCTGTTGGGCGGCAGGCCCAGGTAGTGCAGCACCTCGGGAATCACCTCGGTGGGCGAGTCGAGGAAGGCCACGCCGCACTGCTTGAGCTTGGCCAGTTTGTCGGGGTTGAAGATCAGGTCCCAGGAGTCCACCGGGGCGTTGTCGCCGAGCACCGCCTTCACCTTGTCGACGTTGTAGGCGATGCCGTTGGTGCCCCACATGTAGGGCATCACGTACTGGTTGCCCGGGTCCTTGGCGGCCAGCACCTTGAGCAGCGCCGGGTTGAGGTTCTTCCAGTTGGGTAGCTTGCTCTTGTCCAGCGGCTGGAACACGCCGGCCTTCATGTAGTTGGGCAGGAAGCCGTCGCTGGGTACCACCAGGTCATAGCCGGAGTGGCCGGACAACAGCTTGGCCTCCAGCACCTCGTTGCTGTCGTAGACGTCGTACTTGGGCTGGATGCCACTGGCCTTGTGGAAGTTCTCCAGGGTGTCGGGGGCGATGTAGTCGAACCAGTTGTAGATGCGCACCACCGGCTCGGCAGCCACGGCATTCAGCGAGGCGCCCAGGAGGGCGCCGGCGAGCAGCAGGCGGGCACTCATCGGGCAGCCCCTTCGTAGCCCTGCAGCACGTTCACCGCGTTGACGCCGATGGCCTCGACGGCGTAGCCGCCTTCCATGATGAACAGCGTCGGCAGGCCGAGGGCTGCGATGCGCTGGCCCATGCGCAGGTAGTCCGGCGAATCCAGCTTGAACTGGGAGATGGGGTCGTCCTTGTAGGTGTCCACGCCGAGGGAGATCACCAGTGCGTCCGGGGCGTAGGCGGCGATGCGCTGGCAGGCATCCTCCAGCGCGGCGGACCACCCGTCCCAGGCGGTGCCATGGGGCAGCGGGTAGTTGACGTTGAAGCCCTCCCCCGCGCCCTCGCCGCGCTCGTCGGCATGGCCGAGGAAGTAGGGATACTCCACCAGCGGGTCGCCGTGGATGGAGGCGAACAGCACGTCGTTGCGGGTGTAGAACAGCTCCTGGGTGCCGTTGCCGTGGTGGTAGTCCACGTCGAGGATGGCGACCCGCTTGGCGCCCTGGTCGAGGAAGGCCTGGGTGACGATGGCGGCGTTGTTGAAGAAGCAGTAGCCCCCCATGAAGTCGCTGCCGGCGTGGTGGCCAGGCGGACGGCACAGGGCGAAGGCGGTGCGGGCGCCCTGGCGCATGTGGTCCTGGGCGGTCAGCGCCACCTGGGCGGAGCTGTACACGGCCTGCCAGGTGCCGGGGGTGATGGGCGCTTCGGTGTCGAAGCTGTAGTGGCCCAGTTCGCCCATCAACGCGGTGGGGATGGGGCCGTCGCGACGCAGGCGACGGGCCGGGAAGGTGGTGGAGACCAGGTCGCCGCTGTGGCCTTCGGCCTCCCAGCGGGCCCAGGCGCCCTGGAGGAACTTCACGTAGCCGGCGTCATGCACACGGAGGATGGGCTCGAGGCCGAAGTCGCGCGGCTCGATCACCTCGCCCAGCGTCTGCTGGCGCACGCGGGCGAGCACGGTGTCGGCGCGGCTGGGCATTTCGAAACAGGGCTGGAGCTTGCCGTCGACCAGTTCGGACTGGCCGAAGTGAAGGCGATGATCGTCGCTGTACACGGTCAGCATGGGGGCGTACCTCATCGGGGTTCTTGTTGTTGGTGAGCCCGATTCTCGGCCGCCGCCCCCGCTTTGAGCAGTGGGGGTAACGGCCAATAGGGGATCGAAATGGCCAACATGGCTGGCCACGTCAGGTCTTATACCCCGCGGCTACCGCCCGTAGGATGCGGTGAGCTCGGCGAACCGCATCAAGCCTGCGTCGCCCGGCCAATGATGGGCTTCGCACAGCTCAGCCCATCCTACGGTTGCCGCCGTAATACCCATATCGGGGCTAGGAGGCTGTAAGCCGCCATCACCACAGCGCCCAAGGGTTCCGTCCGTAGGATGCGGTGAGCTCGGCGAACCGCATCGAACCCAAGTCGCCCGGCCAATGATGGGCTTCGTACAGCTCAGCCCATCCTACGGTTGTCGCCTTAGCCTCCACCGCCGGCCGGGTCGTGAGTCGTCAGCCTCGGAAGTGGCTGGGGGGCTGGCCGCTCCAGCGCTGGAAGGCATGGCGGAGGCTGGCGGTTTCGCTGAAGCCGAGGATTTCGGCGATGCGGTAGATGGGCAGGTCGCCTTCGCGCAACAGGGCCTTGGCCCGTTCGAAGCGCAACTCGTCGAGCAGTTGCTGGTAGCTGGTCTGCTGCTGGGCGAGGTGGCGGCGCAGGCTGCGGGTGGAGGTGTTCATGGCGCGGGCGAGTTCGTCGAGCCCGGGCGGGGTGGCGAGGCGCTGGGCCAGGAGGTCGCGCACCCGCTCCAGCCAAGCGCGGCGGGCGGCGAATTCGGCGTTCTGCCGGCGGCACTGTTCGAGCATTTCGCTGTGGGTGACCGGGTCGGCCAGGGGCAGCGGCCGGTCGAGCCAGGCGGCGGGGAAGCCAAACCCGCTGCGGCCACGGGCAAAGCGCGGGGCGCGCTCGAATACGCGGCGGTAATAGGGCGCGGCTCCAGCCGGTTCGGGGTAGTCCAGCTCCAGGGCGGACACGGGCAGCGGCTGACCGAGCAGGTCGGCGCAGATGACCCGCAACGAGCCCAGGCACAGCTCGGTGTTGAACGGGCGCAGGGCTTCGTCCTCGCCGTAGCCGCTGGCCAACAGCCAGGCCAGCTCGCCTTCGCGCTCCAGGCGCAGGTGGAAGTAGGTGCCGAGCAGCACGGGGTAGCCGAGGCCGATGCGCAGCGCGTCGCCGAGGGTCGGGGCGGAGAGCAGTGCGTAGCCCAGCAGGCCATAGGCGGAGATGCGGGTGCGCTGCCCCAGCTCCAGTCCGAGGGCGGGCGAGCCGGCCAGGCGCACGGCATTGGCGAACACCTGCTGCTCCTGCCCGGGATTGATCAGCCGACGCAGGTCGCGCAGGTCGTCGACGGTGATGCCGCTGCCCTCCAGCACGGCATCGGCCGCCACGCCGCGCTCGGCCATGCAGGCGACGGTGAGGGTGGACATGTGCAGGGAGTTGAGCCAGCTGGCGCGGGAGAAGAGGGTCTCGGCCATGGCATCAGGTTTCGCGGGGCGGGTGGGCGTACGGCATGCAGGCATTCCAGGTGGGCTGGCGCTGTTCTGTATGCGTTTTCGCCGGGCAAGTCAAAGGGCCGGCCACGAAAAAGGGAGCCTGGCGGCTCCCTCTTCTGGCGGACCGGGCGGGGATCAGGACAGGAAGCCGCCGTCCACGTTCAGGGCCACGCCGGTGGTGTAGCTGGAGGCTGCGCTGGCGAGGTAGAGCACGGCGCCGGCCATTTCGCTCGGGTCGGCCACGCGCTTGAGCGGGATGCGCTGCAGGGCGACGTTGAGGATGGCGTCGTTCTTGGTCAGCGCCGAGGCGAACTTGGTGTCGGTCAGGCCCGGCAGCAGGGCGTTGCAGCGGATGCCGTACTGGGCGCATTCCTTGGCGAACACCTTGGTCATGCTGATGACAGCGGCCTTGGTGACGGAGTAGATGCCCTGGAACTCGCCGGGGGACACGCCGTTGATGGAGGCGACGTTGATGATGCTGCCGCCGCCGTTCTGCTTCATCAGCTTGCCGCCTTCGATGGACATGAAGTAGTAGCCGCGGATGTTGACGTCGACGGTCTTCTGGAAGGCCGAGAGGTCGGTGTCCAGGACGTTGCAGAACTGCGGGTTGGTGGCGGCGTTGTTGACGAGGATGTCCAGGCGACCGAACTGCTCGCGGATCTGCGCGAAGACGTTCTGGATCTGCTCCATTTCGCCGATGTGGCAGGCGATGGCGGTGGCCTTGCCACCTTCGGCGACGATGGCATCGGCCACGGCCTGGCAGCCGTCGATCTTGCGGCTGGAGACGATCACGTGGGCGCCCTGCTGGGCCAGCAGCTTGGCGATGGCTTCGCCGATGCCGCGGCTGGCGCCGGAAACGAAGGCGATCTTGCCGTCGAGGTCGAACAGTTGGGTCTTGGACATGGGGTTCCCCTTGTAGTGGTCCGGTTACAGCCGGGATTGGCCGATCACCTGGAGGCTCATCTGCTCCAGCAGCTTGTTCATGTGGATGAACTGGGCGAAGCGCTTGTCCTGGGTCTGGCCGTGGAAGAAGCGGTAGTAGATCTGCTGGACGATGCCGGCCAGGCGGAACAGGCCGTAGGTGTAGTAGAAGTCCAGGTTGTCGATGGGCGGCAGGCCGGCGCGCTCGGCGTAGTAGTCGGCGAATTCGCGGCGAGTGAGCATGCCCGGCAGGTGGCTGGGCTGGCGGCGCATGAGTTGCACCGGGGCCGGGTCCTTGGCTTCGATCCAGTAGGCCAGGGTGTTGCCCAGGTCCATCAGCGGGTCGCCGATGGTGGTCAGCTCCCAGTCCAGCACGCCGATGATCTTCAGCGGGTCGCTGGGGTCGAGGATGACGTTGTCGAAGCGGTAGTCGTTGTGGACGATGCCGGGCTTGCCATGGTCGGCGGGCATCTTGTCCTTGAGCCAGGCGCGAACCGCTTCCCAGGTCGGGGCGTCGGGCGTCATGGCCTTCTCGTAACGGTCGCTCCAGCCTTCGATCTGGCGGCGCACGTAACCGTCGGGCTTGCCGAGGTCACCCAGGCCGCAGGCGTTGTAGTCGACGTTGTGCAGTTCGACGAAGCGGTCGATGAAGGTCTTGCACAGGGCGCGGGCACGGGTTTCGTCCAGGCCCAGCTCGGCCGGCGCATCAGCCCGCAGGATCACGCCCTTGACCCGCTCCATGACGTAGAACTCAGCGCCGATCACCGAATCGTCGGTGCAGTGCACGTAGGCCTTCGGGCAGTACGGGAAGCCGGCATTGAGCTGGTTGAGGATGCGGAACTCGCGGCCCATGTCATGGGCGGACTTGGCCTTGTGCCCGAACGGCGGGCGACGCAGGACGAACTCCTGTTCGGGGTATTCCAGCAGGTAGGTCAGGTTCGAGGCGCCGCCGGGGAACTGGCTGATGCGCGGGGTGCCGCTGAGCCCGGGGATGTGCGCCTTGAGATACGGGTCGATAGCCGCGGCATCGAGCTCTTCGCCGTCGCGGATGCGGGTGGACTGATCTGTAAGCGTCATGCTTATCCCTTCTACTTATGATTAGGACCCATGATTATTCGCAAGCCTAATGCCGCCGAAGGGGCGCCTCAAGCACGAACAACCGTTATAGGCAGGCGTGTTGCCACTCGATCAGGCTGCCTGATTGGCCCGGTGCAGAGCCTTCCGGGCGAAAAAAAACCGGAGCCCAGGGACTCCGGTTTCGGGTGTTTCCGGTTCGGCCTCGCCGATCAGACCGGGAACAGCTCGCCGAGCTTCATGGCGAGCATCATGTCGCCTTCGGCGCGCAGCTTGCCGCCCATGAAGGCCTGCATGCCGTCGGTTTCACCGGTCATGATGCCGACCAGGGTCTCGGTGCTCATGATCAGGGTGACGTTGGGGTTCGGGGCATCGCCCTGCTGTACGTCGCAGGTGCCGTCCTTGACGACCAGGTAGTGGTTGTCGCCGTCTTCGATGTTGAACTGGAATACCAGGTCCAGGCCAGCGGCAGCACCGGCGTTGAACTTGGACTGCATGTTTTTGACGATGTCAGCAACGGTGGTCATGGTTCGATCCTTTGTTTTTCAGGTTTTATAACGGCCTTGCGGCCGGTGGGCCGGGCTCATCGGTAGGTGATGAGTTCCGGCGCCCTCAACAGCTCCAGATGCACATGACTGTTGAAGGAAGCCAGCGCCACATCCCGCCCCCGGAACTTCAGGCGCGAGAGGGAAGTATTGACGATCTGCCAGTTGAGCTCGAACGCCCGGTCGGCCGGCACGCCGGCCACCAGGTGGAGCAACGCGGTGATGGTGCCGCCGGAGGTGAACACGGCGATGTTCTGCTTGCTGTCCGCCCGCTCCAGCACCCGCTCCAGACCGCCGCGCACCTGGTCGACGAAATCGACCCAGCTCTGCAGCTGCGGGGCGTCGTAGTCGCCGGCCACCCAGCGCAATACCAGGCTGGAGAATAGCCGCTGGAACTCGGCGCGGTTCTGCGCGGCGTTGCGCATGATGTGCAGCGCCTCGGGCTCCTGCTCCAGCACGCTGGGCAGCAGGGCGCGGATCAACGCATCGGCATCGAATTCATTGAAGGCGGGGTCGACGTCCACCTCGGGTGCGGCCAGGCCGGCGGCCCGCAGGCGCTCCAGGGCGGATTCGGCGGTGTGGCGCTGGCGCTGGAGGCTGCCGGCGACGCATCGATCCAGGCGCACGCCGAGGCGGGCGAAGTGCTCGCCGAGGACTTCGGCCTGGCGAACTCCGACGCTGGAAAGCACGTCGTAGTTATCGGCGCCGAAAGAGGCCTGGCCATGTCGGATCAGGTAGATGCTGCCCACGTACGCTGCCGTCCCGGGACGTTGAAAGTTTCGCGAGGTTATGGGGAAGCACAGGGGCTGTCAACGAAAAAACATACGCTTGTTTGAATGCATTCCCGCTGTTTATGACGCCGTTTTTCAGTTGCTGGTGGAGCCCTGCGCGGGGCGGGTATGCTTGGCCGGTTTTCGCGCCCGCAGACGGGGCGCGTGTCGATTCCTGAAGGGGGTTATGTGGAGTTCCTAGCCGATTACGCGGGCTTTCTCGCCAAGACGGTCACCGTGGTGGTGGCCATCCTGATCGTTCTGGTGATGCTTGCCGCACTGCGTGGCCGGGGCCGTCGTGGTGGCGGTGGCCACCTGGAAGTGACCAAGCTCAACGACTTCTATAAAGGCCTGCGCGAGCGCCTGGAGCAGAGCCTGCTGGACAAGGACGCGCTCAAGGCCCAACGCAAGGCCGAAGCCAAGGCGGAGAAGGCCGCGCGCAAGAATCCCCAGGCCAAGCCCCGGGTGTTCGTGCTGGACTTCGACGGCGACATCAAGGCCTCCGCCGCCGACCAGCTGCGCCACGAGATCACCGCCCTGCTGACCCTGGCCACGCCCAAGGATGAGGTGGTGCTGCGCCTGGAAAGCGGCGGCGGCATGGTGCACAGCTACGGCCTGGCCGCCTCGCAACTGGCGCGCATCCGCCAGGCCGGCGTGCCGCTGACGGTGTGCGTGGACAAGGTGGCGGCCAGCGGCGGCTACATGATGGCCTGCGTGGGGGACCGCATCCTGGCGGCGCCCTTCGCGATGATCGGCTCCATCGGCGTGGTGGCCCAGCTGCCCAACGTGCACCGCCTGCTGAAGAAGCACGACGTGGACTACGAAGTGCTCACCGCCGGCGAGTACAAGCGCACCCTCACCGTGTTCGGCGAGAACACCGAGAAGGGCCGGGAGAAGTTCCAGGAAGACCTGGAAAACATCCACGACCGCTTCAAGGACTACGTGGCCCAGTACCGCCCGCAGCTGGCCATCGAGGACGTGGCGACCGGCGAGGTCTGGCTGGGCACCGCCGCCCGCGAGAAGGCGCTGGTGGACGACCTGCGCACCAGCGACGAGTACCTGGCCGAGCGCGCCCGCGAGTCGGAGCTGTTCCTGCTCAGCTACGTGGAGAAGAAGAGCCTGCCGGAGCGTTTCGGCATCGCCGCCAGCGCCAGCGTGGATCGCCTGCTGATGAACTGGTGGGGCCGCCTGCAGCAGCAGCGCTTCTGGCAGTGAGCCCTACCCTCCCCGCCTGAATGAAGAACGCCGCGTTGATCGCGGCGTTTTTTATGGCATTAACTGGGTAGCGTGCTGCCAGCTGCCTGCGGGCTCGCTCACTGGATCGTGTCATCCCGCCCCTTGCGCCGGTACGGGAACACGTCGATCACCTTGCCCGCCCGGATGGCCTCCTGCAGGGACTTCCAGTACGCCGCGTCGTACAGCTCACCATGCAGCTTGTTGAACAGCCGCCGCTGGCCGATGTCGGCGAACAGGAAGCGCGGGAACTCCTCGGGGAAGACGTCGTTCGGCGCCACCGAGTACCAGGGCTCGGCGGCCATCTCGTCCTCGGGGTAGCGCGGCGGCGGGATGACGCGGAAGTTCATCTCCGTCAGGTAGCCGATCTCGTCGTAGTCGTAGAACACCACCCGCCCGTGGCGGGTGACGCCGAAGTTCTTCAGCAGCATGTCGCCGGGGAAGATGTTGGCCGCAGCCAGTTGCTTGATGGCCAGCCCGTAGTCGTCCAGCGCTTCCAGCACCTGGGGTTCGCTGGCGTTCTCCAGGTAGATGTTCAGCGGGGTCATGCGGCGCTCGGTCCAGCAGTGGCGGATGAGCACGGTGTCACCTTCCAGCGCCACGGTGGAGGGCGCCACCTCCAGCAGCTCAGCAAGGCAGTCCGGGTCGAACTTGGCGCGGGGGAAGCGGAAGTCGGCGAACTCCTGGGTGTCGGCCATGCGCCCGACGCGGTCGACGTTCTTCACCAGCCGGTACTTCTCGATCACGGTGTTGCGGTCCACCGTCTTGGCGTGGGCGAAACGGTCCTTGATGATCTTGAACACCGTGTTGAAGCCCGGCAGCGTGAACACGCTCATGACCATGCCGCGCACACCCGGCGCCATCACGAAGCGGTCGTCGGTGTTGGCCAGGTGGTTGATCAGCGCCCGGTAGAACTCCGACTTGCCGTGCTTGTAGAAGCCGATGGAGGTGTACAGCTCGGCGATGTGCTTGCCCGGCAGGATGCGCTTGAGGAAGCCGACGAACTCCGCCGGCACGGCCACGTCCACCATGAAGTAGGAGCGGGTGAAGGAGAAGATGATCGACACCTCCGCCTCGTCGGTGATCAGCGCGTCGGCCTGGATGCCCCTGCCCTCGCGGTGCAGCAGCGCCACCACCAGCGGCCACTGCTCGTCACGGTTGTAGATGCGGCCCACCAGGTAGGCGCCCTTGTTGCGGTAGAGGGTGGAGGAGAACAGCTCGATGCACAGCTCCGGGTCCTTGATGACCCAGTCGGGCAGACTCTCGCGCAACTGCTCCACCAGGCGGTCGAGGTCGCGCTCCATGTCCTCGAAGGGCACGTCGAAGCAGTAGTCGGCAAAGACCTCGCGCAGCACTTCGCGCAGATCACCGCGCGGGTGATAGCTGCGGGTCTGCGGGGCACGCTCCTGGCTGCGCAGGGAGGGCCGCGTGGTGTGGATGAACATGCAGCCGTCGCTGATCAGGTCGTGGCTGAAGAGGCTGCAGAAGATGGAGTTGAACCAGGTCTCGGCCAGTTCGTCGTCCAGGCGCAGGTCGATCTGCTTGATGTAGGCGCTCTTGACCAGCGGCCAGAGCTGCACGTCCAGCAGCACCTCGTCGTCGAAGGTGCCGCGCAGGCGTTCGCTGACTTCGCTGACCTTGTCTTCGTAGAGGGCGATGCGTGCCGCGGCGGCGCCCTGGATCTCCTGCCACTGGGCCTGCTCGAAGCGGCTGCGCGCGCCGTCGGTGATCTGGCGGAAATGCTCCCGGTAGTCGTCGAACCCTTCGAGGATCAGGCGCGCGATGTCGGCGGCCGGCCATTGCTGCGTCATGGACTCACACTCGGCTGTGGTGTCGGAACAGCGAGCTTAGCCACAGGCCGGGCCGAAAAAAAGCGCCGCCCCGGACTGACTCGCGGGTCGCGTTGCAGCCCGGCGAAGGGGGCTCAGGCCAGCCCGCGGTCGCGCAGGTAGGCCGCCAGGTAGTCGATGAAGGCCAGCACCTTGCCGGTGGCCCGGCGGTGACTGGGGTAGACGGCGAGGATGCGGTCGCCGAAGGCATCCGGGTCGATCTCATGATCCGGCAGCAGGTTCACCAGGCGCCCGTCGGCCAGGTAGGGAGCGGCGCTCCACAGCGGCGCGTGGATCACCCCCATGCCTGCCAGGGCGTTGGCCAGCAGCAGGTCGTAGTTGTCGCTCTCCAGCCGCGACACGCTCGGGTGCAGCAGGCGGGTGCGCTGGCCATCACGCTCGACCCACCAGAACTGCCGGCTAAGGGCCGGGTGGCGGTAGCTGAGCCAGTCGTGGGCGTCGATGGCGTCCAGGCTGAAGGGGCCGCGCCGCGCCACGTAGTCGGGGCTGGCGCAGAGGGCGATGCGGTTGCGCCCGACCGGGCGGGCGATGAGCCCCGGCAGGTCGCAGGGGCCTTCGCGCAGGGCCAGATCGTAACCGGCCTCTACCAGGTCGACGAAGGTGTCGGTCAGGTCCACCCGCAGGGTGATCTGCGGGTAGCTGGCGAGGAAGCCGGCGCACACTTCGTCGAGGAAGGCGCGGCTGAAGGCCAGCGGCGCGGTCATCCGCAGGCTGCCCTTGAGCCCGTGTTGCAGCTGGCCGATCTCTTCGCCGACATCGTGCAGGCGCTGCAGCAGCTGCCGCGCCGTTTCCAGGTAGAGCCGCCCGGCCTCGGTGAGCACGATGCGCCGGGTGCTGCGCTCGAACAGGCGCGCGCTCAGTTCCGCTTCCAGGTGGCTGACGGCCTTGGTCAGGGCCGAGGGGGTCTTGCCCAGGTGCTCGGCCGCCCGGCTGAAACTGCCGTGGTCGGCGGTGGCGACGAACATCGTGATGGCACCGAGCTTATCCATGGGACTTTTCCAACGGGGCAAAAGCGTTTTGCGTGACCTCGCCGTTATCCACGGCGGAACGAGCCGCTAGTCTCGCCGCCACACCTACAAAAACAAGGGGGCTCCCGTGAAAATCTTCGTTCCTCGACTCCTGGCCACGGCACTGGCTTTTGCCTCGTGGGAAGCCATGGCCGGCGCCGACATGGTGCTGCTCAACGGCAAGGTCTTCACCGCCGACAAGGCCCGACCGATGGTGCAGGCCATCGCCGTGGAGAACGGCAAGGTGCTGGCGGTGGGCAGCGATGCGGAAATCAGCGCCCTGGCGGACGCCGGCACCCAGCGCATCGACCTGGGCGGCAAGGCACTGATGCCGGGGCTGATCGACACCCACGCCCACGCCATCTTCGGCGGCCTGGAGATGTCCACCGCCAACATGGGCGATGAGCAGGTGAGCCTGGACGAGCTGGAGAAACGCCTGCGGGCCTGGCGTGACGATGGCACTGCGCGCCGGGGCGATGCGCTCTACGTGGGCGGGATGACCTCGGCCTACTGGGCCCAGGCCGAAGCGTTGGGCCAGCGCTTCGACCGGGGTGAGTGGGCCGGGGTGCCCATCGTCTTCGTCGGCAGCGACCACCACACCGCCTGGGCCAACGCCGCCATGCGCCAGCGCGCCGGCATCGACGCCAAGCTGCTGGCCAGCCTGCCCGAGGCCGAGCGCGGCACCATCGGCCTGGGCAAGGACGGCGCGCCCAACGGCTTCCTGGTGGATGCCGGCTGGGACCGCGTGGCCGCCGTACTGCCACCGCTGGAGGCCGCGACCCTGCTGCGGGCGGGCGAGAATGCCGTGAACACCTTCAACAGCCTGGGCGTGACAGCCTGGATGGACCCGGCCGCCAACGGTGCCCCGGGCGAGCCGCTGTTCGCCCTGAAGCCCACGGAGAAATCCATCGGCGTGCTGCCGGTGTACAAGGCCCTGGCGGACAAGGGCGAGCTGACCGCCCACGTCGCCGCGCTGCTGGTGGCCCACCCGAAGAGCCGCCCCGCCGACCTGGACACCCTGGACAAGGTGCGCCAACAGTTCCAGGGCATCGACAACCTGAGCCTGCCGGGGATCAAGGTCTTCGCCGACGGCGTGCTGGAGTACCCGGCGCAGAGCGCGGCGCTGATCGACCCGTACAGCAACAGCCACAAGCAGGGCGAACTGCTGATCGACCCGGCGCATTTCGGCGAACTGGTCAGCGCGGCGGATGCACGCGGCTGGCTCGTACACATCCACGCCATCGGCGACCGTGCGGTGCGCGAGGCGCTCAACGGCATCGAGCAGGCACGCCGAGACCGGCAGAGCGGCATCACCCACTCGATCACCCACCTGCAACTGGTGAACCCCAGGGAGTTCGCGCGCTTCAAGCCGCTCGATGTGATCGCCTCCATGCAGTTGCTCTGGGCCGCCGGGGACGACTACACGCTGGACATGGTCAAGCCCTACGTCAGCGCCTTCGCCTTCCGCTACCAGTACCCGGCGCACTCGCTGCTGCAGAAGGGGGCGACCCTCGCCGGTGCCAGCGACTGGCCCGTGTCCTCGCCCAATCCCTGGGCCGCCATGGCCCAGGCCGTGACCCGCGAGGGCGAGAAAGGCGTGCTCAATGCCGATGAGCGCCTGGACCGGGAGACGATGTTCTACGCCTACACCCTTAACGCCGCCCGAGCCATCGGCCAGGAGCAGCGCATCGGCTCGCTGGCAGTCGGCAAACAGGCCGACTTCATCCTCCTCGACCGCGACGTGTTCACCGTGGACGCCAAGGCCCTGGCCGAAACCCGGGTGCTGAAGACCTGGTTCGGCGGCCGCGAGGTCTACACCGCCGCCCGATAACAACACCGCTCCACCGCTGATGCCTGGCTCCCGCTGCACGGGGGTCGGGCGAAGCCTTGCCCTTCATCTGCCCATAACAACCACAAGATCGGGAATCCACCATGAAGCGTTCCACCACCCTCCTCCTCGCCGGCCTCGCGCTGGCCCCGCTGTGCAGCCAGGCCGCCTTGCCGATCAACGAGGACCTGGCCGTCGAGATCGACCTCAAGCTGACCAGCGACTACCGCACCCGAGGCATCTCGCAGACCCAGGGCGACCCGGCCGCCCAGGCCGGCGTCACGCTGCTGCACTCCAGCGGCCTCTACGCCGGCGCCTGGACCTCCAACGTCGACTACGGCTTCGGCCTCAAGACCCGCCAGGAGGTGGACTACTACGCCGGCTGGTACTGGCAGGCCACGGACGCGGTGAGCCTGGACCTGGGCGTGATCAAGTACGCCTACCCGAAGGAAAGTCAGTTCAACCAGAGCGAGGTGTACGCCGTGCTCGATGCCTACGGTTTCAAGGCCGCCGCCTACTATTCGGCCGATGCCCCGAACGCCATCGGCGAGGACCAGAACACCCTCTACACCTGGGTCGGCTACGAAACCCGGCTGCCTCTCGATGTCGGCCTGGAGCTGCGCTACGGGCGCATGGACTTCAAGGACACGCTGCTGTGGTCCCGCAGCGGCACCGGCAGCGAGTCGTACCGCGAGTGGGAAGCCAAGCTGACCCGCGACTTCCTCGGCGTCACCTGGGGCCTCGCCTACGTCGACACCGACCTTTCGGAAAGCCAGTGCGCCAGCAACTACGGCTTCACCGACACCTGCAGCGCAACGGTGGTGGCGAGCGTCAGCAAGACGTTCTAACAGCCCTGTAGGGGCGAATTCATTCGCCCAAGGTGCGCGCAGCGGGCCCGACGACAGCATGGGTTTCGCTGCGCGCTACGCATCCTACGGACCTAGTGCTGGATGTAGGGGGGGCCGCGCTTCACCGGTCAACCATCGGGGTCACCCGCAACTCCGCTGGTGGACGTAAAGAGCGACGTCTGCCCTACGCACGGCCTGGCTCTTCGTGGGAGCGAATTCATTCGCGAAATGGGTCGGCGCCGTTGCGTTGGGCCTGGCTCCTCTGTTTGCGAACTCATTCGCGATGGCCCGACACCGACCATCAAGCGATCCCCTGCTCCTGCATATACGCCTCCAGCATCTCGATGAACGCCCGGACCTTGCGGGTACGGCGGCGGTGGGAGAGGTAGAGCACATGCACCCAGGGGCCGAAGACATCGGGCTCCAGCAGGTACTCGGGCATCACTCGCACCAGCTGGCCGCTGGCCAGGTACGGCTTGGCGCTCCAGCGTGGGAGCGGCTGCAGGCCGTGGCCGCGCAGCAGGCAGGCGAGCAGGAAGTCGTAGTTGTCGCTGGCCAGGTGCGCCACCGGATGGGCCAGGCGGATACGCTCCTCGCCCAGGCGCAGCCACCAGAAATGCCGGTTGAGCATGGGGTGCTGGAAGATCAGCCAGTCGTGCTGCTGGAAGTTCTCCAGGGTCACCCCCATGCCCTTGCGTTCCAGGTAGCCCGGGGTGCAGCACAGGTAGACGCGGTTATCGGCCAGGGGCCTGGCGATCAGCCCCGGCAGGTCGGTGGGACCGTCGCGCAGGGCCAGGTCGTAGCCGCCGTCGATCAGGTCGACGAAGGCGTCGTTGAGGTCCACTTCCAGGCGCACCTGGGGGTGGGCGTCCATGTAGCGGCAGCAGACCTCGTTGAGGAAGGCCGGGCCGAAGGACGGCGGTGCGGTGAGGCGCAGGGTGCCGCGCAACGCGTGCTGCAGCTGGTCCACTTCCTCGCCGGCCAGTTGCAGTTGCATCAGTGCCTGGCGCGCGCCCTCCAGGTAGATGTGCCCGGCCTCGGTCAGCGCCATGCGCCGGGTGGTGCGCTCGAACAGGCGCACTCCCAGCTCGGATTCCAGGTGGCCCACCGCCTTGGTCAGCGCCGAGGGCGTCTTGCCCAGGTGCTCGGCTGCGCGGCTGAAGCTGCCGTGATCGGCGGTAGCGATAAACATCGAGAGGGCACTGAGCTTGTCCATCGACCTGTTCCGATCCGGCATAGAAGTTGTGCGCGAACATAGCATTCTGCCGCCGCGCCGGCTTGGTTAGGCTCAGCGCCAGACCAACAAGAACCGGAACCCAGCCGATGAAACGCCTCGCCCCTACCCTCCTGGCCACCGCCCTCATCTGTGCCTCCATGGAAAGCATGGCGGCGGTGGACCTGATCCTGCACAACGCCAAGGTCTACACCGCCGAGCCCGGCCAACCCCTGCAGCAGGCCGTGGCCGTGGAGGACGGCAAGATCCGCGCGGTGGGCAGCGACGCCGACATGCTGCGCCTCAAGGAAGCCGGCACCCGTGTCGTCGACCTGGGCGGCAAGGTGCTGATGCCCGGCTTCGTCGACTCCCACTCCCATGCGGTCATGGGTGGCCTGGAGCTGGCGGCGGCCAACATCGACACCCAGTTCCTGCCCATGGACGAGCTGGAGCGGCGCCTGCGCCAGTGGCGCGACGACGGCAAGGCACGCCAGGGCGACATCCTCAGCGTCGGCGGCCTGCCCTCGGCCTACTGGAGCCAGGTGGCGGAGTTCGAGCGACGCTTCAACCAGGGCGAATGGAAGGACGTGCCCATCGCTTTCATCGGCTGGGACCAGCACACCGGCTGGGTCAACCAGGCCATGCTGAAACGCGCCGGCATCGATGCTGACACGGTGAAAGCCCTCAAGGGCGAACAGTTGGCCACCGTCGGCCACCACGAAGACATGCGCCCTAACGGCTTCCTCGCCGACGCCGGCCTCGACCCGGTGCTGGCGCAATACCCGACGGCGACCCCCGAGCAGTTGCTGGAGGCCGGCCGTGCGGCCCTGCGCTACAACCTCAGCCTGGGCATCACCGCCTGGATGGACCCGGCCGCCAACGCCGCCCCCGGCGAGCCATTGTTCGACTTCAAGCCCACCGCCCAGACCCTCGGCATCCTGCCGGTGTACAAGGCGATGGCCGAGAAAGGTGAGCTGACCGCCCACGTCGCCGCGCTGCTGGTGGCCCACCCGAAGAGCCGCCCGGCCGACCTGGACACCCTCGACCAGGTGCGCCGGCAGTTCCAGGGCATCCCCAACCTGAGCCTGCCGGGGATCAAGATCTTCGCCGACGGCGTGCCCGAGTACCCGGCGCAGACCGCGGCCCTGCTGGAGCCCTACAAGAACTCCAAAAAGTACGGCGAGCTGCTGATCGACCCGGCGCACTTCGGCGAGCTGGTCAGCGCGGCCGATGCCCGTGGCTGGCTGGTGCACGTGCACGCCATCGGTGACCGCGCGGTGCGCGAATCCCTCAACGGCATCGAACAGGCACGCCGCGACCGGCACAGCGGCATCCCCCACTCCATCACCCACCTACAGATGGTCAACCCCAAGGAGTTCGCCCGCTTCAAGCCGCTCGACGTGATCGCCTCCATGCAGCTCTACTGGGCCAGCGCCGACGACGCCACCCTGGACCTGGTGCAGCCCTACATCAGCGCCATGGCCTTCCAGTACCAGTACCCGGCCCGCTCGCTGCTGAAGAATGGCGCCACCCTCGCCGGCGCCAGCGACTGGCCGGTGAGCACGCCGCAACCCTGGAAGGCGATCTACCAGGCCGTCAGCCGCAAGGGGCCCAAGGGCGTGCTCAACCCGGGCGAGGCAATCGACCGGGAGACCATGTTCCAGGCCTACACCCTCAACGCGGCGCGCACCATCGGCCTGGACAAGCAGATCGGCTCGCTGGCCCCCGGCAAGCAGGCGGACCTGATCCTGCTGGACCGCGACGTCTTCCAGGTGGAGCCCGAAGCCCTGCGCGATACCCGCGTGCTGAAGACCTGGTTCGCCGGCCGTAAAGTCTTCGAGGCCGCCCTCTAGGGACGAGAAGGCCCAGCCCAACGAAAACGCCCCGGCCAAGCCGGGGCGTTTCGGGTTCAGGTTCGGGTGCGGCTTACTTGCCGGTCTTCACCGTGCTCCACACGCGGGTGCGGATGCGGTCGAGCTTCATGGGCATGGCTTCGAGGGCGAACAGCTTGGCCATGACCTCTTCCGGCGGGTAGATGGTCGGGTCGGCCTTGATGTCCGGGTTCACCTGGGCATCGGAGGCGCTGTTGCCGTTGGCGTACTTCACGTAGTTGCTCACGCCGGCGATCACTTCGGGGCGCAGCAGGTAGTTCATGAAGGCGTAGCCGGCCTTCTCGTTCGGGGCGTCGGCGGGCATGGCCACCATGTCGAACCACATGGGCGAGCCTTCCTTGGGAATCGAGTACTTCACCTCGACGCCGTTGCCGGCCTCCTTGGCGCGGGTGGCGGCCTGGAGGATGTCGCCGGAGAAGCCGACGGCCACGCAGATCTCGCCGTTGGCCAGGTCGCCCACGTACTTGGAGGAGTGGAAGTAGCGCACGTAGGGGCGCACTTTGAGCAGCGCGGCCTGGGCGGTCTTGTAGTCATCGGCCTTCTGGCTGTGGTGCGGCAGGCCGAGGTAGTTGAGGGTGATGGGCAGCAGCTCGGGGCCGTTGTCGAGGATGGCAACGCCGCACTTGGCGAGCTTCTCCATGTACTCGGGCTTGAAGATCAGGTCCCAGGAGTCCAGCGGGGCGTTGTCGCCCAGCACGGCCTTGACCTTGGCGGGGTTGTAGCCGATGCCGGTGCTGCCCCACATGTAGGGGAAGCCGTGCTCGTTGCCCGGGTCGTTCACTTCCAGCGCCTTCATCAGCACCGGGTTGAGGTTCTTCCAGTTGGGCAGCTGGGACTTGTCCAGCTTCTTCAGGGCGCCGGCCTGGATCTGCTTGGCCATGAAGTGGTTGGAGGGCACCACGATGTCGTAGCCGGATTTGCCGGTCATCAACTTGCCGTCGAGCGTCTCGTTGCTGTCGTACACGTCGTAGACGGCCTTGATGCCGGTCTCCTTGGTGAAGTTGGCGACAGTGTCGGGGGCGATGTAGTCGGTCCAGTTGTAGATCTTCACCGTATCCGCTGCCTGGGCCACACCGGATACGGCGAGGGTCAGGAGCATGGGCGCGAAGGAACGTCTCATTGTGGTTATTTCCTGGCTGTAGAAAGGGTGAACGAGGCACCGCAAGCGTAGAACGATACCGGCGTGTCGCCAGCTTCATCCGCAGGATGGGGACGAGACAATGTCTGCGCGGGGCCCATCCTTCCCTGCGGGCCCGCTGGCAAGAATGCGACTGGCGCGGGCGGCCTACAAGTACTTGCCGGCAGCCTGGCGCGCGGGCCGCGATACCCCGGCCGGGCCGACGCCGCGCCCTGCGGCGATTCGGGCGTTTACCGCCGGCTCGACCGCGACGAAAATACGCACCCCGCCTTCACTGCCACGAGTGCCCGATGCGCGACCTGCCGCCCTTCTCCGCCCCTGTCGTCGAGCTGGTCCAGACCGGCCCGGACCAGGCCGACCTGATCCGCAACCTCTACCAGTTCTATGCCTATGAGTCCTCGGACTGGGAGCAGGAGGACGTGGAGGCCGACGGCCGCTTCTACCTCCACGAGGAGCACCTGGTGCGCTACTGGCAGGAGCCCGACTGGAGCGCCAACCTGCTGCTGGTGGACGGCTTCATCGCCGGGTTCCTGCTGGTGGAGGCCAGCGAGCTGCCGGGGATGGACGCGCTGGAGCTGGCGGACCTGTTCATCCTCAAGAAATACCGGCGCCAGGGCCTGGGGCGCGCACTGGTCACCCAGGTGCTGACCAGCGGGGAGCGCGATTGGCTGGTGCGCTTCTACCAGGACGATGCAACCGCCCTCGCCTTCTGGCAGGCCGTGCTGCAGGACCTGCCCCGCGCCGTTCAACAGATCGAGCTGGCGGACGAGCCACTGCTGCTGAACTACCGGGTGGTGCAGGCCACTCATTGAGTCACGGACGGGGCTGGAACGACGGGGCCACCCGTCTCGCTTTCCGGCCCTGAGTGAACTCCGGTGGGTCGCGAGCTGTCAGTTCGCTGTCGGCTCGCCGGGTGGACGGCATGGCCATGGGCCATCCGGACGCGGCTCTCCCGCGACAGGGAGCCGGCTTCCGTCATGCCCGCCCGGCGGGCCCGTCCATCACCCTATGAAGATTGCGCCATGTCCCGACCCCGTCCTCCGTTCGCCTTCCGCTCCCTGCTCTCCCCGCGCCTGCTCGGCGCCAGCCTGGCCACCTGCCTGCTGCTGGCCGGCAGTGCCGCCCTGGCCGAGGAGGAGAAAGCCGGCAACGTCCGCTGGATCAGCGACAGCCTGACCACCTACGTCCGCAGCGGCCCCACCGATGGTTACCGCATCGTCGGTACGCTGACCTCGGGGCAGAAGGTGGAGCTGCTCTCGTCCCAGGGCGACTACAGCCAGGTACGGGGGGAGAACGGCAGCGCCGTGTGGATTCCCAGCCGCGACCTGCAGGAAGTGCCCGGCCAGGCCGAGCGGCTGCCACAGCTGGAGCAGAAGGTGGCCGAGCTGAGCACGCAGCTGGCCGGCATCGACGACACCTGGAAGCAGCGGGTGCAAGGCATGCAGGAGACGCTGGATTCACGCAAGGCGCTGATCGACGAGCTCCAGGCGGCCCGCGCCTCGCTGGACAGCGAGCTGAGCCAGGCCCGTTCGGACCTGCGCGAGGCCCAAGCGCAGCTGGGGGATGAGAACAAGCAGGTGCTGATGCGCTACATGGTGTACGGCGGCAGCATTGCCGGCGCCGGCCTCCTGGCCGGGCTGGTGCTGCCGACGCTGCTGCGGGTCAGGCGCAAGCGCAACGACCAGTGGATCTGAGGCGGGTGTTGGCCCGAGTCCATCCGGGCCGCTCGCGCTTCACGCGAAGCGCAGAGTGACGCGCCGGTTGTGCCGGCTCTTCTTCTCGATCTTGTCGCAGACCACCTGGCCGACCTCGGCGGTGTTCTTCACATGGGTGCCGCCGCAGGGCTGGATGTCGACACCGGGAATGTCCACCACCCGCACCATGCCCTGCATGACCGGCGGCGCCACGGCCTGGGTGCGGGTCATCTCCAGCACGGTCTGGTACTCGCTGGACGGCAGCATGTGGACGCGTACGTCCAGGGCGCCATTGACCAGCTCGTTGAGGCTCTGGGTGATCACCTCCTTGTCGAGGGTGGACTCGGGCAGGTCGAAGTCCAGGCGGCCCTTCTCCGCGCCGATGCTGCAGCCGGTGACCGGTGCATCGATGATCGAGCAGAGCAGGTGCAGGCAGGTGTGCATGCGCATGTGCTGGTAGCGGCGCTCCCAGTCGAGGCAGCCCTGCAACTCCATGCCGGTGGTGACCACCGGCGCGCCCTCCTCCAGCTGGTGCCAGATGATCGACTTGATCAGCGGGTCGCGCTGGGTGCCGATCACCGTCGCCACCGAGCCATCGGGCAGCAGGAAGTGCCCCTGGTCACCTGGCTGGCCGCCGCCGGTGGGATAGAACAGGGTCTGGTCGAGGGCCACGCCCTGCTCGCTGACGGCGAGGACGCGGGCGGTGAAGGTGCGCTGGTAAGGCGCCTCGTCGAACAGGGCATGGGTATGCAGGGTGAATACCGACATGAGGTCAGCCTCCTATGCTGATGAGGTGGGGTTGCAGCACGGACCTGACCAGGGCACAGAGGCCCGGCGGGTCCAGCAGGGTGATGTCCTGGACCGGCCCGACGATGCGCAGGTTCAGGGGGTAGCGCGGGGCCGGCACCACGGCGCCGTGGTTGCGCAGGCGGTACTGGCGGTGGTGTTGCTCGCTGAGGGTGCATTCCAGGGACAGGCAGCCGAGGCGGCGGTGGTCGGCGTCCAGCACCATCACCTCGCCCGACTCGGGCAGCTCGCCCACCAGGTGCAGGCGCTCGCCGAGGACGAACGCACCGAGGAAGCCGCAGCTGGACGACATGCTGGCCCGCTGCATCTGCAACTGGTTGACGATGCTCACCCGGGTGTTGGCGGGCACGTCCCGGGTGATGACGCAGGCGGGGCTGATGAACACGTTGTCGCCGATGCTCACCGCGCCGAGGATGCGCGCGCCGGCGCCAACCTCCACCCCATTGCCGAGCCGAGGGTGGCGCTTGCCGCCGGGGTTGTCGGCGATGCCGCTGGCGCCGAGGGTGACGCCCGCCAGCAGGTAGCAGTCGTCGCCGATCTCGCAGGTTTCGCCGATGACGGTGCCGAAACCATGATCCAGCACGAAGCGCCGCCCGATGCGCGCGGCCGGGTGGATCTCCGCGCCGGATTGCAGCTTGCCTACGCTGGCGAGCTTGTGGGCGATGATCTCGCGCTCGGCCAACCCGCCATGCAGCCACACCTGATGGGCCAGGCGATGGAAGAGGATGGCCTTGAACGACGCATAGGTCTCGAGGATCAGCCCGGTGCGCCCGCAGGACGCGGGATCGCGCGCGGCATAGGCCTGGAGGTCCTCGGCCACCTGCTGCACGGCCACTTCCATGATGCCGTCGAGGTGCGGCATGAGCACACCCAGCTCATCGGAAGACAGGATGCGGACCAGGTGGTCCAGCAAGCCGTCATAGAGTTTCAACCGATCGAGATATCCCCACATGCTGTTAGCCCTCCCCTGGCTGGTCATTCGAAATGTGGCAGGTAGCTGTCGACGCCGTCGTACACCAGGGTCAGGACCCGGGTGCCGGTGGGCAGCTCATGGGCCAGCTCGGCGATGGCCACGAGGTTCGCCGCCGAGGACAACCCCAGGCTGATGGCGTCGGTGCGCATGGTGTGGCGCACCCGCTCCAGGCAGGCGGCCTTGGAGACCTTGAGCATGCCGTCCAGCACGCCGAGGTTGAGGATGCGCGGCACCAGCCCGATGGACAGGCCCTGGATCTCATGGGGGGCGTGGCGGTCGTTGAGCAGGTCGCATTGCTCCGGTTCGACGCCGAACACCCGCAGGTGCGGCCAGCGTGCCTTGAGAGTCTCCCCCAGGCCGGTGATATGCCCGCCGGTGCCGATGCCAGCCACCAGGCAATCCAGCGGCCGGTCGTCGAAGTCCCGGAGGATTTCCTGCGCAGTGGTGCGCCGGTGGATCTCCGGGTTGGCCGGGTTGCGCTGCTGGTTGAGCATCACGTAGCCGGGGTTCTCCAGCTGCAGTTCCATGGCCTTCTCGCCGTGGGAGTTGTTGCCACGGCGACTGTCGGAGAGCACCACCTCGGCGCCGTACAACCGCAGCAGCTTCTGCTTCTCGGGGCTGTAGTTGTCGGGGATGACCAGCACCACGCGGTAGCCGAGCAGGTTGCCGGCCATGGCCAGGCCGATGCCGGTGTTGCCGCCGCTGGGTTCGATGATGGTCTGCCCGCTGCCGGGCACCAGGATGCCGCGCGCCTCGGCGTCACGGACCATGGCCAGGGCGATGCGGGCCTTGTGGCTGCCACCCGGATTGAGGGACTCCAGCTTGGCGTAGACCTCCAGACCGGTTTCAGCACTGAAGGCAGCGAGGCGGACGACGGGTGTCTCGCCGATAGCCTGAAGCAGCGATTCGTGGATCATCTCGGCCCCTCAGTACAGCGGCATGTCGTGGTCGACATCCCGGGCCCAGGCCTTGATGCCGCCTTGCAGCACCCGCAAGCCGGTGAAGCCGGCACTGAGCAGCAGCTGGGCGGCGCGCTCGGCACGCGTACCGCCGTAGCAGACGATGCACAGCGGGCGTTCGCGATCGAGTTCAGCGAGGCGAGCCTCCAGCTCGCCCAGGGGCAGGTTGAGGCTGCCGGGCAGGCGGCACACCTCCAGCTCGTTCGGCTCGCGCACATCGAGCAGTTGCAGCTTCTCGCCCCGGGCCAGGCTCAGCTGCAGTTCGCGCGGGCTGACGAAGAAGTCGGCGGGCAGGGTCGACTCGCTCATCTGGCTGGAGGCACAGACCACCGGCTCCTCCACCTGCAGCTCGCGGTCGGTGCGGCTTGGCGAGCAGGTGGGGCAGTCCGCGCGGCGCTTGAAGCGGATTTCGGAGAACTTCATCGACAGCGCGTCGAAGCGCATCAGGCGGCCCACCAGGGGTTCGCCGATGCCGAGGATGAGCTTGATGGCCTCGGTGGCCTGGATCAGCCCGACCACGCCCGGCAGTACGCCGATGACGCCGCCGGCATTGCAGTTGGGGGCGAGTTCGGCAGGCGGGCTCTTGGGAAACAGGCAGCGGTAGCAGGGGCCGTCCTGGTGGTTGAACACGCTCATCTGCCCGTCGAAGCGATGCAGGGCGCCGTACACCAGCGGCCGGCGCAGCAGCACGCAGGCATCGTTGAGCAGGTAGCGGGTGCCGAAGTTGTCGGTGCCATCCACCACCAGGTCGTAGTCCCCGACGAGGCGCATGGCGTTGTCGGGGGTGATGGCGCAATCGTGGGCGTGGATCTGGATGCCGGGGTTGAGGTCCTCCAGGCGGCGCCGGGCGGATTCCACCTTCGGCAACCCGAGGGTGGAGGTGCCATGCACCACCTGGCGCTGCAGGTTGCTGCTTTCCACCCGGTCGAAATCAACCAGCCCCAGGGTGCCGACGCCGGCTGCCGCGAGGTAGAGGCTCACCGGAGAGCCCAGGCCACCGGTGCCGACCACCAGCACGCGGGATTTCTTCAGTCGCAGCTGGCCCTGGCGCCCGACGTCCGGCAGGGTGATGTGGCGCACGTAGCGCCGCACTTCGTCGTTGCTCAGCTCGTCGACATCCAGCCCGCCGGAGGTGGCGAGCATGATGTCCAGCTCGACGCCCGGGGCCAGTTCGCTGTCCACGTCCACCAGCTCGCCGTTGGCGGTGAGCAGGAAGTGCTCCTTGATCTGGGCGTTGCCGTAGAACAGGTGCTCGCGCAGGGCGGCATGCTGCTCGCAGATGCCCTCCACCAGTTCGCGCACAGTCCGGCCTTCGCCTTCCACCCGCGCGGCGGGCAACTTGGCGACCCGCGCCAGTACGTCGGGGAAGATCACCACATTCATAGCCAAACTCCTTTTCTTGCAGGTCGTTATGGGTTGCCGGGGAATTCCCGGCTGCAGACGAATCCTTCGCCGTTCCATTCGAATAACTTGGCGCCCATCGCCTCGCCGGCGCGGACGTCCACCACGAGGTAGGTCACGGGGTGGATGGGCTGTCCCATGAACAGCGCCTTGTCCTCGTCCTCACGGCTGAAATAGGCCCCCACGTCCGGGTGGGAGTGGTAGATGACGCGCACCGGGTTGTCCCCGCGCAGGCTGCGGTTGAGCAGCAGCGTGTCGGCGACGGCGAAGGTGTAGCCGTTGGCGGCACTGCGCCGGTACACCTCGGGGCTGCGCTCGTTGAGCTGGTTCTGGATGTTCTCGCCACGGTGCACCCGGGCATCGGCGAACACGAAGCCACAGCACTCTTCGGGGTAGGTCTCGGCGGCATGGCGGTAGATGGCGCCGAGGACCTCGGCGCTGAAGACGTCCTGGTCAGCCATGGGTCAGTCCTTCTTCGCCAGGAACTTTTCCATGGGCACCTTGGTGATGGCGAAGCCGATCAACAGCAGCGAGGAATAGAACGCCAGGTCACGGGAGATGGTGTGGCCTTCGTACCAGGCCCCGATGATCACCGCGAACACCGGGAAGATGATGAAGACGAAGGACAGGATCACCGGGTTGAGGCGCTTGAGCAGGAAGAAGTACACGATGAAGCCCCCCACCGACGCGCACAGCCCCAGGTAGGCCAGCGCCCCCCAGGAACGGCCGCTGATGGCGCCGAAATCCGGCTGCTCCACGCCCAGCCCCACGAGGAACAGCATCAGGCCGGCCAGGCCGATGGGCAGGGTGTTGTAGGTGATGACGCTGATCTCCGCGCCCTTCTTCTTGGTCACCACGTAGCACAGCGCATGCATCACGGCCGCCGCGAGGATGGCCAGCACGCCGACGGCCTCGGAGTGCTCCAGGCTCAGCCCCTGCCCGCGCAGGATCATGAACAGGCTGCCGAAACCGATGGCGATGCCCACCACCTGGGAGAGGTAGATGCGCTCCTGCAGGAACAGCGAGGAGAAGATCAGGATGAACACCGGCATGCAGCTGAACAGCAGCGCGGTGAGCCCGGAGGAGACGTGGGTCTCCCCGTAGTTGAGCAGGTAATACGGCACGCTGAAGTAGCACAGGGTGACGAACACGAAGAAGCCGAAGCTGCCCCGGGGGAAGAAGATCGAGTCGCCACGGATCAGGGCGAAGCAGAGGAACAGCGGGAAGGCGATGAGGAAGCGCAGGCCGGAGGCGGTGAGCGGTGGCACGGTTTCCACGGCGATCTTGATGCCCAGCCAGGTGGTGCCCCAGCTGAGGCACACAGTCAGGAACAGCAGGCTGGTGACCAATGCCCCCAGCCATTGCTTCCTGGATTTGCTGGTGTTTTCAATTACCGCGGACATTGGCATGATGGCAATCCTTCGTAGCTGCTAAATTGACCCCTAAAATCCAGGTATCAATCACTGATTGACACGGCTCAATCAGGCTATTAGGACGAAAAATGGCTGTCAAACCAATTATTGACACGGTGTCAATCCTGAAAGACGCACTGAATTCCGGGCAGGGCGCCAAATACAAGCGCCTCGCCGGAGCGATGGAGATCAGGATCCTGGAAGGGACGATCGAAGGTGGCTCCAAGCTGCCGCCCCACCGCAACCTGGCGGACCGGCTGGGGGTCACCATCGGCACGGTGAGCCGCGCCTATGCCGAGCTGGAGCGAATGGGGCTGGTGGTGGCGCGGGTCGGCGACGGTACCTTCGTGCGGCGTCGCGGCCTGGAGCGCAAGCGCGACGAGGGCTTCCGCAACTTCATCGAGGAGGCGCCGGAGCTGTACGACATGAGCCGGAACATGCACATCCCCGGCCCTGAAACCGCCTTCCTCGCCCAGAGCCTGATGGACCTGGCGCGGGACCCGCAGACCCTGCGGGAACTGGCGCTCTATACGCCGGATGCCGGCTTGCCGCGCTACCGCCAGGCGGGCGCGCACTGGCTCGGCCACGGCGACTTCCGGCCCCAGGCGGACCAGGTGCTGTGCGTGAACGGCGGCCAGCACGGGCTGCTCTGCACCCTGATGGCACTGGTGCGCGCCGGGGACACCATCGTCACCGAGCAGCTCACCTACCCCGGACTGATCACCGTGGCGCGCATGCTCGGCATCAAGCTGCTGGGCGTGGACATGGACGAGGAAGGGCTGGTCCCGGAATCCCTCGACGAGCTGTGCCGCAGCAACCGGGTGTCGGCACTGTACTGCACGCCGACCATTCAGAACCCCACCACGGCGGTGCTCTCACCGCAGCGGCGGGAGACCATCGCGCGGCTGTGCCGCGAGCACAACCTGCTGATCATCGAGGACGAGGCCCACGCCGTGCTGGTGGAGGACCGCCCGCCGCCGATGACCCACTACGCGCCGGAGCGCTGCATCCTCATCAGCAGCCTGAGCAAGGCGGTGGCGGCCGGGCTGCGGGTGGGCTACCTGCATGCACCGACCACGCTGGTCAGCCGCATCACCGCCGCGTTGCGTGCCACCTGCTGGATGGCCACGCCCCTGGCGCTGGAGCTGTCCACCCAGTGGATCGAAAACGGCACGGCGAGCAAGTTGCTGCACCAGCAGATCGCCGAGATCGGCCGGCGCAAGGCGCTCGTGGAAGGCTTGCTGGATGGGCTGCAGTACCGCACCCACCCGCAGAGTCCGCACTTCTGGATCGAGGTGCCGGAGGCCTGGCGCGCCTCCGACGTGGAGGCCGACCTGAAGCTGCGCAACTACCTGATCACCGCCGCCGAGACCTTTGCCGTCGGCCGGGCGGCAGTGCCCCAGTACGTACGCGCCAGCGTCAGCAATGCCTCCACCAGCGACCAGTTGCTGTACGACGGTTTCCTCGCCCTCGCCAGCACCCTGCGCCACGGGGCGGAACGTTTCGAAGCCTGATCAGCGCCAGTGGCGCTGCTGAACCTTGCGGGCGCGGCCGACACCGGCCAGGCGCCCCAGACCCAGCGCCAGGCTCTCCAGCAGCCAGGCCAGGAGGAAGGCGCAGGCCAGGCCCCAGCCGATGGCCTCGGGCACCAGCAGCACCTGGTAGCTGTAGGCATTGGCGGTCTCCAGCAGCAGCTCGCGGTCGGCCCCGCTCAGCACGTGCCAGGTGCGTGCGTACCAGGCCCCCTGCATGGCCTGCCATTCCCGCTGCAGCAAGGCATCGCGGTTGACCAGGGTGGCGACGCTGTCGGCGTCGCTGCGCATCACCGGGTCGTCGCTCTGGCGGTAATGCGCCACCAGGGCGTCCAGGTTGCCGTCGAAGAAGCGCTTGGCCGTCTCGCGGAATCCGGCCAGGGCACGCTCGGCTTCCAGTCGGTGGGCCTCCACACGCTTGGCGTAGTCATCGACGAATCCGGGAACCTGCACGCCGACCAGCAGCCCCAGGGTGAACAGCACCAGCCTCAGGTAGCTCCTCAGCATCGCCCCTCTCCTCTCAGGTCTGGCCCGAGGCCAGGCATTCGCCGCGTCGCCATAGGGCCCAGGCCCCCGGCTGGTAGCGCGTCCAGGTTTCGTTGTCGGTGAGCGGCTCGGTGGCGATCACCGTCACCACGTCGTCCGGGGTGGTCTCGGCCTGGAAGTCCACCGTCAGGTCGGCGTCCTTCAACCGCGCCGGGCCGAAGGGCGCACGGCGGGTGATGTGGGCCAGCTTGGTGGAGCAGAAGCAGAACAGCCAGTCACCGTCGCTGACCAGGGCATTGAACACACCCCGGGTGCGGTACTCGGAACAGGCCTGCACCAGCACCGGCAGCAGCACCTCCACCGGCACCGGCTCCGGGAAGCCCTGGCGCACCCGGTTGAGCAGGTCGCAGAAGGCCGCCTCGCTGTCGGTATCGCCCACTGGGCGGTAGAAGCTGGGAACGGGCTGGAAGTCGGCCAGTTGGCCGTTGTGGGCGAAGCACCAGTTACGCCCCCAGAGCTCCCGCACGAAGGGGTGGGTGTTGGCCAGGCAGACCTTGCCGACGTTGGCCTGGCGGATATGGCCGATGACGGTCTCGCTCTTGATCGGGTAGCGCTGCACCAGGCGCGCCACCTCGGAATCGACGCTGGCCGACGGGTCCTGGAACAGGCGCAGCCCCCGCCCCTCGTAGAAGCCGATGCCCCAACCGTCACGGTGGGGCCCCGTGCCGCCGCCACGCTGCATCAGGCCGGTGAAGCTGAACACGATGTCGGTGGGGACGTTGGCACTCATGCCGAGCAGTTCGCACATGGATCAAGGCTCTCGTTTCATGGCCCGCCGCAACAGATCGGCTTCCCGTTCCAGGCGCGCCTGGAGCGCAGTGCGCCCCAGGGGCAGGAAACGGGTCAGCGCTCGCCACAACAGGCCCGCCAGGTCACCCCGGCGTCTTGGAATCAGGTGGAGGTGCAGGTGGGGCACGTGCTGGTTCGCATCCGGCCCGTCGTTCACCAGCATGTTGATGCCCTGTTCGCCAAGGCCAGCCCGGCGCATCGCCGCCATCAGCTCATCGGCCAGGGGCAGCAGGCGCGTGCGGGCGCTCTCGGGCAGGTCATGGAGATACGGCGCATGCTGCCGGGCGACCACCAGGACGTGGGCCGGGCGCAGGGGGAAGATGTCCAGCAGCACCAGGAAATCCGCTTCCTCGTGCAGCACATGAGCCGGCGCATGGCCACCGGCGATGGCGCAGAACACGCAATCCATCGGGCACTCCCTGGCGAATGAAAGGGTACTGCTGCGTGGCTAGAGGCGCGGTTCGATCCGCAGGCGGCGGTCGCCACGGGCATCGGTGCGGGTGTCGAAGCGGGCATCCCCCTCGCGCTCCATCAACTGGCGCAGGGTGGGCTCCTCGTCGTCCACGGGCTCCTCGGCCGGCCGCTCGCGGGCCGCACGGCGAGCCTTGATCGCCCGCTCGATGGGCCAGCGGATGGCCACGAAGACCAGGTACAGCACGAAGCCGATCATGCCGTACATGGCCAGGTCGGAGACCGCCTTCCAGGCGTTGTTGCCCACCTTGAACACCATGTCCAGCGCCGTCACCGCCACGGCGGGGGCGTACAGGTCGCGACCCGGGTCCACCGGCGTCGGGGTCAGCAGCAGCACCGCCACTACCAGGCGCACCGGCTCGCGCAGCCAGCGCCACATCCAGCCGGTCGCACGGAAGCACACCAGCAGGCAGCCAAGGGCCGCCACGGCATAGGCACCCCAGGCAAGTAGGTAGTCGTGTTCGTTCATTGGCTTCCGTGGCATGGCGGGCAAAGGGGCGCTTATGATAGCGACTTTTCCCCGCTCCGGCGTCCCCCCGCCGTCGCCCGCCGCACCCGAGAGGACCTCATGTCACACGCCCCCATCGCCCGAGCCCAGGATGGCGCCGATCCCTACCGCTGGCTGGAAGAACGCGACGCCCCCGAGGTGCTGGATTACCTGAAGGCCGAGAACGCCTGGCTGGACGAGCAACTGGCCGACCAGGCCGACCTGCGCGAGCGCCTGTTCCAGGAAATCCGCAGCCGCATCCGCGAGACCGACCTGTCCCTCGCCACGCCCTGGGGTCCCTACCTTTATTACCAGCGCACCACCGCCGGCGATGAGTACCCGCGCCACTACCGCTGCGCGCGCCCGCAGGACGGCTCGTTGGACATCGACCCGGCCACCGAGCAGTTGCTGCTGGACCCGAACGCGCTGGCGGACGGCGGCTTCCTCTCGGTCGGCGCCTTCAGCGTCAGCCCCGACCACCGCCTGCTGGCCTACAGCCTCGACACCAGCGGCGACGAGGTCTACCAGTTGTTCGTCCGCGACCTCGTGGACGGCACCCTGCATGCCCTCCCCTTCGAAGACTGCGACGGCAGCATGACCTGGGCCAACGACAGCCGCACGCTGTTCTTCGGCGAGCTGGACGAGACCCACCGCCCCTTCCGCCTGCACCGTTACCGCCTGGGCGAGGCCCATGCTGAACAGGTCTTCGAGGAACCGGACGGACGTTTCTTCCTCGGCTGCCACCGCGCCAGCTCCGAGCGCCAGTTGCTGCTGGACCTGTCCAGCAAGACCACCAGCGAAACCTGGGTGCTGGACGCCGGGACGCCCGATGCCGACTTCCGTTGCATCGCCCCCCGCGAGGAAGGTCACGAGTACTACGTCGACCACGGCCAGGTCGACGGACGCTGGTGCTGGCTGGTCCGCAGCAACCAGGCCGGCATCAACTTCGCCCTCTATCTGGCCGAGGAGGCGGACCCGAGCCGCGAACACTGGCAGGAGCGTATCCCCCACGACCCGGAGCGCATGCTGGAAGACCTCAGCCTCAACAGCAGCGCCCTCACCCTCAGCCTGCGCGAAGGCGGCCTGCCGGTGATCGAAGTGCACCCTGCCGGCGGCACCGCCTACCGCGTGCAACTGCCGGATGCGGCCTACAGCCTCTACGTGCAGGACAGCCTGGAGTTCGACAGCCCGGTGATCCGCCTGCGCTACGAAGCCCTCAACCGCCCCGCCCAGGTCCGCGAACTGCGCCTGGCCGACGGCGAGCAGCGGGTGCTCAAGCAGACGCCGGTGGAAGGCCCGTTCGACGCCGATGCCTACGTCAGCCAGCGCCTCTGGGCCACGGCAGCGGATGGCACGCGCATCCCCATCAGCCTGGTCGCCCGCCGCGAAACCCTGGGCCGCCCGGCGCCGCTCTACCTCTATGGCTACGGCGCCTACGGCGCGAGCCTCGACCCCTGGTTCTCCCATGCCCGTCTGAGTTTGCTGGACCGTGGCTTCGTCTTCGCCATCGCCCACGTACGCGGCGGCGGTGAGCTGGGCGAAGCCTGGTACCGCGCTGGCAAGCTGGAGCACAAGGCCAACACCTTCGGCGACTTCATCGCCTGCGCCGAGCACCTGCTGGCGGAGGGCCTGACAACCCGCGAACAGCTGGTCATCAGCGGTGGCAGCGCCGGCGGACTGCTGATCGGCGCCGTGCTCAACCAACGTCCGGAGCTGTTCGCAGCGGCCATCGCCGAAGTGCCCTTCGTCGACGTGCTCAACACCATGCAGAACCCCGACCTGCCGCTCACCGTCACCGAGTACGACGAGTGGGGCGACCCGAACCAGCCCGAGGTGTTCGAGCGCATCCGCAGCTATGCGCCTTACGAGAACGTGAAGCCCCAGGCCTACCCGGCGCTGCTGGTGGTGGCCGGCTACAACGACTCGCGGGTGCAGTACTGGGAAGCTGCCAAATGGGTGGCGAAGCTGCGGGCGACCCGCACCGACAACCACCTGCTGCTGCTCAAGACCGACCTCGGTGCCGGCCACGGCGGCATGAGCGGGCGCTACCAGGCGCTGCGCGACGTTGCCCTGGAATACGCCTTCCTGTTCAAGGTGCTGGGGCTGGCTGCTGCGTGAAGGTCCAGCGCCTGCTGTTCATCTGCGGCCAGAATCGGCTGCGCAGCCCCACCGCCGAGCAGCTGTTCGCCAGCTGGCCCGGCGTGGAAACCGACTCGGCCGGCCTCAAGGCCGAAGCGGAGACTCCGGTAACGCCCGAGGCCCTGGCCTGGGCGGACCTGATCCTGGTGATGGAGAGCAGCCATCGGCGCAAGCTGGCCGCACGCTTCCCCGCCGCGCTCAAGGGCAAGCGCGTGGTCAGCCTGGATATCCCCGACGAATACGACTACATGGACCCGGCCCTGGTGGCGCTGCTCCAGGCCCGGGTACCGCCGCTGCTGCGCTAGGGCGCCGGCTTCTTCTCGCCGTTGCCCAGCCCCTTGCTGTTGCGGTCGAGCTGTTCCTATGCGTTCGTCACGCGGGTCTGCCTGGCGCGTGGTCGGCGGGTTCACCAGCAACGGCGGACTGCCCGGCGGGGCGGCAGACGGAAAGCTCGGCGGACTGGGCTGGGAATAGGGCTGCGGCGTGGCGGTACCGGGCGAACCGGGTGCCGGCGTGCCGGGCGAGCGCAACAAGGGCGGCTGCTGGGCCTGGGCGGCGCAACTGATCGCGACCAGCGCGGAAAATGCGAGCACAATGGCGCGCTTCATCTGGACCTCCTGCCTTTCGGCATCGACGCCCCCAGTCTAACGGCCAGCTCACGGCTGCCCGACCACTCCGACGGAATGCCCCATGACCAACAACGACATACTGCGCAGCCTGCGCTACCTGCTGGACATCAGCGACGCCCGGGTGGTGGAGATCATCGGCCTGGCCGACCAGGAAGTGAGCCTGCAGGAAGTGGCGGCCTGGCTGGCCCGCGAAGATGAGGAGGGCTACCACGCCTGCAGTGATCGGCGCCTGGCCGGCTTTCTCGACGGGCTGGTCTACGCCATGCGCGGCAGGGACGAGAGCCGCCCGCCCTTCCCTCTCGAACTGCCGATGAGCAACAACCAGGTGCTGAAGAAGCTGCGCGTGGCCCTGGAGCTGCGCGAGGACGACATCCTCGACATCCTCCGCGAAGCCGACCTGCCCATGACCCGTGCCGAGGTGGGGGCGCTGTTCCGCAAGAAGGACCACAAGAACTACCGCCCCTGCGGCGACCAGGTGCTGCGCAACTTCCTCCGCGGCCTCACCGCCCGACGGCGGCCTACACAGGGCTGAGAACCTTCATCGGCGCGTCTAGAATTCATCGGCCGGCCACCGGAACCTTGCCGTAACGGCGCCAGTCACACCCCTCGATGACCTCAAGGAGTAGCCGATGAAAATCCTCATGGTGCTGACCTCGCATGACCGCCTGGGCGATACCGGCCAGCCGACCGGCTTCTGGCTGGAAGAGTTCGCCGCGCCCTATTTCGCCTTCCGTGATGCCGGGGCCGAGGTGGTGCTGGCCTCTCCCCGGGGCGGCCAACCGCCGCTGGATCCGAAGAGCGACGACCCGGCCGCGCAGACCGAAGCCACCCACCGCTTCCGCAGCGACCCGCAGGCCCAGCAGGCGCTGGCCAGCACCCTGCCGCTGGCGGCACTGGTCTCGGCCGACTACGACGCCCTCTTCTACCCCGGAGGTCATGGCCCGCTGTGGGACCTGGTGGACGATCCCTTCTCCATCCGCCTGATCGAAGACCTGCACAACGCCGGCAAGCCGGTGGCGGCGGTGTGCCACGCCCCTGCCGTGCTGAAGAATGCCCGCGCCGCCGATGGCAACCCCCTGGTGCAGGGCTGCGCGGTGACTGGCTTCTCCAACTCCGAAGAAGCGGCGGTGGGCCTCACCGAGGTGGTGCCCTTCCTGGTGGAGGACATGCTCCGCGACCTCGGCGCCCACTACTCCAAGGTGGCCGACTGGCAACCCCATGTGGTCGCCGACGGCCACCTGATCACCGGGCAGAACCCGGCCTCCTCGGAGCCCACTGCCGCCGCGTTGTTGCAGCGGCTCGGGGAGTGAAGTCACGCCCGGTGAGCTGGCTTCAGCCACCTCGTCCGGGCGGATCTCAAACACCTCGCGAGCAGAGCTCGTTCCCACAGACCAGCGTGTCTTCGGTCGGGGGCGTCGGGTGGATGGCGCTTTTTCCATCCACCAATGACGTTCGCCGAGAGCCCACATGGTGGACCGATGAAGCGCGGTCCACCCTACGTCCTGGCAAGGATCACCTTTGCCGTCATGAGAAATCAGAAGCCCTATCTGACCTCGCGTCGCCACAGCAAATTGACATGGGATCTCCTGCGGAATGCACGAAGGGACAGGCCGTAGGGTGGGCTTCAGCCCACCTCGTCCAGGAGGACCCCAGGCGCTTCGCGAGCAGAGCCAACTCCCACGGAGTGCGCGAAGGGACGGGCCGTAGGGGTCAGAAGAACCGGGTGATGCTGATCTTGGCGTTGCGCCCCTGGCTATAGGCCGCATCGCCGCTGAGGTTGGCGCGGTAGAAGCGGTTGAAGACGTTGTCCACGGTGAAATTCACCTTGGTGCCCTTCAGGTCGCCACTCTGGGGTGCCCATTCGGCGAACAGCCGATGGACGTCGTAGCTGTCGTTTTCAAAGTTGTCCCAGACGGTTTCGCCGGAGACGTTGTAGAGGTCGCCGGGCACACGGTCGGTCTTGCGCACGAACTCGCCCTGCCAGCCGACCTGGGTGGCGATCTCGGGAATCTTCACGCCAACCATGGCCACCCACTTGGGGGCTGGCACATCACGGGCCCAGACATCAGGCCCCCAGGGATTGCTATAGGCCCCCTGGTGCTTACCGCTGACCCAGGAGTAGGACAGGCTGCCGAACATCCGCGAACTGTCGTAGTAGGCCTCGAACTCCGCACCCTTTAGGGTCACGCCGTCCAGGTTGCGGTAGTTGGGCAAGGGCAGCAGCGCCGCGCATTTCGCCGAGATGCTCCCGCCTTCGATGGCCTGGCGCTCGCAGGCGATGCTGCGCAGCTTGAAGATTTCGTCCTCGATCTTGTGGTGGAACAGCGTGGTACGGACCTGAAGGGCGTCATTGGCGGCGATCAGGTCACCGAAGCTGAGGACACTGCCGACCCGCACGCCACGGATGCGCTCGGGGTCCAGGCCACGGCTGGTGCCACCGATGGTGGTGCTGTTCTGCAGCTCGTACTGCTCGTCGATCACCGGGGCACGCCAGGTCTTGGCGTAGTCGGCGAACAACCCGACGTTGTCGTTCACCCGCCAGAACACGGACAGGCGAGGCGACCAGCCGGAATACTCCTGGGCGCTGTAGTCATGCCCGAGGGCGGCGTTGTTGTAGACCGACGCGAGGTTCTCCTTGCCCTGGTTGCGCACGGCATCAAAGCGCATGGAGGGGGTGATGGTCACGTCGCCGAGGGTGATGGCGTCCTGCACGTAGGCGCTGCGGGTCGTCTGCTCGCCACGGGGCATGAAGTACGGCTGGAACCAGCCGTAGTTGTAGCGCGCGACGTTGTAGGTGCTGCCCGGCAGGTACATCAGCACGTCGCGGTTGTGGTGGTGCCAGGCGAGGCCGGTGGTGAGCTCGTGCTCAAGGGCTGCCGTGGAGAATCGGCTGATGTTGCGCAGCTCCACCACCTTGTCCTGGTAGTCGGTGCGGATCCACTTGCCACCCGAGGTGAGGGAGTAGTTCGCGCCAGCACGGCGTTCATCGGTCTGCTCGGTTTCCGAGTAGGAGGCCTTCAGCTCCAGGTCGATCCAGGGGTTGTCCAGCGGCTGGTAGGTGTACTTGCCGGCCCAGGTGGTATCCACCACCTCGCGATCGGCGAGGTTGCGGCGCATGGCGTTCTCCAGGCCGCCGTAGAGGTCGACGCTGTACTTGCTGGGCAGGTAGAAACTCGCGGCGCTGAAGGGGCCGAACTGCTCGGTGACCGAGCGCATGTAGGTCAGGCCGAAGCCGTGCTCCTCGTTGGGCCGGAAGTTGCCCTTGAGCAGCACGCCGTCCAGCTTCTGGTCGGTGTGCGGGTAGCGCTCCGGGTACTCGTAGCCCGGCTCGATCTGGATGTGGTCGGCCAGTTTCATGTCGCGGCCGTCGCGGGTGGTGAGGTAGGCCAGGCCGTCTGCACGACCGTCCTCAGTGCGGCCGTAGACGGCGCCGCTGTAGATCTTCTGCTGGTCGTTGCTATGGTAGCCGTACTTGAGCATGGTGCCGACGTCACGGCCATCCTCCAGCAGGTCGGGGGCGTCCTTGGTCTCCATATGGACGGTGCCGCCGAAGCCGCCGTTGCCGGTGAAGACCGAATAAGGCCCCTTCTCCACCTCGATGCGCTTGATCAGCTCCGGCTCGATGAACACGGTGCCCTGCTGGTAGCGCTCGAAGCCGCTCTTGGAGGCCCCGTCGAGGGTGAAGGGCACGTCTTCGGCATCGCCCAGGCCCCAGATGTTCACGGTCTGGCCGCCGGGCTTGGCCGAGCCGCCCATGGTCACGCCGGGTAGGGTCTGCAGCAGGCTCGGCACGTTGTCCGCCTGCTGCCTTTCGATTTCCTTGCGAGTGAGGGTGGAGCGCCCGACGCTGCTGGAGTCGACGCTGGTGCCGTTACCCACCACGGTCTGAGCGTCCAGTTGGAGGGCGTTGTCGGCACTCGCCTGCTGCACTCGCCGCCGCACCACGAACCCATCCCCCGCTTCCACCAGCTCCAGCCCCGTCCCCGAGAGCAACCGCTCCAGGGCCAGACGCGGGCTGTAGCGCCCCTTCAACGCCGGCGCACGTACATCGCGCAGCTGGGCTTCATCGAACAGCACCTGCAGTTGCCCCTGCTGGGCAAGGCTGGTCAGGGCGCTGGCCATGGGTTGGGCCGGCAGGTCGAAGTCGTGGTCCTGGGCCAGTGCCGAGGCGCTGGCCAGCCAGGTCGCCAGGGCGCTGCCGGCAACGAGCCGGCGCAGGACGAAGCGGGTGGTACGGGTGTTCATGCAGGTCTCCCCTTGTGCTGCAGGACCGCCACGGCAGCTGGCGGTTACCGGGAGGAAGACGCACAGACGAGAAAAACCCACATATGCGAATGAAAAATATTTTTATTTGTAGCGAGTCAACCAGGCCTTCAGCGCGGATGGATCAACGCCCGCCCATCCGCCAGGTGCTCGACCTGGACCGGCAGCAACTGCGGCAAGGCAGCGAGGAAGGCATCCGGGTTGGCGAGGTTGAGGCTGCCGGAGACACGCCGCTGGGCCAGTCTCGGATCCGCCAGGCCCACCGGGGCCGGGCGATAGCGCGACACTTCGTCGAGCAGCTGCGCCAGGGGGCGATCCCGGAAGACCAGTTGCCCTCGACGCCAGCTGGCGATCTCCTCGGGCCGGCGGTGGCCTTGTTCGAGGGTGGCGGTGCGGTAGTCGTAGTCAAGGCTGTCCCCTGCCAGCAGCTCCAGCGGCTGCGCCGTTCCTGGATGAGGCTCGACGGCCACGTGACCGCTCTCCACCGCCACATCGAACCGCTGCTCGCCGCGCCTCACGCTGAAGCGGGTGCCCAGTACCCGCACCCGCCCGTCTCCGACGGTGACATCGAAGGGACGGGACTCATCACGGACAACGGCGAAGAAGGCTTCGCCCTCCAGCAGGTCCACCTGCCGGTGGTCGTCATACAGGCGAACGCGCAGGCGCGTGGCACGGTTGAGGTCGATGCGGGTGCCGTCGGCCAGGGTCACCTGCTGCGTGGCGGCACTGGGGCTGGCGAAGGTCTCGTCGACCTCGGGCCCACCCCGGGAGACCAGCACCAGGGCGCAGGCCACCAGCAAGGACGCAGCGGCAGCCAGGGGCAGGCGCCAGCGCCGTGGGCGCAGGGGCACCACCGGGGCTGACAGGCTCGGGCGCGGTACGCGATCGAGTTCTGCCCAGATCTGCTGCATCTCGGAAAAGGCGCGGGCATGCGCAGGGCTGGCGGCCAGCCAGGCCTGCAACTCGGCTTCGTCCCGCGTGCTGAACTGGCTACCGGAGCGCCGCGCCTGCCAGGTCGCGGCCTGCTCGTCGATCGAGGGGCGTGCTTCCATCCACCTGTTCTCGTTCATGGTACGTCCTCCTGTCCCGCATCGAGCAGGCGTTGCCTGCAATGCAGGAGGGCACAGGCGACGTGCTTCTCCACCATGCTGAGGGAAATCCCCATGCGCTCGGCAACTTCGGCCTGGGAGAGCCCGTCGAACTTGTGCAGGACGAAGGCCTCCCGCCGGCGCGGCGGCAGATCATCCAGCGCCCGGGCCAGGTGATGCAAGCGCTGGTGTTGCTCGGCCTTGTCCTGGGGGCCTGGGGCGGCATGCTCGAACAGCGCCTCATCGTGCTCGACAGGGGCCGGCTCCGTCCCTCCCCTCACCTGCTGGCGTCGCCAGTGGTCGCGCAGGAGGTTCCGAGCGATCTGGAACAGGAAGGCGCGGGGCTGCGCCACGCGGGCGCGATCGCGGGAGCCCAGCCACTGGGCGAAGGCGTCCTGGGCGAGATCGGCCGCATCGGCCTGGCTGCCCAGGCGCTTGCCGAGGAACTTCAGCAGTTCGGCATGGAAGGCCCGGTAGGCGCCCGAGACGGTGCCACGGAACTGCTCATCCACGGCGGGCTTTCCCACCGGCCAGACCTGACTTCACGACACCCCCGACTGCAGGTGCTTCCCGCCCGCTCAAGGCTGACAGATAATGGGAAGCAACAAATGAGAATGCATATCATTAGATGTCAGACTTTTTCCGGCGTCAAGGCCAGCACCCAGAAACGAAAAACCGCGGCCGAGGCCGCGGTTTTCGAAGAGCACCGATCAGTGCGCGAGGAGTGAGCCCCCGGTCTTGCCGGCGAGCTTCTCGGGCTTGATCAGGAAGCGGGCCAAGGCCGGCAGCAGCCAGAGCGCGCCGAACATGTTGACGATGAACATGAAGGTCAGCATCAGGCCCATGTCGGCCTGGAACTTGATCGCCGAGAACATCCAGGTTGCCACGCCGATGGCCAGGCACAGGCCGGTGAAGAGCACGGCTTTGCCGGTGGACTTCAGCGTCTGGTAGTAGGCCTCCTGCAAGGTCAGGCCGGCGCGCAGGAAGCTTTCCAGGCGGCTGTAGATGTAGATGCCGTAGTCGACACCGATACCCACGCCCAGTGCCACCACCGGCAGCGTCGCCACTTTCACGCCGATGCCGAGGAAGGCCATCAGGGCGTTGCCCAGCACCGAGGTGAGGATCAGCGGGATGACGATGCAGATGGTCGCCGGGATCGAGCGGAAGGTGATCAGGCACATGGCCGCGACGCAGATGTACACCAGGATCAGGATGGTCAGCTCGGTCTGGGCGATCACCTCGTTGGTGGCCGCTTCGATACCGGCGTTACCGGCGGCGAGCAGGAACTCCAGCCCGTCCTTGTTGTGCTCCTGGGCGAAGCCCTGGACCGCCTTGACCGCGCGCTGCAGGGTCTCGGCCTTGTGGTCGTTGAGGAACACCAGCACCGGTGCGAGGGAGCAGTCGGTGTTGTACAGGCCGTCGGCGCGGCTGATGGAGTTGTTCAGCACGTCCTGGTTGCGGGAGAGGGTTTCCCACTTCAGGTTGCCTTCGTTCATCCCTTTGATCACCTGCTTGGAGACGGTGACCATGGAGATGGCGGACTGCACGCCCTGGGTGTTCTCCATCGTCCACATCAGCTCGTCGATGGGGGCCAGCGCCTCGTGGGTGGAGCACCCTTCAGGCTTGGTCTTGACCATCACCACGAGCACGTCGGAGCTGGTGGAGTAGTTGCTGATGATGAAGTTGTTGTCCTTGTTGTAGCGCGAGTCCGGACGCAGCTCCGGCGCGCCCTGGTCGAGGTCGCCGATCTTCAGGTGCTTGCCGTACCAGAGGCCGCCGCCGAAGGCCATGATGGCGATGACCACGGAGATGGGCGCCACGGTGGGGTGCGCGAAGTTGGACAGCAGGCGCCAGAACGGGTGCTCGCGGGTCGCGTCCTTCTTGCTGCGGTCGATGGCCTTCTTGCTGATGCCGACATAGGAGATGGCGACCGGCAGCAGGATCAGGTTGGTGAAGACGATCACCGCCACGCCGATGGAAGCGCCGATGGCCAGCTCGCGGATCACGCCGATGTCGATGATCAGCAGGGTGATGAAGCCCACGGCGTCAGCCAGGATGGCGATCATCCCCGGCAGGAACAGCTGGCGAAAGGTGCGCCGTGCCGCGGTCAGGGCGTTGTCGGCGTCGCTGGATTGCAGGGCGATACCGTTGATCTTCTGCACCCCGTGGGAGATGCCGATGGCGAAGATCAGGAACGGCACCAGCATGGAGTACGGGTCGAGCCCGAAGCCCACCGAGTGCATCAGGCCCAGCTGCCAGATCACCGCCACCAGGGTGGTGGATAGCACGGCGATGGTGCTGCGAATACACCAGGTGAACCAGTAGAGCAGCACCAGGGTGGTGAGGAAGGCGATGCCGAAGAAGGCCACGACCATGATCAGGCCGTCGATCAGGTCGCCGACCTTCTTGGCGAAGCCGACGATGTGCACCTGGACGTTCGGGTTCTGGGCCTGGTACTTGTCGCGGATCTTCTCTTCCAGCTCATGGGAGAACTGGCGGTAGTCGAGCTTCAGCAGCTTGCCCTGGTCGTTCGGGTCCGGGTAGGACTCGAGCAGCGGCACGTCGATGATGCTGGACTTGAAGTTGTTGGCCACCAGGCGGCCGATCTGACCGGACTTGAGCACGTTGTTGCGCAGCTCTTCCAGGCTGTCGGCGGAACCGTCGTAGGTCTGCGGGATGACCTCGCCGCCGGCGAAGCCTTCCTCGGTCACTTCGGTCCAGCGAACGCTGGGGCTCCACAGGGACTTCAGACCGGAACGATCGACGCCGGGAATGTAGAAGACCTCGTCATGGATCTGGCGCAGGGTCTCCATGTAGTCCTTGCTGAAGATGTCCCCGTCCTTGGCTTCCACCGAGATGCGCACGGTGTTGCCCAGGTTCGCCAGGTCGTTGCGGTGCTCCATCATCTTCTGGATGAAGGGGTGGTGCAGCGGAATCATCTTCTCGAAGCTGGTGGACGGGCGCACCTGGGTGGCCTGCCAGAAGAGGAAGATGCTGACCAGCAGGCAGATGACGATCACCGCCGGCCGGTTGTTGAAGATCAGGCGCTCCAGGAAGGTCGCCTTGTCCTGGTGATGGTTACTCATCGAAACTCCCCCACCTTGTTATTGTTGGCCCAGCTCGGCGCCAGTCGGCGAGGCGACACGCGCCCCACCCTGTCCCACCAGGATCAGGTTGCCCTTGCTGTCGACCGTGGCACTGGCCAGCGACAGACGATCGGCGCGGTTGACCACGCTGAAGGTGCGGCCGGCATCGGTGCTCTTCAGCACGCTGCCGCCATGACCAACCACCAGCAGGGTGCCGTCCTCGAGCAGGGTGCCGCCGGAAAGACCGAACTCCAGGGTGCCGCCGCGGGCGTTCTTGAGCGGGATGGTTTCCCAGGTCGTGCCGAAATCGGCGGAGCGGAACAGGTGGCCACGCAGGCCGTAGGCGATCACGACGCCGGGCTCTGCGGTACCGGACACGCCGAACAGCGAGCCCTCGTAGGGTCCTTCGAGGCGTTCCCAGGTCTGGCCCCAGTCGGGGGAGCGGAACATGCTGCCCATCTCGCCGACGATGAACAGGCCGGAGTCCTTCACCGCCGCGATGGCATTGATGTGGTACTGGTCTTCGTTGTCGAGGCGGTCGCTGACGTCTTCCCAGTTCTTGCCACCGTCCTCGGTGGCCAGCAGGGCGCCGTAGGAGCCAACGGCGAAGCCGGTGCTGGCGTCCTTGAACCAGACGTCCAGGAGCGGGGCTTCACGCTGCAGGTCTTCGAACTGGAGTGTCCAGGTCGCCCCGCCATCCTCACTAGCGAGAATCTGCGCGTCGTGGCCGACGGCCCAACCTTTCTTGTCGTCGACGAAGTAGACGGCGGTCAGCATCTGCCGGGTCGGCACCTTGGCCTGGGTCCAGCTCGTGCCGTCGTCGTCGGAATAGAGGATGTGGCCACGATCCCCCACGGCAACCAGGCGCTTGCCGGCGTGGGCAACGTCCAGCAGCAGGCTGGTGATGGCCTTGGGCGATTCGATGGAGTAGACCGGTGCTGCCTCGGCGGCATGCACGGTGGGCAGCACCATGGCGGAAGTCAGGATGGACAGCACACTGAACAGCGAGAGCGCTTTGGCCAGCGGCGAGTGGAAGCGGAACGCCGGCTGGGCGGAATGACGCGCGCCACGACCGGACTGGGTGCGCCGCATGACGGGCTCACTCATACACCTTTCCCCCTTATTGTTATAGGTGGTCCTGCCCCACGGGCAGGCGGCTTATGCTATCCAGCTTTGGAAAGCGCTGACAATCGGCGGGACGTTATGTTTTGTTAAGCCAAACCCGCGTGATTGAGCCCTTATCAGGGCCTCTGATGAATGAAAAAGGCCGCTACCAGAGTAGCGGCCTTTTTCTGTCCTGCGAATCGATCAGCGAGTACCGCGACGACGCAGGGCAGACGGCTTGAAGTAGCCGTCATCCGGGATCGGCTGGGTGAAGTCGATGGTGCTCGGCTCCTCGTTGTCGAGGTTCTGCACGTGGTAGCGGCGGGCCTGCAGATCATGGAACACGTCCAGCGCGGACCAGGTGGTCGGCAGGTCGTAGTAGTTCTTCAGGTAGGCCACCGAGACACGCCACAGCTCACCGCGACCGTCGTACTGGTCGACCACGGCGGCTTGCCAGCTGTCCTCGTCGAGGAACAGGGTGCGCTTGGAGTAGATGTGGCGGGCGCCCGGCTTCAGGGTGCCTTCCACGACCCACACGCGGTGCAGTTCGTTACGGGTGACGGCCGGATTCAGGTGACCGGGCTTCAGCAGGTCCTTGTACTTAACCTCAGGGCTGGAGACCTTGTAGTTGTTGTACGGGATGTAGATTTCCTTCTTGCCCACCAGCTTCCAGTCGTAGCGATCCGGCGCACCGTTGAACATGTCGGTGTCGTCGGCGGTACGCAGGCCGTCGGCGGCAGCGATGGGGGTGTCGTAGGCCAGGTTCGGCGCGCGGCGAACGCGGCGCTGGCCGGCGTTGTAGCCCCAGGCCTGACGCGGCTCCTTAACCTGGTCCAGGGTCTCGTGCACCAGCACGGCGCCACCCGCCAGGCGAGCCGGGCTCTTGGTGAAGGACAGGTAGTAGAACAGGATGTTGTTCAGGTCAGCGTACGAACCCTTCGGGTTGTAGTACTTGAACAGGGCTTCCTGCTGCGAGGTCACCAGGGAGTAGTCGCCATTGCGCTGCACGGCCACTTCGGAAGCGCGACGCACGATGTAGGAACCGCGGTAGCGAACGATGTGGTTCCACAGCGCCTCGACGCCGTTCTGCGGGATCGGGAACGGAATGCCACCGTAGGCATCGGCAAAGCCGTTGCCGCCATCCAGCAGCTTGGCAGTGGTGGCGTTCTTCACGGTGTTGTCATAGACCCACTGCGGCGCGGAGCCGGAGCGACGGGTCGGGTAGACCGGCATCTGGAAGGTATCCGGGTAGGCATTGAACAGGGCGATCTGACCGGGGGTCAGGTTGGCCTTGTACTGGTCCAGATTGGCCTTGGTGATGGTGAACAGCGGCTTGTCGCCCGGGAACGGATCGACATGGTGCTGTCCCGGCTTGTAGCCGGCCGGGGCCTGGGTGATGCCACCGGTCCACTCGGGGATGGTGCCGGCCGCATTGCCGGCCTTCTCGGCACCGAAGGGGGTCAGGCTGGCGCCCAGCTTGGCGGCTTCCTGGGCGGAAACTGCCGCCAGCGCGCTACCGGCGGACAGCGCAAACGCAACTGCCGCGCCAATCAGCGAAAGCTTTTTCAGCATGTTGAATCTCCGTGAGGGTTCAGCGGCGGGAGCCCATGAAGGCCCCCGCCTTCTTTCTAGTTAGAAGGAGTACTTGACGTTGACGCCGATGTTGTCGCGGTCGCGAGCTGCGTTGTTCTGACCGGCGCCGTAGAACTCGGTGTATTGAATCTCGCCTTCCAGGCTGTTCAGGTAGGTCGCCTTGACACCAACGGTATACGCCTTGCGGCCTTCGATGAAGTTACCGGTCTGATGAGAGTTGCCCTCGAAGTCATCCTTGTAGACGACGAACGGGGAGACGTTCACACCGGCGTACACGTCGTTCCAGGTACCGGATAGAACAAGGGTGTAGCCGTAGGCGTTCTTGTTGATCTGGTCGTCACGGTCATAGCCGCTGGCATAGGCACCGTTAGCACGGCCGGCATAGTAACGAACATTACCCTGGTAATCGGTGTACTTCAGGTCGCTGCCACGAAGGTGCTCAGACGCCAACTCCGCAATACCGACCAGCGAATCGAAGCCAAGCGACGGGCCGAAGTTCTGAATCGCACCCCACGAGGTGTTGAAGGACTCAACGCGCTCGTAGTTATGCAACTGACCGCCCATGCGCACATTCTGTCCAGCTACGTTGATGCCCTGCCCCAGCGAGAACTGAGTGGCTTGACCAAGGAACTGCTGGAGCGCGTCGTTGGTGGCGGCGATGCCGATTGGCATGTTCGGACGGTAGGCAATCTCACCAAACACCGAAGTTTCATGAATGGTGGTGTTGAAGCTGAAGCCGTATACGCGGATGTCTTCGACATATTCACGACGCGCCTGGATTTGGTTGCCCAGATCCACAGCCAGCAGACCACCAACAATTTGCTGAGCAGATGTACCTGCAGCAGCGGCAGCACCACCTACGGCCGGATTGCCTAGCAGGGCAGCATATTGTGCGCCCGTAATCCCGCCGTAGGCGCTGTTCACGTCTGCATAGATATAGGGTTCTTTGGAGTGGTAGTTGATGAAATACGCACCAAACTCCGTCGAGTTCAACTCCTCAGCGATGTACTTGAAGTTGACACCGAACTGGCCGTCATTCTTGGCGTTAATATCCGGACCAATCGAGGCGACCTTGAATGCATCGGTTGTAGCGAACTGACTGCCACGCAGGCCACTTGCCGGGTTTGATGACAACAGTCCATAGAGAGAACTACCGCCCAGCAACGCATTGGGGGCCATGAGGCCAGCCAGAGAGCCGCTCTGGTTGTATGCGGTACTACCACCATCCGCAAACAGATCGGTCTCAGAGAAATAGGTACCTGCCGGGTCAATAGCACTTTCCTTCCAGTTGAACTGGTAGAACGTCTCCATCGACAGGTTGTCGGTCAGACCGATGTTGAAGCTCAGGGCTTCAACCGGCACCAGCACCTCCTTCAGCTCGGAACCCGGCAGGCGGAACTGGGCGGCGTTGAGCGGGTTGGTGGTGTTGATGCCACCGCGATAGAAGATGCCCTCACCCCAGTTGAACACCTGCTTGCCGAAACGCGCGGTCAGCGGCATGTCGGCCACGTCCCAGTTGCCGTAGACGTAGGCGTCAAGGATCTGCGCATCGCGACCGGCCTTGTGGCGGGTCTCGCGGGTGAAGCTGCTGTCGTTCGGGTAGTTCTGGCTCGGCTGGCGCGGGCTGTTGTTGTCCAGGTAGTCGTTGCGCTTGTCCATGATCTGGGTGTCATAGAAAGCGGTACCACGGACGAACACGCCGTAGTTCTTGTAGGTCGCCTCCAGGTCGGAAGTGATCTTGTACACCTCGGAAACCAGGCCGGTGTCGAAGTTGCGGTTGCCGTCGTTGGTGTTGATGTCGTTGTTGGTCTTGTCCTGGCCTTGGACGCGCCACAGTTGGCCGTAGGAGACGGTGGTGTCGATGGAGCCGCTGATCTCGTCGTCGGCGAAGCTGAATTCAACCGCCTGGGCCTGGACGGCGCACATCAGGGGCAGGAGGCCGGCGAGGGCGAAACCGGCCTTGGCCGGTGCGAAACGCAATTGGGGCTTGCGGGACTTGAGTTCCATCGAGGTGTCTACTCCGTGGACAGATCATTTGTTATGGCTCCCGTCATGGGAGCTGTTTCGGCCACCTGGGGCGGCTCCGGCGTTGGCACTTCGAGGCCCCAACGCGTCTGGCCCGCACGTTCCAGCGATCAACTGCCGGTCGGACGAACCTGGATCGGATTGCGCACGTGCAACCAAGGTGCCAAATCCGTACGACTGAAGTCGAAAACCCGACTTGATCACCCAGGCAACTATCATTCAAACGTGTGACTGATCATCCACTGATCAAATCGGAAAATTCGGCCGATTTTGTCCTACAAGCTGGCTCGATTTGTCACTCAAAACCACACCTTGAGCGATTGCCGATTCACACCTTCCCCGTACGGTCAAGGAAAAGACGACGCCCTTCACGCTTTTTACGCCTAAGCAGGGGACGGATTATTCCCATAGGTAACAAAAAAGTGTTACCGGCAGTTTGCCAGTAACACTTTCCAGAGGGAGGAATCCGACACGGAGGGGCAAGCCCTCCTCGGATCAGGCGAGGCTCTTGCTGACCACCTCGAAGACGTCGCTGGACAGCTCGCCAGAGGCGAGGATGCGCTCCAGCTCGGCACGCATCAGGGCCTGCCGGGCTGCGTCGTACTTGCGCCAGCGGGTCAGCGGCGCCAGCTGGCGCGAGGCGATCTGCGGGTTGAGCGCGTTGAGCGTGATGACGTGGTCGGCAAGGAAGCGATAACCCGCACCGTCGGCCTGGTGGAAGTTCACCAGGTTCTGGTTGGCGAACGCCCCGATCAACGCACGCACCTTGTTGGGGTTCTTCAGGGTGAAGGCCGGGTGGGCCATCAGCGCCTGGACCCGCTCCAGCCCGCCCGGCAGGGTGCAGCCGGCCTGGACGCTGAACCACTGGTCCATCACCAGCGGATTGTCCTTGAAGTAATCGGCGAAGCTCGCCAGCGCCTTGGCCTTCTCGTCCTCGAAGCTGGAGTTGACCAGCACCGAGAGCGCCGTCAGGCGTTCGGTCATGTTGTCGCACGCCTCGAACTGCTCCAGGCAGGCCTGGAGAACCTCGGCCTTGCCACTGAGCATCAGGTAGGACAGCGCGATGTTCTGCAGGGTGCGACGGGCAAAGTGCCCGGCGGAGGCGACATAGGGCGTCTCGCGCGAGAGGGCGCGATTGGCCTGGTAACGCGCCAGCAGCTGCGGGAACAGGGCATCACTGATCGAGCGACGGGCGAACTCGCGGGCAGCGTGGATCGCGTCCACATCCGCCACCTCGCTGATCTCGGTCAGGTAGGCCTCGCTGGGCAGCGACAGCATCTCCGCCACCATCGCCTGGTCCAGGGACTGGTCCTCCAGCAAGGTGCGGAAGGCATCCAGCAGGCGGCTGTCCAGCACCAGTTGCTCGCCACGCTGGTGCTGCCCGATCAGCTCCTGCAGCACCTGCACGGAAAGCTGCTGGCCGGCATCCCAGCGGTTGAAGCCGTCGCTGTCGTGTTGCATGAGGAACATCAACTGATCGCGGCTGTACGGGAAGCTCAGCTTCACCGGCGCGGAAAAACCGCGGAGCAGGGACGGCAACGGCTTTTCCGCCACATCGACGAAAGTGAAGGTCTGCTCGGCCTCGGTGACCGCGATCACCCGGTTGCCCCCCTCGGCCTTCGCCTCGCCTGCCAGGCGCAACGGCAGGTCGTTGCCGGCGGCGTCCAGCAGCCCCAGCTCGACGGGGATGACGAAGGGCAGCTTTTCGGTCTGGCCGGGGGTGGCCGGGCAGCTCTGGCGGAAGGTCAGGCTGTAGGTCCTGGCAGCGGCATCGTAGGCGTCCTCGACCACCAGGCGCGGGGTGCCGGCCTGGCTGTACCAGCGCTTGAACTGGGTCAGGTCGACGCCATTGGCGTCCTCCATGGCCTTGACGAAATCGTCACAGGTCACGGCCTGGCCGTCGTGGCGCTCGAAGTAGAGGTCGGTGCCCTTGCGGAAGCCCTCGGCGCCCAGCAGGGTGTGGATCATGCGCACCACTTCCGAGCCCTTCTCGTAGACGGTCAGGGTGTAGAAGTTGGAGATCTCGATGAAGGAGTCCGGGCGCACCGGATGAGCCATCGGGCCGGCATCCTCGGCGAACTGGTTGGTACGCAGGAAGGCCACGTCCTCGATGCGCTTGACCGTGCGCGAATTCATGTCGGCGGAGAATTCCGCATCGCGGAACACGGTGAAGCCTTCCTTCAGCGACAGCTGGAACCAGTCGCGGCAGGTCACGCGGTTGCCCGACCAGTTGTGGAAGTACTCGTGGGCCACCACGGCCTCGACGCGCTGGTGGGCGGCGTCGGTGGCGGTTTCGGCACGGGCCAGCACGCAGCTGGAGTTGAAGATGTTGAGCCCCTTGTTCTCCATGGCGCCCATGTTGAAGTCGTTGACCGCGACGATCATGAAGATGTCCAGGTCGTATTCACGGCCGTAGACCTCCTCGTCCCAGCGCATGGACTTCTTCAGGCTGTCCATGGCGTGCTGCACCTTGTCGATGTTTTCCGGCTCGACATAGATGCGCAGGGTCACGTTGCGCTGGCTCATGGTGGTGAACACGTCTTCCACGCACCACAGGTCGCCCGCCACCAGGGCGAACAGGTAGGCCGGCTTCTTGAACGGGTCCTCCCAGGTCGCCCAGTGGCGCCCGCCCTCCCCGGCCCCGCTGGCCACCGGGTTGCCGTTGGACAGCAGCACCGGGTAGCGATGCTGCTCGGCACTCACGGTGGTGGTGAAGCGGCTCATCACATCGGGGCGGTCGAGGTAGTAGGTGATCTTGCGGAAACCTTCGGCCTCGCACTGGGTGCAGAACATCTTCCCGGACTTGTACAGGCCTTCCAGCGCGGTGTTGCTCTCCGGGTGGATGCGCACGGTGCTGTCCAGGGTGAACTGCTCGGCAACAGGCTGCAGGGTCAGGTGGCTGTCGGTCAGCTGGTAGTCGGCGGCGCCCAGCTCGCGATCATCCATGGACAGCGACAGCAGCTCCAGTTGCTGGCCGTCCAGCACCAGAGCCGGCAGGGTGCCATCGGCACGCTCGGGGTTGCGGCGCATCACCAGTTGGGCATGGACCAGGGTGTGGTCCTCGTGCAGCTCGAAGGTCAGGGCGGTCTCGTCGATCAGGTAGTCCGGTGCCTGGTAGTCCTTGAGGTGGATGACGTTCGGTTGCTCGGTTCGCATGCTTGCCTCTCCGGTTCAGCGCGGGCTCGTGGCCCGCCTACGCATGGTTGGATTGCTGCCTGCCAGTGGCTCAGCCTTCGCAGCTGGCCGCGACCTGATAGGACGTGAACTTGCGGATGTTGATGACGCCGGTGTCGAGGATCAGGTACTGCCCCTTGATGCCACGCAGGGTCCCTTCCACCACCGGCGTCTTGTCCAGGTCGAGGCTCACCACCTTGGTCGGGTAGGCCTCGACGGGATAACGGATTTCCAGCGGCTCGACGTCATCGAGCGGCTGGATGGCCTGGAGGCCGAAACGCGACTGCAGGGCCTGGATGCCCTCGCCACAGGCATCGAACAGCGCCTCGCGCACCGCGAGCAGGTCGAGTGCCTCGGCCTCGCCCTTGAGCAGTGCGCGCCAGTTGGTGCGGTCCGCCACCTGGGTGCGCAGCAGGTCCTCAACCAGGCCAGACTGCTGGCGCGTGGCGACCCGCAGGATGGGCAGCGCCTGGCGGGCGCCCTGGTCGATCCAGCGGGTGGGCACCTGGCTGGCGCGGGTGATGCCGACCTTGATGCCCGAGGAGTTGGCCAGGTAGACGATGTGGTCGGTCATGCAGAACGACTCGCCCCAGCTCGGCTCGCGGCAGGTACCGGCGTCGTAGTGGCAGCGTTCCGGGCTCATGATGCAGGTGTCGCACTGGGCCAGCGAGGTGAAGCAGGGGTAGCAGTAGCCCTGGCTGAAGCTCTTGCTGGTCTTTCGCCCGCAATGGCTGCAATGGATGCCGCCGAGGTACTCCAGGCGGATGCGCTTGCCCAGCAGGGGATTCACCGACACCTGCTCATCGCCCAGGCGGAAGGCGTACTGCACCACCGGGTCACCCAGTTGCGCCGACATCTTGCTCAGCGCACCGCGCCCCAGCTCCAGCATGGTTTCAGCCCCCATCAGTGGATGGAGTCGGATTTGAAGAGGATGTTCGGCACGGGCTCGGACTTGGAGCTGCAGACCTGCGGGCCCATGTACCCGGTGCGCTGGTCTTCCGGCAGGTTCTTGGCCTCCCAGGCGATGATGGCCTGCAGGCTCAGCTCCTTCTGTTCCTCGGTGAGTTTGCGACCATCGGCCCACTTGCCGATTTCCACGGCGAGCTTGAGGCTCTGGTAGACATCCTCGGTGATGTTGCTGATCAGTTGGGCGAAAGAGGACATGGCATGACTCGCTGCATTCGTTCGGGGGAACAAGGAGCGGCATTCTAGCAGGTCGCAGCGGGCGCCAGGCGAGGCCGCCCGCGCCCCGACCTAGCGACGCAGACGGGCCAGCAGGCCACCGATCAGGCCGGTGGCGCAGCCCGCCAGCAGGCCGCCCACATGGGCACCGTTGGCGATGGCGCCGAAGCCCAGCAGGCTGACCACGCCAGACAGGCACACCACCAGCCACACCAGCATCATCACCATCACCCCCGGCGGCAGCCGGTAGGCCGGGCACGGCGCCAGGCGCTGGAACAGCCAGCAGTGGCCGAGCAGGCCATACAGCACACCCGACAGGCCACCGAACAGGCTCGGCCCGCTCACCTCGTACTGCACCAGGTTGGACACCAGGCTCAGCAGCAAGGTGAGCCCCAGCAGCATCCAGCCGCCCTGGCGGTATTCGATGCGCCGCCCCAGCTCCCACACCCACATGCCGTTCATGGCCAGGTGCAGGATGCCGAAGTGCACCAGCATGGGCGTCACCAGGCGCCACCACTGGCCGGCTTGCAGGCTGTCGGTCAGCGGAGTGAAGAGCACGTAGTCGCCCTCCACACGGAAGTCGAGGAAGGTCAGCCAGCTGACGGCCTGGAGGTTGTCACCCAGTGCCGTCACACCGGCACAGACCAGGGTCACCAACAGTAGGGCCACGGTGAAGGGCGTAGCCTTGAGCCGCGCGCCCCAGGACTCGCGTACCGGCTCGGTCGGCGCGTGTTCCAGCACGAACTGCGGATCACCCTGGGGGAAGCGCGCATACAGGCCACGCACCTGCTCCGCCCAGTCTTCGCCGGGCACCCATAGCACCTGCTCCTCGCGTTCCTCGCTGACCCGGTGCGGCACCTCCAGGCGTTGCAGCAGGCTGACGAATCCACTCAAGTCCACCGAGGCCGGCAGACGCATCGCGGCCACCACCGTCATCGGGGCTCCTCCGGGCGTTCCACCTCGACCCACACGAATTTCGCGGGGTCCAGGCGCAATTCATCGTCCAGCCGGTAGGCCACCAGCTTGCCGTACATTACGGCGCTGTAGTCCAGGCAGGCCAGGTTGGGGCGCAGCGGCGCCGGGCGTCCGCGGCGCCAGTAGTGCCCGACGAACAGCAGCGGCTCGTTGACGCCGTAGCTGAGCAGCGCCGAGCGGTGGGCGTCGGAGAGTGGCTGCCGCGCCACGTCTTCCGGCAGCGCATCGGGCTGGAAGACCACGTCGCCGTAGGTACGCGGGTTGTCCTCCCAGAACTTGGTGCGGAACACCGAGCGGGTGAAGCCGTCGCTGCCGGTCAGGGTCATGCCGCCGGGCAGCGGCAGGTCGGTCCCCCGCAGCAGGCGCTTGAACACCCGCTCGGCGAAGCCGCCGCGTTCAGCCGAGGCCTGGATGAAGGCGGCGTCGATCCGCCCGTCCGGGTAGTCGCGGCGCACCGCCTCGATCAGGTCGTGGTCCCAGCAGGCATGCACCAGGCGGAAGCGACCGCCGTCGATGAACAGCGGCAGGTCCTGGAACCAGCGGAGGAAGTCGTGCCAGTCGCCAGGGTGGCCCTCGAACTGTTCCAGGGTCTCCTTCAACAGGCGGGTGTGGCGCGGCGTGTGGTCGTGGACGAAGGTCCGGCCACTGCCGGCCGGTGCCGGCGTCACCCAGCCGAGGGCGTTGTACTCATGGTTGCCCATGATGCAGCGGGCCTGGCCCGCCTCGACCATGGCGTGGACCAGGTGCAGCGCCTCGCGGATGCGCGGCCCACGGTCGATGAGGTCACCGAGGAACAGGGCCATGCGCCACGGGTGGCGCCAGACATCGCCCTGCTTGCGATAGCCCAGCCGATCCAGCAGGCGCTCCAGGGTATGCGCACACCCGTGGATGTCGCCGATCAGGTCGTAGCCACGCCCGGCGTCCAGTTCCATCAGTCGCCACCACCCAGGCGGCTTCCCCAGCCGAGCTTGGTGCGGCACACCTCGTAGTAGTTGTGGTCCAGCGGGTGGATCAGGCGCAGCTTCTGCGGCTTCTTGCGCACCGTGATGGTGTCGCCGGGGGCGCAGGTGAAGTGGTTCTGGCCATCGCAGGACACCAGCGGGTAGATCTGCAGGTTGGGCGAGACCACGATCTTCAGCTCGCTGGTACTGTCCACCACGATGGGCCGGCTGGACAGGGTGTGCGGGTACATGGGCACGACGACGATGGCGTCGAGCTTCGGGTGCATGATCGGCCCCCCGGCGGACAGCGCGTAGGCCGTGGAGCCAGTGGGCGTGGCGATGATCAGGCCGTCGGCCTTCTGGGTGCAGACGAACTGGCCGTCGATGTGCAGCTCGAACTCGATCATCCGGGTCGACTTGCCCGGGTGCAGCACCACGTCGTTCAGCGCGTCGCCCTGGCCGATGGCCTCGCCGTGCTGGCGGCGCACCTCGGCCTCCAGCAGGAAGCGCGTCTCGACGCTGTAGTGGCCGTCCAGCACCTCGGCCACCTTCACCTCCAGCTCATCGGGCTTGATGTCGGTGAGGAAGCCCAGGCTGCCACGGTTGATGCCCAGCACCGGGATGTTGTGGCGGGCCAGCGCACGGGCGGCGCCGAGCATGCTGCCGTCACCGCCGACCACGATCACCAGGTCGCAGACCTCGCCGAGGATCTTCCGCGACGACGTCTGCAGGCCGTGCCCGGGCAGCACTTCGGCAATGGTGTCCTCGAGGATCACGTGGAGGTGGCGATCCAGCAGGAATCGCTTCAGGCGGCGGATGGTATCGAGCACGTGGGGGCTCCCCAGGCGTCCGATGATGCCGATATTGCGGAATTGCTCCATGGGGCTCCAGCAAGGCTCTACGACGGGAGGAAATGCCGGCGATTATGGGCGAAAGCCCGTAGCAGCGGCAAACCGCTGCTCGGCTATGCTGCGTGCATGACGCCCTTCCCCACCCTCGCCGACCTGCCCCGTAACCTGCATCACCCTGCCGTGCGCGACCTCGCCTGGGCACTGCTCGCCCCACCGTTGCTGGCGCGTCCGGGGCTGGCCCAGCGGCACCCGCTGAGTGCCTCCGAGTGGGCCGCCGCGCCCCACCGGCTGGAAGCCTGGCTGCAGAGCCAGGAGCAGGCGCCGCAACCGCTGGAAGCATGGCTCGCCGGCCTGACCTCCAGCCGCCTGGGGCTTCGCTTCGAGCGGCTTTGGCAGTACGCCCTGGCGCAGGCACCGGGCGTGCGCCTGCTGGCCAGCAACCTGCCGGTGCGCCAGCAAGGCAAGACGCTGGGGGAAATGGACCTGTTGCTGCAGGACGACCATGGCATCCACCACGTGGAGCTGGCCATCAAGCTCTACCTCGGCCCCCAGGCGGGTGGCGGGCATGACGCGGAGCACTGGTGCGGCACCGATGTCAGCGACCGCCTCGACCTCAAGCTCGCCCACCTGCGCGAGCGTCAGCTGCCCCTTTCCAGCCTCGCCGTCAGCCGCTCCGCCCTGGAGAGCGTCGGCGCCTGGCCGGCACAGGCATCGGCCTGGCTGGGCGGCTACCTGTTCTATCCCTGGCCGGGAGGGTGCGAAGCCCCGACCATTGCCAACCCCGGCCACAACCGGGGCCTGTGGCTGCATCGCCGCCACTGCCAGGCCCTCATCGACCAGCATCCCGACGCCCGCTGGTACCCCCTGCCCCGCCCGGACTGGCTGGGCCACGCGCAGGTGCCGGCCGAGCAGGCCTGGCCACGGACGCAGGTGATGGAGTGGCTGGCCGCGCAGCCACCCGGCGGGCCGGCCTGGATGCTGGCAAGGCTGGCGCCGGAAGGCACCCACTGGCGGGAAGTGGAACGGGGGTTGGTGGTGAACGACGCCTGGCCCGCGACGGGCTGAGCCCGCCGCAGCGACCGGTCAGCGGCTGCGCTCGGTGCGCCCACCGGAACGGGCCAGGTAACCGGCACCGCTTTCGCACAACAGCGCATCGCGTTGCACCGCCGGCAGCGCGTCCAGGCCATCGCGCAGCGCATAGGCGCGGAACCCCAGCTGGGACAGCAGGAACACCGCACTGGCGCTGCGCTTGCCGCTGTCGCAATAGCAGAGGTAGTCCCGCGCCGGATCGAGCAGGCGCGTCTTCAGCCGCAACAGGTGCAGCGGCATGTTCAGCGCTTCGGGGGCATGGGCCCGCTCGTATTCGTCCTGCAGGCGCACATCCAGCCACTGCCCGCCTGCCGCCAGCAGCCGCGACGCCTCACCGAGGGATACCTCGTCCACCACGGGGGCACGCAGGAGGGCAAAGAAATCCTGGCGGTCCAGGCGCATCACCACGCCGTCCTCCAGCAGGGTGACGCTGGCGTTGCGCGGCCGGTCGGACAGCAGCGCCTCCTCACCGAAGCAGGCCCCTACCTCCAGCTCCGCCAGCACCTGGTGATCACTGCCGGCCCCACGGATGACCTCAGCGCGGCCCTCACGGAGGAAGTAGCAGCAATCCCCCGCTTCGCCTTCACGCAGCACCTCGCTGCCCGCCGGCAGTTCGATGCGCTGCAGCCGCCCGACCATCTGCTGGACGTTGGCCGGCGGCACCTTGCTGAACAGCGGGTTCTCCAGCAGGCGCTCCAGCCATTCGACGTCGTCGCTGTCCATCTGCAGCAACAGGTCCTGGTAGGCGGAGCGCCAGGTGATGAGGCGCGCGAGGGTGGCGCTGTCGATGGCCAGTACGCTGACCTCGGTGAGCGCCACCGCCTCCTGCAGGCGCGGCAGGCTGGGCGAGAGCGGGTGGCAGCTGGCTTCGCTGCCAGCCACCAGGCGGATTTCCGCCCCCGCGGCGTCCCGCAGCAGCAGCTCGCCGGCCAGCAGGTAATAGGTCAGCCGGGCCTGGTCGCCGCGCCGGAACAGCACCTGGCCCGCCAGCAGGGGCTGGGGCACCAGTTGCCCACGCAGCTCCCGCCACTGCTGCTCGGAAAGCGCATTGAGCGGGGTCAGGCTGCGCAGCTGATCCGGATTGAGCGGTTCGGTCATCGGTTGATTTCCAGGGCATCGGCTGAGGTGGAAGTGTAGCCAGCCAGGTGGTGCAGGCGCGTTGAAAGGGCGCGGCGCCCCTGCAGCCCACCGGTGTGCAGCAGGACGATCCGACTGCCGGCAGCAAGGTAACCGGCCTCGATCTGCTGGCGCAACGCCAGCAATGCCTTGACGGTGTAGAGCGGGTCCAGCTCGATGCCGCCCTCCGTTTCCCAGGCGAGCATGGCGCAGGCCAGCTCGGCATCGACCCGACCGAAACCGCCTCGGCTGGCGTCCAACAGGCGATAGCCGGCATCGACCGCGCCGGTTTCAACCAGCAGCGCGCGGACCTGCTCCGCCACCCCGTGGTCCGCCGGTACCGCCAGGGCACCCACCACCGGGTGGCGGCCAGCCTCGCCGAGCACCAGCCCCGCCAGGGTGGTACCGGTGCCGGCAGCGGCCCACAGCGCGTCGTAGTCGGCCCAGCCCAGCACCGGTAGTTGCCGTTGGATCATCGCCACCAACGGCGCGCAGCCGAGGGCGCCCGGCAATCCGCCGCCGCCCTCGGGCACCGGCATCAACGCGGGGTAGCGGGCCTGCCAGTCATCCCAGAAGCCCGGCGCGTGGCGAGCCCGATAGCCGCCATAGCCCAGCCAGTGCAGGGTCATGCCGAAGCGACGCAGGTCCGCGACGGTCGGGGTGTCCTGGGGGTCGCCACGCAGCAGGCCCATGGTGTCGAAGCCGAAGCGCTGGCCGGCGGCGGCCACCGCATGCAGGTGGTTGGAATGGGCCCCGCCCAGGGTCATCACCCCGCCAAAACCGTTGGCAACCGCCCGTTGAAGATGGGGCGCCAGCTTGAACCATTTGTTGCCGCTCACCAGCGGGTCGATGCGGTCGAGGCGCAGCATCGCCACCTCGACGCCTGCACGCCTCAGCCACCCCAGGCGCAAGGGTTCGAGAAGGGCTTGCGGGTTCCAGTCGGGAGGCGGCAACGGCACGGATGGGCTCGCTCGGAAAAGGCGCGGAGCTTACGGCAAGCGCCGCGCCATGGCGATCAGCCCACCGTGCGCAGGCGGGCGGTGGCCTTGTGGCGGGCGCAGCAGTTGGAGTCCCCGGCCACGAAGCGGCTGGGCGTGTCCACCCGGTCGATGGGCATGCCGCAGCGCTCGCCGCCCGGCAGGGTCGCCTCGCAGGTGGGCTGCTGGTAGTGGGCCAGCCACTGGCGGTACTGCGCCTCGGAGACGAAGCACTTGGCCGCCGCGTAGGCGTAAGGGTTGTCCTGGTAGCGGGCGATGTCCTGCAGCGGGATGGTCAGGTGGCCGGCGCCCGGGTGATAGACCACGAACACCACGCCCAGGCGGGCCAGGCGCTCGAGGATCTGGTCACCGCCCTGGTTCACCAGCTGCTCGCGCTCCTGCTTGAGGCGGTCGATCTCCTGCTGCAGCTGGGTGTCCAGCTCGTTGCGGTAGGCCAGCTCGACGTCACGGATGGCCAGCTGCTCCTTGTAGTCCATGACGGCGGCGGCCACCTTGGCCTGCAGCTCGCCCTCGAACTGGGAACGGAGGATGTCCACTTCGGTGCGCCCATGGCGCTCCAATGCGCGCAGTTGCTGGCTCATCTCCTCGCGGGATTTCTGGAAGCCCTCGGCCTGGACCTGCAGCTGGCGCTTGAGGTCGGCGTTCATGTCCTGCTGCTGGCGCAGTTCCAGCTGCAGGGAGTCGATGGTCTGCTGCAGCTCGCGCGCTTTCTCTTCGGCGGCCAGGCGGTACTTGGCCAGGGCCTCTTCGTTCTGCTGGCCGAGGCTGGCGATGCGCAGGCGCTGCTGCTTGATCAGCTGGGCCGTCTTCAGGCGGTGCTCCTGCTCCAGCTGCTGCGCCAGCTTCTCGGCCATTTCGGCGGCGGCATCCGGCGGTGCGTACCACTTGTCCTCCGGCGCCATCTGCAGGCGCTGGGGCTCGACCACCTGGGGTGCGTCCTCCTCCACCATCAGGCCCAGGGCATTGCGGCGCACGGTGTCGCGCACCAGGGCCAGGTCGTTCTGGCCGGGGGCGAGGTTCGGGTCCCACATGTGCATCTGGTGCCAGGAAACCGGGCACTGGCTGCGGCAGGCGAGGCGGATGGGGCCGGCGCCCAGGTCGGGGCCGCGCCCGGCGCGTTCGGCCAGGTGGCGCAGGGGCATGTTCCAGCCGGTGTCGGCCTGCCCCTTCTCGTCGAAGTCGAGGTAGAAGAAGACCAGCGAGCGGACCATCAGGCGCGGGTTGATCAGGACGTAGACCAGGCGCATCTGCTGGTCGGCGAACTCGGGCATGTTCACCACGCCGTCGAGCATCGCTTCGAATTCGGGGAAGAGCATTTCCTTGCAGATGCCCCGTTCATTGAAGAACAGCACGGCCTCAACCATCTGCGGCTTGTTCTGCATGCTCATCGGGTTTACCTCTGGCCAACGCGGTGAGTCCCGGAGGGGACGGGCGACTTCCTTGTCGGTAAAACGGGGCCTTTATGACAGGCGCACCGGCTGATTGTCGGAGTCTAGGGTAAAAGCCGAGGCGGGCAATGTGACTGGGTTGGCACTCGCCCGGCCCCTGGCGGGAGGCGGACGAAGTGCACGGCCGTTTTGTGATGGGGTTGGAGAGTTTCAGCCTTTCATGGCGGCGAGATAGGGTGCCAGGCGCCGCCCCATCTCCTCGCCGAGGGCCGCGAGGCCGCTCATCGGGCGCACCATCACCTCGAATTCGCGGATCAGCCCCTGCTCGTCGAAGCGGATCATGTCGATGCCCTTGAGGTCGCGCCCGCCCACCCGCGCACTGAACTCCAGCACCACGTTGAGGCCATCGTCACTGGCCAGTTCGCGGTGGTAGGCGAAGTCCTGGAACACCTGCAGCACGGTATTGAGGATGAGGTTGACCGCCTGCGCGCCCGGGTAGGGCGTGTGGGCCATGGGCGAGCGGAACACCGCCTCGGGGTGCAGCAGCTCGGGCAGGCGGCTGAGGTCCTGGCTGGCGATGAACTGGTGCCAGCGCTGCAGGCTGGCGGCCGCAGCAGGGTTGAGTCGGGCGTCGAGGGACATCGGCTTCTCCTTGTTTTTATCAGCCTATAAAGAGAGCGCCCCGCACGAGGCGGGGCGTCTGTCGATCAGAGTTCGGCGGCGAGGCGCGAACCCTGGTTGATCGCACGCTTGGCATCCAGCTCGGCGGCCACGTCAGCACCGCCCACCAGGTGCACGGACTGCCCGGCAGCCACCAGGCCCTCGTGCAGCTCGCGCAGCGGGTCCTGGCCGGCGCAGACGATGACGGTGTCCACCGGCAGCACCTGGGGTTCGCCCTCGGCCACGCGGATGTGCAGGCCGGCGTCGTCGACCTTGAGGTACTCCACCGAGTTGAGCATCTGCACCTGCTTGTTCTTCAGGCCGGTGCGGTGGATCCAGCCGGTGGTCTTGCCGAGGCCGTCGCCCACCTTGGATTTCTTGCGCTGCAGCAGGAACACCTGGCGGGCCGCCGCGTGGGGCTGCGGCTTGACGCCGGCGATGCCGCCACGGGCTTCCAGCGCGCCGTCGATGCCCCACTCCTTCCAGAACGCCTCGCGGTCCAGGCTGGTGGAGGTGCCCTGGTGGGTGATGAACTCGGAGACGTCGAAGCCGATGCCGCCGGCGCCGATCACCGCCACGGTCTGCCCCACCGGCTTGCGCTCGAGGATGGCGTCCAGGTAGCCGATCACCTTCGGATGGTCGATGCCCGGAATAGCCGGGGTGCGCGGGGCGATGCCGGTGGCCAGGATGATCTCGTCGAAGCCGCCCTTGACCAGGTCCTCGACACTGACGCGGGTGTTCAGGCGCAGGTCGACGCCGGTGGTTTCCAGCTTGCGCTTGAAGTAACGCAGGGTCTCGTAGAACTCCTCCTTGCCCGGCACGCGCTTGGCCACGTTGAACTGGCCACCGATCTCGGCGGCCGCGTCGAACAGGGTCACGCTGTGGCCGCGCTCGGCGGCGACGGTGGCACTGGCCAGGCCCGCCGGGCCGGCGCCGACCACGGCGATCTTCTTCACCTGGGTGGTGGGGATGTAGTTCAGTTCGGTTTCGTGGCAGGCACGCGGGTTCACCAGGCAGCTGGTCAGCTTGCCGCCGAAGGTGTGGTCCAGGCAGGCCTGGTTGCAGCCGATGCAGGTGTTGATCTCGTCGCTGCGGCCTTCGGCGGCCTTGTTGACGAAGTCCGGGTCGGCGAGGAACGGACGGGCCATGGACACCATGTCGGCGTCGCCTTCGGCCAGCACCTGCTCGGCCACTTCCGGGGTGTTGATGCGGTTGGTGGTGATCAGCGGGATCTTCACCTCGCCCCGGAGCTTGGCGGTGACCTTGGTGAAGGCCGCGCGCGGCACCTTGGTGGCGATGGTGGGGATGCGCGCCTCGTGCCAGCCGATGCCGGTGTTGATGAGGGTGGCACCGGCGGCCTCGATGGCCTTGGCCAGGGTGACGATCTCGTCCCAGGTGCTGCCGCCTTCCACCAGGTCCAGCATGGACAGGCGGTAGATGATGATGAAGTTCGGGCCCACGGCCTCGCGCACGCGGCGGACGATCTCCACCGGCAGGCGCATGCGGTTCTCGTAGCTGCCACCCCAGCGGTCGGTGCGCTGGTTGGTGTGGGCGGCGAGGAACTGGTTGATGAAATAGCCTTCGGAGCCCATGACCTCGACGCCGTCGTACTCGGCCTTCTGCGCCAGCACGGAACAGTTCACGAAGTCCTGGATCTGCTTCTCGATGCCCGCCTCATCCAGCTCGTGGGGCTTGAAGGGGTTGATCGGCGCCTGGATGGCGGACGGCGCGACCGACTTGGGGCTGTAGGCGTAGCGGCCGGCGTGGAGGATCTGCATGCAGATCTTGCCGCCCGCCTCGTGCACGGCGCGGGTGACGATGCGGTGCTTCTCGGCCTCTTCTTCGGTGGTCAGCTTGGCCGCACCGGAGTAGACACCGCCCTCCTCGTTCGGGCCGATGCCGCCGGTCACCATCAGGCCGACGCCGCCACGGGCGCGCTCGGCGAAATAGGCGGCCATGCGCTCGAAGCCGTTGGGCTTCTCCTCCAGGCCGGTGTGCATCGACCCCATCAGGGTGCGGTTGCGCAGGGTGGTGAAGCCCAGGTCGAGGGGCGCGAGCAGGTGCGGGTAAGCGGCCATGGGGTGGTATCTCCAGCAGGCTTTTTCTCTCACGGGTGCCACGGCCTCGCGGGCCATGGTCGGTTATGGGCCAGACGATAGTCAGCGATACGAGGCCGCTCAATGATCGAAAGTGACAACTTACTGATCCAAACGCACAGCCGCCCTTGGCAAGCCGGGCCCGCTCCCCTACCCTGGCCGGCACCTTCACGATGACCGAGCCGACATGCGCAAACTGCTCTACACCTTCGCCTGTGCCCTGCTGGCCGGCCTGCTGGTGGCCTACTCGCTGTGGACCGACCAGCGCCCGGTCGGCCACTACCTGTCGGACCTGCGCAGCGAAGTGGCGGCCAACCAGGGCCAGCCCGGCGAGCGCGGCAACCTGCTGGGCATCCAGCCCGAACTCTTCGCCGCCGACTACCAGAGCGTGGAGCGCCTGCGCCTGAAGCTGGCCGCCTACCTGGGCAAGGCCCGTGACCAGGGCCTGCTCAATGCGCGCACCATCGTCGTGCTGCCCGAACACGTCGGCACCTGGCTGGTGGCTGCCGGCGAGAAACCCCAGGTCTACGAGGCCCACCACCTCGACGAGGCGATGCTCTGGCTGGCCGCCGCCAACCCCCTGCGCCTGGCCCGCGCCCTGGCCAGCGGCCACGGCGACGATCGCTTCACCGACGCGGTCTTCCGCATGAAGGCCCGGCGCATGGCCGACGACTACCAGGCGCTGTTCGGCGGCCTGGCCAGGGATTTCGGCGTGACCCTGGTGGCCGGCTCCATCCTGCTGCCCGCCCCCCGGGTCGAAGGCGGCACCCTGCTGGCCAGCGACGGCCCGCTGTACAACGTCAGCCTGGTCTTCGACGCCCACGGCCTGCCCATCGGCCAGCCGCAGCCCAAGCTGCATCCGGACCACCACGAGCGCGCCTACACACAGGCCGGCACGATCACCGGGCTGAGCGCTCTGGATACTCCCGCCGGCCGCCTGGGCGTCCTTCTCGGCGAGGATGGCCGCAGCCCCGAAGGCCGGCAGGCCCTCGCGGAACAGGGTGCGGAGCTGCTGGCCTACCCGGCCTTCGCCCCCGGCAACGGCAGCTGGGAGCGTCCACTGGCCGGCGGCGCGCACGCCCTGGATCTCTGGCGTGAACAGCTGCACGCCTCCCAAGCCCGCGCAGCGCTGGCGGTGTTCCTGCGTGGCCAGCTGTGGGACCTGGGCAGCGATGGCCGCAGCCTGGCAGGCAGCGCCACGGACACGGCGGTGGCCGATGCCGGGCGCGGCGCCAAGCTGGTGAACATCTGGCTATGAAGGCGCCCCGGGTCAAGCTGGGGGACCTGTCCGTCGGCTTCGTGCAGAACCTGGCGGAAACCCTGCGCGCCCACGGCCATGACCCGGTGCCGCTGCTGGACCAGTACGGCCTGGACGCCGCGCGCCTGGCCGAACCACGGGGCCGGCTGTCCATCCCCCGCTACATGCGCCTGGGCCACGCCGCCAGCCAGCTGCTGGACGAACCCGCCCTGGGCCTGGCCATGGGCCGCCTGGGGCGCTTCAGCCAGTTGGGCCTGGCCGGCGTCACCGCCGAACAGGCGCCGAACGTGCGCGAGGCGGCCCGCGCTCTGACCCGCTTCGAGCCGCTCTACGCCCAGAACTACCGGGGCCAGTCGAGCTTCCACGAGGACGCCAGCGGGGCCTGGCTGCGCTTCTATTCCATCAGCCCGTACAACGTCTACAACCGCTTCGTGGTGGACTCGGTGCTGGCCAGCTGGGCCTGCCAGCTCGGCCATCTCGCCGACCAGGCGCTGCAGCCGGAACGGGTCGAGATCGAGTTCCCCGCCCCGACGTACGCCGAGCGCTACGGCGAGCTGTTCGGCTGCCCGGTGGAGTTCGGCGCCGCCACCAACCAGCTGCGCCTGTCACGGGCCACCCTGGCCCTGCGCAACCCGGCCCACTGCCCCAGCACCTGGCGCCAGTTGCTGGAACTGTGCGAGCGCGAGCTGGAGCACATGACCCGCACCCGCAGCCTGCGCGAGCGCATCGCACAGCTGCTCGGCCCCCTGCTCCACGGCCGCGAGCCCGACCTGGAAGAGGTCGCGGCGCGCCTGCAACTGCCGACCTGGACCCTGCGCCGCAAGCTCGCCGAGGAAGGCACGCAGTTCCGCAGCATCCTCAACGACACCCGCCGCGACCTGGCCATGGCCTACATCCGCGACACCGAGCTGGCCTTCGGTGAGATCGCCTACCTGCTGGGCTTCGCCTCGGCCGAGGCCTTCCAGCGCGCGTTCAAGCGCTGGAGCGGCAGCACTCCCGGCGAATTCCGCCGCGCCCAGCGCCAGGTCGGCTGATCACAGTTCGGTGGCGTCGTCGGCGGGCTCGGGCATGTCGCGCTCGCGGGCATGCAGGTCGAGCAGTTCTTCCTGGTAATCATCCATCTCAGTTCCCTCCCTGGGCGGCCTTGTCCAGGCCCCTCTGGGAAGTAACGAATCGGCTGAAGCGAAATCCAGGAATCCCCCCCATGCAGCGTGCACCATGGCCCTAGGGCTGTGCAGCGGCTCTGGAAGGAAGGAAGGGAGCCCAGGCCAACCGGCCAGGACCTCGGCAGGCCTATGCAAAGGCAGGCAAAGAAAAAGCCCCCAGGTATCGCTACCTGAGGGCTTTCGTATATGGCGCAGCGGACGGGACTCGAACCCGCGACCCCCGGCGTGACAGGCCGGTATTCTAACCGACTGAACTACCGCTGCGCGTCGGTTTGGACTTGCGTCCGGTGGAGCTTTGCTTTGGAGCGTCTGGCGCTTGCCTTTCGGCCTTCGCCTCATCCCGGGCAGGACCCTTGATGGAAGATAAATGGCGCAGCGGACGGGACTCGAACCCGCGACCCCCGGCGTGACAGGCCGGTATTCTAACCGACTGAACTACCGCTGCGCGTCGGCCGGACTTTCGTCCGAAGTATCACAAGGAGTGGTGGGTGATGACGGGATCGAACCGCCGACCCTCTGCTTGTAAGGCAGATGCTCTCCCGGCTGAGCTAATCACCCATCGCCTTGCGAGGCGCGCAATTTACGCAGAGGGCTCACCTAAGTCAACACCCTGCTTGAAGTTTTTTTCATCGAGGGGATTTTTCGAGGGACTGAAGGGACGTCTTCGCCGCGTCCCTTTTCCCGCTCGACCGATGACTCAGCCGCCGACCCGCAGGGTCAGCCGGGCGGCAACGCGTCCTTCTTCCGCACGATCGAGTCCGGCTTCCTCGATGCGCACGCCCTGGGCCTCCAGCGCCACGAACCAGCGCAGCAGCTGGGGGAAGGCGGTGGGCTGCAGGCTGACCTGCACCTGGCCGGGTGCATCGCTGTCCATGCGCTCCACCGAAAGGCCCTGCTCTGCGGCACTGGCGGTGACCAGCCCCTGCAGGCGCTCGGGCTCGACACTGGCCTGGGGCCGCTCGACGCCGGCCCGCGCCTGGGGCGCCTGGGCCTGCATGTAGAGGTTCAGCGCGCGCTGCTGCTCGAAATACCGGCGCGCCTCAAGCATCCCGTTGTGGGCAGGACGCCAGAGGGCCAGGTACAGCAGCGCCAGCGCCAGGAAACCACCCAGCGCCGCCAGTGCCAGCCGGTCGCGGGGTGGCAGGGCTTGCCAGCGGGTCGCGGCGCTGGAAGCCTGCCAGTGGGTCTGCAAACGATCCCTGAGAGTGACCATGCTCATCCTCCGATCACCAGTCGCGCGCTCACGCTGTCACCTTCCCGGCTGGCAGAGCCCATCTGCACGGCCAGCCCGGCGCCGATCAGGCGCTCGCGCAGCCGCTCCAGTGCGTCGAACCCGGGGGCCTGCACCTGCAGGGCCAGGTCACCACGGGTTTCGCTGAAATCCAGTTGCTGGATGCGCACCACGGCGCCGTCCTCCAGCAAGGCCCCGGAGGCCTGCCCGAGGGTTTCCAGCAGCTTGCCCTGCCCGGGCCGGTTGCCGTCGGCCAGGTGCTGGTCGAACTGCGCCCGGAGGTTCACCAGCCGGGTGTCCTGGGGAAACAGCTCGCGGTACAGCGCCTCGTTGGCCTGGGCATAGGCATCCCCCTGGTGCCGCAGGTGCCAGCCCTGGGCCAGGTAGAAGCCGCACTGCAGGACGGCCCACAACCCCACGAGCCCCAGTGCCGGGCGCCACAGCGCCCACTGCCGGTTGGGCTGGCGGATCTCGAAGTCGCCCTGGGCCAGTTCGGTGCCCCGCCAGCGGGCCAGGTCGACGTGGCTGTCCTGCACGCCCTCCCAGCGTTCAATGCCCTCCAGGCTGCGGCGGTCGGCGCTCGCCTGGCCGATCCACGGGTGCGGACAGGCCTCGCGCAGCATCGACCAGTCCTCGTCCTGCACGCTCAGGCGGGAGACGCCCTCCCCGCCCAACAGCCAGCGGCCGTCCAGCCAGAACAGCCGGGTGCCTTCCAGCGGCAGCAGGTCCGCGTCCACCTGCAGGCTGGCCGGCGAGGCGCCGCTCGCCGTCGCCAGGTCGATCCACGACGCCAACCAGGCCCGGCGCACGGCCAGGACCCGATGGCGACCGTCCTCCAGGGGCTCCCCCACGGCCAGGTGCAGGCCGTCCACGTCCTCGGCCAGCAGTTCCTCCACCGCGAACGGCAGGGCCTGGCGCAACCAGCGCGTCTTTTGCGTCGGCAGGCGCACGGCACAGGCGGTCACCGCCTCCACGGGCAGCACCAGCCGCCAGTTGTTGCCTGCGGCTGCCACGGCGTCGGCGAACGGCAGTCGCCGCACCTCGCCCCCACTGACCAGTCGTACCTCCAGGTCACCCATGACCCACTGCAGGGCCTGGGGCGGGAGGAACACGCTCGTCTGAATCATTGTTTGTCCTGCTCCTTGTTGAGGGTGAGCGGCAATCCGCCCTGTCCCAGGTCGCGCGCCAGCACCCGTACCCGACCGTCATTGCTGCGCTGCAGGGTGCTCACCAGCACCTGCCGGCGGTCGCCCAGACGGACTTCGCTGGTCACGCGGAAATATTCACTGCCCACCGCCAAGCCCTGGGCTTCGAGGCCGAGGCCCGCCAGAGCCGGCTGGCCGAGGAAGGCGTCCACCGTCTTGAACCCTTCACGGCCGCGGGCCGCCACCAGGGATTCGGCCACCGAGGGGCTGAGGGTGTCGCCCAGGCTGGAGAGCACCAGGGCGCCGGCGGTGTTGACATTGAGGGTGGCGTCGCTGGGCAGGGCGGTGACGAAGGGCAGCAGGCGACGGTAGTCGGCCTCCGTCATGCCGGCCAGCAGGCGCAGCTCGGATACGTCCGCCATCACGCGGTTGGCCGCGCGATAAGGCGGCTGGTTCAGCAGGTACTGGTTGTCCTCGGCGCCATTGGCACCAGTAGGCTCCTGGTCCTTGTCCAGCCAATCCACCAGGCGTTCGCCGTAGGGCGCCTCGATGCCCAGGCGCAGCAGCAGGCGACGGAACTGCTTGAGCCCCTGCTCGTTCACCCGCCCCTGGCGCACCACGCCATTGAGGTTGAAGCGTGGGGTGGCGTCCTCGATGCGCACCACCAGTTCACCGCCATCGTCCAGCGGGAAGCTGGTCAGGGGCCGCGCCCAGGCTTCACCCAGGTGGTCCACCGGGGTGCGCGGGTCGCCGGCGCGCAGATCACGCACCAGGATCGCCCGGGCCAGCGCCTCGCCCCCGAGGGCGTACTGCAACGCCTGGCGGGTGTGCAACTGGTTGGCACTGGAGCGAATGGCCAGTTCCTGGCGGGCGATGAGCCCGGCACAGACGACCGTCACCACGGCCACCACCAGCAGCACGGTGATCAGGGCCACGCCCCGTTGCGCTCTCACTGGGCGCCCTCCTCGGGAAGCGGTGTGTCCGAGTCGGGATCGGTGCTGTTGGGTACCGGCTTGCGCTCCGGCGGCTCGTCCACCAGCCGCAGGACACGGCGCAGCTCACCGTAGCGGCGGTGCTCCAGGGTCACTTCGACGGCCTTCGGTACTTTCTCCAGGCGCTTGCTGTCGCTTTCGCCGTCCGGCGGCCAGGTCTCCAGCCAGTTGTCGTCCTTGTCCAGGTAGCGCAGGCGCAGCCGTGTGACGCCATCCAGCGCCTCCTGGACCCGGGGCTGGCTGTCCTGGGCCTGGTCGAGCACCGTCCAGTAGCGGCGTTCGAGCTTTTCCCCGGAGAGCTGCCAGCGCACCCGCTGCAGGCCCGAGCGCAGCGCGCCCATGGGGTTGCGCCAGCCGCTGCGGGTGAATTCGACGCTGTCGTTGTCGGCGCGCTCGCCCAGCAGGGCGCTGCGCCATTCACCGTTGGGGTCACGCACCGGGCGCACCACCACCTGCTGCAGGTCACGCTCCAGTGCGGCCATGGCGCGCACCAGCTCGCGCAGTTGCTGCTCCTGCACGCGGGTGGCACGGTCGGTGGCCAGCACGCTGTCGAGCATGCGGTAGGTGCCCAGGGCCAGCAGCGCGAAGATGGCGATGGCGATCAGCAGTTCCAGCAGGGTGAAGCCACGCTGGCGGGTCATGGTGCGGTCTCGATGAAGCCGACCAGGCGAGCCGCGGCGCGCTCTTCCAGCTTGCCGCGCTCGCTGCGCTCGGGCCGCTGCGCCACCCACAGGGTGACCCGGCGCAGGGCGGGGTCGGAGGTGGCCTCCACCTGGCTCTGCCATTCCCAGCGCCGGCCGGCCATCTGCACTTCGCCCTGGTCGCGGCCTTCAGCAGGGGGCGTGCGGCTCAACTGCATCTCGGTGAGGCGGTTGTCGGCCACCCACATGGCCAGGGTCTTGTCTTCCAGGCGGGCGGCGTTGCGCAGGCTGCGGCCACTGGCGGTGAGCACCGAGGCGGCGACCACGGCGAAGATCGCCAGGGCCACCAACACTTCCAGCAGGGTGAAGCCGCGCAGCGCTTTCATCCGGCGCGCCCCCGCACGACCGGTTCGATTCGCGGCAGGCGGAAGCCGTCGCTGCTCAGTTGCAGGCGAATACCGTTCTTGCTGCGCTCGCCCATCTCCAGGCGGAACGGGCTGAGTTCGCCGCTGGAGAGAATCAGCAATTGCGGCGCCCGGGCGTTCGGGCTGCCCTTCTTCTCATCCCCATCGTTAACGCTGCCCGGCAGCACCAGGGCATCGCCTTCCAGTTCGAGCTTCATCTCCGCCCAGGCGGGCAGCACGTGGGGCTGCTTGCCCACCGGCTCCCAGCGGGCCTTGGCTTCGTCGAAGCGCAGCACCTGGTAGCGGTCGTTTTCCAGGCGCAGGCCGTACTCGCGGTTGTCCAGCACGGCCTCGTCCACCAGCACGCCGATCAGGCCGGCCAGGCGCTCGGCTTCGTTGTTCAGTTCACGCGAGGGCCCGGCAATGCCGGTGCTGAAGACTGCCAGTCCGACCAGGCAGCCGATGATCACCAGGACCACCAGCAGCTCGATCAGGGTGAAGCCCCGGGCCCCGCGCGCGCCCATCAGTTGTCCCAGTTACCGATGTCGGCATCGGCGTCGGTACCGCCTTCCTTGCCGTCGGCGCCGAAGGAATACAGGTCGTACGGGCCCTTGGTGCCCGGCGCCAGGTACTGGTAGGGGTTGCCCCACGGGTCGACCGGCAGGCGCTTGAGGTAGCCGTCCTTGTTCCAGTTCTTCGGCTGCGGGTTGCCGCTGGGCTTCTTCACCAGCGCCTCCAGGCCCTGCTGGGTGCTGGGGTAGGCGAAGTTGTCCAGCTTGTACATGTCCAGGGCAGCGCCGACGGCCTTGATGTCGCCCTTGGCGACGGTGATCTTGGCCTGGTCCGGGCGGTTCATCACCTGGGGCACCACCAGCGCGGCGAGGATGCCGAGGATGACCACCACCACCATGATTTCGATGAGGGTGAAGCCCCTCTGTAGACGGCTCGATTTCACGCGTTTACCCCACGAGTTGGTTGAGAGAAAGGATGGGCAGGAGAATAGCCAGGACGATGACCAATACCACGGCGCCCATGAACACCAGCATGAAGGGCTCGAACAGCCCCACCAGCAGCGCGATCTGCGCGGCCAGGTCGCTTTCCTGGTTGCGGGCGGTGCGGGCCAGCATCTGGTCCAGCTCGCCGGAACGTTCGCCGCTGGCCACCATGTGCAGCATCATCGGCGGGAACTGACCGGTCTGCTCCAGAGCGCGGGTCAGGCTGCCGCCTTCGCGCACTTTCTGTGCGGCCAGCACCACTTCGGCACGGATCACCCGGTTGGCGATGACCTCGGCGGCAATGCCGAGGGCCTCCACCAGCGGTACGCCGCTTCGGGTGAGGATCGCCAGGGTGGAGGCGAAGCGCGCGGTGTCGGTGGCACGCACCAGACGCCCCACCAGCGGCACCCGCAGCAGGATGCCGTGCCAGCGCTGACGCGCCGCCTCCTGGCGCAGCGCCAGGCGGGTCGCGGTGATGCCGGCCACCAGCAGCAGGATGGCTAGCCAGCCCCAGTGCTTGACCAGGTCGCTGAGGGCGATCAGGCCACGGGTGAGCAGCGGCAGGGTCTGCCCGGAATCGATGAACACCCGCACCACATCCGGCACCACGAAGCCCAGCAGGAAGCCGACGATGCCAAGGGAGGCGCACATCAGGATCACCGGGTAGAGCAGTGCCAGCTGGATCTTCTGCCGCGACTGCTGGCGTTGCTCGGTGTAGTCCGCCAGTTGTTCCAGCACCGGGCCGAGGTGGCCAGCGTGCTCCCCCGCCGAAACGGTGGCGCGGTAGAGCTCGGGGAAAGCAGCGGGAAACTCGCGCAGGCTGCCAGCCAGGCTGTGACCCTCCAGCACCTTGGCGCGCACCGCCAGCAGCATCGACTGGATGCGCGATGAGGTGGACTGGGCCGCCGCAGCACGCAAGGCCTCTTCGATGGGCAGCGCCGCCTGCACAAGAGTCGCCAGTTGGCGCGTCACCAGGGCCAGGTCGCGGGCGGACAACCCCCGGGCGAAGCCGAAACGCTGGCCGCCGACGGCCTGCTCGCGGGTGCGGGTGGCCTTGACCTCCAGCGGCGCCAGCTGCCGCTCGCGCAGCAATTGGCGGACCTGACGGGCACTGTCGGCCTCCAGCACGCCCTTCTGCTGGCGTCCGCGGGCGTCCAGGGCGATGTATTCGAAGGCGGCCATTTATTCTTCCCGGGTTACGCGGAGGACTTCTTCCACGGTCGTCACGCCTTCCAGCACCTTGCGCTTGCCGTCGTCACGGATGCTCGGGCCGGAGCGGCGGGCGTGGCGGGTCATCTCCTGCTCGGAGGCGGCGTTGTGGATCAGGCTGCGCATGTGGTCGTCGAACACCACCAGCTCGTAGATGCCGGTTCGCCCGCGATAGCCCTGCTGGTGGCATTCACTGCAGCCACGTGCGTGATAGAGGGTGACCGGCTGCGTCGGGTCGACGCCCAGCAGCTGGCATTCGGCAGCGTCGGCCTGGTAGGCCTCCTTGCAGTGCGGGCAGAGCACCCGCACCAGGCGCTGGGCCAGCACGCCCAGCAGGGAAGACGACAACAGGAAGGGCTCGACGCCCATGTCCACCAGGCGGGTAATGGCCCCGATGGCGCTGTTGGTGTGCAGGGTGGAGAGCACCAGGTGACCGGTGAGCGAGGCCTGCACGGCGATCTCGGCGGTCTCGTGGTCGCGGATCTCGCCCACCATCACCACGTCCGGGTCCTGGCGGAGGATGGCCCGCAGGCCCCGGGCGAAGGTCATGTCCACCTTGGGATTGACCTGGGTCTGGCCGATGCCTTCCAGGTGGTACTCGATGGGGTCCTCGACCGTGAGGATGTTGCGGGTGCGGTCGTTCAGGGTGGTGAGGCTGGCGTAGAGGGTGGTGGTCTTGCCCGAGCCGGTGGGGCCGGTGACCAGCAGGATGCCGTGGGGCTTGCGCACGGTCTCTTCCATCAGCGCACGGTCCCGCGCACTCATGCCCAGGTGTTGCAGGGTCAGGCGCCCGGCCTGCTTGTCGAGCAAACGCAGCACCACGCGCTCGCCATTGGCCGAGGGCAGCGTGGAGACGCGGATGTCCACCTCGCGGCCGGCCACCCGCAGGGAAATGCGGCCGTCCTGGGGGATGCGCTTCTCGGCGATGTCGAGCTTGGCCATGACCTTGATCCGCGACACCAGCAGCGCCGCCAGCTCGCGCTTGGGCTCCAGCACTTCGCGCAGGATGCCGTCGACGCGGAAGCGCACCACGAGGCGCTTCTCGAAGGTTTCCAGGTGGATGTCCGAGGCGTTCTCGCGGATCGCCTCGCCGAGGATGGCGTTGATCAGGCGGATGATCGGTGCGTCGTCCTCCTGCTCCATCAGGTCGGTGGTCTCGGGCATCTGCTCGGCCAGCGCGGCGAGGTCCAGGCTGCCGCCCAGGTCCTCGGCCAACTGCATGGTGGCGGACGAGTCGTGTTGATAGGCCTGGGCCAGGGCCTGGTCGAAGGCCTCGGGGGCAAGCGCCCGGAACGGCAGGCTGCGCCCGACGAAGCGGCGGGCCTCGGCCAGGGCCACCAGCTCGGCGCCCTGGCGATGGGCCAGGCAGGGTTCGGCGCCATCCTGGAGGAAGACACCGTGGCGTTTGGCGAAACCGAATGGCAGGCGCCGCAGCGGCGCGTCCAGCGAAGAGGAATTCATCCGTGTCATGCCTTAATGAAATCACCCCGGAAACGTCTAGCACGGGGTCTGACGGTTGTTCGGCGAATCCCTGCCGAATTCTTTTCGTTGTGCTGCCGGATGCACGGCAAGTCGTAAAAAAACGGCGCTATCTTTAGCACATCGTCGCCGGTCGTACATCTTCCGGACGCTTGCAGCGTGATCCATTCGTGCTGCTATGATCAACGCACTTTTTCCCCGACGTACCCCCACAATCACCACTGACTCGCCTCGCGGAGACCCTCTTTTGCCCGTTCCAGGTGCCCGATATCGCTTGCAGGAAAAGGCCCCCGTCGTCGTCGGGGTGGCGCTGGTCGCAGCGATGAGCCTGAGCCTCGCCTGGCAGACCGCCGACTGGATCCGCCTGCTGCGCGCCCCCGCCCCCACCAGTAGCGACAGCCCGCAAGCGGCGGCGGTTCCGCCCAGCCTCGACCGCCTGGATCGCCTGTTCGGCCCGGCCCGCATCCAGCAGGAGGGACCGCCACCGGCGACCAACCTGCGCCTGGTGCTGCTCGGCAGTTTCATCAACGCCGACCCGGCACGTTCCAGCGCCATCATCCGCGCGGACGACAACAAGCCGAGGCGGATACTGGCAGGCGAGTCGATCAGCGACGGCGTACGCTTGCACGCTGTCTACCGCGACCGGGTGGAGATCGAACGGGGTGGCCGCCTGGAGACCCTGACCTTTCCCCATACCCGCCCCAGTGCAACCGTTTCGCCGGTGATGGACGCAGCGCCCGCCGACGGAGCGATCGAGGCACTCGAAGGCCTTCAGGACGAGAATGCCGCCGAGCTGCGTGAGCGCATGGAAGCCCTCAGAAAACAGATGGAAGAATCCGGCGGCCTGCCCCCGGACTCACCGCCCGAACAGCCCATGGAAAGCGAATGAATCAATGCCCACAGCCCTCTCGCGCCTGAGTATTGCCGTACTGGTCGCCGGACTTGCGACCGCCCCGCTCCCCGTTTTCGCCGCCGAACCCGTTTCCGCCTCCAGCAGCAGCCAGCAGGACAGCTGGACGATCAACCTCAAGGATGCGGACATTCGCGAATTCGTCGACCAGGTGGCCGACATCACCGGGCAGACCTTCATCGTCGACCCGCGGGTGAAGGGCCAGGTGAGCGTGGTCTCCAAGGCGCCGCTGAGCCTGTCGGAGGTCTACCAGCTGTTCCTCTCGGTGATGGCCACCCACGGCTTCACCGTGATCACCCAGGGTGACCAGGCGCGGATCATCCCCAACGCCGAGGCCAAGGCCGAAGCCGGTAGCGGCCCGGAAGCACCGGACACGCTGGAGACCCGGGTGATCCAGGTCCAGCACGCGCCGGTCACCGAGCTGATCCCGCTGATCCGCCCGCTGGTGCCGCAGTACGGCCACCTGGCCGCGGTGACCTCGGCCAACGCACTGATCATCAGCGACCGCGCCGCCAACATCGCCCGCATCGAAGACCTGATGCGCCAGCTGGACCAGAAGGGCGACCGCGACTACACCGTGCTCAACCTGCAGAACGCCTGGGTGATGGACGCCGCCGAGGTGCTCAACAACGCCGTCACCCGCGGCCAGGCCAAGGGCACCAACGCCGCCCAGGTGATCGCTGATTCCCGCACCAACCGACTGATCATCGTCGGCCCGCCTTCGGCCCGGGCCAAGCTGGTGTCCCTGGCGCAGTCCCTGGACACACCCACCGCGCGCTCGGCCAATACCCGGGTGATCCGCCTGCGCCACAACGATGCCAAGGCCCTGGCGACCACCCTCGGCGAGATTTCCGAGGGTCTCAAGTCCCCCGAAGGCACCGAGCAGAAGGGCAAGCCGCAGAACATCCTCATCCGCGCCGACGAGAGCCTCAATGCCCTGGTGCTGCTGGCCGAACCGGACACGGTGAATGCACTGGAAGACATCGTCCGCCAGCTGGACGTGCCCCGCGCCCAGGTGATGGTGGAAGCCGCCATCGTGGAAATCTCCGGCGACATCAGCGACGCCCTCGGCGTGCAGTGGGCCGTGGACGCCCGTGGCCGCACCGGTGGCATGGGGGGTGCCAACTTCGCCAACACCGGCCTGTCGGTTGGCACCGTGCTAAAGGCCATCCAGGACAAGAAGGTGCCGGACTCGCTGCCGGACGGCGCCATCATCGGCGTCGGCACCGACCACTTCGGCGCCCTGGTCACGGCATTGTCGGCCAACAGCAAGAGCAACCTGCTCTCCACGCCGAGCCTGCTGACCCTGGACAACCAGAAGGCGGAGATCCTGGTGGGCCAGAACGTGCCCTTCCAGACCGGCTCCTACACCACGGGCTCAACCGGTGCCAGCAACCCCTTCACCACCATCGAGCGCAAGGACATCGGCGTGACCCTCAAGGTCACCCCGCACATCAACGAAGGCGCCACCCTGCGCCTGGAGATCGAGCAGGAAATCTCCTCCATTGCTCCGACGGCCAGCGTCAGTGCCCAGGCCGTCGACCTGATCACCAACAAGCGCTCGATCAAGAGCACCATCCTCGCCGAGGACGGCCAGGTGATCGTGCTCGGCGGCCTGATCCAGGACGACATCACCACCACCGATTCCAAGGTGCCGCTGCTGGGCGACATCCCCCTGCTCGGCCGGCTGTTCCGCTCCACCAAGGACAGCCATGTGAAACGCAACCTGATGGTGTTCCTGCGGCCCACCGTGGTGCGCGACCGCGCCGGCCTGGCGGCGTTGTCGGGCAAGAAGTACAGCGACATCCGCGTACTTGGCGACCCGGGCCCGCAACGCAGCCGCCCGAGCATCCTGCCGTCCGAACCGGCCCAGCTGTTCGACGGCCAGGGCACCCCGGCCATCGACCTGCGCCCCTGAAACGCAAACGGGCGGTGACGCGCCAGCGCTACCGCCCGTTCAGGCCCCTCCCCGACCTCAGGGCACCTCTAAAAACTACCTGCGTTGTCATCGCGGCGTTAAAAGCAGGCTCGTGCGCGAGTCCGATCAAAATGCTCATTTACCGCACGTAAACTGCGCTTTTTCGCCTGCTTTCGCCTTGCGCTGACCGCCTCGCCTACGTTTTTAGAGCCCCCCTCAGTCGAGGTAGATCATCTTGCGGGTCATCCCGCCGTCGACACGGTAGTCCTGGCCGGTGACGAACGCCGCCTGGTCGGACAGCAGCCAGGCCACCAACGGCGCCACATCCTCCACCAGCCCGACCCGCCCCACCGGGTGCTGGTCATGATCCAGTTCGGTGAGCGGCACGGCCTCGCGTTCGGCACGGTCGCGGCTGTCGATCCAGCCGGGGCTGACCGCATTCACTCGGACATCCGGCCCCAGGCTGATGGCCAGGGCATGGGTCAGCGCCACCAGGCCACCCTTGCTCGCGGCATAGGCCTCGGTATCCGGCTCGGACTGGTGGGCGCGGGTCGAAGCGATGTTGACGATCGCGCCCTTGTGCGCCCGCAGGTACGGGGCGCAGTGCTTGGCCAGCAGCATGGGCCCGGTGAGGTTGACCGCCAGGGTGCGGTTCCAGGCCGACAGCTCAAGGCTTTCCAGCGGTGCGCCATGGGGATCGGCAACGGCGGCGTTGCACACCAGGGCATCCAGCCGGCCGAACTGGCCGAGGACCTCGGCAATGCCCACGGCCACCTGGCTTTCGTGAGCCACGTCCATGCCGACGAACCAGGCATTGGGGCCCAGCGCCTTGGCGACCTTGGAACCCCGGGTCCGATCGATGTCGGACAACACCACCTGCCAGCCTTCGGCCAGCAGCCAGGCGGCGACGCCCAGCCCGATGCCCCGGGCCGCGCCGGTAACCAGCGCGACCTTGCCATTGTTGGCGAGGCAGGTTTCAACACTCCACTCCATCACAGAACCGCCAGGCCTCGCGCCAGGTCCGCCTGGATGTCGGCCACGTCTTCGAGACCGACCGCCACGCGGATCAGGTTGTCGGCGATGCCGGCATTGGCCCGCTCCTGGGGCGACAGCCGCCCGTGGGAGGTGGTGGCCGGGTGGGCGATGGTGGTCTTGGTGTCCCCCAGGTTGGTGGTGATGGAGATCATCCGGGTGGCATCGATGAAGCGCCACGCCGCCTCCTTGCCGCCCTTCACCTCGAAGCTGACCACGGCGCCGAAGGCCTTCTGCTGGCGCTTGGCGAGTTCATGCTGGGGGTGGCTTTCCAGGCCGGCGTAGTGCACCCGTTCGATGCCCGGCTGGGTCTCCAGCCAGCGCGCCAGCTCCAGCGCACTGGTGCTGTGGGCCTGCATGCGCACGCGCAGGGTTTCCAGGCCCTTGAGCATCAACCAGGCGTTGAAGGGGCTGAGGGTCGGGCCGGCGGTCCGCAGGAAGCCCACCACCTCCTTCATGTGCTCGGCACGACCGGCCACCACGCCGCCCATGGCGCGGCCCTGGCCGTCGATGTACTTGGTGGCCGAGTGCATGACGATGTCGGCCCCCAGCTTCAGCGGCTGCTGCAGCGCCGGGGTACAGAAGCAGTTGTCCACCACCAGCAGGGCGCCCTTGGCGTGGGCGATTTCGGCCAGGGCGGTGATGTCCACCAGCTCGGCCAGGGGGTTGGACGGCGACTCGACGAACAGCAGACGGGTGTTGGGCTTAATCGCCGCTTCCCAGCCGGCCAGGTCCGACAGCGCCGGGTAGTCCACCTGCACACCGAAGCGCTTGAGGTACTTCTCGAACAGGCTGATGGTGGAGCCGAACACGCTGCGCGAGACCAGTACATGGTCGCCGGCACTGCACAGGCTCATGGCGATGGAGAGGATCGCGGACATGCCGGAAGCGGTGGCCACGGCCTGCTCGGCGCCTTCCAGCGCGGCGATGCGCTCTTCGAAGGTGCGCACGGTGGGGTTGGTGTAGCGCGAGTAGACGTTGCCCGGCACCTCGCCGGCGAAGCGCGCAGCGGCATCGGCGGCGGTGCGGAACACGTAGCTGGAGGTGAGGAACATGGCCTCGCCGTGCTCACCTTCCGGCGAACGGCGCTGGCCGGCACGCACGGCGAGGGTGTCGAAGGAGGCGCCTTCGAGGTCACTGTCCAGCCTTCCGGCTTCCCATTCTTGCGTCATAACCCTATCTCTCCAGAAACGAAGCCCGGATCGGGTCCGGGCTGCGGGGTGTCACGGAGGGCGCGGCCTGGGCCGCGCCTGGCTCAGTTGTTGTACAGGTCGATGATGGCACTGACCGCACTGGCCTTGACCTTGGCGAGGTCGTTGCGGGCCTGCTCGATCTTGTCCAGGTACTGCTCGTCGACGTCACCGGTGATGTACTGGCCGTCGAACACGGCGCAGTCGAAGTGCTCGATCTTCACCTTGCCACCGCCGACCGCTTCGATCAGGTCCGGCAGGTCCTGGTAGACCAGCCAGTCGGCACCGATCAGCTCGGCCACGTCCTCGGTTGTCCGGTTGTGGGCGATCAGTTCATGGGCACTCGGCATGTCGATGCCGTAGACGTTGGGGTAGCGCACCGCCGGAGCGGCGGAGCAGAAGTAGACGTTCTTGGCGCCGGCTTCGCGGGCCATCTGGATGATCTGCTTGCAGGTGGTGCCACGGACGATGGAGTCGTCCACCAGCATCACGTTCTTGCCGCGGAATTCCAGTTCGATGGCGTTGAGCTTCTGGCGCACGGATTTCTTGCGCGCCGCCTGGCCCGGCATGATGAAGGTCCGGCCGATGTAGCGGTTCTTCACGAAGCCTTCGCGGAACTTCACGCCCAGGTGGTTGGCCAGCTCCAGTGCCGCGGTGCGGCTGGTGTCCGGGATCGGGATGACCACGTCGATGTCGTGGTCGGGGCGCTCGCGCTGGATCTTCTCGGCCAGCTTCTCGCCCATGCGCAGGCGCGCCTTGTAGACGGAGACTCCATCCATGATGGAGTCCGGACGCGCCAGGTAGACGTGCTCGAAGATGCACGGGGAGAGCTTCGGCGCCTTGGCGCACTGGCGGGTGTAGAGCTTGCCTTCCTCGGTGATGTACACCGCCTCGCCCGGGGCGAGGTCACGGATCAGGGTGAAACCGAGCACGTCCAGAGCCACGCTCTCGGAGGCGATCATGTACTCGACGCCTTCGTCGGTGTGGCGCTGGCCGAACACGATCGGGCGGATGGCGTTGGGGTCGCGGAAGCCGACGATGCCGTAGCCGGTGATCATCGCCACCACGGCGTAGCCGCCCAGGCAGCGGTCATGCACGCCGGAGACGGCGGCGAACACGTCTTCCTCGGTGGGCTGCAGCTTGCCGCGATGGGCCAGCTCGTGGGCGAACACGTTGAGCAGCACTTCCGAGTCGGAGTTGGTGTTCACGTGGCGCAGGTCGGACTCGTAGATCTCCTTGGCCAGCTGCTCGACGTTGGTCAGGTTGCCGTTGTGGGCCAGGGTGATGCCGTAGGGCGAGTTGACGTAGAACGGCTGCGCCTCGGCGGAGCTGGAGGAGCCGGCGGTGGGGTAGCGCACATGGCCGATGCCCATGTGGCCGACCAGGCGCTGCATGTGGCGCTGCTGGAACACATCGCGCACCAGGCCATTGTCCTTGCGCAGGAACAGGCGGCCGTCATGGCTGGTCACGATCCCGGCCGCATCCTGGCCGCGATGTTGGAGAACGGTGAGCGCGTCATACAGCGCCTGATTGACGTTCGACTTGCCGACGATACCGACGATGCCACACATGTGACGCAACCCCTGCTAGTAGTTCGAGCCAATACTGGGCGCCGCACGGGGTTTACCCCGGGGTGGCGCCCTTCGTCTAGCAGCTCAGCCGGGTGGGCTGACGCTGCCGTTGAGCCACTGACCGGTCAGACCCAGGATCAGGTTCTTGGACCAGTCGGCGACCATGAGAAAGTGCGGCAGCAGCGTGGACTGCTGCCACCAAGGATCCTGTTGCACCGGTGCCAGGCTGAGCAGGCCGACCAGTACCACCACCAGCAAGGCCCCGCGCGCCGCGCCGAAGACCATGCCAAGGAAGCGGTCGGTGCCGTCCATGCCGGTGACCCTGATCAGTTCGCCGATCAGGAAGTTGACCAACGCCCCCACCAGCAGGGTGGCGATGAAGAGAATGGCGCAGGCCGCGATGACGCGGGCCGAGGGCATTTCGATGAATTGGGTGAGGTGCTGCGACAGCGCGCCCCCGAACATCCAGGCGACTGCACCGGCAATGATCCAGGTGAGCAACGAGAGGGCTTCCTTGACGAAGCCGCGCCTCAGACTGATCAAGCTGGAAATGGCGATGATGGCGATGATCGCCCAATCGACCCAGGTGAATGCCACGTATGCAGCCCACGAACGGAAAAGGCGGGCATTTTAACAGAGGCCTTGGACTCCGGTAACCCGCGAATCAGAAAGGTCCGACGGCGGTGCTGACTCAGCCCTTCTCCGGCTGGAACCGCACTACGAAACCGTTGAGCTTCTGCTGGCGGCTGAGGGAATCACGCAGGCGCTCGGCTTCGGCACGCTCGATGACCGGCCCGACGAACACCCGGTTCATGCCGTCCGCGCTGCGGATGTAGGCGTTGTAGCCCTGGTTGCGCAGGGACTTCTGCAGGTTCTCGGCACTGGCCCGGTTGGACAGGCTGGCCAGCTGGATGGACCAGCTGACGGGCAGACCGTTGGGGTCCAGGCGCTTTTCCTCGGCCTTGGCCGCCGGCTGCGCCGGAGCAGCCTGGGGTTGAGCCTGGGCGACGGGCGGGGCCGCAACGGGCTGTGCAGGTGCCGGGGCCGGCTGCTGGCGCGGCGCCTGGCTGGGCGCCGGAACGGCAGGGGGAGTGGCCGGCACCTGGGCCACGCCACCGTTGGCGTCCAGCGGGGGCACGGGCTCGTCCGGCAGGGCCTGGGGCTCGGGGACCTGGACGTCCTCCAGCTCGGTCGAGGGCATGGCCGGCGCCTGGGGCATCGGCGGTGCTTCGACGTGCACCTGGCGCAACTCGTCCTCGCGGGTGAACAGCATCGGCAGGAAGATCACGGCCAATGCCAGCAGCACCACGGCGCCGACGATACGTTGCTTGAGTCCCTTGTCCAGCACGGCTACCCCCACTATCAAGCCTGCTGCGCGAGCCAGGCCAGGGCCTCGGCCACGCAATAGAACGATCCGAACACCAGGATTTCATCCCCCTCCCCGGCCTGTTCGCACTGCGCCTGCAGGGCGGCGGCGACGGACTCATGGCCATGCACCCGCGCCCCCAGGGCATCGAGGGCAGCCTGCAGTTCGCCGGCCGGCCGGGAACGGGGCGACGGTAACGCAGTCACCGCCCAGTCCGCCAGATGCGCGTGCAGCGGGCGGAGCACGCCGTCGAGGTCCTTGTCCGCCAGCAGGCCGAACACAGCCAGGCGGCGCCCCGCAACAGGCCGCGCAACCAGGCGGCCGGCAAGGAATTCGGCGGCATGGGGGTTGTGCCCGACATCCAGCACCAGGGAGATGCGTTTGCCTTGCCACAGGATGTTGCGACGCTCGAGACGCCCACTGACCTGGGTAGCGGCCAGGGCCTGCGCCAGGTGCTCGGGCTGCCAGGGCAGGCCAAGCAGCGCATAGGCCTGCAGGGCGAGGGACGCATTCTCCTGGGGCAGGTCCAGCAGCGGCAGGTCGTGTAATTGCAGCAACTCGCCGGACGGCGAGCGGCCACGCCAGTGCCAGCTCTGCTCGGCCTCGGCCAGGTCGAAGTCGCGCCCCCGCACCAGCATCGGCGCACCGATCTCGGCAGCCCGGCCCAACAGGGGGGCAGGCGGGTCGAGATCACCACACACGGCTGGCTTGCCCGGGCGGAAGATGCCGGCCTTCTCGAAGGCCACGCTTTCACGGGTGTCGCCGAGCCAGTCGGCATGGTCGATACCAATGCTGGTGACCAGGGCCAGGTCGGCATCGGCCAGGTTCACGGCGTCGAGCCGTCCACCCAGGCCGACTTCCAGCACCACGGCATCCAGGGTTCGGCGCTGGAACAGCCAGAAGGCCGCCAGGGTGCCCATCTCGAAATAGGTCAGGGTGATATCGCCACGCGCCGCTTCGACTGCGGCGAAGGCCTCACAGAGGGCCTCATCGCTGGCGAGGCCGTCGTCGAACTGGACGCGCTCGTTGTAGCGCAGCAGGTGCGGTGAGCTGTAGACCCCGACGCGCAGACCCTGGCTGCGCAGCAGCGCAGCCAGGAATGCACAGGTGGAACCCTTGCCGTTGGTGCCGGTGACGGTGATCACCTTGGGGGCAAGCTGCCCGATACCCAGGCGCTCGGCCACCTGCCGGCTGCGCTCCAGCCCCATGTCGATGGCGCTGGGGTGGAGGTGTTCGAGGTAATCGAGCCAGTCGGCGAGGGTTCTCTGGGTCATGCAGTGGCCGGTACGGGGGTGGGTTCGGGAGACGGCAGGTTCTGGAACTGGGCGAGCAGACGCGACAGGCGGCTGCGCAGTTCCTGGCGGGGGATGATCATATCGATGGCGCCGTGTTCCAGCAGGAACTCGCTGCGCTGGAAGCCTTCAGGCAGCTTCTCGCGCACGGTCTGCTCGATCACGCGCGGGCCGGCGAAGCCGATCAGAGCCTTGGGCTCGCCGACGATCACATCGCCCAGCATGGCCAGGCTGGCCGACACGCCGCCGTAGACCGGATCGGTCAGCACGGAGATGAAGGGAATGCCCTCTTCGCGCAGACGCGCCAGGACGGCGGAGGTCTTGGCCATCTGCATCAGGGAGATCAGCGCCTCCTGCATGCGCGCGCCACCGGAGGCGGAGAAGCACACCAGCGGGCAGCGCTTCTCCAGCGCAACGTTGGCGGCACGCACGAAGCGCTCACCGACGATGGCGCCCATGGAGCCGCCCATGAAGGAGAACTCGAAGGCGCAGGCCACGATGGGGTTGCCTTCGAGGCTGCCGCTCATGGCGATCAGGGCATCCTTTTCACCGGTGTCCTTCTGCGCGGCGGCCAGGCGGTCCTTGTACTTCTTGCTGTCGCGGAACTTCAGGCGATCCACCGGCTCGAGGTCGGCGCCCAGTTCTTCCCGGCCTTCGGCATCGAGGAAGATGTCCAGGCGAGTGCGCGCATCGATGCGCATGTGGTGGTCGCACTTGGGGCAGACATTCAGGGTCTTCTCGAGCTCGGGCTTGTACAGCACGGCATCGCAGGACGGGCACTTGTGCCAGAGGCCTTCGGGTACCGAGCTCTTCTTAACTTCGGAACGCATGATCGAAGGGATCAGCTTGTCTACCAGCCAGTTGCTCATGCTCTCGTTCTCCATAGCTTCAGGCCCGAACACGCGCTAGCGGCTCGAAGCGCTGCGCCTGTTCCTGAGCGAAATCAAATTCATGGCCGGGTTCGCCCCGACCGCCGCCGCCATCCACGCCAATAGAACGTGCCGGCAGCACCTGGTTCCGGCCCGGCTCGCGGCGCTCCCGGGGAGCGTCCGAGCGGACAACTGGGTTATGGACGGCAGCCCGCTCGCCGTCGTCACATCCAGTCGAGCGCTGCCGCTCGACACGATGGCGGGAAAGACGATCACTCGGCAGAGCGCACGGCATCGATGAAGGCTCGGATCAGCACAGGATCCTTGATGCCCTTGGCCGCCTCGACCCCGCCACTAACATCGACGGCATAGGGGCGCACACGACGGATGGCCTCGGCGACGTTGCCGGGAGTCAGGCCACCGGCGAGCACCACCGGGCGGGAAGGCGCGCTGGGCACCAGGCTCCAGTCGAAGGCCTCGCCCGTGCCGCCGGGCGTGCCAGGCACGTAGGTGTCCAGCAGAACGCCGGATGCATCCGGGTAGCGGTCGATCAGCGCCGGGACATCGTCACCGGGACGGATACGCAGGGCCTTGAGATAGGGGCGCCCATGGCACCGGCATGCCTCCGGCGATTCGTCGCCGTGGAACTGCAGCAGGTCGAGCGGCACCGTCGCCAGCACGCTGTCCAGTTCCTCCCCCGGCATGTCGACGAACAATCCGACCGTGGTCACGAAGGGCGGCAGAGCGGAGATGATCGCCCTCGCCTGCTCGGCGGTCACGGCCCGGGGACTGGGCGCGTAGAACACCAGCCCGATGGCATCGGCACCGGCGGCTACAGCCGCCAGGGCGTCCTCGACACGGGTGATGCCACAGATTTTGACGCGAACGGTAGACAACGTGCAGACACCTGCTGGGCAAAAAGTTGCTGGATGGTAGCAAAGGTCCGCTACAGCGTCAGCTTGCGTCTTCAGGCATCCAGGAGAGGAAATGCGGCCCCAGGTAACGCCTGGGAAGCTCGAACTCCTCCGGGTATTCCACCTTCACCAGGTACAGCCCGTAGGGGTGCGCAGTGACACCGCCGGTACGCCGGCAACGGCTTTCGAGGATTTCCTTCGCCCACTCCGGCGGGCGCTCGCCGGCACCAATGGCCATGAGCACGCCTGCGAAGTTGCGCACCATGTGGTGGAGGAAGGCATTGGCTCGCACGTCCAACACGATGAAACGGCCATGCTCGTGGATCTGCAGGTGATGGACCGTCTTCACCGGCGACTTGGCCTGGCACTGTTTGGCGCGGAACGAGGTGAAGTCGTGGGTGCCCACCAGGTAGGCAGCCGCCTCGCGCATGCGCTCGACATCCAGTGGCCGGTGGTTCCAGGTCACCTCTTCGGCCATGTGGGCCGGGCGGATCGGGTCGCTGTAGATGACGTACCGATAGCGCCGCGCCATGGCGCTGAAGCGCGCATCGAAATGCGCAGGCATGGCCTGGGCCCAGGTGACGCTGATATCGCCGGGCAGGTTCATGTTCGCGCCCATGGTCCAGGCGTGCATGGAGCGCTGGACCGGCGTGTCGAAATGCACGACCTGGCCGCTGGCGTGAACCAGCGCGTCTGTCCGGCCCGCGCAACTGAGGGTGACGGGATGCCCGCCAGCCACTTTGGTCAGCGCCTTCTCGAGGGCTTCCTGGATGGACGGCACACCGGCGATCTGGCGCTGGAAGCCACGGTAGCGGGAACCCTTGTACTCAACGCCAAGGGCGATTCTGGAAATGCCAACGGCAGCCTTTTCGGCTGCCGTTGCGGGTACTGCTTGTGTCATGGATCAGCTGATACGGGCGATCAGGTCGCGCGCTTCCTGTTGCTGGGTTTCGCTGCCTTCGGTCAGCACCTCGTCGAGGATGTCGCGAGCACCTTCGGTGTCGCCCATGTCGATGTAGGCACGTGCCAGGTCGAGCTTGGTGGAGGTTTCGTCGGTGCCCGAGAGGAAATCGAAGTCGTCGTCCCCTTCCAGGTCCGCAGCAGGTGCCGCGACTTCAGGAGCCGGAGCCGGGATGGGCGCCTCTTCGGCCGGCTGGTCGAGGCTCTCGGCGAGCTGGTCCAGTTCGGCGGTGACTTCATCCAGCTTGGCGGCGAAGCTGTCTGCCTGCGGCTCGGCGTGCGCCGGCTCTTCGGGCATGGACAGGTCGAAGTCGGAAGGCAGGTCGAAGTCACTGGTCTCGAGCTTGGCGGGCTCGGCGGCCGGCAGGTCGTCGTCCAGGCTCAGCAGGAAGTCGTCTTCCGCAGCAGCCGAGGGCTTGGCGCCTTCGTCCAGGTCCAGGCTGAAATCGGCCAGGTCGTCACCCAGAGAAAGGTTGTCCTCGGCGAGGGGCTTGCTGTCGAGATCCAGGTCGAAACCGAGGTCGTCGTCAGCGGTGGCGGGGCTGGAAGCCGGCAGGTCGAGGTTCAGATCGGCATCCAGATCCAGGTCGTCGAGGCTGGGCAGGGGCTCTTCGACCGGGGCACGGGCGGCGGGCGTGGCATCCAGTTCGTCGTCGAGGCTGAGGTCGAAGGCATCGTCCAGATCCTGCGGCTTCTGAGTCGGAGCAGCCGGCTCGTCCAGGGTCAGGTCGTCGAGGCTGAAGCTGTCCAGGTCGTCTGCAACCGAGGCAGCGGCAAAGCCGACACCCGCGGCCGCCACGGCGGCCATGGCCGGGTAGCGGGACTTGAGCAGGTCCACGTCAGCCTGGGCACCACCGATTTCACGCAGCTCGCCTTCCTGGCGGGCGAAACCGTCGCGATCACCGAGTTCGGCGTAGACCTCCATCAGTTTCAGGCGCAGGTCCGCGCGATGCGGCTCGTCGTTGATGGCGTTCTGCAGCAGCTCGGCAGCCTGGTTGAAGCGGCCGTAGGCGATATAGATGTCGGCTTCGCTGAGGGCGTCGCCAGTCTGGGCGGTGACACGCTCCTCGGACGCGCCCTGGGCTGCGGCCGCTGGGGCGGCAGCCGGCTCGACGTCGAAACCGGAGAAGGCGTTGTCCTGCAGGTCGAGATCGCTGTCCGCATTGGTATCGCCATCCTGGTCGGCCAGGCTGTTCTGCAGCTCGGCTTCCTTCATGGCGTTACGACGGGAAAGGATCATCAGTACCACCAGCAGCACCAGCAGCGCGCTGCCGCCAATGATGCCCAGCAACATGGTGTTGCCCATCAGTTCGTCGAGGAAGCTCGGCTGCTCGGCCTCGACCGGGGGAACCGGCGCCGGAGTCGGGGTCGGCTGGGCAGCGGGCTTCTCAACGGCTTCAGCCGGCTCTGTGGCCGGCTGCTGGTTCTGGGTCTGGCTGGCCGCATCGGGTGCGGCCGGCTCCTGGTTGTAGTTGTAGTCCGGCGCGGCGCCGGCCGGCGGAGTCGCCGGGGCGCCCGCCTCGGCGGGCGCCTGGGTCTGCGGTGCAGGTGCGGGCTGCTCGGCGGCAGGTGCCGGCGGCGTGGTGGAAGCCGGTGCAGCCGGAGCGGCGGCCTCGGGCTTCTTGGACAGATCGCCCTGCATCTTGGCGAGCTGGTCGTCCTTGAGCTGGATCAGGCGCTGCAGCTTGTCGAGCTGGCTCTGCAGATCCGTCATCCGGCTCTTCAGTTCTGCGTTCTCGCGGCGGGTGGTGTCCAGGCTTTCCTGGGTGACCGCCAGCTTCTCGGCCAGGGCCTTGGCGTTACCGTTGGCGGCACCCTTCTCGCTGCCGGCGGTTGCCTTGCCGCTCTCGGCGGAAACCAGACGCAGGCTGTCCTTGCTCTCGGCCTTGGCCGGGGCGGCACCCGCGGAGGAGCGCTTGGTGGCATCCAGCTGGCGCTGACCAGCGGTATCGGCCACGGCACCGCCGCTGCGCCAGGCAGCATTCTGGGCGGCGACCTGGGCAATGGCCTCGGACTGGGAACGGCTGGCGATCTGCTGCTCGGTCGGCATGCGCAGGACCTGGCCGCTCTTCAGACGGTTGATGTTGCCACCCACGAAGGCGTCGGGGTTCAGGTCCTGGATGGCCAGCATGGCCTGGTGGACGCTGCCGCTGGCGCGGTTGCGCTGAGCGATGTCCCACAGGGTGTCCTTGCCGGTGGTGCGGTAATCGCCGCCACCTGCAACCTTGCTGGCACTGGCGGCCGGAGAAGCGGACGGAGCCGGAGCGACCGGTGCAGCAGCGCGCGGTGCAGCCGGGCGAGCCTGTTGGGCCGGCGCGGTGGCAGCCAGAGCAGGAGCGACGGCAGCAGTTTCAGGCGAATAGGCCGGCGGATCGAGCAGCAGGGTGTACTCGCGCAGCAGTCGGCCGTTGGGCCACAGCACCTCAACCAGGAAGTTGAGGTAGGGCTCGCGCACCGGTTTGCTGGAGGTCACACGCACCACGCTCTTGCCGTTGGGCTTGAGCACGGGGGTGAACTTGAGATCCGTGAGGAAATACTGGCGATCAACGCCCGCCTTGCCGAACTCTTCGGCGGAAGCGAGGCTGGGAACGACTTCACTGGACGACAGATCGCGGACGTCGAGCAACTCGATCTCAGCATCCAGCGGCTGGTTCAATGCAGACTTGAGAGTGACTTCACCAAGCCCAAGGGCATGTGCCATGCCGGAAGACAGAGCCGAAGCTGCCGCAATTGCCAGTACCAGTTTGCGAACCCGAACCATAGCGTAATCCCTTGTTTTATCTTTTCTTCTCGCTCGAACGAGAGGGTAATTGATCGCCGCCACAACGCGCGCTTTGCGCTTCCCCGCCAGCGATCAACCAGATCAGTATTGTCAAGCTAGAAAAGTACTTCAAATTTTCAGGTAAGTATCTTTTACAGATAGTGTTTTATCAACAACTCGCCAGACTGTATGGCATTGAGCGCAGCGCCTTTTCGCACATTATCTGACGCAATCCACAAATTGAGTTGACGTGGATCTTCGAGGCCCTTTCTCACGCGGCCGACGTAGATCACATCCTGCCCAACAGCGTCACCTACTGCCGTGGGATAGTCCCCCAACTCGACGCACTCCAGCGCATCGGCCTCTTCCAGTGCAGCGTTGACTGCACCGAGATCCACGTCCTTGGCGGACTGGATGCAGACACTCAGGCTGTCGCCGAAGAACACCGGCGCCAGGACGCAGGTCGCCGCGACGTACAGCCCCGGCGAAGCCAGGACCTCTTTCAATTCCCGTGCCAGGCGCCGCTCAAGCTGAGCATGACCTTCCTCGTCCACCGCGTCGGGTTGCGCGAGGATATTGAAGGCCACCTGCCGGTCGAAGAAGCGCGGCTCCAGCGGGCGCGCATTGAGCAATTCGGCCGTCTGGCGGGCCAGTTCATTCACACCCTCACGCCCCCGGCTGGATAACGAAAGACAGGCCGTCACACAGACGCGCTCAGGTGTCAGGACTTCCCGCAACGGCGCGAGCACACTGGCAAGCGCGACGGCAGAGGGGCTGGGGCTGATCAGTGCGAATGGGGCCTGGAGCTGTGCCAGGGCCGAGTCGTTGGCCCCTGCAACCAGCGCCACGCCCTGCTCCAGCGCCCCGGACAGGTCGATCACCGAGCAACCGGCCTGCAGCGCACGGGAGGCAAAGCTGCGGGTCACGGCCTCGCCGGCGGCGAAGAAGGCCAGGCGGACACGGGCGAAATCGAATTCGGCGACATCCCGCACGCGCAGGTTCTTGCCGCGAAACGGCACGGAAGCGCCGGCAGACTCGATGCTGGCCAAGAGATGCAGGGTGGATACGGGGAACTCGCGCTCCTCGAGGAGTTGGACGAGGGTTTCGCCGACGGTGCCGGTGGCGCCGATCACGGCGATTTCAAGGGACGGGCTCATGGTCATTGCCTATGGCGAAACGGGGAGCGGCACTTTAACCGTCACCCCGTATGCAGGCAATCGGACCGATTGGCGCGGGCGAGCCCCGCCCGCGCCAGGTTCGATCAACGCTCCAGCAGGATGCGCAGCATGCGGCGCAGCGGCTCGGCAGCGCCCCAGAGCAGCTGGTCACCCACGGTGAAGGCGCCCAGGTACTGCGAACCCATGTTCAGCTTGCGCAGGCGGCCGACCGGAACCGACAGGGTGCCGGTCACGGCAGTCGGGGTCAGCTCACGCATGCTGATCTCACGATGGTTCGGCACCAGCTTGACCCAGGGGTTGTGCTGGCTGATCAGCCCTTCGATATCGGCGATCGGCACGTCCTTGTTCAGCTTGATGGTCAGCGCCTGGCTGTGGCAGCGCATGGAGCCGATGCGCACGCAGATGCCGTCCACCGGGATCGGGCTCTTGAAGCGGCCGAGGATCTTGTTGGTCTCGGCCTGGCCTTTCCATTCCTCGCGGCTCTGGCCGTTGGGCAGTTCCTTGTCGATCCAGGGGATCAGACTGCCGGCCAGCGGTACGCCGAAGTTCTCGGTGGGGAAGGCTTCGCCGCGCATGGTCTCGGCGACCTTGCGGTCGATGTCGAGGATGGCGCTGGCGGGGTTGGCCAGGTCATCGGCGACGGCCGCGTGGGTGGCGCCCATCTGCTTGATCAGCTCACGCATGTTCTGCGCGCCGGCGCCCGAGGCCGCCTGGTAGGTCATGGCGCTCATCCACTCCACCAGTCCGGCTTCGAACAGGCCGCCCAGGGCCATCAGCATCAGGCTGACGGTGCAGTTTCCGCCGATGTAGTTCTTGGTGCCGGCATCCAGGGAATGATCGATGACCTTGCGGTTGACCGGATCGAGGACGATGACCGCGTCATCCTGCATGCGCAGGCTGGAGGCGGCGTCGATCCAGTAGCCGTTCCAACCCGCTTCACGCAGCTTGGGGAAGACCTCGTTGGTGTAGTCGCCACCCTGGCAGGTCAGGATCACGTCGAGGGTCTTCAGCTCTTCGATGCTGTAGGCATCCTTCAGCGGGGCAATGTCCTTGCCGACCGCCGGACCCTGCCCACCGACGTTGGAAGTGGTGAAGAACACCGGCTCGATCAGGTCGAAGTCCCGCTCCTCAAGCATCCGCTGCATGAGCACCGAACCCACCATGCCGCGCCAACCGATCAGACCTACACGCTTCATGACAACTGCACCTTTCAGGAAAAAAGTGGGCCGCTGCCGCGCAGCGGGCCCGACAGATTACAGATTACGCAGGGCCTCGACCACTGCATCGCCCATGGCCTGGGTACCGACCTTGGTCGTGCCCGGGGAATAGATGTCACCGGTGCGCAGGCCCTGGTCCAGCACGCGGCTCACGGCCTGTTCGATGGCATCGGCAGCGGCGCCCTGGATGAAGCTGTAGCGCAGCATCATCGACACCGAGAGGATGGTCGCCAACGGGTTGGCGATGCCCTGGCCGGCGATGTCCGGTGCGGAGCCGTGGCAGGGCTCGTACATGCCCTTGTTGTTGGCGTCCAGGGAGGCGGACGGCAGCATGCCGATGGAGCCGGTGAGCATGGAGGCCTCGTCGGAAAGGATGTCGCCGAACATGTTGTCGGTGACCATCACGTCGAACTGCTTCGGCGCACGCACCAGTTGCATGGCGGCGTTGTCGACGTACATGTGGCTGAGTTCGACGTCCGGATAGTCCTTGGCCACCTCCTCCACCACCTCGCGCCACAGCTGGCTGGAGGCGAGGACGTTGGCCTTGTCCACCGAGCACAGCTTCTTGCCGCGCACGCGGGCCATGTCGAAGCCGACGCGGGCGATGCGGCGGATCTCGCTCTCGCTGTACGGCAGGGTGTCGTAGGCCTGGCGCTCGCCATTCTCCAGCACGCGCTGCTCGCGGGGCTGGCCGAAATAGATGCCGCCGGTCAGCTCGCGGACGATGAGGATGTCCAGCCCGGCGACCACTTCCGGCTTGAGGCTGGACGCTTCAGCCAGTTGCGGATAAAGGATGGCCGGGCGCAGGTTGGCGAACAGGCCCAGTTGCGAGCGGATCTTCAGCAGGCCGCGCTCCGGGCGGATGTCACGCTCGATCTTGTCCCACTTCGGGCCGCCCACGGCGCCCAGCAGCACGGCATCGGCCTTGCGGGCGCGCTCCAGGGTCTCGTCGGCCAGGGGCACACCATGCTTGTCGATGGCGGCGCCACCGATCACGTCGTGCACCAGCTCGAAGCCCAGTTGGTACTTGTCGTTGGCCACCTCGAGCACCTTGACCGCCTCGGCCATGATCTCCGGACCGATGCCGTCACCGGGGAGAACCAGAATCTGCTTGCTCATGCTTTCCTCGTCATTCATCTGTCGGCGCCTCGGCGCCGGGGTGTTCAGTGTTCAGCGCTCGGCCCAGAGCACCAGCACGTCGGTGCTGAAAGAGCCGTCCGCTGCAATCTCGAAATACTCGCGCACCTCGTCGCCCACCGAGCGCTGCAACGCCAGGATGGCCTCGCGGAATACGTCCGGCGTGCGCATGCGCTCGATCCAGGTGGCGAACTCCAGGCGCAGGCGCTGCCGCTTGGAGGCGGTCAGTACCAGCCCGGCCTCGCCGACCAGCCGTGCCCATTCGGAGGGCGAATAATCGCGCACATGGCTGGTGTCGCGCAGCACTTCCACCGTCTGCAGGTGGGTATCCAGCAACGGCAGGCCAGGCGCGACCACATCGATGAAGCACGCCGCGCCGCCCGGACGCAGGACCCGACGCACTTCGCGCAGGGCCTGGCCGACGTCCCGCCAGTGATGGGCGGAATAGCGGCTGAAGACATAGTCGAAGGACTGGTCATCGAACGGCAGGCGCTCGGCAGCCCCCTGTTGGGTGCGGATGTTGTCCAGCCCCCGCTCGGCGGCCGTGCGGGCGACCACGTCCAGCATCTGGGCGGACAGGTCGTAGGCCACCACCTCGTCGCAGAACTCGGCGACCTGGAAGCTCACATGACCGGCACCGCAGCCCAGGTCGAGTACCCGGGCCCTGGCGTCAGCCGCCACCGTCTCGCGTAGCAGGACGAACTCCTCGCCCTGGGCGTGAACGGCACTGTTCAGATAGGCGGTGGCCTGGCTGCCGAACTGGCGCTGGACCACATCCTCGTGCTGGCTGGCGGTCATGGTGAGCCTCCTCTGGCTGATCAGTCCTGGAACAACCAGGGCTGGCGCTGGCGATAGCCGGCTTCGAAGGTGCGAATGGCATCGGCGTCCTGCAGGGTCAGGCCGATGTCGTCGAGGCCGTTCAGCAGGCAATGCTTGCGGAAGGCGTCCACCTCGAAGGCATAGGACTTGCCATCCAGACGGGTCACGGTCTGGGCCGCCAGGTCGACGGTCAGTTGGTAGCCCTCGGTGGCCTCGCACTGCTCGAACAGCTCATCCATCTCTTCATCTTTCAGCACGATCGGCAGCAGGCCGTTCTTGAAGCTGTTGTTGAAGAAGATGTCGGCGAAGCTCGGCGCGATGACCGCGCGGAAGCCGTACTCATCCAGCGCCCAGGGGGCATGCTCGCGGGAGGAACCGCAGCCGAAGTTCTCGCGGGCCAGCAGCACGCTGGCGCCCTGGTAGCGCGGGAAGTTGAGCACGAAGTCCTTGTTCACCGGGCGCTTGGAGTTGTCCTGGTTGGGCTGGCCCACGTCCAGGTAGCGCCACTCGTCGAACAGGTTGGGACCGAAGCCGGTGCGCTTGATCGACTTGAGGAATTGCTTGGGGATGATCTGGTCGGTGTCGACGTTGGCGCGATCGAGCGGGCAGACCAGGCCGGTGTGTTGGGTAAAGGCTTTCATGACTCTGCTCCTCAGGCCTGCATCAATTCACGAACGTCGATGAAGTGGCCGGTCACCGCAGCGGCGGCGGCCATGGCCGGGCTCACCAGGTGGGTACGGCCGCCCGCGCCCTGGCGCCCTTTGAAGTTGCGGTTGGAGGTGGAGGCGCAATGCTCGCCACTTTCCAGCCGGTCCGGGTTCATCGCCAGGCACATGGAGCAGCCCGGCTCACGCCATTCGAAGCCAGCCTCGATGAAGATCTTGTCCAGCCCTTCCTGCTCGGCCTGGGCCTTGACCAGGCCGGAGCCCGGCACCACCAGCGCCTGCTTGACGGTGGCGGCGACCTTGCGGCCCTTGGCGACGGCGGCGGCAGCGCGCAGGTCCTCGATCCGCGAGTTGGTGCAGGAGCCGATGAACACGCGATCCAGGCGGATGTCGGTGATCGCCTGGTTGGCGTTCAGGCCCATGTACTTGAGCGCGCGGACGATGGAATCGCGCTTGACCGGGTCGGCTTCGACGGCCGGGTCCGGCACGTTCTGGTCGACGGCCAGGACCATCTCCGGCGAGGTGCCCCAGCTCACCTGGGGCTTGATGTCCTCGGCACGCAGCTCGACCACGGTGTCGAAGTGGGCGTCGGCATCGGACACCAGGTCCTTCCAGGCAGCCACGGCCCTGTCCCAGTCAGCACCCTTGGGCGCGAAGGGGCGGCCTTCGACGTAGGCAACGGTCTTCTCGTCCACCGCCACCATGCCGACGCGGGCACCGGCTTCGATGGCCATGTTGCAGAGGGTCATGCGGCCTTCCATGGACAGGTCACGGATCGCGCTGCCGGCGAACTCCAGCGCATGGCCGTTGCCGCCGGCGGTGCCGATCTTGCCGATCACAGCAAGGACGATGTCCTTGGCCGTGACGCCGAAGGGCAACTGGCCCTCCACGCGGACCTGCATGTTCTTCATCTTCTTGGCCACCAGGCACTGGGTGGCGAGCACATGCTCCACCTCGGAGGTGCCGATGCCGTGGGCCAGGGCACCGAACGCACCGTGGGTGGAGGTGTGGGAGTCGCCGCAGACCACGGTCATGCCCGGCAGGGTGGCGCCCTGCTCCGGCCCGACCACGTGGACGATGCCCTGGCGCACGTCGTTCATCTTGAATTCGAGGATGCCGAAGTCATCGCAGTTCTCGTCCAGGGTCTTGACCTGGATGCGCGACACCTCGTCGGCGATGGCCTCGAGGCCACCCTTGCGCTCGGCGGTGGTGGTGGGGACGTTGTGGTCCGGGGTGGCGATGTTGGCATCGATGCGCCACGGCTTGCGACCGGCCAGGCGCAGGCCTTCGAAGGCCTGGGGCGAGGTCACCTCGTGGAGGATGTGACGGTCGATGTAGATGAGCGACGAACCGTCGTCGCGGCGCTTCACCTCATGCATTTCCCAGAGCTTGTCGTAGAGCGTCTTGCCAGCCATCGGACTTTCCTCATCGGCGTGTTTCTATGCGGGGGCTCTGCAAAGGCCCCTTGGCTCGTGTGGGGATGCTAGGGGCTTGCATTGAATAACTCAAATTCATATTTTTTATCCGAATGATTCCTGACAGGAATCCATGACCCGGCAGCCGACAGGCACCGGAACACGCCCGCGATGCATCCGCCATCGCCGCCAGGAGCCGATACCGATGGACCTCGCCAGCCTCAACGCCTTTATCGCCATCGCCGAGACCGGCAGCTTCTCCGAAGCCGGCGAACGCCTGCACCTCACCCAGCCGGCGGTGAGCAAGCGCATCGCCTCGCTGGAGCAGCAGCTGAACGTCCGCCTGTTCGACCGCCTGGGACGCGAGGTGGGGCTGACGGAAGCCGGGCGCGCCCTCCTCCCCCGCGCCTACCAGATCCTCAACGTGCTGGACGACACCCGCCGCGCGCTGAGCAACCTGTCCGGCGACATCAGCGGTCGGCTCACCCTGGCCACCAGCCACCACATCGGCCTGCATCGGCTGCCGCCGCTGCTGCGCGCCTTCACCCGCGCCTACCCGCAGGTGGCGCTGGACATCCAGTTCCTCGACTCCGAGGTGGCCTACGAGGAGATCCTCCACGGCCGTGCCGAGCTGGCGGTCATCACCCTGGCTCCGGAGACCGCCGACCCGGTCCAGGCCGTGCCGGTGTGGGACGACGCCCTCGACTTCGTCGCCGCCCCCGAACACCCGCTGGCCCGCGACAAGACCATCTTCCTCGCCGACGTCGCCAAGCATCCGGCGGTGTTCCCCGGCGGCAACACCTTCACCCACCACATCGTCCGCCGCCTGTTCGAGGCGGAAGGCCTGACGCCGAACATCGCCATGAGCACCAACTACCTGGAGACCATCAAGATGATGGTCTCCATCGGCCTGGCCTGGAGCGTGCTGCCACGCACCATGCTCGACGAGCAGGTGGTGCGCCTGCCGCTGCAGGACATCCAGCTGAGCCGCCAGCTCGGCTACATCTTCCATACCGACCGCACCCTCTCCAACGCCGCCCGGGCCTTCATGGTCCTGCTGGATGGGCAGCGCGACCCGCTTGCCTGATCCGGGGGGCTGGGGCTAACGTGAACGCCATAACGATAAGAAAAGGCCTTCCCATGCCTGCCTCGGTTCCAGGCCTCAACCGCGCCAATTCGTACCCTCCTGACAGACCCAGGCGCCATGACCCAATCTTCCGATAGCCCCCCGCTGCCCTTCATTCCAGCCCTGGACCCGGTCGAGTTCGAACAGAGCTGGCAGGATGCCCCGCGACTGATCGCCGCGCTCAACGGCGCACGGCTGGGGGCATGGGACTGGGACCTGGCCAGCGGCCGGGTCAACTGGTCACGGGGTGCCCAGGCATTGTTCGGCTTCGATCCGCGGGTACCGCTGGCGCAACGGGTCGACTATATGGAGCTGATCCCGGAGGACGACCGCGAACGGATCATCGGGCTGTTCAGGCTGGTACTGGAGAACCGCCCCATCTCCCACGCCTACCGGCACCGCATCCGCTGGCCGGACGGCAGCCTGCACTGGCTGGAGATCAGCGGCAGCCTGCAACAGGACGACGATGGCCGTCGCCATGTCATCGGCGTGATCCGCGACGTCACCGCCCAGCAGGAGCGCGACGAGGCCCTGGCCAGCTCGCAACGGCGTTTCTCCACCCTGTTCCAGCTCAGCCCGGACGTGGTGATGCTGGTACGCGTGAAGGACGGCCGCATCACCGAGGCCAACCAGCACTTCGAAACGCTGTTCGGCTGGCCCTCCTGCGAGGTGATCGGGCGCAACGCACTGGAGTTGGACCTCTGGGTCGACACCCGCCAGCGCGAGCACCTCTATCGCATCGGCCCCGGCTCCAGCGAGCCCGTGGTGCAGGAAGTGCAGATGCGCACCCGTGACAGCCGCCTGCTGGATGGCGTGCTGTCCACCCAGTACGTGGAGCTGGACGGCGAGGCCTTCTTCATCAGCACCTTCCTCGACACCACCGAGCGTCGGCAGGCCGAAGCCGCACTGCGCACCAGCGAGGAAAAGTTCGCCAAGGCCTTTCACAGCTCGCCGGATGCCATCGTCATCACCGAGCGCGAGAGCGGGCTGTTCATCGAGGCCAACCCCAGCTTCGCCCGGCAGTTCGGCTGGACCAACGCCGAGACCATCGGCCACACCTCCACCGAGCTGGGCCTGTGGATCGACCCCGCGCAGCGCCGGCAGATGCTCCTCGGCCAGGACGACAACGGCCGGCTGATGGGCGTGGAAGTGGAACTCCGCCACCGCGACGGCACCACCAGCACCAACCTGATCTACGGCGACCAGATCCAGTTGCAGGGGCGCGACTGCCTGGTCCTCACCGTGCGCGACATCACCGCCGTACGCGCCCAGGAGCGTGCCCTGCGTGACAGCCAGGAACGCCTGGCGCTGGCGCTGGAGTCAGCCGACCTGGGCACCTGGGACTGGCACATCCCCAGCGGGCGGCTGTATGGCTCGGCACGCGCCTCGGCCCTCCACGGGCTGGCACCGGAACCCTTCGACGGCGACTTCCACCTGTTCTTCGCCAGCGTTCCCGCCGAGGACCGCCGGACGATGCGCAAGGCCTACCAGGAGCTGCAGGACGGCCAGCAGACGCGCTACCAGCTGATCTACCGCTCGCGCTTCGCCAATGGCGAGGTGCATTACCTGGAGAGCACCGCCAAGCTCTACCGCGATGCCAACGGTGCACCGCTGCGCATGGCGGGCACCCTCATGGACATCACCGAGCGTGTGCGCCGCGAGCAGCGCCTGACTGCCTCGGAGGAAAAGTTCTCCACCCTGTTCCAGGCCAGCCCGGACCCGATCTGCGTCACCCGCCTGCGTGACGGCGCATTCATCGAGATCAACCCCAGCTTCACCGACGTGTTCGGCTGGAAACCGGAAGAGATCGTCGGCCGTTGCGCCCCCGAGATCCGCTTCTGGGCCAACCTGGAACAGCGCGAGCAACTCTCCGCCCAACTGATGCGGGACAAGGGCCTGGACAACGTCGAGGTGCACTACCTGAAGCGCTCCGGCGAGCCGATCACCTGCGTGGTCTCCAGCCGCTTCATCCGCGTCGAACGGCAGCTGTGCATCACCACCACCTTCCGCGACGTGACCGAGCGCAAGCAGGCGGAAGCCGCGCTCAAGGCCAGCCAGGAGAAGTTCGCCAAGGCGTTCCACAGCTCGCCGGACGCCATCACCATCACCGAGCTGGAAAGCGGCCGCTACATCGAGGTCAACGAAGGCTTCTGCCGCCTCACCGGCTACAGCGCCGAGGAGGTGATCGGCCGTACCGCCGGCGAAATGCAGATCTGGTCGGACCCGGCCGAGCGCCGCCGATTGCTGGAAGTGCTGGACCGCGACGGCCGCGCGCTGCACCTGGAAATGGTCGGCCGTCACCGCGACGGGCACACCAAGACGGTGGAAGTGTCGGTGGAGCGCATCGAGCTGGACGGCAAGGCTTGCCTGCTGCTCACCGCGCGCGACATCAGCGCCCTGAAGGACGCTCAAGAGCAGATCCACCACCTGGCCTACCACGACCCGCTGACCAACCTGCCCAACCGCGCCCTGCTGATGGACCGCCTCACCCAGCAGATCGCCCTGCTCAAGCGGCATGATCTGCGCGGCGCCCTGCTCTTCCTCGACCTGGACCACTTCAAGCACATCAATGATTCCCTCGGCCACCCGGTGGGCGACGCGGTGCTGAAGATGGTCACCGCACGCCTCGAAGCCAGCGTGCGCCTGGAGGACACCGTGGCCCGCCTCGGTGGCGATGAGTTCGTGGTGCTGCTCAGCGGCCTGGAGGGCAAGCGCTCGGAAGTGACCCGCCAGGTCCGCCAGATCGCCGACAAGCTGCGCAAGTTGCTGGCCGAGCCGATGCTGCTGGACGGCCACCACCTGCAGGTGACGCCGAGTATCGGTATTGCGCTGATCCCGGACCACGGCCAGACCCCAGCCGACCTGCTCAAGCGCGCCGACATCGCGCTCTACCGGGCCAAGGACTCCGGGCGCAACGCCATCCAGCTGTTCCGCTCCACCATGCAGGAAGCGGCCAGCGAGCGACTGCGCCTGGAGAACGACCTGCGCCTGGCGCTCGCCCGCAGCGAGTTCGAGTTGCACTACCAGCCCCAGGTGGACGCCCGCAGCAACCGCATCGTCGGCGCCGAAGCGCTGCTGCGCTGGGTGCACCCGACCCTGGGCCCGCAGTCACCGGGCCAGTTCATCCAGGTGCTGGAGGAGAGCGGGCAGATCCTCGAAGTCGGCAGCTGGGTACTGGAGGAAGCCTGTCGCAACTGCGCCACGCTGATCGCCGATGGCCTGATCGACCCGAGCGACTTCAGCCTGTGCGTCAACATCAGCCCGAGGCAGTTCCGCCAGAACGATTTCGTCGAGCGCATCGAGAAGAGCCTGAGCAACAGCCACCTGCCCCGCCGCCTCCTCAAGCTGGAAGTGACCGAAGGCATCGTGATCCAGAACATCGACGACACCATCGGTAAGATGCGCCGGTTGAAGAAGCTCGGCGTGAGCTTCGCCATGGACGACTTCGGCACGGGGTACTCGTCCCTCACCTACCTCAAGCGCCTGCCGGTGGACGTGCTGAAGATCGACCAGTCCTTCGTCCGCGACGCCACCAACGACCCCAATGACGCCGAGATCATCCGCGCCATCGTTGCCATGGCGCGCAGCCTCGGCCTGGGCATGGTGGCCGAAGGCGTGGAACAGCCCGAGCAGCTGGAGTTCCTCGAGCAGCAGGGCTGCCACCTCTATCAGGGCTACCTGTTCAGCCGCCCCCTGCCCTTCTCCGCCTTCCGCACGCTGCTCAAACCGGCGACGGCCGCCAACGCCTGATTGCCGGGCAAGAAAAAGGGCGCCACTCGGGCGCCCTTGTTTCACATGGCCAGGAGTCGATCAGTGCTCCAGCATGGCCGGCCCGCCATTGCCACCGATGGGAATGCGCTTGGGCTTGGCCTCTTCCGGCACGACACGCACCAGGTCGATGTTGAGCAGGCCGTTCTGCAGCGAAGCCCCCTTCACCTCGATGTGGTCGGCCAGGCGGAACGACAGCTTGAAGGCGCGCTGGGCGATGCCCTGGTGCAGATAGGTCACGCTGCTCTCGGGGCCCTTGTCGCGCTTGCCACCGCTGACGGTCAGCACGCCACGCTCGACCTGCAGTTCGAGGTCGTCTTCCTGAAAGCCGGCGGCCGCGACCACGATGCGGTACTGGTCATCGCCATGCTTCTCGACGTTGTAGGGCGGGTAGCTGCTGCCCCCTTCGTTGCGCAGGGCCGACTCGAACAGGTCGTTGAAGCGGTCGAAACCCACGGAATGGCGGAACAGGGGGGCCAGGGAAAATGCAGTGCTCATAGTGTTCTCCTGAATAGATCAGCAAGGGTTCTACGGGTGCGGGACCCGACTTCGGCATCCCGCAGTACCCTAGATAGGGACAGGCCGATACTTTTCAAGGGGGCAAATCATGCGCAAGGTCATGCTAGTCACAGGAGCCAGTCGTGGCATCGGTGCGGCCACGGCACGCCTCGCCGCGCAACGCGGCTACGCCGTGGGCATCAACTACCGGGAGCGGTGCGAAGAGGCCGAAGCGCTGGTCAATGCCATACGCGCGGCGGGCGGCGAAGCGTTGGCTATCCAGGCCGACGTGGGCGTCGAAGAACAGGTCGAACAGATGTTCCAGCGCCTGGACGAGGCGTTCGGCCGGCTGGACGTGCTGGTGAACAACGCCGGCATGCTGGAGCGGCAGATGCGCCTGGAGGCGATGGACGCAGCCCGCTTCGAGCGCGTCCTGCGGGCCAACGTGATAGGCAGCTTCCTGTGTGCGAAGCAGGCCATCCGCCGCCTGTCGACCCGGCACGGCGGCACCGGTGGCGCCATAGTCAACCTGTCCTCGGTGGCAGCCCGTATCGGCGCTCCCGATGAATACATCGACTATGCCGCCGCCAAGGGCGCCATCGACTCCATGACCCTGGGCATGGCGAAGGAACTGGCCGGCGAGGGCATCCGGGTCAACGCGGTTCGCCCGGGGGTGATCCACACCGACATCCATGCCAGCGGCGGCGAGCCCGACCGGATCGAACGGGTGCGCCACAGCGTGCCAATGAAGCGCGGGGGCGAAGCGGAGGAAATTGCAGCGGCCATCCTGTGGCTGGCCAGCGACGAGGCGTCCTACACTACCGGCGCCATTCTGGACGTTTCGGGCGGCCGCTGAATCGCGAGCAGATCGCAGCCCAGCAGGCTGTCGATGTGCAGGCAGTCATGCTCCCGGCGGATCTCGGCGAACAGCGCCACCGCCTCGGGGTAGGTCCGGGTCAGCATGCCCACCCATTGCTTGAGGCGACCGGGGGCGTAGCGCGGTGCGAGCTTGTGCCGGGCCTGGCGCCAGAAGTCCTGCAGCAGCGGGAAGAACGCTTCCCAGCTCATCTCCTCCGGCTCGCGACCATCGCGCACGGCCGCGATCTGCCGGGCCAGCGAGGGCCGCGAAACCAGGCCGCGACCGAGCATGATGTCCTCTACCCCGCTCACCTCCCGGCAACGTCGCCAGTCGTCCAGGGTCCACACCTCGCCGTTGGCGAACACCGGCACGCGCACCACGTCCTGCACCCGCGCGACCCACTCCCAGTGGGCAGGCGGCTTGTAACCCTCCACCTTGGTACGGGCGTGGACCACGATCTGCTGGGCACCGCCGTCGGCCAGTGCACGGGCACAGTCGAGGGCGACCTCGGGGCTGTCGTAGCCCAGGCGCATCTTCGCCGTCACCGGAATGGCTGCCGGTACCGCGCGCCGCACCTCGGAAACGATGGCATGCAGCAGCTCGGGCTCCTTGAGCAGTACGGCGCCACCCCGGGATTTGTTCACCGTCTTGGCCGGGCAACCGAAGTTCAGGTCGATGACCGGCGCTCCGAGCTCGCAGGCAAAGGCAGCGTTCTCGCCCAGGCACACCGGGTCCGAGCCGAGGAACTGCACCCGCATGGGCGTACCTGCACGGGTACGTGCACCGTCGGCCAGCTCAGGCGCCAGCTTCTGGTAGGTGGTGGCGGGCAACAAGCGGTCGCACACGCGGATGAACTCGGTGACGCACCAGTCGATGCCGCCCACACGGGTGAGGACGTCACGCAGGATTTCGTCGACCAGGCCTTCCATGGGTGCCAAGGCGATTTGCATAGGAGCTGAAGGGGTGTGTTGAGGGGCGCGTAGTGTAATGGGCGGCCCCGAGGGTTAGAACCCTTGAATGGGCGGGAGCCGAAGCCGCTCGTCCGTGGTCCAAACCGCAGGACCAAAACCGCGAGCCCCCCCTTATGAAAGCACCCTGCCTAGCCCTCGCCTGCTGCCTGACCGCGGCAGCCACCAGCTTTGCGGACGCGCTGCAGCCTGCGCCGGACGCTCTGGCCGAACTGGAAGTACGCCGGGACGAAAACGCCGCGAACGCCTGCGACATCAACCTCTACCTGCGGGATGAGGCCGTGGCGCAGCTCGCGCCGGGACAGGCGGTGGTACTGGAGGTACCGGCAGGCGAGCAGGTGCTGGCGTTGCGGCAAACGCCTTCGGGCTACTGCAGCGCCGGCCCGGTTGGGCGGCCGCAATCGATCCTCCTGCAACCGGGGGAGCACCGCAGCCTGCGCATCATGCAAAGCCCGACGGAGCTGTACCTGGCGCCCGCCCTGGAATGAGTTCAATCGGCCGGCAGCAGCGCCCGGCCGTAACCCTCTACGAACTCGACGGGCATGCGCTTGGGCCGACCGGTCGACAGTTCGATGCAGACGAAGGTGGTGCGCGCACGCAGGAGCGTCGCGCCATCTTCGGGGCGGATCAGCTGGAAGCAGCGGTCCATCTTCAGGCGCTGGTCCGATTCGACGATCCAGGTGCCCATCTGCAGCGCCTGCCCTTCATAGGCAGCGGCCAGGTAGTCGATCTCGTGGCGCACCACTGCCATGGCGCGGTCGAGGCGACGGTATTCGGCCAGGTCCAGGCCAAGGCTCTGGGAGTGGCGCCAGGCACAGCGCTCCAGCCAGCTGACGTAGACGGCGTTGTTGGCGTGGCCGAGGCCGTCGATGTCATCGGCTGCCACGACCAGGTCGATCACGAATGGATGGGGTCGGTCCCAGTTCATCAGCCGTGCTCCGCCTTGTGCACCAGCTCCCGGGCCTCTCGCGCCAGCTGGGTGATCTGGTCCCAGGCGCGAGCGCGGATCAGGCTCGACGGTGCGATCCAGGTGCCGCCCACGCACGCGACGTTGGGCAGTTGCAGGAAACTCAGCAGGTTGTCCGGCGTGACGCCGCCGGTGGGGCAGAAGCGGATGCCGGTGAAGGGCCCCTTCAGGCTCTTGAGCATCTTCACGCTGGCATTGCCGTTGGCGGGGAACAGCTTCAGCGAGCGGTAGCCGTATTCCAGCGCCAGCAGCACCTCGGAAGGTGTCATGACACCGGGCAGGTAAGGCAGGCCGGAGTCTTCGGCGGCGGCAGCCAGGCGCTCGGTGCAGCCCGGGCTTACGGCGAAATGCGCACCGGCATCGCGAACCTCGAGGAACTGCTCGGTGTGGATCAGCGTGCCCGCCCCCACCAGCAGGTCCGGGAACTCCTTGCGGATCGCCGCGACCGCGTCCAGCGCACGCGGCGTACGCAAGGTCACCTCCAGCACCTCGACCCCACCGGCACTCAGCGCACCGGCCAGGTCCAGCGCCAGGGCGGTGTCTTCGATCACCAGCACCGGCAAGACGGGGCGCGCCCTGCGCAACACCACATCCATCGTCAGACTCATTTGCCTCTATCCCCTCAATGCAGATGCCACGGCCCACCGGGCCGGCCATTCCAGATGTCGACCGACACCGGGCCGACGTGTTCCTTGGAAGCGAACAGCACTCAGCCGGTCACGGCGGCCGCCAATGGGCTGCCATCTTCCTGCACGAGCAGGCCGCCGCCAAGGGCCAGCCGGCCAAAGGCACGAGGGAAGGGAGGAATTTTTTAAGGCCCAAAAACAAAAGGGCCACTCCATGACGGAATGACCCTTGAAACCCCGCAGAGCGGGAAAAATGGCGTCCCCTAGGGGACTCGAACCCCTGTTACCGCCGTGAAAGGGCGGTGTCCTAGGCCACTAGACGAAGGGGACAGTAACCTTCGAAAAGCAAGGCCAGCTAAGCGCTGGCCTTGTATTTGATGCTGGACGCATCGGATTTGGTGGAGCTAGACGGGATCGAACCGTCGACCTCTTGCATGCCATGCAAGCGCTCTCCCAGCTGAGCTATAGCCCCGAAAACCGCTTCGGTGCGCGATTTGCCTAGCGGCAATCGCTGCTGGAAAGTGGCGTCCCCTAGGGGACTCGAACCCCTGTTACCGCCGTGAAAGGGCGGTGTCCTAGGCCACTAGACGAAGGGGACTTAACCTTCGCGAACATGAAGCGTGCGCTTCACATTCCGGTAAATTGGTGGAGCTAGACGGGATCGAACCGTCGACCTCTTGCATGCCATGCAAGCGCTCTCCCAGCTGAGCTATAGCCCCAAAGTACCGCTGGATTACTTCGCTACGTTCAGTTCGTCGCGAAGACGGGGCGCATATTAAGGGCGACCCTGGAGGTCGTCAACAAGTTTTTTCATCGAAATCGAAAATTTTTCGTCGGCAGAACAAACACTTACCCGCCTCTGCCATTGCCGCCCGGTAAAACCGAAGCCACCACCCTGCCCACACATACGAAAAGGCCCGCATCAGGCGGGCCTCTTCGGTACTCGATCACTCAGCCTGGAATGGCGTCGCGGATCTTCTCCCACTCCTTGGTTTCCTTCTTAGACGTGCCCCCAAGCAGCTCGAGCGCCTGGCGCAGACGGAAACGGGTGAGATCGGCACCGAGGATCTCCATGGCATCCAGCACCGAGACCGAGCTGGATTGCCCGGTGATGGCCGGGAACATCAGCGGCATGACATCGCGCAGCTTCAGCCCGAGGTGTTCAGCCACGGCCTGGATGCAAGCGGTGATGCGATCCTTCTCCCACTGGCGCAGCGACTCCAGCTTCCACAGCACCAGTTGCAGCACCTGACGCACCTGGTCGGGCGCGAGCTTCTTGTGCTCGAACAGCGATGCATCCAGGGGCAGCGCACCGGCGAAGAAGAAGCCGGCCAGCGGCGCGATCTGACTGAAGGTCTCGACCCGCCCCTGTACGTGGGGAGCGATCTTCATCAGGTAGTCGGGATTCAGCGCCCACTTCTGCACCTCAGCCGCGAAGCGCTCCACCGGAAGCTCGCGAATCCACTGGCCGTTGAGCCAGGAGAGTTTCTCCAGGTCGAAGATCGGGCCACCGAGGGAGACGCGCGACAGGTCGAAGTGCTCGATCATCTCCGCCAGGGAGAACTTCTCGCGCTCGTCCGGCATCGACCAGCCCATGCGGCCGAGGTAGTTGAGCATCGCCTCGGGCAGGTAGCCCATGCGCTCATAGAAGGTAATGGAGGTCGGGTTCTTGCGCTTGGAGAGCTTGCTCTTGTCCGGGTTGCGCAGCAGCGGCATGTAGCAGAGCGTGGGCTGCTCCCAGCCGAAATACTCGTAGAGCTTGATCAGCTTGGGCGCCGACGGCAGCCACTCCTCGCCACGGAGCACGTGGGTGATGCCCATCAGGTGGTCATCGACCACGTTAGCCAGGAAGTAGGTGGGCAGGCCATCGGTCTTCATCAGCACCTGCATGTCCATGCGGTCCCACGGGATCTCGACGTCGCCGCGGAGCATGTCCGGAACCACGCAGACGCCCTCGGTGGGCATCTTCATGCGGATGACATGGGGCTCGCCAGCGGCGATGCGCCTGGCCGACTCCTCACGGGGGAGGTGCATGCAGTGGCCGTCGTAGCGCGGGGTTTCCTTGCGCTCGGTCTGCTCGGCGCGCAGCTTATCCAGGCGCTCAGCGGTGCAGAAGCAGGGGAAAGCGTGGTCCTTGTCCACCAGTTCCTGAGCGTACTTCTTATAGATATCGCCGCGCTCGCTCTGGCGGTACGGACCATGCGGGCCGCCCACGTCCGGGCCCTCGTCCCACTCGATGCCCAGCCAGCGCAGGGCATCGAAGATCTGCTGCTCGGACTCGCGGGTGGAACGCAACTGGTCCGTGTCCTCGATCCGCAGGATGAACTGGCCACCGTGCTGACGGGCGAAGCAGAGATTGAAGAGGGCGATGTAGGCGGTACCGACGTGCGGGTCACCGGTGGGCGACGGCGCGATGCGGGTGCGGACAGTGGTCATGGAAGGTCCTGATACAGAGGAACGGTCAAGGGCGCGATGTTAGCAGGCGCGAGCCGGCGGGCTCCAGCCACGCGGCCTCCTCCTCCATGGCCAGCCGGGCCATGAGGAAATCCAGGAAGGCCTTGACCTTCATCGCCTGGAATCGCCGCGAGGGGTAGACGGCGTAGATCTCGCCACTGGGCAGTGGAATCCCGGGCAACAGCTCGACCAGTTCCCCACGGCGCACCGCCTGCTCGGTGATCATCAGCGGCAGCGAGGCAATGCCCGCGCCCCCCAGCACCGCCTCGCGGGCGAAGGTGATGTTGTTGCAGTGCAGCACCCGCTGGCAGGGCACGGACGTATCCAGCAGCGGCCAGTAACGCTGGGAGTCGATGGGCAGGAGCACGGCGCGGTGCTGGGCCAGGTCTTCGGCCGTACGCGGCACGCCATGGGCCGCCAGGTAGGCCGGGCTGGCGCATAGGCGTCGTCCGGCCTCGAACAGCTTGCGGGCGATCAGGCTCGAGTCCTGCGGCTGGCCCACCAGGATGGCGATGTCCACCCCCTCCTCCAGCGGGTCCACTTCCCGGGAGGTGAGCTCCACCTGGGCGGTGATCTGCGGGTACTGGCTCATGAATTGCCCGAGCACCCGGCCGAGGAACATCTGGCCGAACTCGATGGGGGCCGTGATACGCAACAATCCGGACGGTGCCTGCTGCAGTTGCATCACTGCCTGCTCGGCCTCGGCGAAGTCGAGCATGATCTGGCGGCACCGGTCGTAGTAGGCCTGCCCTACTTCCGTGAGCCGCAGCTTGCGGGTGGTACGGTTTAGCAGGCGCACCCCAAGCCGCTCCTCCAGCAGTGCGATGCGCCGGCTCACCGTGGACTTCTGCATGCCCAGGCTGTGTGCCGCCTGGGTAAAACTGTGCAACTCCACGACGCGGGTGAAGATCAGCGCATCATCCAGCCCCATTATTGTTCCCCATAAGCAACAAAGTTTACGAAGTGTACTGGCTACTTGCCTGACTGGAACAGTGCTAGATTCCCGCGTCTTTGATCACAGATTCGAGCCTGCCCATGCCTGCCCCGTTGAAACGCCGCCTGTTCATCTTCCTGACGCTGTTGGTGCTGGTGGTCGGTGGTTTCTTCGCACATTGGCTGCTGATCGGCCGCTTCCTGGAGAGCACGGACAATGCCTATGTCCAGGGCGAAATCACCCGGGTCTCGAGTCAGTTGGGCGCGCGTATAGAAGAGGTGCTGGTGGGGGACAACCAGGCCGTCAAGAAAGGGGACCTGCTGGTGCGCCTGGAGTCGGCAGACTTCCGCGTCGCCCTGGAGCGTGCCCAGGCCACCCTGGCGACCCGCGAGGCCGAACTGGCCCAGGCCCAGAGCAAACTCACCCAGCAGTCCAGCCTGATCGCCGCCAGCGAGGCGGATGTCTCCGCGAGCCAGGCCACCTTGGGCCGCACCCAGATCGACCTGTCCCGCGCCCAGACCCTGCGCAAGCCCGGCTACGTGTCGGAAGAGCGCGTCACCACACTCTCGGCCGACTCCCGCGTCGCCCGCTCGCAACTGGCCAAGGCCGAAGCCGACCTCAAGGCCCAGCGCGTGCAGACCGACGCCCTGCGCGCCGACATCAAGCGCCTCGAGGCACAGATCGCCACCGCCCGGGCGGACATCGCCCAGGCCGAACTGAACCTGGCACGCACCGAGATCCGCGCCCCCATCGACGGCTTCGTCGGCCAGCGCGCGGCACGCAACGGCCAGTACGTGCAGGTGGGTGCCCACCTGATGTCCCTGGTACCGAACCAGGACATCTGGGTGCAGGCCAACTTCAAGGAAACCCAGATCGAACACATGCAGCCGGGCCAGAAGGTCGAACTGGTGTTCGACAGCTTCCCCAGCACGCCGATCGAAGGCCGCGTGGACAGCCTGTTCGCCGCCTCCGGCGCGCAGTTCAGCCTGCTGCCGCCGGACAATGCCACCGGCAACTTCACCAAGGTGGTGCAGCGCATCCCGGTGAAGATCACCTTCGACCGCGAAAGCCCCCTGAAAGGCCGCATCCGCCCCGGCATGTCGGTGCTGGTGAAGGTCTCCATCCAGCGGGATGAATGACCGTGGCCGCTGACGCGCTGCTGCGCCCCACCGGCGAGCCCAGCCGACGAGACTGGATCGCCGTGATGAGCGCCATGCTCGGCGCCTTCATGGCGGTGCTGGACATCCAGATCACCAACTCTTCGCTCAAGGACATCCAAGGCGCACTGTCGGCCACGCTGGAAGAGGGCTCGTGGATCTCCACCTCCTACCTCGTGGCCGAGATCATCATGATTCCCCTCACTGCCTGGCTGGTGCAGCTGCTTTCGGCACGCCGGCTGGCCGTGTGGGTTTCCCTGGGCTTCCTCGCTTCCTCGCTGCTCTGCTCCCTGGCCTGGAACCTGGAGAGCATGATCGTCTTCCGTGCCATGCAGGGCTTCACCGGCGGGGCACTGATCCCCCTGGCCTTCACCCTCACGCTGATCAAGCTGCCGGAACACCACCGCGCCAAGGGCATGGCGCTGTTCGCCATCACCGCCACCTTCGCGCCTTCCATCGGTCCGACGCTGGGGGGCTGGCTCACCGAAAACTTCGGCTGGGAATACATCTTCTACATCAACGTGCCCCCGGGCCTGCTGATGATCGCCGGCCTGATGTACGGCCTGGAGAAGAAGGCGCCCCACTGGGAACTGCTCAAGCGCACGGACTACGCGGGCATCGTCACCCTCGGCATGGGGCTGGGCTGCCTGCAGGTGTTCCTCGAAGAGGGGCATCGCAAGGACTGGCTGGAATCGAACCTGATCGTCGGCCTGGGCAGCATCGCCCTGGTGAGCCTGGTGCTGTTCGTCATCCTGCAGCTCTCGCGCCCCAACCCGCTGATCAATCTGGGCATCCTGGCCAACCGCAATTTCGGGCTCAGCAGCATCTCCAGCCTGGGCCTGGGCGTGGGGCTCTATGGGTCCATTTATGTGCTGCCGCTCTACCTGGCGCAGATCCAGGGCTACAACGCCCTGCAGATCGGCGAGGTGATCATGTGGATGGGCGTGCCCCAGCTGTTCCTGATCCCGCTGGTGCCCAAGCTGATGAAGATCATTTCGCCGAAGCTGCTGTGCGCCATCGGCTTTGGGTTGTTCGGCGCGGCCAGCTTCGCCTCGGGTGTTCTCAATCCGGACTTTGCCGGCCCGCAGTTCAACCATATCCAGATCATTCGTGCCCTGGGCCAGCCCCTGGTGATGGTGACCATTTCGCTGATCGCCACCGCCTACATCCTGCCCCAGGATGCCGGCTCGGCTTCCAGCCTGTTCAACATTCTGCGCAACCTGGGCGGCGCCATCGGCATCGCCCTGCTGGCCACGCTGCTGGACAGCCGCGCCAAGGTCTACTTCGACTACCTGCGTGAATCCCTGGTGCCCAGCAATCCCCAGGTCGCAGAGCGCCTCGCCCTGCTTTCCGAGAAGCTCGGCAGCGATCAGGCGGCGCTGGGCAAGCTGAGCGAGATCGCCCACCAGCAGGCGGCAATCATGGCGTACAACGACGCCTTCCATTTCATCGGCATCGCCCTCGGGGTCAGCATGATTGCCGTGCTGCTGACCCGCAGCCTGCCGACCGGTGGCAGCGGGGCCGGCGCTGCGGCCCACTGATCCCCGATCAGACCTTCAGCAGCAGGTCGCGCAGCTTCTGGATTTCGTCCCGCAGCTGCGCAGCGGCCTCGAACTCCAGATCGCGGGCGAGCTGGAACATCTTCTCTTCCATCTGCCGGATGCGCTTGTTGATCTCGCTGGGCGAGCGCAGTTCGGCCTCGTAGCGGGCACTCTCTTCGGCCGCCTTGGCCTGGGCTTTGCGTTTGTTGCTGCGCGCCCCCGGTACGGTCGCGCCTTCGAGGATGTCCTTGATGTCCTTCTGGACGCCCCTGGGCACGATGCCGTGGGCCTCGTTGAAGGCGATCTGCTTGGCACGGCGACGCTCGGTCTCGTCGATTGCCCGCTGCATCGATCCCGTGACGTTGTCGGCATAGAGGATCGCCCGGCCGTGCAGGTTCCGCGCGGCGCGGCCAATGGTCTGGATCAATGAGCGCTCCGAACGCAGGAAGCCCTCCTTGTCCGCGTCCAGGATGGCTACCAGCGAGACCTCGGGCATGTCCAGGCCCTCGCGCAACAGGTTGATCCCCACCAGGACATCAAAGGCGCCGGTGCGCAGGTCGCGGATAATCTCGACCCGCTCGACGGTGTCGATGTCGGAGTGCAGGTAGCGCACGCGAACGTCGTGATCCCCCAGGTAGTCGGTGAGGTCCTCCGCCATTCGCTTGGTCAGGGTTGTGACCAGGACGCGCTGGTCCAGCGCGACACGCTTGCGGATCTCCGAGAGCAGATCGTCCACCTGGGTCGCGGCCGGTCGCACTTCGATTTCAGGGTCCACCAGGCCGGTGGGGCGCACCACCTGCTCGACCACGCGACCGGCATGCTCACCCTCGTAAGGCCCCGGCGTGGCCGAGACGAAGATGGTCTGCGGCGCCATCAGTTCCCATTCATCGAAGCGCATCGGACGGTTGTCCAGGGCGGACGGCAGGCGGAAGCCGTACTCCACCAGGGTTTCCTTGCGGGAACGGTCGCCTTTGTACATGGCGCCGATCTGCGGGACGGTGACGTGGGATTCGTCGATCACCAGCAGGGCATTCGGTGGGAGGTAGTCATACAGGGTGGGCGGTGCCTGCCCGGGATCACGCCCGGACAGATAGCGGGAGTAGTTCTCGATGCCGTTGCAGTAGCCAAGTTCGAGAATCATCTCCAGGTCGAAGCGAGTGCGCTGCTCCAGTCGCTGGGCCTCCAGCAGCTTGTTGGCGCCACGCAACTGCTCCAGCCGCTCCTTGAGCTCCTCCTTGATCTTCTCTACCGCCTCGAGCAGCGTCTCGCGCGGCGTGACGTAGTGGCTCTTGGGGTAGAAGGTGAAGCGGGGCAGCTTGCGGATCACCTCGCCGGTGAGCGGGTCGAACGCGGAAAGGCTCTCGACCTCGTCGTCGAACAGCTCGACGCGGATGGCCTCCAGGTCGGATTCGGCGGGGAAGATGTCGATCACATCACCACGCACCCGGAAGGTGGCGCGGGCGAAATCCATGTCGTTGCGGGTGTACTGCAGGTCCGCCAGGCGCCGAAGCAAGGCGCGTTGGTCGATGCGGTCCCCACGGTCCAGGTGCAGCACCATCTTCAGATAGGACGCGGGGTCACCCAGGCCGTAGATCGAGGACACGGTGGCCACGATGATCGCGTCCGGTCGCTCCAGCAGCGCCTTGGTCGCCGAGAGGCGCATCTGCTCGATGTGGTCGTTGATCGAGGCATCCTTCTCGATGTAGGTGTCCGAGGACGGGACGTAGGCCTCAGGCTGGTAATAGTCGTAGTACGAGACGAAGTACTCGACGGAATTGTTCGGAAAAAAGGCCTTGAACTCACCGTAAAGCTGGGCTGCCAAGGTCTTGTTGGGCGCCAGAACCAGGGTGGGCCGCTGCACCTGAGCGATCACATTGGCGATGCTGAAGGTCTTGCCGGAGCCGGTGACGCCCAGCAGGGTCTGGTGCGAAAGGCCCGCTTCCAGGCCCTCCACCATCTGACGGATGGCCTCGGGCTGGTCGCCGGCGGGCTGGAAACGCGTGACGAGCTGAAAGTCTGACATGGCGATCCTCGGACTTGCGATGTGACCCCCTCGCGCAGAGGGCGTCAAAACTGGCGAAAAGCGGGCGTTTGATGTCGCCCCTGGCGACCGTGACCGCTATAATACCGGCCCGATTGCGCAACCCCAATGCAGACGCTCGGGGTTGCTCAGGCCCCCTACCCTTCCCTCTCCTCGAGCAGCCGCATCATGAGTCTGTTTTCTGCTGTCGAAATGGCCCCACGCGACCCGATCCTGGGCCTTAACGAAGCATTCAACGCCGATACCCGCCCCACGAAGGTGAACCTCGGCGTAGGCGTCTACTACAACGAGCAAGGCCGTATCCCCCTGCTCCGCGCCGTAGCCGAAGCCGAAAAAGCCCGCATCGAAGCCCATGCACCTCGCGGCTACCTGCCGATCGAAGGCATTGCCGCCTACGACCAGGCCGTGCAAAAGCTGCTCTTCGGCGCCGACTCTCAACTGTTGGCCGAAGGCCGTGTCGTCACGACCCAGGCTGTAGGCGGCACCGGCGCGCTGAAAACCGGCGCAGACTTCCTCAAGCGCCTGCTGCCCGACGCCGTTGTGGCCATCAGCGATCCGAGCTGGGAAAACCACCGTGCGCTGTTCGAGTCCACCGGCTTCCAGGTCCAGAACTACCGCTACTACGATGCCGCTACCCATGGCGTAAACCGCGTCGGCCTGCTGGAAGACCTGAAAGCCCTGCCCACGCGCTCCATCGTGGTCCTCCACGCTTGCTGCCACAACCCGACCGGCGTCGACCTGGAATTGGATGACTGGAAGGCGGTACTGGAAGTCCTGCGCGAGCGCGAGCACGTCCCGTTCTTGGACATCGCCTACCAGGGTTTTGGTGCAGGTATCGACGAGGACGCCTTCGCCGTCCGCCTGTTCGCCGAATCCGGGCTGCAGTTCTTCGTGTCCAGTTCCTTCTCCAAGTCGTTCTCGCTGTACGGTGAACGTGTTGGCGCGCTGTCTGTCGTCACCAGCTCGAAGGAAGAGGCCGGCCGCGTCCTGTCCCAGGTCAAGCGCGTCATCCGTACCAACTACTCCAACCCGCCGACCCACGGTGCCACCGTGGTAGCCAGCGTGCTGAACAGCAATGAACTGCGCGCCATGTGGGAAACCGAACTCGCCGAGATGCGCAGCCGCATCCACAGCATGCGCCTCGCCATGGTCGAGCAACTCGCCGCCCAAGGCGCCAAGCGCGACTTCAGCTTCGTTGCTCGCCAGCGCGGCATGTTCTCCTACTCCGGTCTTACTGCCGAGCAGGTCGAGCGCCTGAAGAACGAGTTCGGCATCTACGCCGTCAGCACCGGCCGCATCTGCGTAGCTGCACTGAACGGCAGCAACCTGGACAGCGTCACCCACGCCATCACCCAAGTGCTCTGAGCAAGGCAGGAGAAGGTCAAGCCAGGTGCTTGACTTCTCCTTTCTAATCAGTAAGATACGCACCGTTGTTCCGCGATAGCTCAGTCGGTAGAGCAAATGACTGTTAATCAGTAGGTCCCGGGTTCGATTCCTGGTGCCGGCACCATATAAATCAAAGGCTTGCAGCGATGCAGGCCTTTGTTTTTTCCGCTAGACGTACAATTTGACGTACAAAAAATCTCGAACACACTCCATCCCGTAGCGTCCTTAGCCTGAGGGGGCTCGTTCCGCAACGCCCGCCAATGGGGCGTCCGATCACAAAATACTGTACAAAAAAACAGTAAAATGTGACGCTACCCCTCACAGCGGCGTCTATAGCTATAAGGGCAGCCCTGTATATATAATCCCCCGCCCTGCTATGCTCGAAGCACACGCAGGCGCGATAGTCAATCGCTCACACGAGGTCAGCAATGTCCACCTACACCGCAGCCGAGACCGCCCGCAAAGCGCTCCAGCTTGCCTGGAACGGTGCGCTTCCCGTGGATCCGGTCGCTATTGCTCAAGGTATCGTTATGTATCGAGACGACCCTGTAACAGGTCGCCGAATCGAGATGCCCATATACGTCCGACCGCTCTCAACGCACCAGTTGGGCGGTTTAAGTGGACGAGCCTCCATGCAGCAAGCTCCAGAAATCTGTTTCTTCTGCGATTACAACTCAGATGAAATCAGTTATAGAAATCGGTTTACTATCGCTCATGAACTTGGTCACGTTCTTCTTGGCCATGTAAACGAAGGCAAACCGATGTTGCGGGATAGCAGCTTCCAAAATTATGACCCACCGGAAACTGCAGCAAATACTTTTGCGGCTGAGCTTTTGATGCCTGAACATAAAGTCCGTGAGCTTTTTCGCTCCGTTAGGACTATACAAGAGCTCTCCGAAATATTTGTAGTTTCAAATCCTGCAATGACGTACAGACTGAAGAATCTCGGATTGATTAATTGACCGATAACGTAGACTTCACAGCTGTCGATATGGGGGGGCCAAAAAATGAGCCCCCTTCTCCAAACACTGCTGAAATGTTATCTCAACAGCAACTAGCTGAGGCTCAAACCAAGCTCGCGAATGAAGATCTTGAGAGGCAGCGACTCAGCCGTTTCTTCGCAAAAACTTTCTTCTTCGCGACTATCACCGGCATAGTCGTATGCCTCACTTTCTCCCTATACATTTCCTGCCACTTCCTTGGCCTGTTCGAAAGGGACTATCACGACAGAGTTTTCACTCAATCTGCATCCATTGCTAATGCAGACGAAAAGCAAACAAAGTCTAAAATTTCTGCCGGATTGAATCCTGAAAAAGCGAAAAAATCAGATGAAGAGATTGCCAACTTATCGTTGCGCACTTTGGCACCTTTGATACCTGCGTCCTTTTCAACCGCACTCGCGCTGATACTTTTCATTACTCTTGCTAGATTTGTAACTAGCTACTCAAACAACCGAAAAGAAGAGTCTGAAAAAACTCAAGACTATGGTGCAATCTCAACTTTGGTCCAAGAGATAGGAAAGCTGATTCAGACTCTTCGCGGCAAATGAAATTCAAAACTTATCTACACGCTTTAAGAGAGCCCACCAGCTCCCGCTCATAGCCGATCCGCTGTCGGCGCTCTGCCAGCAGCGCCCGCACCTTCACCTCCAGTGAATCACCTGCCCGCAGCGTCGATGCTGCCCAGGGCGGCACAGCCACCTCCTCCACCCGGCACGGCACCGCCACCGGGACCTCCACGCGCACTAGGCGCGGCTCGGCGTCCTGCCGGCCGGCGCACCCCGCCAGCGCGAACACCACCCCCACCACGATTCCCAGCCTCATAGACCCAGCTCCCGGTTGATCACTGCCTCGGCCGCGGCGCACTGGTCGCCGCCGATCCGTTCCTGCTGCAGGCGCTGGGCCGCCGCGTAGTCGCCGGCAGCGGCCTGGCGCGCCTCCTGCTGGGCCTGGGCGGCGGCCTGCAGCCGCTGCTCAGCCTCGGCACGCAACTGCGCCACCCGGGCGTTCTGCTCGCCCACGGCGGTTTCCAGGTCCTGGCGCGCCTGCTGGCACCGCACTGCCCTGGCCTGCGCCTCGTCCAGCAGCGGGCGGTAATACCGGGCAGCCAGCCAAGCACCACCAGCAGCGGCCAGCAGCAGCGCCACGCCGGCCAGCACCAGGCGCAGCGGTACCGAGGCGATCACGACAGCACCGCCCGGGCACGGCCCCAGAGGAGCGACCGCTCTGCCAAGCCAGTGAGCCCGCCATTGATGCGCCGGGTGACGGCCTCGAAGTCGCCGGCATCAGCGAGGGCGTTGAGCCCGTTGTCCTCCCAGAACCACGCCGCCGACAGCGCCGCAGGCTCTGGCCGTTCGAGCAGCTCGGGCTGCTCCAGCAGGGGCAGGCCCAGTGCACGACCGCACCGCTGGTACTGCGCGCGGCCGGTGATCTGGAACAGGCCCCGGCCACGGTACCGCCAGCCGTCACCGGAGGCGGCCGGGCCGTTGCCCATCCGATTGCCATAGACCGCATTGGCGATGGCCTCGGGCTGGCGCTCCAGGCGCAGGGCGAGCCCGTTGGGCACACGCTGGCGGGCGGTCGGATCCACGGCGAAGCGGCCGGGCCAGGTGTTTGCCAGGCCTGCGGCGCCGTAGTTGAGGTTCTCCACCAGCCGGGTCAGCTCGGCGCTCTCGTGCCCAGCCTGGGCCAGGAATGCACAGAGACGCACGCGGCTGGTGATGTCGTATCGGGCCGCCGCTCGGTTGATGGCGGAAACGAAAACGCCCGCAACAGTGCGGGCGTTCGGGAGGATCTGCAGCAGCTGCTGCTCGGTGATCTGCATGGGTGGTGCTCCAGAAAGAAGACGCCCCGCTCGGTGGCGGGGCTCAGTCGGTTTCGATGGTTGGCCACTGCATCGGCGGCAGCATAGCCAGCAGCTCCGCCTCGGTGGGGATGGGGGCCTCGCCGGCGCGCACCCGGGCGATGAGGTCATACCCCAACTGCCAGCACGCATCCCGCCACACGACCCCAGCCTGACCCTCGGCCTGGAACCTGGGGACAGTGCTGGTGGCGTAGGTGCAGAGGCTGAGAATGCTGTCGTAGTTGCGCTGCCGTGCCACACCGTCCATGTAGGACTGAACCACCGCCGTGAGGTTGGTGATCACCTGTTCCTCGCGCGTGGCATCTGGGTGGAACACGGCGCCGTCGTAACGACAACCCTGCCGCACCCACTCCGGGCACTCGACCCAGAGCAGAGACGGATTGAACTCGGGCCACGGGTCGTAGCTGGCAGTCTCGACGACGATGCCGCTCTCTATTCGTGCTCTCATGACAGGTACTCCCTGACGATCACCATGCCTGCACCTCCGTCGCGGCCACCGCCAGATGAGACCCCGGCTGAACCAACCACCACAGAAGCAGAGGCGGGAGCGGCGATGGAGGAGAACGCGTACGCACCAGCTCCCCCCGTCTGGCTGGGTAGGCCGTCAGAACCGCCGCCGCCGCCAGGCTGACCGCCTGCAGTTCCTCCGCCGCTGCCAGCCGACCGACTAAGACCTCCGCCGCCGCCCCGGGGTGATGAGCCACCTGGAGCGCCGTAGCCAGACCCATCAACGCCGGCGCCGGCCCCGCCAGGCATATTCAACTGACCGCCGGATGCCGTCCCACCGGCGCCGCCGTAGCCCCCGCTGCCGACCTGGCCCCCTGTGCAGCTGATCGAGCCGAACGAGGAGGTACCGCCATTGGAGCCGTTACCACCGGCACCACCACCGCCCCAGACCTCTACCTCGATGCGACTGACACCTGCGGCGCGCGTCCAGGTGGTGGAGGTTCCGCCCGTCGCATAGATCGTCTGGCGCACAAGGATCGCGGCGATTTGCTCCTGCCTGACGAGGTCCTTGGGATCCGTAACCCGACCGAGATACTTCATCAGCCGGTCACCGTCACGCGGTACTGCCCAGAGGTCGGCGCCACGCCGAACGTCAGCTGGATCGTGTTCGCGCCGTTGGCCACCCAGTCCGCGATCACGCCGGCATTGGTGGAGACCTCGCGCACGCTCACGGCCACGTCCTGGGTGTTGAGGTTGTGGGTCACGGTGATGGTGGTGGCGGTGCCGTCACCGATGGTGGCGCTCGCCTTGCGGGCCACGACCGAGGTATCGACAGCGATGACGCCGCCGGAGATGGAGATGCCGGTACCGGCGGTGTAGCTCGTGCCGGCGCCGACCTGGGTCCACACCAGGGCGGTGGTGCCGATGGTGATGGGGGCGTCGGTGGTCATCAGCCAGACCTGGTTGCCCTGGGTCGTGCCCTCGCTGACGAACACAGCAGCGCCCAGCGCCTCGGCGGCGGTGTCCATGTCGGTGGCGCGAGCCCAGGAGCCGGCGGCGGCGATGTAGATGCCGTTGCCAGCGCCTGCGGTCTGGTTCTTCACCAGCACCCGGTCCCCGGCAACGATGCTGACGCCGTCGATGGTCTGGGCGCCGGACAGGGTGATGTTCGCCGTGGTGGCCGCGCGCACGGGGGCCTTCCAGGAATAGCCCTGCACAGCCGCGTCCAACTGCGCCTTGGTGACTGCGTCCTGCGGGTTGGTGCCGTCGGCCATGCCGGTGACCTTGAACCCGTTGGCGTCGATGGTGTTGGTGAATTTCATGGGGTGCTCCTAGTTGAAATAGGCCTTGCCGATCTCCGGCCGCCCGTGGGTGATCTGGACGATGTTCTGGTCGATGTAGGTGACGTCGGGCTCCACCCGGTTGCCGAGGTGGTCCACGACGGTGACGCTGGGGAACCGGCCCCGGTTGTGGGGCACGGTCCATACGGCGAGCGGGATGTCCTGGGTCCACTCGAAGGTTGTGCCGCCCGGGGCGCCGTCACGGCCCGGCGGGCCCTGGCCACCGGCGGCGATGGCCACCCCGGCGACGCGGGTCGGTTCCACCACCAGGGCAACGGCCTCGGCCACGGCAACGACGACCGGGGTATCAGCAGCCATGGGCGCACCCTCCTCCGCTGCTCACCAGCACCTGGCCGGCCACCCAGCGGTTCACGGTGCCGTCGGGGTGGGTGATGGTCAGGTCCCATTCACCGCGCGCCCAGGTGATGGCGGCGGTCTGCTCGGCGGTGAGGATCAGCAGCACCCGGCCGAGGCCCTGGAGCTGCACGCCGCCGTTCTGCTGGGTCAGCAGGATGGGGGCTGCACCCTCGCCCCGGATCTCGGCGCGGATCTCGCAGCCGGTCAGGTCCACCGGGAGCCGGTAGACCAGCAGGCCGCTGGCGGCGGTGCGTCCCTGGCCGGCCAGGTCGTTGAACTCCAGGGTGTCGGCGTCCACCACGTGGGCCAGGCGGCCGGGGCTTCGGGCCTTGTCCTGGTTGAGGTCGGGCCAGTTGGGCACACCCTCGCACCACACCAGCCAATCCCCGGGCAGGCCGTGGGCGGGCACCTGCAGGCGCACCGGGGCGGTGCCGGCGAGGCCGGTGATGGGGCGGTACTGGTAAACGGGCTGCATCAGCAGCAGGGGCTGCTGCAGCGTGGCGCCCGGGATGACGGGCAGGTCTAGGCGGGCCGGCGTCATGCTGGCTACTCCTCGTGTCGGGTGTGTCAGGCGCCGGCGGCGCGGTGCAGGCGGATCAGCGGCGGGTTGGTGGTGGACAGGTCACTGCGCTCGAACTCCCAGACGTCGGGCGCGCCCGTGGCCCAGGACACCGAACGCGACAGCGAGCAATAGCGGCTGTTGCCGTCAGCGCTGACGCCCAGCACGGGGGCTCCCACCGTGGAGGCGCGCAGCTGGGGCATGCCGTTGGTGTGCACCGCCAGCCAGTAGCGGCGCCCGCCGACCAGCTCGGCCGGGGCGCTCAGGGTGGCGATGGCCTGGCCGGTGCTCCCCAGCGGGGCGAGGCCGTTGGCACTGGGAAGCCCAGCGCCTGGCCAGCCCGCCAGGTCGCTCTCGTAGATCTTCAGGGAGGCATTCGAGGAGGCCGCCGCCGTGGTGACGATCACCGACATCTGGTCGACCGTCATGTCGTGGGGTGCCAGGTACGGGACCATCATCAGCGTGCCGCTCATGATCAGCGCGGTGGAGTTGGTGAACGTGACCGGCATGCTGTCGGTCCAGGCGTCCGGGGGGATCTCGAACACCGGATCGCGCACCCACTCCTCGAACCGGCGCCGGTAGGCCCGGCCGTCAGCGGGGACGTCCTCGATTCCGCCGCCGGGGCCTGGGCCAGTTCCGCCGCCAGCGTCCCGCAGCTGGGCGAACAGGCCGGCGGTCGCCCGCAGGCTGACCTCGGTGCCGGCTGGCCACTGGCGCGCCGGGGTGCCTTCCTGGGCGCGGGTGATGGTCAGCACGCCGGCGGCGTTCGCCGTCGCCTTGACGATCTCCCAGGCGTTTTCGGTGCCGTTGGCATCGGTGCCTACCAGGGTCAGCAGGTAGTAGTCGCCACCGGTCAGGCCCAGCAGCAGGGCGGCGCGCTCGGTCTCCACCACCATGGAGGCGGAGCCGGCCGACAGCTCGGCCTGCAGGGTCGCCGTCCAGTTGTTCACGAACAAGGGTTTGGCCATGGGTCAAATCCATCCAACAGGGGTAGCGGCCAGCGGGGCCGCCACGTGGGTGACAGGGTTCCAAGAACTGTATGAGCGCGGTCCGTACAGGATTTCGCGGCGGTCGGACGGCACGGTGCTGGTCTGATCCGACTCGTTGACGATCACGGGGGATTCAGCGCTGGCCGGTGTGCCGGCGCCTATGTAGTGGTGCTGGAATAGGACGCCGTCTTCAGTGGTTCGAACGTAGAACACCACCATGTTGTTGCTGATGTGCAGGACGTCTATTTTCTCCCCAAGGATCAGAGGGCCCCACGCCGAACTCGGCCCGGCCTGCTGCTCCACTGTCAGCGGGGCCGGCGGTTCGCTGGCACTCTGCACCCCTTCTAAGACGTGGTTGTAGAACTCCTGCCCATTGAGCCGCCCGATGTAGCGAACTGTGCCAGAGTCTGTAGGGGTTCCCGGAGTCAGGGACTCGTAGGTACCCTCCAGGCGCGCCTCGGCCACCAGCGTCTCGCCGACTCGCAACCTCCAGCGACTGAGACGGCGCCGGTAGCCGAAGTTGGGCTCGGCGAACTCAGCCTGTTCCTCGTCGCGGCGGTCAACGTAGCAGCGCACCAGGTCGCCGGTTGGCCCGAACCAAACCGCTCGGATGCGGCCGTTCTGCTCCTGGTTGACCTGGCCGGTGCTGGTGATGACACCACTGGGCCCGTGGGTAACGGTCATATCGTTCTGATAGGTCAGGGTTCCAAGCGTCTCGCTACGGGTGTGCAGCACCGTCACAGTGGCTGTGAACGGCTCGCCGGCGCTGCCCGATATCTCGACCAGCAGGAAGCCGAGAGGTATGGGACGCTCACCAGCCATGATGAGCGGGCTGGGATCGTTGGCGTAAAGCATCAGTACGGCCCGCCGCCCGTCTGGGCTGATGTCGCACGGCACCGGGTGCCGCCACACGTAGACATCCGGATCGCCCGTGCCCCAATCGATAGCCGGAGACCCCTGGCCATCGTCGACCGGCCAGCTCACGCTGATGGTGTTCAGCACGGCAGAACCACCCACCTCTCCCATGCGCCGGGCAGTGCCGGCGTCGAGGTTGATGATCCACCGGGTGCCGTCCGGTGCACAGTAGAGCCAGCCGCCCAGGTCCCGGCCGTAGAGCTGGAACTGGGAGCCGCAGAGGATGGCCTGGTTCCACCAGGAACGCCCCGCCGCCGCATCGGACGCCAGCTGCTCGGGCGTGCGTGTCACATTGRCCAGGAACGCCCCGCCGCCGCATCGGACGCCAGCTGCTCGGGCGTGCGTGTCACATTGGGCGTGCCCGGCACGCTGACCCGGTAGGTGTACCAGAGCTGTTCCGGCAGCGGATGCTCACGCGCGGTGCCGTTTGGCAGCACAACCTCGCCCTGGCTGGGGTTGGTGGCGCTACGCACAAGGCCGTGCCAGGGCCATCCGAAGATGACCACCTCGTCCGTGGGGATGCCCGCTACGTTCATCATGGTGCAGGCTCCGCCAGGTTCACCACCACGTCGGCGCCGTCGGCATCGGCCAGGCGCAACGTCTTGATGGGCTTGATTTCCATGGTGAAGATCCCGTCGCTGGTCGCCACCACCACGGTGCCGTAGTAGTCGCGGTCAGGGACGGTGGCCGTGCCCTCGGTCTTCGTCTTCTCGGTCAGGGGACTGGCGATGCCGCCGCCTCCTCCAGCGGCTGCCGGGGTGGCCGGGTCCCAGGTGGCAGACCCACGGGTTGCCGGTCTGCCGCCGCTTGCCTCCCTAGCTGACAGGGTCTTCGACTGGCGAGCCCCGGGCTTGAGCGAATTCAGGTCGTCCTGCAGGGTCTTGCCCCGCCGCTGCTCCTCCAGCGACCGGCCAATGGCGCGCCGGGCTGCCTCCGAACTCTGCTGGCGTCCGGCGGCGATAGCCTGGCGCGACGCTTCGCGCGACGACTCGGAGGTGGCGGTGCGCGATACCTCGGACGTGGCCGCCCGGGAGGCGGTGATGCCTTCACGGATGGTCTTGCGTTCGTCTGCGAGGGACATGTCAAAGCTCCAAGTGATCAGTTGGGACGCTCACGCGGTAGGTCTTGCCGACCTCCACCGGGAACTCGTCCATGTGCTCCGCCGGGATCTCTCGCGCTCTCACCCAGAACTTTCTGGGGAACCGCTCAAGGGCAGGATTTATGTCGAAGTCGTTGTCGTCGTAGTTGCCGCTGAAGCCGTCAATCGACTCATCGTAGATAGGGCTCTCGTTGCGGCCGCCCAACTGGTTCGGCAACTCGATAAGCGGCCAAGGCTCGCCGGGAGGCGTGCTGTTAGGGGTGGTCGGCGGCGTCAGCGGATCGGTCTCGCTGCTGCCGCCCTGGCTCACGGCAAGCTGGAAGTTCGTGTAGCAACGACCGGTCTTCAGGTCCCACTCGTCAATGATGTTGACGACCTTGGCCTGGCAGCTGATCGGGTGCCCGAGGATCTCGTCCTCGACGCGCACCGTGTGCTCAAGGCGAATACCCACGGCCTCGGCGGTCGGCAGGGTGAAGGCGAACCGGTTGCCCCGGTGTGCGCCCAGGATGGAGACCCGGCCGATGGCCAGGATGGTGCTCAGGCCCAGCAGGCGGCGCTCTTCGTTGCGGATGTCCACCACCCAATCGCCCAAGGCATCCTGCACGGCGCCGGGCTCCGGCGAGGTGTAGGTGGCGCTGAGGAAGGTCTGTTCCTGGTCGCTCTCGGTGTCCATCGCGATGCGGTCGCGGCTGATCACTTCCCCGGCTTGGGCAACGCTGGCCGGCGCCTCCAGGCGCAGCGTGTACTGCTCGGTAACCCGCTGCGCCCAGCGGATCGCGCTGGTCCAACTGGCTCGAAGCAGTAGGTCCGGGTAGCGGTTTACCCAGCCGGCCGGAGGGGTACAGTAGATCCCGCTCTCTGGCAGGCGAAGCCAGAAGGCATTGCTCAGGACCGCGGTAAAGCCAGCATCAGAACTTGCGCCAGTGACCATCTCGATGTTGGGCAGCTCTGTCGAGTCTCGGCGCCAGACGCAAAAACCGGTCTCGGTCGAGTCGCCCACGATGTCCGGGTGCCGCCAGGAAAATTCCTGATGGCGCTGCCGCAGGCGGATGAAGCGATAGTCCGCCTCGACCTCGACAACGTTGATCCGCTCGCTCAGCTCCACAGGCAAGTAGTCGATGCTTTGGAATATCGCGGTGTCCGGCCTGATGAGCCAATGCGGCACGCTGGTGGCGGCCCATGGCGTCACCTGCAGCTGACCCTCGACGGAGCGCTGCAGGCTCACAGGCAGGGTGCTCAGGCGCTCCTTGGCGTAGGCCCAGCGAGAACGGCCCTCGACCGGCTGGAAGACGTCAGGCGACCACAAGCCGCCCACCAAGGCGTCGATGTCCTCGATGGCCATGGGCTCCACGGTCTCGTTCAGGCGGTCGCTGCACTCGCACGCGAGCACCCGCGTCTGCAGGTTGAAGCGCGGGCGCTCCAGCTTGCCGCGAAAGCGCAGCACCGACACGTCGGCGGCGGCCTGGTGGTGGATGTAGTAGATCTCGACATCCTGCCCCACGTAGCTGTCGGGGTTCACGGCGCCTGCATCCAGCAGCAGGTTGAAGTCGGCGATGCACCGGGCGAACTCCTCGCGTTCGATGCGGATGGTCCCGCTCAGGTACTGGGTGACGTCCACCCCGTTCAGCAGCAGCTGCACGCTCCAGCGAATCGAGAAGTTGGGCTGCACTTCCTGGGTGACGATTCCACGGCCGCGCCGGGCCCCGCCGTTCAGGGTGGCCCCGTTCAGCGTGATTCCGTTGATTTGCATTAGACCTCCCTGGCGTCGAATGACCAGGCGTAGGGGAACTGACCCGCGCGCAGCGCCTCCTGGGGCGGCTCGCATGACACGATGAAGCGCGGCATCCATGCCACCTTGTAGCTCGTGGCGCCAGCCTGGGGCGTTATGGTGAAGGCGTTGCCAGCTATGGCGATGGGGGTGCGCACCTCACGATTGCCGACCCTGGCAAAGGCCCAGGGTGCAGCGTCCGGCCGGATACTCCCCGGGATCACCCCCGTCAGGTTCTCGGTGATCAGCATGCGGGGCTTGGTGCACAGCAGCTCCAGGGGCTGGTCGAAGTCCAGGGCATCGAAACCCAGGCCCATCAGGCCGGCGCCGCTGATGGTGATGATGGTCTTGCGGAAGTGCACCATCTTGACCATCGAGCCGGATGTCCTCCGGTCTTCGGTCACCCCTTCGGACGCTGGCTGATAGCTCTGATCGGGGAAGCCACCGCTGGCCAGTGGCGTGATCGCCAGGCCTCCCAGCTTCACGTCCATCAACTCACCCCCCGGTCACCGAACTTGCGGGACTCATTGCGCGTCAGCGCGTCGAAATTGGTCTGGTCGGCGAGCAGCGTGTAACTGCCGCCGTCTGCGGTCTTGAGGATCACGGTGCCGAGGCTGCGCGATCCGCCACCGGATGCCAGGACCTGGCCTACCGCCCCGCCCGTGGCGAAGCGCGGGACGCCAAGCCCGTTCATGCGCGACAGCAGACCCACGCCGTAGCGGCGCACCGCCTCGGCGCGCATGACGAACTCGCCATTGGAGAGGCGGGCCAGGATGCTGTCGCTGGTACCGGAGCCGGGACCGACGACGTGGCCGCCGCCGGCGAACTTCTTCACGGGCGCTGGCGTCCCGCCATCGGTGGTGGGGGCGGTGACAGTCGGCGTGATGGTCAGCGCGGCGCCGATGGTTTCCCTCAGCTTCTGGAACTTGTCCATGATCGCCTGGACTTCATCATCCGGAAGGTTGAGGCTGACCTTTACATTGGTCACCTCAGCGATCTGCGCCTTCAGCTCGGCCACGCTGGCCTTCGCCTCGTCCACGGACTTCTTGGCCTTGTCCAGCTTGATCTTGTCGGCCTGCTCCTCGATGCCCTGCAGCTGCTTGATTACGCCGCCGAAGCCGTAGGTGTTGCCGCCGGCCTCCTGAATCTTCTGCAGGACGTCGAGCGCAGCCTGGGCTTTGGTCTTGGCCCCGTCCGCGTCCTTGGCCGACAGCGCACGCGCCGCCGCTACCTTGAGGGCATTGGCCTGGCCGAAGTCCGGGGTGCCGGTGGCGCCGGCGTTGAGCTTGGCCAGGGCGTCCTTGTAGCGCTTGGCGGTGTCGACCTGGGCCTTCTGAGCCTTGTCCAGTTCGCTGTTGGCCTTGCTCTGGGCCTTCATCTGCTCGGCCAGGTACTCCTGCGACTCCTGCAGGAGCTGCTTCTGGATCGCGGTCAGGTCGTCGGCATGCTGCTGGGCCTCGCCCGCACTGGTGCCCATGCCGGACACGGCGGCGTCGAACTGCTCGGCGGCGGCGGCGGCGCGGTCGGCCATGGCCTGCTCGCCGTACTCGCCGGACCAGAGCTTGGTGAGCTCGTCCTTCGTGTCGCCGATGTTCTCGCCGACGTCCTGCACACCGTCCTTGATGGTGTTGACGGCGCCCTCGAAGTTCCCCTGGATCGCCTGCGCAGCGGCAGCGAAGACGGCACCGAACAACTTGCCGTAGCGCTTGAACTCGCCGGCCAGAACGATCCAGATGCTGGTGAGGATCTTGAGGCCGGTGCCCATGATCTCGGCCGACTCGGTCGCCTTCTTGCCGTCCTTGGTGAAGGTGATGAGGTAACCGCTGATGTCATTGAGCGCCCAGCAGGAGCTGGGTGGTGCCCTTGAGGCTGCCGTCCTGGTTGCGCAGCGAGACGCCGATGGTATCGAACGCCTCGGCCTGCTTCTTCGACCCGTCGGCGGCGGCCTGGATATTGGCGTTGAACTTGGTGAGGGTGGCGCTCAGCGCCTCCCCCTCGATGCTGGCGTACTTGGCCGCGTACTGCAGGCCGGCGAACTCGCTGGCGGCCATGTTGGCCCGCTCTGCCAGCTCGCCGGTCATGTCCACGGCGTCGATGGATGACTTCACGAAGGCACCCACGGCGGCCACCGACAGCGCACCCGCCAGGGCCAGGCCGGCCGACTTGGCGGATTCCATCAGGTTGGCCAGCTGGCTGTCGGCGCGGTCGAAAGCCGGCTGGGCGCGGTTGACGCCCTCGATCACCAGCTAGCCCTTCTCGCAGCGAGCGGCTCGGGCCACCTGCAGATCGAGCAGGGCGGCAGCGCGGCTGTCCTCGTGGAGGGCAGCGGCAAAGGCCTCGATCTGCGGGAGGGTGTAGGTCTGGATATCGGCCCAGGTGTGGCCGGCGGATATCAGTTGCTGGACGGCGTCTGCCCAGCCACGACGCTTGCCGCCGCCACCAGGGCCCGTCCGAAAAAACTGGAGTTCACCCGCACGACGTGCACCATCAGCTCGACGGCAGACGCCGCCGGCACGCGCCTGAGTGACCAGCGGGTGAGGCTGGTGCAACGCAGCAGGATCACCTGCAGGTCGCCGGACTGCTTGGCGTAGCGGTAGATCTCCTCGGCGGTGAAGTTGCCGAGCATCTCGAAGAGTCGGGCACCGGCCTCGCCGAAGCGCTCGAAGTCCGGCAGGCGCACGGGGTTGATCAGCACCTGGAGGCGGCCCAGCGTCACGGGGACCGGCTCGGGGAATAGGATGTGGATATCGCTCATGCCAATCTCCAGGCATAAAAAAACCCGCCATCGGCGGGTTCTGAGAATTAGAAATCAAGTACAGGGGACGGGCACCTTGCGAATCTCGACACCACCCCTAGTGCTGCCATCGGCCATTTTCTGCCGGGTGTGGATTTTCTGTTCCACATACTTCACGCAAGGCTTGACCTGGACCGGCACCTGCACCGGGACCGGCACTTCCCGGTAAACAACCTCTGGCTCGGGGGCGGCTGGCTTCGGCGCAGGCTTCGGCTTGGGCCTCGCGTAGGTCTTGCTCGGGTCGGCCATCTGCACGGCTGGG